>JAKFWO010000048.1 GCA_021731815.1 Hyphomonadaceae bacterium | reverse complement strand
GCCCCCTCCTCCGCCTCCACCGGTCTCCGGCGCGGTATCGGCACCTGAAGCCGCGCGCTTTCTCGTTCAGGCGAGCTGGGGCCCCAATATGGCCGAGATCGATCGCCTGCGGTCGATCGGCTTTTCAGCCTGGATCGACGAGCAATTTACCGTTGCGCCGCTCGACAGCCATTATGGCTATACGGTCCGGGGCGGCCAGCCCAATTGCGACCCCACGGGCGCGCAATTCCCTGCCTGCGAACCCGTCGGGACCAATACCAGCGATACAAGGTCAGTGCTGGAATCCTTCTGGTTGCATGCGGTGACGGGGCGCGACCAATTGCGCCAACGTATGGTGGCGGCGTTTCTGGAAATCATGGTGGTTGGCGTCAACGGCATTCTGTCCACCGCCACGCCCGAACGCGCAATCGCGGCCTATCTGGACATGCTGGCGCGCAATTCGTTCGGCAATTTCCGGACCTTGATCGAAGAAGTCACACGATCCCCCGCGATGGGCTTTTTCCTGACCTATCATCGGAACGAGCGCGAGGATCCGGCCAGCGGGCGCATCCCGGACGAAAACTATGCCCGCGAAGTCATGCAATTATTTACGATTGGGCTCTCCGAACTCAATCCCGACGGCACTTTCCGGCTGGATGGCAGCGGCAATCGCATCCCGACCTATGGACAGGCCGAGATCGCCGGCATGGCGCGGGTCTTCACCGGATTGAGCTGGGGCGGACCCGATTTTTCGGATGCCGCCTATAATGGAGCCATCTATCGGCCGACCAACGAAGCGGTTCCCTATGACCAGCCGATGAAAATCTATCCCAATCATGCATCCACCAGCGAAAAGCGGATCATTCGCGGGGTAATTATCCCTGCCGGCACACCGGGTGATGAAAGTCTGCGCATCGCGCTCGATACGCTGTTCAACCATCCCAATGTCGGTCCCTTTATCGGGGAGCAATTGATCAAGCGCCTGGTGACCTCCAATCCCAGCCGGAACTACGTCTCCCGGGTAAGTGCCGCCTTCAACAATAATGGCACGGGGGTGCGGGGGGATCTGCGGGCCGTGATCCGGGCAATATTGCTCGATCCGGAAGCCCGGGATCCCCGAAACGTCACGCGCGCGGATTGGGGAAAATTGCGCGAGCCGATGATCCGTTTCGGAAACTGGTTGCGGGCCTTCAATGCCAGCTCCCGGGACCAGAAATTCCGGATCCCGTCCATCGAAAACAATGCCTTCAGCTTCGGCCAGAATCCGGCGCGGGCACCCTCGGTGTTCAATTTCTTCCGCCCTGATTTCGCACCTCCCGGTGCAATCCGTGACCGCGGACTGCGGGCACCGGAATTCCAGATCACCCACGAAACCTCGGTTGCGGGCTATACCAATACCATCGTCAATACGGCGAGGAACGGGCATGCCTCGGGTGCCGGGCAGCTTTTGCCCGATTATTCGGCCGAGATCGCCCTTGCCGACCGGCCCGATGCACTGCTCGACCGCCTCAATCTGCTTCTGTTCGCCGGACAATTGACGGATGGCACGCGCGCGATCATCCGCACGGCACTGGAATCCGCCGCCCTTCCCGCGACCAATGATGCCGCGGCCCGCCGATTGCGGGTGGAGATGGCGGTCGCGCTGTCGATGGCGTCACCCGAATATGTCGTCCAGAAATAGGGGCATCACGATGAGCGACCATTCCGACGATCACTTCCGCGCTTTGCATGCCTGCGCTGATGAATGCGATACGTCCCGCGGTTCGGCCTCCCGGCGGGAAGCGCTGAAGACCATGGGTCTCATGTCGGCCTTTGGTGCGCCGATCCTGTCGACGCTGGCGGCCGGAGCCGCCGAAGCCCAGACCGCGAATGATTACCGGGCTTTGGTCTTCGTGTTCTTTTTCGGCGGCAATGACCAGTCCAATACGGTCATTCCCCGCAGCGGCGCAGAATATGATGCCTATGCCAGCGCCCGACCGTCTCTGGCGATTGCGCGTGACCAGATCCTGCCGATCACGCCGCAGGGCTTCGCCGGGCCCGAGCTTGGCCTGTCGCCCTGGCTGCCGGGGATCCGCAGCCTGTTCGAGCAGGGGCGCGCGGCCGTCGTCGCCAATGTTGGCACCCTCGTCCAGCCGGTGACCCGGGCACAATTTTCCACGCGCAGTCCGCTCCTGCCACTCAATCTGTTTTCGCATTCTGACCAGCAGACTGCGTGGGAGACGGGCATCCCGGAAGGGAGAGCGCAAACCGGCTGGCTGGGAAGGTTCGGGGACCGGCTGAGCAGCGTTTTCAACCCCAATAGCCGCGTCTCGATCAACATGTCGCTGGCCAACCAGAACATGGT
Organism: Hyphomonadaceae bacterium; assembly: GCA_021731815.1. Classification (GTDB taxonomy): domain Bacteria; phylum Pseudomonadota; class Alphaproteobacteria; order Caulobacterales; family Aquidulcibacteraceae; genus JAKFWO01. Next base: position 49,210 of record JAKFWO010000048.1, on the reverse strand, counting down.
CCAGATTGGTCAGAGCGTTCAGCAATATCGCCTGGCCTCATCGGGGCCCGTGCGAATTTCCTCGCTCAGCGGCCTTTTTGGCAATGTGGCGGGCGGAGCGGCAATGCGGCAATTGCTGACCCAGCCGCGGGCGAATCTGCTTGAAAACACGTTGACCCAGATCAACAACCTGTCCATCGACAATGAAACGATCATCGGATCGTCGCTGGCCGCCGCCCCGCCGCTTGCCACTGTTTTCCCCTCGACCAATCTTGGCAATCAGGCCCGCCTGGCCGCGCGCATGATGGGTTTGCGCAATACGCTCAATCAGCGCCGGCAGATCTTTTTCCTCTCGTCCGGGGGATGGGATTTCCATGAAAACCTGCTGGTTGACCAGCAGGCCCGATTGACCGAGGTCGATGGTGCACTGACGGCGCTCTATCAGGCGATTGTTGAACAGGGGCTCGCCAGCAATGTCACCATCTGCACCGGATCGGATTTCGGACGGGCTTTGCAATTCAACGGCCGCGGTTCGGATCACGGCTGGGGCGCGCATCATTTCGTGATCGGTGGTGCGGTGCGCGGGCAGCGGCTTTACGGTACCTGGCCGAATGTCGCCCTGGGGTCTCCCGACGATGTGGGGCAGGGACGGTTGTTGCCGACCACTTCAGTTGACCAATATGCCGCGACGCTTGTGCGCTGGCTCGGGGCATCGCAAACCACTCTCCCGGAAATCATTCCCAATATTGGCCGCTTTGCCACCTCGGACCTCGGCTTTCTGGGGTAAGGATCGTCGAAGCCCTGACAGGCCTGCTAACGGGCGATTGCGCGGATTTCGTCGTCCGACAGTGCACCGGGGACAATGACCACGGGTACCGGACGCGGGCCGAAACGTTCCCCCCGTCCGATGGCGCTGACCAAAGGCCCCGGATTTCCGGTGGAGGCCGACGCCAGCACCAGTTCCAATATTCCCGGAAATTGGGTGAGCGCCGCCCGCATCGCCTCGCGCAAATGCCCCTCCCGCACATCGAACCACACGGGGGCACCGAGTTCCGCTTCGGCGAGTACGATGAGCGGGGCAGCGGCATCCCGGGCTTCCTCGCGCGCCAGCGCCCGCATCTCCTCATCCACCGAGGGCCAGTGGACGCCATCCGGGGGCTCGACCGTCGCCAGAAGCAGCAGCCGGACCTGCATGGCGGCCGCCCGGATTGCGGCATAAAGCACGGCTTTGGATGATTCGGGCGAACCGTCAGCGATGGCTGCAATGAAGCGTGTGCCCGAATTATCCATGACTAATATCCTTCGGCACAAACCCTGCCCGAACCTTTCCTGGGGTCTGGCCTGGGGTCTGGATCATTGCGGCCCGGCGGGGCTTGCCCCTTTATCCGCGTGGCCCGCCTTTCCATGCCGGTCATGGGCCCCGGAATGATGGGCAGCATGGTCGGAAAAACGCGCCGACGCATCCGCGACCAGCTCCATCTCGGCCTCGATGATTGTTCCGCTTCTGAAGGTCAGAATTAACGGGATCCTGTCGCCGGTTTTCAACGCTGGATCGAGCCCGAAGACCATGAGATGTTTCCTGCCGGGTGCGAGCGCGAGTCGTTCGCCGGACGGAATCGCAAATGCTGTTGCCGGTCTCATTTTGAGGGTCCCGTCAACATCCACGGTTTCATGAAACTCAATTGCTTCGGCTTTGGGGGAGGTCGCGCCAACGAGTACATCGGCCGTGGCCGCCCGGTTACGGATCGACAGAAACGCTGCCGATATCCGGGACGCACCGCCGCCGGTCCCGGCCACGGCCTCGGTCGCCGACAGCTCGCCGCCGCGATAGACCCGCGGATGCTTGCCACAGCCCCCGGCGGTGATGACAGCCAGCGCGAGCGCCAGCGTCAGAATGAATTTCTGCGTCATTTTCGCCTCCTGGCCGGACAGCGGACCATTGATAAGTCCGCCCGGTCTTTTTCGAAATCCGCCGCAACCCGTCAGTTCCGGCCACACCCGGCCAGTTCCAGCCAAGCCCGGCCAGTTCCGGCCAAGCCTTGACAGAATGTTTCCTTCCTTCTTCTATCTGCGGATCGGCGCGCTTCCAAGCGCGGGGAATGTATCCGATCCCTGCCTTACCACCCCAGATTGGCATGGCGCGCCGACAATACATCGTCCCGCGCCGCAGAAATCCTGTTTGTGAGCGATGGGAAGTCGTCCACGCCCGCGATCCCGGTCAGCAAGGCTTCCAGCCCTTGCGAGGCCTCTGATGGATTGAAGCCGGAGCCCGTCGCCACCCGCAAGATCTGTTGCACGGCCCCGAACAAGTCATGTGCCGCGCGCAGCGGCCTTGAATCGATCAGGATGTTCCGTTCGGCCATCGCAGCGAGGGCGAGACCGATATTGGGCACGAGGATCTCCGGATATTCTTCCCCGTGAATGAGCATCAGGCCCTGGGCAATGAATTCCACATCGACGATCCCGCCGGGCGAGAATTTCAGGTCCCAGAAATTTTCTGGCGGTCGTTCGGATGCCAGTTTCTCGCGCATGTTGCGCACATCCGCGAGGATTTCTGCAACCTTGCGAGCCCGGCACAGCGCCGCCAGCCGGGAATCCGAAATGGCACCGCATAATTCAGAATCGCCGGCCACCATGCGCAGCCGCGTCAGGGCCATCAGCTCCCATGTCCAGGCTTCTTCCTGATAATAGCGTTTGAAGGCCGCGCGGCGTACCGCGACGGGACCCGCCCGGCCTGAGGGTCGCAATTGCATGTCGATCGGATAGAGCACGCCCTCCTCGGTTGGGGCACTGAGGGCAGTCACCAGGCGATGGGCGAGTTTCGTGAAATATTGCCCGGCTTGGGAAGCCGCCGCAGGCTCTGCATCATAGAGCAGCATGAGGTCGAGATCGCCACCCTCCGCCAGTTCCTGCCCGCCAAGCTTGCCGAGCGCGGCGATCGCCCAGGTGCCCGGCGGCGGCCCCTCGCGGCGTGCGAGTTCCGCGACAGCCAGATCCGCCATGATTTGAAGACTGGCTTCCGCGAGGTCCGACCATGCGGCGGAGGCCTCCTGTGCAGTACAATGGCCAGACAGGAGCTGGAAGGCGATACGGAAGCGCTCCTCCTTTGCCGCCCGGCGGGCATGATTCATCCCGGCTTCGAATCCCTGCGGGAGAGTCCGTGGAAGACGCAGGGCCGATCGCAGGCGGATGAGGCGCGCCGGGCTGTCCTCAGTTCCGAGCGGAGTGACAAACCCCGCATCCACCATGGCGTCGAGCATTGACGGCTGCGCACCCAGTGCCCTTGCCAGTGCCGGGGCCAGCCCCAGCACCCGGCACAGGCCCCGCAAAAGATGCGGATTGGCATTCAGCATCGCCATGACCTGGACGCCGGCCGGCAGGCGTCCGAAGAAATCCTCGAAGCGCCGGAAGGCAATGTCGGGATCGCCGGTCTCTGAAAGCGCGCGCAGGAGTTTCGGGACAAAGAATGTCAGCGCCTCCCGCGCCCGCGCCGAGCGGCTGGCCCGGATGCGTCCGCGGTGCCAGTCGCGGATCTGGCCGGCCACAAAAGCCGCCTCCCGAAAGCCCATCAGGGTGAGGGTACGGATCGTTTCGGGATCGTCACCAACCCCGGTAAAGACGAGACTCCCCAGCGGGTCCGAAAGATCCTCAGCCTCCGGAAACAGCGCGCCATAATGGGTTTGCACGCGCCCACGCAGCTTTCGCAGGCCGTCGTCAAAACCGGCGAGTTCCGAATGACCGCAAAAGCGGGCGAAGTCGGCACGCAAAGCGGGATCATCCGGGATCGCGTGGGTCTGTTCGTCGCGCAGCATCTGTGCGCGATGTTCAAGTCCCCGCAACAATACATAGATTTCCGTGAGCTCGGCCGCCGTCGCCTCACTGATGGCCTGGCGTCTGGCCAATGCGGCCAGCGCGGAACAGGTGTCGCGTACACGCAGGCTTTCGTCGCGCCCGCCAAGGATGAGCTGTTGAACCTCGGTAAAAAACTCGATCTCCCGAATCCCGCCCCGACCCAGCTTCACGTCAAACCCCGGTGCGAGTTCAAGCCCCCCAGGAAATCCCCCCCCGGATTTGCTGCCGATTTTGGCATTGATCTGGCGCTTGATGGAATGGATATCGGCAATGGCCGCGTGATCGAGATAACGACGCCAGACAAAGGGGCCAAGGACCGCGAGAAATCGCGCGGCCGCCTCCGGGTCGCCCGCCACCGGCCGGGCCTTGATATAGGCCGCGCGCTCCCAATTCTGGCCGTAGGATTCGAAATAATTCTCGGCGGCCTCTGTCGCCACCGCGATCGCATGGGCGGAGGGGTCTGGCCGCAGGCGCGTATCGACCCGCGCCACATAGCCGTCTTCCGTCTGGCGCATCAGGAGATCGATGATTGCCTGCGCAAGGCGGACCGCGTCAGCGCCCGACAAGGGGCAGGATGCGCGCTCATAATAAAAACAGATATCGATATCACTCGAATAATTGAGGATCCGGGCACCGTGCTTGCCGAGCGCCAGGACGAAGAAGCCGGCAATCGCATCGCGGGCGAACAATTTCCGCGCCGCGGCAGCCAGGGCAGCCTGAACAGCATGATCGGCGAAATCCGACAGGGTGCGGGTGATTTCGAGGGTCCCGCCCTCCCCCGTCAGATCTGCCAGCGCCAGCAGGAGATGCGCGCGCGCTTTTGCCCGGCGCAATCCGGCCATGTGGTATTCGGTCACGGGGACTTCGGCCAGGTCGCGACTGGCGGCGGAAATTTCCGCTGCAATTGCTTCTTGTGTCACGGCCTCCTGCGCCGCCCGCCACACGCCGCCCTCGCCTGCGGAATCGCCCGCGGGCAACAGGCCCGGAAAACGCGCGACGAGGCCCCGGAGATAGGGCGAATGGGCAAGGGTCGCGGCCAAAATGTCTTGAAAGCGGAGCGATTGGAGCCCCGGCAATTCGCCCGCATTACTCGCCGGCAGGCAACCGGGCATCACAGGCGGGCCGAGGCGGAATATTCCGCTCACGCCCGGTTGCGTCTCTCAAGCGTCCGCACCAGTTTCTCGCGCCACAGGGCAGGCGCACCCGCCGCCAGGCCGAGATGTTTCGAGCGCCGGAGAAGCAAATGACAATCCGCCTCCCAGGTGAAGCCCATGCCGCCATGGGTCTGCACATTTTCCTTGGCAGCGAAGTCAAAGGCTTCGGATGCCGCCACCCGCGCCATGGCTGCCGCCGCCGCAAGCTCCGGCGCATTGGCTGACAAGGCCCAGGCCCCGTACCAGGAATTGGCGCGCGCCAGCTGGTTTTTCACATAGACATCGGCAAGCTTGTGCTTGATCGCCTGAAAGGATCCGATCGGCCGGCCAAACGCAAAGCGGCTCCTTGCATAGCCAACCGCCATTTCGAGGGCAGCTTCGGCCCCTCCCAATTGCTCGAAGGCGAGATAAATGGCCGCACGGTCGAGCAGCATTTGCGCATTCTGCCAGCCTGCACCCGTCCCGCCGAGGCGCTCTACCCGTGCCCCGGAAAATTGCAGTCGCGCCACCGGCCGGGAGGGGTCCAGCGTTTCGAGGGGCGTGCGCGTGATTCCGGCCTGCGCCAGCGGCACGAGAAACAGTGACATCTCCGCGCCATCGCCATCCCGGGCGAGCACGATTGCCGCATCGGCCGCCATGCCATCGATGACCGGGAGCTTCTCGCCATGGAGCATTCCATCGACCACAAGCGCTGAAATGCGTTCCTCGCTGACAATGCCCGGGCTTTCGGCCATGGCAAAACAGCCAATGGTTTTGCCACCCGCGATCTGTCGGGCCCACAATGCGTAAACCTCGCGCGGGGCAAAGAGCGACAGGGCTTCTGCGAAAAAATAGAGCGTGGAAGCCACTGGAACCGCGGCATTGGCGCGGCCGATCTCCTCGGCCAATACGCAGGTTTCAAGATGTCCGAGGCCCGAACCGCCAAATTCCTCGGGAATGGCGATGCCAAGCCAGCCCAGCCGCCCGATTTCGCCCCATAATTCCTGATCATAATGACCAGAACCGCCATTCAGCAAGGCGCGGGTCCCGGCACGGCCTCTGGTGCCGAGCAATTTGCGCGCTTCCTGCGCCAGGGCTTTCTGATCATCGGAAAAGTCAAAATTCACAAAAATGCTCCGAAATGCCAGGAAGTGCCCGTCAGGAAATCCGGAAATACGGGCGATGCATCAGCGGCGGCTTATCATCGTGGTTCTCCGCAAGCAAACTTCCCGGCAAAGGCCGGCAAGCCCGAACGCATCTTGTGTTTTCCGTTCCCGACAATTTTGCAGGATTTTCATAAGATTTTCATGATAGCCCCCTGATCAGGGGGGCAGTGCATCCGCTGATTTCGCGCCAGTGAATCGCAGGATAATGTGGTGCACGCGGCCGGCACCGAATCGGCTGAAGTGAGGCGGATGCTGAAGAAAATGGTTCTTTGGTACATTTGAGGGTTTATCGGGGACATGTCGGGCAGTGCCGATCTCAGCCGTCTTCGCGTCCTGATCGTGGATGACAACCATCACATGATCAATATCGTCAAGACGATCCTGCGCGGCTTTGGCATCAAGGAATATTTCGAGGCCCGCGATGCCGCCGAAGCCTTCGACATCGTGCGTTCGGCCGAGGTCGATATCATCGTCGTTGATTTTTTGATGAATCTGCTCGACGGAATCGATTTCATCCGTCTCGTGCGCACGGCTGGCGACAGCCCCAATCCCTATGTGCCGATCATCATGCTGACTGCCTATTCCGAGCGCTCCAAGGTCGAAGCCGCGCGCGATGCCGGTACGACCGAGTTCTGCTGCAAGCCGGTGACCGCGTCTGAGCTCTACCGGAAGGTGGCGAGCGTGATCAATCACCCCCGGCCTTTTGTGCGGGCGGCGCTCTATTTCGGACCCGACCGACGGCGCCATTCCTCACGGTCCTATACCGGCCCGGAACGCCGGAAGAAAGCCAGCACGCCTTTGATCAGCGCGTGAGGCATTCGATGGATCAACCGGCATTTGAGAGGCCCTTATGAGCCAGACCCAATTGCAGCGCCGCCGCCGCGGGCTTTTGCTGGTGATATCCAGCCCTTCAGGTGCCGGAAAGACCACCCTGTCACGCCGCTTGTTGCAGGACGAGGAAGACCTTGTCATGTCGATTTCGGTAACCACGAGGAACCCGCGCCCGGGTGAGCAGGACGGCAAGGACTATTTCTTCGTCTCCCGCGAGCAATTTCAGGAAATGCGGGCGGGCGATCAATTGCTCGAATGGGCGGAAGTATTCGAAAATTTCTATGGAACACCGCGCGGCCTTGTGGAACGTGCGCTCGCCAGGGGCCGGGATGTGCTGTTCGACATCGACTGGCAGGGCTCGCGGCAATTGGAAATGACCTCGGCCGATGATCTCGTCCGCATATTTCTGCTGCCGCCGAGCCTTGGGGATCTCGCCACGCGGCTGCGCTCGCGGGCGGGGGACCCCGAAGAAGTCATCACCCATCGCATGAACCGCGCGGCCGCTGAAATCCAGCATTGGGCCGAATATGATTATGTGATCGTCAATGACGATCTCGAAACCGCATTTCGCGAGCTGAAGGCAATCCTCCATGCCGAGCGCCTGAAGCGCCGGCGTCAGGTCTGGCTCAACGGCCATGTGGAATCGCTGATCCGGCCCCGGTCCTGATTAACTCCCTGAGCCCGTGCGGGGCTCAGCTGGCGGCCGGTACGATGGTCACGCTCTCGCCGCAGCCGCAGGCATCGGTCTGGTTGGGATTGCGGAAGGTGAAGCGGGTGGCGAGTTTCGTGACTTCGTAATCGATTTCCGAGCCCAGCAGGAACAAGACGGCCTTGGCATCGATGGCGATCTTCACGCCATCATCCTCCACCACCTCGTCGAGGCGTTCCACCCCGTCGACATAATCCATGACATATTCCATTCCCGCGCAGCCGCCATTCTTGACGCCGACCCGCAGCACGCCCGCGCCGCGTTCGGCCATGATCTCACGGATCCGGGCATTGGCCGAAGATGTAAGGCGAACGATCGCCGGGCGGGGGCGGGCCATGGTTGTTCCTGTCAAAAGGGTCACGGGATATTCCCGGATCAGAGCATATTGAGTTCGAGTTTTGCCTCATCCGACATGCGTGCCGGGCTCCAGGGCGGATCGAACACCATTTTCACCTTGACATCGGCACAACCGGGCACTTTTCGCGCCGCACTCTCCACCCAGCCCGGCATTTCGCCGGCGACCGGGCAGCCCGGCGCAGTCAGGGTCATGTCGATGCTGACCATTCGTGCATCATCGATATCGACTTTGTAGATGAGTCCCAATTCATAAATATCAACCGGGATCTCCGGGTCATAGACCGTCTTGAAGGCAGCCACGAGGTCATCGGTGATACGATCGAGCTCCGCCTGGTCGGGCGGACCGGCGGGAGCCCCGTTTCCCCGGGCAGCGATTTCAGGATCGGCCACCTGCCCGGGCAAAGGCAATGTCTCTGGCGGGCCTTCCGACGCGACAGCCTTGTCCGCCGCCGGCGCAGCTCCCACCAGATCCTTCAGTTTCGACCAGACCTTGCCACTGTCGATCATGCATGTGCTCCGGCTTGCTGGGGCCTGACCCGGGCAAAGCGGGCCTGGGCGCGTTCGGTCGCTGCGAGGAAGGTCTCGACCTCCTCCATGGTGTTGTAGAGTGCAAAGCTCGCCCGCGCAGTGGCTGAAACCCCGAGTGCGGCCATCAGCACCTGCGCGCAATGATGGCCCGCGCGAATGGCGATTCCGGATTGATCGAGGATCTGCGCGACATCATGGGCGTGCAGACCCGGAATATTGAAGGCGAGCACCGCGCCCTTGTCCGGGCTCTCGCCATAGAGGCTCGCCCCGATCGCTTTCAATCCGGCGACAGCACGATCATGGAGTGCCTTTTCGTGCAATTCGATCGCCGCGCGGTCCTGCGACATCAGCCAATCAAGCGCTGCACCGAGGCCGACAGCTTCCAGAATGGCCGGCGTTCCGGCCTCGAAGCGGTGCGGAAGCCCGGCATAAGTGACACGATCGCGAGTCACAATTTCGATCATCTCCCCTCCCCCGTTGAAGGGGTCGAGCCGCTCCAGCAGGTCACGCTTCGCCCATAGCGCGCCTATTCCCGTCGGCCCATAGAGTTTATGGCCGGTCAGCGCATAAGCATCGCAGCCAAGGGCCTGCACATCGGTCGGGAAATGCACGGCACCTTGCGCGCCATCAACCACAAGGATTCCGCCAAAGCCGTGAACGGCATCGGCGAGCCGCGGAAGATCGGGCACGGCCCCCAGCACATTCGACATCTGCGTGATCGCCGCCACCCGGGTGCGCGGGCCGATCAGAGCCAGCGTCGCCTCAAGATCGAGCCCGCCTTGCGCATTGACCGGAGCCCAAACCAGCTTTGCTCCGCGCCGTTCGCGCAAAAAATGCCATGGCACGATATTGGAATGATGCTCCATTTCGGTGAGCAGGATCTCGTCGCCGGACTGAATGGAGCTGGCAAGTCCATAGGCCAGCAGATTCATCGCCTCGGTTGTGCCACGGGTGAAAATGACCTCCGCGGCCTCGGGCGCATTGACAAAGCGCGCAACACTGGCGCGCGCGCCTTCAAAAGCCTCGGTCGCCCGGTTGGCGAGGACATGCAGGCCCCGATGGACATTGGCATAGCCATGCGACGCGAGCTGTTCCATCGCCTCGAGCACCACTCGCGGCTTCTGGGCAGACGCCGCATTGTCGAAATAGATGAGCCTGTGCCCGTTGATTTGCTCGGACAGGATCGGAAATTCATCACGCAATGCGTGCGGATCAAAAGCCGGAATCATTGCACACCCCCCAGCCAGGCGCGCATGGCGGCCAGCAGACGCTCGCGGCCCGGCGCGTCGGGGCATTCGGTGAAGGCTTCGGCCAAAAAGGCCTCGGTCAGCATCTGTTCGGCCAGATCGCGCGGAATGCCCCGGGCGCGCGCATAAAACAGTGCCTCCGCATCGAGCGCGCCGATCGTATTGCCATGGGCGCATTGAACGTCGTCGGCGCGGATTTCGAGAGCGGGCTTGGCACAAATCTCCGCGCCCTCCTCGAGCAGCAAGGCATCATGGCGCAAGCGGGCATCGGTGCGGTTGGCGGTTTTGTCGACCGCGATCAGCCCCTGAAACACGCCCCGCCCGCCGGCCCGGGCCACGCCCTTGAAATTTTGCTGCAAGACGCCGGCCTCGGCCGCGAATTTGACCGTCGTGGTCGCATCGGAATGACGGCCGGCATTCACGCCATAGCCACCATCGAGCCGGATACGCACCCCCTCCCCTTCTGCCTTCACTGCGGTTTCGAGGCGCGCCAGGGCGCTGCCTTCGGCCCATTGGGTCTGGGTGAGCCGTGCGCGCGCGGCGAGGAAAGCCAGGCTCTGGGCGATGTCTACGCCCGTCTTCGTCCCCTGTTGCAGGATCAGGCGGGTGAGCGATGCATCCTCCCCCAGCGCCAGCTCGACAAGGCTAAGCCCCAGGGCCCCACCGGATTCCGGTAATGCTTCATGGGTTTCGTAGAGCGTCAGCGCCTGACCTGCGGCGATCTCCATCCGCACGCGGGCCGCCGAAAAGCCGGGTCGCGAGGCGATGAAGCGCAGCCAGACCGGTAATTCGACTTTTCCAGCCGCCCGGATGAGCAGCAAAGCGGGATCGGAAGCCAGCCCCGCCGCCAGCCCCGCCATGGGAAAGGTTTCAAACGCAGCCAGGGCCTCGGCGCGGGGATCCGATCCGATGTCGAGACCAGACGGAAGCTCTTTCGGCAGCGAAATCAGCCGGCCGTCGAGGAAAATGATTTCCACCGCCCCGAGCCCGGCAAAGGCCCCGATCGGAACATGAATATCGGTTCCCTCATCCCCGCCGGCGGCACGAAGTGCCGTCAGCGCACCGGCTTTTTCGGCCAGATCGGAATATTTCCACGCCTCATTGCGCCGGCCCGGCAAGCCGGATCGGGCGAATCCGGCCAACGCCGCCGCCCGCGCGCCAAAGGGATCGGGCAATGAGCCGGCATGAGCCGCGAGGGCCGAAGCCATCGCTCCGCCGGAGAAGGAGGGCGCAGCCATCAGGCGGCCTCCGCCAGCACGCCGTCATAGCCCTCGGCCTCCAGGCGCAAGGCAAGTTCCGGCCCGCCCGAGGCGATGATCCGGCCATTGGCCAGCACATGCACGCGGTCCGGGCGGATATGGTCGAGCAGACGCTGGTAATGGGTGATGACCAGCATGGCCCGGTCGGGGCTCCGCAGGGCGTTGACCCCTTCGGCCACGATCCTGAGCGCGTCGATATCGAGCCCGGAATCGGTCTCGTCGAGAATGATCATGGAGGGTTCGAGCATCAGGAGCTGAAAAATCTCCATCCGCTTTTTCTCCCCACCCGAAAAACCGACATTGACCCCACGCTTGAGCATTTCGGGATCGATTTTGAGCCGCGCCGCCACCTCCCGCGATTTTTTCAGGAATTCAGGGGCCTTCATTTCGTCTTCCCCGCGCGTCCGGCGCTGGGAATTGAGGGCCGCGCGCACAAAAGTCAGAGCCGCCACGCCCGGCAATTCCAGCGGATATTGGAAGGAGAGAAACAGGCCCTTTGCGGCCCTTTCCTCCGGGCTCAGGGCCAGGAGGTCGCTCCCGTCCAGCAGGGCCTCGCCGCCTGTGACCTCATAGCCATCGCGCCCGGCGAGAACGTAAGACAGGGTCGATTTCCCCGCACCATTGGGGCCCATAATGGCATGGACCTCGCCCTTCGGCACAGACAGGTCGAGACCGCTGAGGATCGAGCGGCCTTCGACCCCCGCTTCAGCGGCAATTCCGACCGACAGGTTTTTGATCTCAAGCATGTTGGGTCTTCCACAGAAGGATTTCAGAATCCGGCAAAGAAAGTTCGGCGCGGGTTTGCGTCACCCGACGCTCCCCTCGAGGCTGACTGCGAGCAATTTCTGGGCTTCAGCGGCAAATTCCATGGGCAGATGCTGGAGCACCTCGCGCACAAAGCCATTGACCAGCAATGCCACCGCATCCTCTTCGCCGATGCCCCGGCTGCGACAATAGAATAATTGGTCGTCGGACAGCCGCGTCGTCGTAGCTTCGTGCTCGAATTGCGCATGGGGCGTGCGCGCCTCGATATAGGGAAAAGTATGCGCGCCGCAGGCCGAACCGATCAGCAGCGAATCGCATTGCGTGAAATTCCGCGCGCCCCGCGCCTTTGCATGCGCCGAAACGAGGCCGCGATAGGTGTTCTGGCCCTGCCCGGCAGAAATGCCCTTGGAAATGACGCGCGAGCGCGTATTGCGCCCGAGATGGATCATCTTGGTGCCGGTATCGGCCTGCTGGCGGCCATTGGTCACCGCAACCGAATAGAATTCGCCGACGCTGTCATCCCCCCGCAGAACGCAGGAGGGATATTTCCAGGTAATCGCCGAGCCCGTCTCCACCTGGGTCCAGGAGATCCTGGCGCGCGCGCCGCGGCAATCCCCGCGTTTGGTCACGAAATTATAGATGCCGCCTTTGCCGTCCTTGTCCCCGGGCCACCAGTTCTGGACCGTGGAATATTTAATCTCCGCATCTTCCAGCGCCACCAGTTCGACCACGGCGGCGTGGAGCTGGTTTTCATCGCGCATCGGGGCCGTGCAACCCTCGAGATAGGACACATAGGCCCCCTTGTCGGCAATGATCAGCGTGCGCTCGAACTGGCCGGTGCCCTGTGCATTCATCCGGAAATAGGTGGATAGCTCCATCGGACAGCGCACGCCGGGCGGCACATAGACGAAAGAACCGTCCGAAAACACCGCCGAATTGAGAGTCGCAAAAAAATTGTCGCTCACCGGAACGACAGAGCCGAGATATTGCCGCACCAGTTCCGGATAATCGCGCAGAGCTTCCGAGATCGGGCAGAAGATCACGCCGGCTTTTTTCAGCTCTTCCCGGAAAGTGGTCGCGACCGAGACCGAATCAAAGACCGCATCCACAGCGACTTTCGGGGCACCCTCGACACCCAGCAGCACTTCCTGCTCCCGGATCGGGATGCCGAGCTTTTTGAAGGTTTCGAGGATTTCGGGATCGATTTCGTCGAGCGATTTGACCGTTTTCTTGGCTTTTGGTGCCGCGTAATAGATCGCGTCCTGATAATCGATCGCCGGAAAGTCGAGCATGGCCCAGTCGGGTTCGTCGAGATTCTGCCAGCGCTCAAACGCCGCAAGTCGCCAGTCCAGCATCCATTGCGGCTCGTCCTTCTTTGCTGAAATGAAGCGGACAGTATCGGTGGTGAGGCCGCGCGGGGCGAATTCCTGCTCGATATCCGTGGTAAAGCCGAATTTGTATTTATCGGCCTCGAGCCCGCCCACGGTCGCCACCGTATCGGCAGAAATGCCCGCTTTGACGTCCGCCATCGCCTGATCTTCCCGAAGTGAATCCATGTCAGGTCTCCGCACGGACGCCATGATGCGCCGCAATGTTCAAATGACGTGTCGCAATCGCGCCAAGGGCCCTGGCGAGTGCCTCTGCATCCCTGGCCTCGCTCGCCCAGCCAAAGCTCGCGCGGATGGCCCCCGAGGCAAGTTCCGGCCCGATTCCCATCCCCGCCAGTACCCGGGAGGGCCTGACCTTGCCTGATGAACAGGCCGCACCGGCCGAGATTGCGAAGCCGTCGAGATCGAGCGCCATGACCAGGGTTTCCGACCGCAGCCCGGGGATCGCGAAACAGGATGTCTGTACCAGCCGCGGAACAGCGCCCCCGAAAAACACGATTTGAGGCACCAGATGCCTGACCTGATCCTCGAATGACGCCCGCAATCCGCCAAGCCGGGTCACCTCGGCTGGTCGTGTCGCCTCGGCCTCGGCAAAAGCCACGCCCATCCCGATCGCCCCGGGAAGATTCTCGGTCCCCGCGCGTGCGCCCCGCTCCTGTCCGCCACCGCTCAGCATGGGCGCAGGCCGGACATTTTCCCCGAAACCAACCACCCCGATCCCGGTCGGTCCACCAGCCTTGTGACCGGAAAATACCATGAAATCGGCGGCTTCAAGCGCCGGATCAGGTCCAAGCCGACCGGGGATTTGCGCACAATCGCACAGGAACAGGCCCACCAATGCGTGGGTGAGCCGCAGGGCTTCCACCACAGGCTGGACCACACCGGTTTCATTATTGGCGCGCTGCAATGCCACAAGCGGCGGGCCGTGTTCAGGATCATGCCCGGCCAGATGTCGTTCGAGATCCGCGAGATCGAGCGTTCCATTTTCATGAACCACGACATCAACGCGGCGAAAGCCGAGGGCGCGCGCAGTCTCGATCAGCGCCGGATGTTCGAGTTCGGAGGCATAAAGCACCCTTGCGCCCATTGCCCGTGCGCTGTGCAAAGCCAGCGCCAGACCTTCGGTCGCGCCACTGGTGAATACCAGATCGCCGCGGGAAAAACCTGTCGCCTCCCGGATCCGGGTCCGCGCCAGTTCGATTCTTTCCCGGGCCGCCCTGCCCTCTGCATGGACCGATGACGGATTGCCCGGGACCTGGAACGCTTCCGGCATGGCCGCGCGAACCACAGGCCGCATCGGCGCGCTGGCATTGTAATCACAATAAATTCGTGACCCCGGGGATGAATTTTGCGTCATGGACACATACCGGGGGCCAGCAGGTCCGGGTCGGTCCCCAGATCCCCCACACGGCCCTCCACGACATCGGCGAGCGAAATCCTCTCGAGAAAGGCAAAAATATGCATCCGCAGCGACACCCATAAATCATGGGTGGCACAGCGTGCGGTCTTGTGCGTGCATCCCAGACGCGAGGCCGGCGCGCAGCGTGTGGTTTCCACTGGCTCGTCAACCGCGAGGATGACAGCGGCCAGCGGAATTTCGGCGGCCGGTCGCGCCAGACGATAGCCCCCGCCGGGCCCGCGGACGCTTTCGACAATGCCACTCTGGCGCAGGCGGGAAAATAATTGCTCAAGATAAGACAGCGAAATGTCCTGCCGCCCGGCGATGTCGGCCAGCACGACGGGACGCGAATCGCCAGCCTGGGCAATATCGGCGAGCGCCATCACTGCGTAGCGGCCTTTGGTGCCGAGCTTCATGATGATCGCCTTTCCTGTGAGCAAAACCACAATTGCTGACCGCCCCGGGAATCTGCGCTTCGCAAGACGCTCGATTCTCTGGCCCGGCATGTGCTAATTGGAGGAACGCACATTTTTTGCAGCGCTGTTGTATTGCGCCTGTGGCCGAAATAGGAAAACCAAGCAGGAAAGTCAACTATTCCGGCGCCCATTGGCGTCACGAAAATGTTTGTCAAAAGGGTCATGAATGCCAGAAGTCATCTTTGCCGGGCCGGCCGGTCGCATGGAAGGCCGTTACACTCCGGGCAAGAGCGAGAATGCGCCGATCGCGCTGATGCTGCACGCCCATCCGCGCGCCGGGGGATCCATGCTCGACCGGGTGACGGTTGGCTTGTCCCAGGTTTTCGCCAGCCGCGGCTTTGGCGTGCTGCGATTCAATTTTCGCGGTGTCGGGCGGAGCCAGGGAGTGTTCGACAACGGCCAGGGCGAATTGTCGGATGCTGCAACCGCACTCGATTATCTTCAAAGCCTGAACGCGGATGCGCGCGCCTGCTGGGTGGCGGGACATTCCTTCGGGGCATGGATCGGGTTGCAATTGCTGATGCGCCGGCCCGAGATCGATGGCTTCATCTCGGTATCGCCGCCCGCCAATCATTATGATCTGAGCTTTCTTGCGCCCTGCCCGTCCTCGGGGATCATTATTTACGGGACCGAGGACAAGGTGGCACCACCCCATCATGTCGAGCGCGCCATTCAAAAGATCCGCACCCAGAAGCATATCATCGTGGAGCGTCAGGCGATCGAAGGGGCCAATCATTTCTTCGAAAATCATCTGGACAAGGTGATCGAACATTCCGGCTCTTATCTCGACCGCCGGCTCAATGAAGTCACACCCCCGCAACTGGTGTCGCGCGGGCGGGCGAAACCGGGTGCGGCCGCTCTGCGCGCGGCGGCACTCGCTTCCGCCGAGACCGAGGAGATTGAGGATCCGGTTGAAATCGCGGAAGAGGATTTCGACGACGAGGATTGAGTTTTCGGTCCGCGACCCCGGATTCCTGAGCCCGGGATATCAGGAGCCTCCGGGGCGTGGTGCGGGACATCCACTGGTTCTGTTTGTGTCTTTTCGATTCCCGTTTTCAGCCACGTCCCGTTTTCAGCCACGAAAGCCGAAATATCATGACCACCACACTCCCGGATCTTCTCCGCCGCAATCCGGTCATGCCGGTGGTGACCATCGCCGATTCTGCGCGCGCGGTTCCCCTCGCCCGGGCATTGCTGGCGGGCGGTGTCAGTGCCATCGAAGTGACCCTGCGCACGCCGGCCGCACTGGAAGCGATCCGCCGGATTGCCGGGGAGGTGCCCGAAATGATCCTCGGGGCGGGGACCGTGCTCGCGCCTCAGGATGGCGAGGCCGCCGCCGCCGCAGGGGCCGGCTTTCTCGTCAGCCCAGGCCTGACCGGCAATCTTGCGCGCGCCGCCGACGAAATGGGCGCGCCCCTGCTGCCGGGAGTGGCCACCGCATCGGAAGCCATGCAGGCGCGCGAATGGGGATTCAGCTTTCTCAAGCTGTTTCCGGCTGAAGCCGCGGGTGGCAAGGCGCTTTTGCGCTCTTTGTCCGGCCCCCTCCCCGATCTGCGCTTCTGCCCCACCGGCGGGATCGATGCGATCGGTGCCCCCGGCTATCTCGCGCTCGTCAATGTGGTCTGTGTCGGTGGTTCATGGATCGCGACCGATGCCGCGATCGCGGGGAGCGATTGGGTCCATATCACCGAGCGGGCGAAAGGGGCTTCCGCCCTTCGGACGGGAACCGTCTGATCCGGGCAGATTCCACGAGAGGGACGCCGATCGCAGGCTTGACTTTCGGGCGCGCCCGCCCAACACATTTTCCCTTCGGGCGGTTAGCTCAGCCGGGAGAGCGGCTGGTTTACACCCAGTAGGTCGGCGGTTCGAACCCGTCACCGCCCACCATGTTTCGCCGGCGGCGTCTCTTCGCTGTCATGCCGTTCGGGCTTGCGTGCATGCGCGCGGCCCCGCCAGATCGAGGAACCCCGATGAAAGCCCTGTTAAGCCGCGCGCCCGGTGGCCCTGAAACGCTGGTGCTGGAAGACCTGCCTGCACCGGAACTGTCCCCGGGTGGCGTGATGATCGCGGTGAAGGCGATCGGGGTGAATTTTCCTGATTCACTGATCATCGAGGACAAATACCAGTTCAAGCCCGCGCGGCCCTTTGCGCCCGGCGGGGAACTGGCGGGCATCATCACCGCAATCGGGGCCGATGTCGGGGGATTCACGATCGGAGACCGGGTCATCGCCTCCACCGGCTGGGGTGCCATGGCGGAATTGGTGGCGGTCGATGCCGCGCGCCTTATTCCCATGCCCTCTTCCATGGGGTTTGACGAAGGGGCCGCCTTCATCATGACCTATGGCACGTCTCATTATGCGCTGCGCGACCGGGCAAAGCTTCAGGCGGGCGAGCAGCTTCTCGTACTCGGGGCGGCTGGCGGCGTGGGGCTGGCGGCGGTGGAGCTTGGCAAGGCAATGGGCGCGCGGGTGATCGCGGCGGCCTCGAGCCCGGAAAAGCTCGAACTCGCGCGCGCAAGGGGTGCCGATGCGGGCGTGCTCTATCCGTCCGGCGCGTTCGGCAAGGAGGACGCCCGCGCCTTCACCGATGCCATCAAGGCCGCGACCAATGGGGCGGGTGCAGATGTCATCTATGATCCTGTCGGTGGCGATTATACCGAGGCTGCCTTGCGCGCAATCGCGTGGGAGGGCCGGTTTCTGGTCGTCGGCTTCCCGGCCGGGATCCCCAAATTGCCGCTCAATCTCACCTTGCTGAAAAGTTGCAATGTCATGGGCGTGTTCTGGGGTGCATTCGTCGCCCGCGACCCGGCGCAGAACGCCCTTTATGTCCGCGAATTGCTGGATCTCTATGCCGCGGGAAAGATCAAGCCCCATGTCTCGGCACGCTTTTCCCTCGCCGAGGGCGGATCTGCCATCAGGGCATTGGCCGAGCGCCGCGCACTCGGCAAGATCGTGGTCGAGGTGGGGTAAGGCCGTCGCGACCTGTTAGCACCAGGGGATTTTCGACGTGACGCTGGCATCGCCGTCGATTATCTGATCCTCGGATAACAATATTGGTTCGGCCCCCGGATCCTGTCCCCGCCCTCTGATCAGGACCCAAGCCGTTTTCAGGAGAATCCCGTGATCCCCCATGGCAAGCCCGGCCGCGGCCATCTCTATCAATCGATCGAGGAAACCATTGGCGATACGCCGCTGGTCCGCCTGAATCGCCTTGAACGGGCCAAAGGATCGGGTGCCGAAATCCTTGCCAAGCTCGAATTTTTCAATCCGATTGCCTCGGTCAAGGACCGGATCGGCGTAGCGATGATCGACATGCTCGAGGCCACCGGCCAGCTTCAGCCTGGCGGCGTGATGATCGAGCCCACATCGGGCAATACCGGGATTGGCCTGGCCTTTGCGGCCGCCGCGCGCGGCTATCGCCTGATCATTACCATGCCCGAATCGGTGTCGATCGAGCGCCGCAAGATGCTGGCTCTGTTCGGGGCGGAACTGGTGCTGACCCCGGCCGCCCTCGGCATGAAGGGCGCGGTCGAGCGCGCCCAGGCGTTGCTTGCCGAAACACCGGGGGCGGTCATGCCCCAGCAATTTGCCAATCCCGCCAATCCCGACATTCATCGCCGCACCACGGCCGAGGAAATCTGGAACGATACCGGCGGCAGGCTCGATGTCTTCATCGCGGGGATCGGAACGGGCGGGACCATCACCGGTGTGGGCCAGACGCTGAAACCACGCCTGCCGGAATTGCGAATCGTCGCAGTCGAGCCCGATGAGAGCCCGATCCTGTCAGGCGGAACGCCCGGACCGCACAAGATCCAGGGGATCGGGGCGGGCTTCGTGCCCGAGATCCTCGATATCGCCATCTATGACGAGATTATCCGCTGTCCGCAGGCAGAAGCCATTGCCATGGCACGAGAGGCGGCGCGGATCGAGGGCCTGCCCGGCGGAATCTCCACCGGGGCCGCCCTGTGGGCGGCGGTAAGAGTCGGACAGCGACCGGAAATGGCGGGCAAGCGGATCGTGGTTATTGTGCCAAGCTTCGCGGAGCGTTATATCTCGTCGGCTCTGTTCGAGGGATTGTAAAAAGGACCCGCCGCATCGCAGCCGCGCTGCGACCTTGATCGGATTGTTTTCTCCACGCTGCTGGAAATCCCGCAATGAACCAGAGCCGAAAAAGCCTGCCAAGGAGACTGTTCTTTCTGGCGATGCTGGGAGCCCTGGGCACGCTTGTGCTCGGCACCCGGGAATGGATGATTTACGGAAAATCCTTTTCCGATGCCCTGTATTACTCGTTCATGGCGTTCGGGCTCAGCGAGACCTATCGCGATATCGGGGATCTTGACCGGCCAATGCTGCATATTGTGCGCTGGCTGGGATTTGTCACCGCCTTGCTGCTGGCGGCCTGGGCAGTGCTATTGGCCGTCGGGGATATGATCATCCGTCTGCGGGCGCGCGCCAGCCGACGAATCGGGCTGGTCATTGGCGGGCATCCGCTCGCCGAAGCGATCGCCGAATTTGCCAGCCAGCGCGGGAAATGCGTGCTGCATCTGGGGGCCGACGGGTTTAACAAATCAGGTAAGTTAACGACGCTGCCGTGGGAGGATATCGACCGCAAGGGCGACTTTATTCGGGAATATGGCGTGGGTGCGACCCACGCGTTCATCATGGAAAAGTCCGATGCTGAAACCCTTCAGCACGCAATGGACCTGCATCTGCTCGAGCCTCATGCCCGGATTTTCGCGCTGGTTTCCGATCATTTATCGGCGAGTGCCTGGCTCGATCGGCTGGAGGTGGCGACCTTTACTGTAGAGTCGCTACCACGGCTCGCGATACGCGCCCATCACATCACCCATCCGCCTTTCCTTGACGAGGGACAGAAATTCCGCCCGCAATTGGCTGCACTCATTGTGGGGACCGGTCCTCTCGCCGAAGCCGTCATCTGGGATCTGGCAGTGAATTGCGTGGTGAGCGCACACGCGCTTCCCCGGATTTCGCTGGTTGGCTCCGGGGCGGATGGCCTCATCCGCGCCCTCAACACCCATGTGCCCGAGATCGGGCAGACCTGCGCGATCGAACCCTTCTCCGAACAGACGGCAGAAACCGGACTCGGAGCCGCAGTGAATTCCCTGGTCAGTCGGGGCCCGGGGGCGGTTTATATCTGTCTCGAGGACGAAGATGAATCCCTGCGCACCCTCGAGCGGGTCCGGGCACAATTGCGTAATCTCAACGCAGCCACAACCCCAATTCATGTCTGGTTGTCGGCCGCGGCCAATGCCTTCAGCCGGGTTGACGCCGGAGTGAATCCCCAAAACCGGACAATGGACCCGGTGCCCGAAGACGGAATCATTCCCTTTGGGACTTTCGGCGGCGCTTTCGGGCGGATGATTGCGGAGTTTGCGTTCGGCGAGCACCCGGCAGACGCCACCGCCCGCGACTATCACTATCAATATCTGAGATCGACACCTCCGATGGGGGGGCCGTCAGGCAGGAAAGCGGCGGTCGAGGAATGGGCGAGGCTCAAAGAAACTTATCGAATTTCCAATCGGTCGGTCGTGAAACATATCCCCGCCAAGCTGGCTTTCGCGGGCGTCGACCCGACCCTGTGGCGGGGAAAACCAGATCTGCCGAAATTGCCGCAGGATATCTCCCTGGTGACCGAAGACCTGCACCCGAAACTCGCAGAACTCGAACATGTGCGCTGGAATGCCGAACGGCGCTGGAATGGCTGGCGCCATGGTGTGGTGCGGGACAATGCCAACCGGGTCCATCCCGATCTCGTCGATTTTGCCGCGCTGGACTCAGATACGCAGAAATATGATTTCGACTCGATCAGGACCCTCGACAAGGCCTTGCATGAAAACAAGCCACGAGGGGAAAAAGCAGGAAAATAACCGCGTTGTGTTCTTGTGTTCACGCGAGTGCCAGTACTGTTGCGTTCAACAATGCATCCTTCTTGCGCTCAATTTCAGGCAATTGTTCATATGGAATCAGCAGGGGGTGGGTTTTTTTATCCGCATCCTTGACTTCACCGAATCTCCAACCGTCCCGGATTTTTTGTGCCATCCATTGATCATGCTGGGCCGACGCCTGAGCTTTCGGGTTTTCGAGGACGTAGCGAACGCTCTCGATCGAGGAATCCTTCATCCATTTTGGTGCCCTGCGCCAGGCAGGATACGGCACCTGCCCATTGGCCGCGGCCCATGCGCGCAATGCTTCATGCACGGTCCGTGCGATCTTTTCAATTTCCTGAGAATGGACCATGTCCGGTATCGCTTTCCGGAATTGTATCGATGGGAGGGGTCATGATGAGAGCTGGTGTCACACTTGTCCAATGATTATGTCGAGCGCTATTCCCGCCATCTGCTGCTGAAAGAGATCGGCGGGCCGGGACAGAAAAAGCTCGCCGCGGCGCGGATCGCGCTGGTGGGCGCGGGCGGGCTCGGAGCCCCGGCACTGCTTTATCTCGCGGCGGCCGGCATCGGCTTCATCCGGGTCATCGATCCTGACCGGGTCAGCCTGTCCAATCTCCAGCGCCAGGTGATCTATCGCACTGCCGATATCGGTGCGGAAAAGGCGCAGATCTCGGCCGAAGCGGCGCGCGCACTCAATCCGACACTGATGATCGAAGCCCATGCAAGCGCTCTCGACGACAGCAACGCGGCCGACTTGCTTGGTGATTGCGATCTCGTCCTCGATGGCAGCGACACTTTCGCGACGCGCCATGTGGTCAACGCCGCTGCCCACCGGTTGGGAAAAATTCTTGTCTCGGGAGCGGTCGGAAGATGGGACGGCCAGATCGCCACTTTCGCGTCCGGGCGGGCTTTGCCTCGCGGGGAAGAAAGATCACCCTGCTATCAATGCCTTGTTCCGGAAATTCCCGAAGAGGCCGAATTCTGCGCGCGTGACGGCGTGGTGGGGGCGCTGACCGGCGTGATCGGAACCCTGATGGCGCTCGAGGCCATAAAGCTCGTCACCGGTGCCGGCGAAAGCCTGATTGGCCGTGTGATGTTTCTCAATGCGTTGAGTATGGAGACGCACATTGCCCGCTTGCGTCCGGATCCCGAGTGCCCTGTTTGCCTGACACCAGATTAGGCCTCGAACCGGATCAGCAAACATGATTTCACGGCGAGGGGGTGTGAGCCGCGCTCCCCCGCTCAACGCAGGGATTCTACCTGCACGAATGCAGATCATTGAAAACCTTGCTCATTCGTCTTCAATTCAGGATATCTCGTCCTCCCGCATGGGTTTGTCCCGCAATGGGCATTTCCCCCACCGATGCCTGATATTCACCGCTGAGATCATTGACGACAGTCTGGACGCCAGAGCCCGGTCTGTCCATAAAGGCAATTGACGTAAATCCAGTCACAACCGACAAACAGGGCCGCGCGCAACAAAATCAATTCTGCACCTGGCAAGCATAAATCTAGTTTTGTACAATGTCAGTATATTTATATAATAAATAAGACAGTAATATGAAAAACAATGCCTGCTCAACATTTATAATACGAGAATTTAATCAAAACCGCTCTGGATCAATTCCCCATAATTGCTGTTTTTGGAATCGGTAACTTGCTTTCCAAGGGTCCTGTGTACCCCAACATTTTCGCACTTTCTTTTGGGATCATCGCGAGGAATTGTGCGCAGGACCCCGGCCAATCGGCGAGCAGGCGTGCGGCCACGACCGAACCGGTTTTCTCCAGATGCCCGGTGAGCAGCGCATGCAAACGTGCGGCAAGTCGCGCACCGGCAGCTTCTGGAGACTGATTTGCAGTTCCGGTTCCGGATTCGGCGGCGGCAGCAAAGCGCGTCTCCGGTCCGAAATCACCCGCGTCCGAAACATCAAGATATTGCAGGAACACACTCTCCTGATTGATCTTATGCGCCGCAATCCCCGCCGGGTCATGGATCAGTGCAACGCCTCCGGTCATCCCGGCCGCGAAATTGGGCCCGACCGGACCGAGAATGACCACCAGACCGCCGGTCATATATTCGCAGCCATTGGCCCCACAGCCCTCGATTACTGCATCGGCCCCGGAATTGCGGACGCCGAAACGCTCGCCTGCTTCCCCGGCGACGAAGAGCGCGCCTGAAATCGCACCAAAGAGCGCCGTGTTCCCGATCAGGGTTACACCACGATCGCCTCCGCCCCGCCCCGCAGCGGACGCCCGGAAAGCGGCCGATTCGCGAACCGAAATCACGGCACCCGACAAACCTTTGCCGACATAATCATTGGCCTCGCCTTCAAGTGCGAGTTCAAGCCCCTTCATGCCCCATGCCCCCAGCGATTGCCCGGCCGAGCCGGTCAGCCGGACATGCAGCCGGCCATCGGAAAGCCCGTCGGGCCCCCATTTGCGCACTATGGCCGATGATGCGCGCGCCCCGATCGTGCGATCGGTATTGCGCACGGAATAATGAAGCGAGGCGCGCTCCCCGCGCTCAAAAAATCCGGGCGCGTCGGCCAGAATCTGCTCATCCAGCGTGCGCCCCACCGGGTTGCGGCTTTTGGCATCCGTTGGCACCCGTGCGCCCGTGCCATGCACCCGCACGAGCAGCGGGTTGAGGTCGAGATCATCGAGATGGGCTGCTCCGCGGGATTTCTGGAACAACAGATCCGTGCGTCCTACCGCCTCATCGAGGGTCCGAAGGCCCAGCCCGGCCAGCGTTTCGCGGACATTCTCCGCGATCAGGGTCATGAGATTGACCACTTTTTCCGGGGTTCCGGAAAAGCGCGCGATCAACGCCTCGTCCTGGGTACACACGCCGACGGGACAGGTGTTGGAATGGCATTGCCGCACCATGAGGCAGCCCATGGCGATCAGCGATGCCGTGCCGATCCCGAATTCCTCGGCCCCCAGCAAAGCTGCGATCACGATATCGCGTCCGGTACGCAGGCCGCCATCGGTGCGCAGCACCACCCGGTCGCGCAAGCCATTGAGGGTCAGCACCTGATGGGCCTCGGACAGACCCATTTCCCATGGAATCCCGGCATGCTTGATCGAGCTTTGCGCGCTCGCCCCGGTGCCTCCGACATGGCCGGCGATGAGGATGACATCCGCCCCCGCTTTGGCCACGCCCGCCGCCACCGTTCCCACCCCCGATTGCGCCACGAGCTTGACGCCGATGCGGGCATCCGGATTGATCTGTTTGAGATCAAATATGAGCTGGGCGAGGTCTTCGATCGAATAGATGTCGTGATGGGGTGGCGGCGAGATCAGGGTCACGCCCGGAATCGCATTGCGGAAGCGCGCGATTGCTTCCGTCACCTTGAAGCCCGGCAATTGACCGCCTTCGCCGGGCTTGGCCCCCTGGGCGATCTTGATCTCGATTTCCCGGCACTGGTTGAGATATTCGGCACTGACCCCGAAGCGTCCCGAGGCAATCTGCTTGACCGCCGAATTGGCATTGTCGCCATTCTCCATCGGCTGATAGCGGCGACGATCCTCGCCGCCCTCGCCCGATACCGATTTCGCCCCGATCCGGTTCATGGCAATATTGAGCGTGCGATGGGCGATTTCCGACAATGCCCCGAGCGACATTCCGGGCGTCAGGAAGCGCCGGCGGATGGAATTGACCGATTCAACATCGCTCACCGCGATTTCGGCCCCATTCGTCCGGAATTCCAGCAGATCGCGGAGATAGATCGGCTGAGCGCGGTGGTTGCTCGCCTCCGCATAACGCCGGAACAAAGCATGATCGCCGCGATTGCAGGCCTCCTGCAGGAGATGGATGAGCGGACCGTCGAGCGCATGGGGCTCGCTCGCCGCACGGATGCGGTAAAATCCCCCCACCGGCAGTCGCGTGATCCCGGGGTCGAATGCCTTGCGGTGCTGTTCGAGTGCCTCACGCGCTACACCCTCGAGCCCGAGGCCGGAAATCCGGCTGGTCATGCCGGGGAAGAACTCGTCGACCAGCGCACGCGACAGGCCGAGGGCCTCGAACAAACAGGCCCCGCGATAGGAGGAGACGACTGCTATCCCCATTTTCGAGAGGATCTTGAGCAGCCCCTGTTCGAGTGCCTTTTTGTAATTGAGCCCGATCTCGCGCAAGGTGAGCGTGCCAAACAGGCCGCGCTCCAGCCGGTCCCACAGGCTGTCGAGCGCGAGCCAGGGATTGACCGTCGTCGCACCCAGCCCGATCAGCACGGCAAAGGAATGCGGATCGAGCGCTTCGGCCGAGCGCACAGTGATGGAGCAGAAACTGCGCAGGCCCTTGCCCACCAGATGATTGTGCACGCCCCCCAGCGCCAGAGGCATCGGAATGGCCGGTCGGTCCGGCCCGACATGTTCATCGGTCAGCACGATATGGCTCTTGCCTTCGGCCACCGCGAATTCGGCTTCGCGGCGGATGTCGTCGAGCCGCGCACGCAGGGCCTCGCCCGGCGTCCGGCCATTGCCCGGGGGAGCAAAGGTCGCATCGATAACCGCCGCATTCTCGCCCATCACCTCGAGCATGCGTTCATACATGCCATTGGTCAGAAAGGGGCTTTCCAGCAGGAAGACATTGGTCTGGGTCTCGTCCTGGGCAAGAATATTGCCGAGATTCTTGAACCGGGTCCGCAGGCTCATCACCCGCGCCTCGCGCAGGGAATCGATCGGCGGATTGGTGACCTGGCTGAAATTCTGGCGGAAATAATGGGTCAGCGGGCGGTAATGATCGCTCAGCACGGCGAGCGGGCTGTCATCGCCCATGGACCCCACCGCTTCCTTTCCCTCTTTGGCCATGGGCGCGAGGATCAGTTCCAGCGTTTCGAGGCTGAGGCCCGCCGCATATTGCCGGCGCAGCAGGTCCTCGGGCGGGGTCGCGACCATCGGCTCGGGCCCATAAAGAATGAGCGGTTCGAGTTCCACGACATTTTCGAGCCATTTTTCATAGGGATGCTGGGCGGCCAATTGGTCGACCAGCTCTTCCGACCGGTGGAATTTCCCCGCAGCGAGATCGACGGCGATCATGCGGCCGGGCGGGACGCGCCCTTTTTCCACGATCCGTTCCTCGGCCAGCGCGCACATGCCCGCTTCCGACCCCACGGCCAGCACGCCATCAGCCGTGAGCGCGTAGCGCATCGGCCGCAGACCATTGCGATCGAGCCCGGCCACCGCCCAGCGCCCGTCAAACATCGCCAACGCCGCCGGCCCGTCCCACGGCTCCATCACCGAATTGCAATAGGCGTAAAAGGCGCGATGGGCGGGCTTCGTATGGGGATCCTGCATCGCGGCTTCCGGTACCAGCAGCGCCTTGGCCATGGGCGCGGCGCGGCCCGCGCGGACCAGAAGCTCGAACACATTGTCGAGCGCGCCCGAATCCGAGCTGCCCGGCTGGATGATCGGCTTGAGTTCGGCATGAAGCAATTCGAGACGATCGGGAATGGCCGCCGCACTTTTCGAAAGAAAGGGATCGTCGATGAGGTCGGAAAAAGCCTCCGACACCATGCGGATCTCGTGGCTCTTCATCCAGTTGACATTGCCCTTCAGCGTATTGATCTCGCCATTATGGGCGAGCATCCGGAAGGGCTGGGCCAATGGCCAGGTCGGAAAGGTGTTGGTGGAATAACGCTGGTGATAGATCGCCACCCGCGACACGAAGCGCGGATCGGCAAGATCGGGGAAGAAGCTGTCAATGTGTTCCGCGAGGAACATCCCCTTATAGATCAGGGTCTCCGACGAAAAGGAGCAGATATAAAAGGACGCAATATTTGCCTTTCGGACCCGGCTTTCGATGCGCCGGCGGACCACAAACAGGGTGCGCTCGATGGTCTCGGTCGGTCGCCCGCGCGGATCGGCAAACAGGATCTGCTCGATCTCGGGCCGGGTGGCATTGGCTTTCTCGCCGATCACCGAAATCTCCACCGGCACTTGGCGCCAGCCATAAATGTAAAGCCCGGCACGGAGAATCTCGCTCTCCACGATCGTGCGTGCGGCCTCGGCGGCGGCGAAATCGGTGCGCGGCAGAAAGATCTGACCTACGCAGATCGGGGCCTCCGCAAGCGGCTCATGCCCGGTGCGGCGGATCTCCTCGGCAAAAAAGGGTTGGGGAACGTCGATGCGAATGCCCGCACCGTCGCCGGTCTTGCCATCGGCATCGACCGCCCCGCGATGCCACACCGATTTCAGCGCGCCGATCGCCAGCGTCACGATCTCGCGGCGCGGCTGGCCATCCATCGCGACCAATAATCCCACCCCGCAGGCATCGCGTTCGGTGAGCGCATCTTCGCCCAGCGCGGCAGCCAGCCGATCACGTTCGGCCGGGTAATTGACGCAGAATTCTTGCGCGGAAACGGGTTCGGCATTGGATGAAATGGGCATTGGGTTCCCGGTTTTCGTGTTTTCTGATGTCAGCGATGATGCCCCTCAGGCACCGGCGAGTTCCACCACCCGCCGGGTTTCCGGGGCCGAGCGAAGGAAATGCGTGATCGCGCCCGCCGCCTCCTTCCCGTCCTTCAGCGCCCAGACGACGAGGGATGCCCCGCGCACGATATCGCCCGCTGCAAACACACCCGGCAGGCTGGTCGCGAAATCCCGCGCCCCCGCACGGATCCGGCCATCGCGCGCGGTTTTCAGCCCGGGTTCGTTGAACAGAACCGGCAGATCCTCCGGCTCGAAGCCCAAAGCGGAAATGACCAGATCGGCCGCGAAATTTTCGAACTCTCCCGGAACCGGTGCCATCATGCGGCGGCCCATGGCATCGGCATCGAGCAGCCTGATGCGGTTGGCGATCACCCGGAAACCGGCGCGGCGGTCGCCCTCGATCGCCGCCGGGGCGAGCAGGAAATGGAAGCGCGCCCCCTCCTCCTCGGCATGGCGGACTTCGGTCGGCGAGCCCGGCATGCCCGCCCGGTCGCGGCGGTAGAGGCACACCACCTCGCGCGCGTCCTGCCGCAAAGCGGTGCGGACGCAATCCATGGCCGTGTCGCCACCGCCCACCACCAGCACGCTTTTGCCCGACGCCGAAAGGCGCTTGTCGGCGGCACCCGGTCGCGCGCGCTGCGAGGCGATCAGGAAATCCAGCGCCGGAAGCACGCTTTTAACGGAATCCTTGCCGCAATCGAGCGCGCGCGCCTTGTAGACACCGGTCGTAATCAGCACCCCGTCATGGCGTGCGCGCAATTCGGCAAAGGAAATATCGCGGCCGACATCGCAATTCTGCCGGAACTGCACGCCAGAAGCTTCGAGCCGCGCCACCCGGCGGGCGACCAGGGATTTTTCCAGCTTGAAATTGGGAATGCCATAGGCCATCAGGCCGCCGGCGCGGTCATGGCGGTCATAAAGGGTCACGTCAACACCCTGTCGGCGCAGCATTTCGGCCGCGGCAAGCCCGGCGGGACCCGCGCCGATGATCCCGATCCCCGGTGCGCGCTCCCCGATGCCCCAGTTTCCCACCGGCACCGGCCCGGCCCAGCCCCGGGCAAAAGCCTCCTCGGTCAGGAATTTCTCGATCGCTCCGATCGTCACCGCGCCATGCCCGGATTGTTCGATGACACAATGGCCCTCGCATAACCGGTCCTGCGGGCAGATGCTGCCGCAAATTTCCGGCATCGGATTGGTTGCGGCGGCGCTGCGAAAGGCCTCCTCGAGCCGCCCTTCGGCCGCCAGCATCAGCCAGTCGGGAATGTCATTGCCGAGCGGACAGGCACTTTGGCAGAAAGGCACCCCGCATTGGCTGCATCGGGCGGCCTGGGCCTCGGCCTTCGCCCGCACCAATGGCTGATAAATCCCCTCAAAATCGGCACGGCGAATCTCGGCCAACCGCTTTTCAGGGTAAGCTTTCCCGTTATAGACGAATTTGAGCATGGTCTCGGCCATAATATTTCCCCGGAGCGATGTTCGAGAGATCACTTTCGCTTAACGCCCGGGCTCCGCCTTCGCAAGCGGGATTTTTTAACTTACGGCAACTAAATTGACTTTAATATGCATATTTTATATAAAATTCGAATTGCAGTGACTTATGCTGGCAATGTAGGGCAACCTAACTGATCAAAATTTGTGAGCCCCCGGCGTGACCGAACTGTCGCCTCCGCTTCCTGCCATGCGCACAAGATTCGCTTCAGCATCCCCGGATCCGACATCGCGAATCCGTCAGTGCGATGATGCGATCGAACAGGAAAAGGAGGGACAATGGAGGCCACGCCCGGAATTGAACCGGGGTACGCGGTTTTGCAGACCGCTGCGTCACCACTCCGCCACATGGCCGCCGGAAGACCGGGGCGGCGTATTCCGTGCCTGCCCGATCATTCGTGGTGTTGGACCGAGACATCTATCGAAGCCGGGGCACAGGTGCAAGGCCGGATGCGCGCTGCACGGGTCCCGCGACAAGGCGGTGACGATCACCCCGGTCGGACGGGCACTGGACCGATCAGATCCCACAAATTGCCAAAGGGATCCACAAATACCGCAACGCGGCCATAGGATTCATCGCGCGGCGCGGCTGTAAATGGCACGCCGAGCCCGGAGAGGCGCGCGTGATCGCGATCAAAATCATCGGTGGTCAGGAACAGAAAGACGCGACCACCCGTCTGATTGCCAATGGCCTGTCGCTGGGAATCATTGGCGGCTTTGGCCAGCACCAGTTGACACCCCGACGCCCCCGTGCCGGGCGGTGCCACCACCACCCAGCGTTTGGTCGCCGACAGGCGCGTATCCTCGCGCAGCTCAAAGCCGAGGACAGTGACATAAAATGCGAGCGCCGCGTCGTAATCGGGAACCACCAGGCTGACCGCCGAAAGATATGCCTTCATTATCGTCACCTGATTATTCGGGCATCATTTTCCGCCAGGCGGTCTGATAGCAGAAGGCAGTGCCCGGCGAAAAGCATCGAAATTGCCAGATGGGACCCACTAGCCAAGCGCCGCCTCTTGCGTTAGATAGCGAAACGATTTAACGGGAATCGATATGGAAAACGCGCAAGCCATTGAAAATAGTGAGGCAGGGGCGGCAGGTTCCGACCGGCCAATGCCCGGGGACCTGTTTGCAGTGCAGCGCGCGCAAATGGCCGCCAGTCAGGCGCGCGTCAATGACGTGACCGATTTGCGGCTTCAGCACGCCTTGCGCAGCCTGAAACGTGAAAACTTCGTCGATCCCGGATTCGTGCCCCTTGCTTATGCCGAGATCGAGGCCGAAAGCGCCGGACGCAAACTTCTGAAGCCGCGCGACCTTGCGAAACTGCTCCAGTCGCTCGACATTGGAACAGGCGGGCGGGCACTCGAAATCGCCGGCGGTGCCTCCTATGGCGCGGCAGTTCTGGCGATGATGGGCCAGAATGTGAGTGTTCTCGAACACCCGACCGCCAGTGATCGCGCGGCAAGGGCGTTTGAAGCTCAAGGGCTCGTCCCACCCGAATTCCTTGCCGATGCCAGTTTACGAACAGCGCTCGCGGGCCGGAGCTTTGACACCATCCTCGTCAATGGCGCGGTGGAATTCGTGCCTGACGAATGGCTCGCCGCACTGGCAGAAGGCGGGCGGCTGGGAATGGTCGTGCGCGATGGGCCGGTCGGGCGGGCCCGCATCTACACGAAATCGGGGGCAGCGACGGCGTTTCGCACGGTTTTCGACGCTGCACCCTCACTCATTCAAGGGTTCGAAAAGAAACCCGTTTTTATATTTTAAATTCGTTGACGACGCAGAGACCAATGCGGGCGTTTGGGGATCGGTTCGGGGCGTGATGACGCACCCGTCAGGATGGAGAAGCGGCGAATGCGCGCGAAGCTTGTTTTTTTGGCGGCGGCGGCCATGCCGGCTTTGGCCTATGGCCAAACCCTGCAAGAGGCCATGATCACTGCCTATGGCTCGAACCCGACCCTTGAAGCCGAGCGCGAATCCGCGCGCGGAGTGGACGAGCGGCTGGCGGGAGCGCGCGGGGCGTTCCTGCCCACTTTGACATTCGGGGCCAATGCCGGGCGCCAGGTCCAGGAAAGTTCCGGCGTGCGGGTATTTGGCGGGGTCCCCTTTACCTCGGATTCCACCACCCGCGGCTATAATTACGGGCTCGACGTTACATTGCGCCAGGATTTGTGGACGAGCGGCCGGAATGTCGGGCAATTGGGCCAGGCCCGCTCGGCGGTCCTTGCCGCGCGTGCCGGTCTCGAGGCCGTCGAACAAAGCGTGATGCTCGATGTCGTCACCGCTTTCGTGGATGTGCGCAGCAATCAGGAGCAATTGCGGATCCGCGCCAATAATGTCGAAGTCCTCACGAAACAATTGCAGGCTGCGCGCGATCGCTTCACGGTTGGTGAAATTACCCGAACCGATGTTGCCCAGGCCGAAGCCCGGCTTTCGGGGGCCCAATCGGCACTGGCAGCGGCGCAAGCCCAGCTCGACACCGCAAAATCCGAATATGAGCAGATTGTCGGGAACCGACCGGGCGAACTTGCGGCCCCACCTCCGGTCGCCAATCTGCCCAAAACCCTTGATGACGCGATCGCGGTCGCCCAGGAAGCCAATCCGGCCCTGCTGCAGGCGCGTTTCGCACTCAAGGGCCAGGAACAGGGGGTGAAAGTCGCGCGTGCAGCGCTGCTGCCGCAGGTCTCGCTCACTGGCTCGATCAATCGCGACCAGAATCGTGGCGAACTGACAACGCGTGCCGGCGGCACGCCCGGAAATTCCGCCACCGCCAGCCTCAGCCGCGGGGCCTCGATTGGTGGTGCGTTCAGCGTGCCCCTGTTCGATGGCGGGGTCGCCCGCGCGGCCACCCGGCAGGCCCGCATCGGTGTTCTGGAATCGAAGGCGCGTGAGGAAGTGGCGCGCCGCCAGGTCGTGCAACAGGCGACTTCCGCCTGGGCGAATTACGTGTCGTCCCTCGCCCAGATCGAAAGCTCGCGCCAGCAGGTCAAGGCCAATGAAGTCGCCTTCGAGGGCGTCAGCCAGGAATTGCAGGTCGGCTTGCGTACCACGCTCGACGTGCTCGATGCCGAACAGGAATTGCTGAATTCACGTCTGGCTCTGGTTCAGGCCGATCGCAATGCCTATGTGGCCGCGAATGTGCTGCTCGCCTCGACCGGACAATTGACCGCCGAGGACCTGCGGCTCGACACCCCGATCTATGACGAGGCCGCCTATGGCGAGGCCGTGAAGCTTGGCCTGCGCGCAGGATGGCTCGGGACCACTCCGCCAAAGACCGAAGACAATCGGCCTGATCTCACGGCGAAGCCTGTGGAAAACCCCTGAACCGGGCTTTGCGGGCATGCGAATCTGATAATGTCGGTGTCACAGCTTTCCTTGGGGTCGATGCGACCCCGGTTCCGGGATATCCGCCATGGCTCTTAGCGAAACGCCGCACGAACCGACGATGGAAGAAATCCTCGCCTCGATCCGGCGGATCATTTCCTCGCCCGAGGGCGAGGAAACAGCACCAGCTCTGGAGCTCACCAGGGTTGCGGAACCTGAACCGGCTCCCGCCAGGGACGAAGATCCTTTTGCAGAAAACGGGTTCGGGGATTCCGGCAACGAATCCGAAGGCGAAGGCGACGAATTGATGGTAATGGAGCGGGAACCGGAAATGCCCGCGCCCGAACCCGTGCCGGTCATGGCTGCAGCTCCGCCCATGGCCGCTGCAAGGCCCCGGGTTGCGGGAAGTGGCCTCCTCGGCGAGCCAGCGGCCAATGCCGCCGCCGGTGCGATCTCACGCCTCGTGGGCAGCATGGCGCTGTCCAATACACCGCACCAGACCCTCGAAGGGGTGGTCCAGGAATTGCTGCGGCCGATGCTGAAGGCATGGCTCGATGAACATCTGCCAGCCATCGTCGAAGCCAAGGTCGAGGCCGAACTCGAACGGGTCAGCCGCCTGTCGCGGTGAACGGGGTTCGCGGGTCAAGGGCCAGAGCGTTATTGCGTTCGTTCGCAAAGATCGGCTTTGTTTGTCGACCGTGCGCTCAATCAAATCAGTGGACAGGATTCCCGTTCGTGGGCCGTAGGCTGATCACAGCACTTGAGCGGGGTTAATCGGGACAGTAACGCTCTGGACGGCCGGGCAATTCGCCGCCGATACCCGGAGAAAGCCGATGACCGACGTCATGATTCAGCGCGCCCTGCGGGTCTGCCCGGCCTGCGGGTCCAATAGCCAGCGACCGCTGGAACGATACAGCCATGCCGAGTGGAATATTGTTTCCTGCACGCTGTGCGAATTTGTCTATTTAAGCGAGGCCCCGGTCTACGCGGCCTTGTCCGAGGACCTTGCCTGGACCAAACAATTCGAGAAGGAAAAACGCCGACGCAGGCAGTCCCAGCCAATCGTCAGCTGGCTTGACCGCAAGCTGCGCTGGAGGCTCCATATCCTGCGGGACAATGAATGGGCCTATATTTCCACAAAAATCACGTCGGGGCGGGTCCTCGATGTGGGGTGCGGCGCGGTCAATCGCGTTCCCGACCAGTTCACGCCCTTTGGGATTGAAATCGGCAAGGAAGCCGCCGCGGCGAGCGACAAGCTGATGCGCCACAAGGGCGGTCACGTCATACATGCGCCGACCATCGAAGGGTTGACACAATTTGCCGATGGCTTCTTTGACGGTGTCATCATGCGCTCTTACCTCGAACATGAAAGCCATCCGCGAGAGGTGTTACGCGCGCTCCATGACAAATTGCGACCTGGCGGCGTTGTTTATGTCAAGGTCCCCAATTTCGGTACCCTGAACCGGATGATACGCGGTGTTGACTGGTGCGGGTTTCGCTTTCCCGATCATCTGAACTATTTCGACGTCAGGGGACTTGAGCGCATGGCCAAATCGACCGGCTACCGGTTTCAGCTGAAAAACGGGCTGAGCCGGCTCACCAATGACAATATGCACGCATTTCTGACTCGTCCCTGATCCCTGTCCCCGCCTTGGGAGTAAATTCCCGGCCCCGGGACTGCCTGGCTGCGACAGAAATCGTCTTCACGCAGAGCGCGCCGGTGCATTGCGTTTTCTGCCAACCGGACGTAGTCATTCCGGGTGGGAGGCTGGGTGTGATGGTGGTGTCGCGCCCCCGAAGGAACAGAAAATGAGTCCAGATCGCTCGGCCATTCTGCCGGTTTACGCGCCGCCGGAAATCGTCTTCACCCATGGCGAAGGGGCGCATCTCATCGCCGAGGACGGCTCGCGCCATCTCGATTTCATCGCCGGGATCGCGGTGAATGCGCTCGGCTATTCGCATCCGGCGGCGGTCGGCGCGCTCAAGGCCCAGGCCGACCGGATCTGGCATCTGTCGAACATGTTCCGCATTCCGGGCCAGGAAGAACTGGCACGCCGATATGTGGCCGACAGTTTTGCCGATGTGGTGTTCTTCACCAATTCCGGCACGGAAGCCATTGAATGCGCCCTGAAAATGGCGCGCAAGGCACATTATTCCGCGGGCCACCCGGAACGGCTCGGCTTTCTTGGCTTCGAGGGCTCCTTCCATGGCCGTTCGCTGGGTGCGATCAATGCGGCTGGCAATCCCAAATATCTCGAAGGCTTTGGTCCGGCTTTGCCGGGCTTCCGCCATCTGCCTTACGGTGATCTTGAGGCCATTCGTGCCGCGATAACGCCTGAGACAGCAGCACTGATCATCGAACCCGTGCAGGGCGAGGGCGGATGCCGGGCCTTGCCGGAAGATTTCCTCCGCGACCTGCGCCAAATATGCGACGAAGCCGGGATTTTCCTGATCTTTGACGAGGTTCAATGCGGGGCCGGGCGTACCGGCAAGCTCTTTGCCCATGAATGGGCCGGAATTACGCCCGACATCATGGCTATCGCCAAGGGCGTAGGTGCAGGCTTTCCGATGGGGGCCTGCCTTGCCACCCACCGTGCCAGCGCCGGCATGGCGGTCGGCTCGCATGGCTCGACCTTTGGCGGCAATGCGCTGGCCATGGCGGTGGGCCTGGCGGTATGGACGGAAATCACCCGCCCGGAATTCCTCGCCCATGTGCGGGAGATGAGCAGCCGGCTCGGCCAGAGCCTCGAGGGACTGAAAGCGCGCTTTCCCGATCTGGTTCTGGAAACCCGTGGCAAGGGATTGTTGCGGGGCCTGCGCCTCGCCATCGACCCGAAACCGGTACAGATCGCCGCGCGGGCCGAGAAATTGCTGGTCGGTGTGGCGGGCGAGAACACCTTGCGCCTTGCGCCACCGCTGATCATCGGCCCGGCCGAGGTGCAGGAAGCGGTGGAAAAGCTCGACCTGGCGCTCGGCACGATTGCGGCAGCACGCGCGGCCTGAGGCCCCGGATCCAGAATTAAAGACGGAAAGAGACCCGCTTTGCGGCATTTTATCGATATTGGCGCGATGAGCGCCGCGGCGCTCGAATGGATTCTCGCCGAAGCCCTGCGCCGCAAATCGGCCCGCATTGGTCGACCGGCTGCGGCCCCCGACGACGACCGGCCGCTCGAAGGGCGCGCGCTCGCAGCGATCTTCGAGAAGAACTCGACCCGGACCCGCTTGTCTTTCGACCTCGCAATGCGCCAATTGGGCGGCGCGCCGATCATTCTCAATGCGGCCGATCTGCAATTGGGGCGCGGGGAGCCGATCGAGGACACCGCGCGCGTCCTGTCCCATTATGTGGATGCAGTCGCCATCCGGGCGCTCCGACATGAGAGCCTGACCCGGTTTGCCTCGGCCGCTTCCATCCCGACCATCAACGGACTGACCGACCATACCCATCCCTGCCAGATCATGGCCGATCTGCTGACGCTGACGGAATGTTTCGGGGCGCTCGATGGGCTGAAACTCGCCTGGATCGGGGATTTCAACAATGTGGCGCGTTCCCTGCTGGAGGCCGCTGGCATATTGAAACTCACGCTCACGCTCGCTTGCCCGGAAGAATATGGCCCGGAGCCCCGGGATCTTGCGAAAGCGCGCGGCGCCGGGGGAAGGATCGAGATTTTCCATGACACAGCGGCGGCGGCCACCGGCGCGGATGCCGTCTTCACCGATGTCTGGGTCAGCATGGGCGATTCGGACAGCGACAGGCGCCGCACGGTGTTTCCGCCTTTTCAGGTAAATGAAAACCTGATGGCGATTGCCGCGACGCGCGCCATTTTTCTGCATTGCCTTCCGGCCATGCGGGGCGAGGAAGTCAGCGCCGTAGTGATCGACGGCCCGCAATCGCGCGTCTGGCAGGAAGCAGAAAACCGCATCCATGCCCAGAAGGCGATCCTCTTATGGTGTTTTGGCGCGGGGCCGGCATGAGCGATTCACTCCCACCCGAAGTGCCACCCGAACTGCCCGCCTTCTGGCGTGCAAGGCCCGAAAACGGCGACGCGTCGGAAGCCGGGCACGAAACATGGCAGAGCGGGGATTTCGTCGGCGCGTTCACGCTCGGTGGAGAAGATGCAGCGTCAGCCCATGGCCAGGCCGCGCGGCTGGGCATTGCCAGCCTCGATCCCATCCTGCAACGCCATGATCTGCCCCCGGTCGTCGCGAGCCTCGCGGCCGAAGCACTGGTGCTGGCGGCGCTGCTGGGGGCAGCGCTCAAATTCGAGGGGCGCCTGATCCTCCAGGCCCAGGGCGATGGCCCGGTGCCAATGATGATCGCGGAATTTGCGTCGGAGAAACTCGCGCCCGAAATCATGCCTGCCAGCCTGCGCATCTATGTGCGCACGCCAGATCTCGCCCGACTGCCGGTTCCCGAAATCGGCCGGCGCCCGGCGCTCGACAGTCTGACCGGGCAGGGCCTGATGAGCCTGACCATCGATCAGGGTCCCGACACGGAGCTTTATCAGAGTGTGACGCCGCTTGAAGGTGCGCGCCTCGATGAATGCATGGTCGGCTTCTTTGCCCGCAGCGTGCAGCAGGAGGCGCTGTTACGCATCGCCTCGGCCCGGCTCGTGGACGAAAACGGGCTCGAAAGCTGGCGCGCCGCCGGAATTCTGGTTCAACGCTTTGCCGGAGATGCAGCGCGCCCCGATGATTCGGAAGACTGGAACCGGATTGGCATCCTGTTCTCGACCCTCAGCGACGCCGAACTGGTCGATCCCGCTGTGTCACCCGGGGATTTGTTGTTCCGCCTGTTCCATGAGGAAGGAATTGCGCTGTTTCCGCCGCGGATATTGGTGGAGGCCTGTTCGTGCAACGAAGCCCGGCTCAGCGCCATTCTGTCGCGTTTCACGGCCGATGAAATCGCCGAATCCCTGACCGAAGACGGTACGATTCATGCCAAATGCGAATTTTGCGCGCGCCAATACCGGATCGACCCGCGAAATTTCTGAGACTTTCCCGACCACAACCGGCCCCGGCCTGTCCGCGATGGCTATGCCCATTCGTTCCGAAGGTTGGGGCAAGCTCAAACGGGGCTGGTGCTTTTGCCTTCATTCCCGAACCGCCCGCCTGAATTGGCATAGGCCTGGTCGCCGTGCTGATAGAGCCGGTCCCCGGGCACGATCTGCTCGGGTGCGAATGTGGCAAGCCCTGGCAGACGCGCATAGAGCGCCGCAAAATCCTGATAGGTCGCGTCGAACAATTCCTCGAAACTGTCGATGACAAAATAATTTTGCTGGAAATCATCGATCCGGTAGCGGGTACGCATCACGCGTTCGAGCTGGAAATGCATGCGGTTGGGCGATGAATTTTCCAGCGCAAAAATGCTTTCAGCATGGCTCGATGCGATCCCCGCACCATAAATGCGCAGGCCTTCGGGCCGGTTGATCAGGCCGAACTCCACCGTGTACCAATAAAGCCGTGCGAGATTGGGCAGCGCATCAAAGCCCAGCGACCGCAGGCCGCCTTTGCCATAGGCCTCCATATAATCGGCGAAGACCGGATTGGTCAGCATGGGCACATGGCCGAACACGTCATGAAAGACATCCGGCTCCTCGATATAATCCAGTTCCTGCGGCTTGCGGATGAACCGGCCGGCCGGAAAGCGGCGATTGGCGAGATGCTCGAAAAAAATCGCGTCCGGTACGAGGCAGGGCACCGCGACCACGCTCCAGCCGGTCAGCGCCTGCAAATCGCGGTTGATGGCCTCAAAATCGGGAATCCCGCCGCGATTGAGATTGAGCGCCGCAAGCCCCGCCAGAAATTCCGGGGCCGCGCGCCCCGGTAGCAATTCCGCCTGCCGTCGATAGAGCCGATCCCACACGGCGTGTTCTTCCGGACTATAGCGGTCCCAATGCTGGGGGACCACGAAATCGGGTCCGAACTCCGCCTCGGGTTCAGCGAGAATGCCAGCCCCGCGCGGGGTAAGGGTTTGGGATGTCGCGGGATGATCAGACATGGAACTCTCTGGTGGTTTCGGGCGGCCGGGCACAGCGATTGAGCCAATTCCCGATATGAGGCTAAACGCTCCATCTTGCAAAGTCGTTGCAAATAGCGTGGGCTTCAACGCCACACAGGGCAAAGGTTTTTGCAAAAACACGCAACAGGGAGCCGATCATGTCGCAGGGATTGTTTTACGATTATTGGCGGTCTTCGGCGGGCTGGCGTGTGCGCATCGGGCTGGCACTCAAGGGATTTCCGGGCGCGGGAGGATTTGCCGGGCCTGAGGGGTTTTCCCGGATTGCGGTCAATCTCGCCCCCGCGATAAGCGAGCAATCGGGCGAGGCCTGGCGGGCGATCAATCCCCAGGGGCGGGTGCCCGCTTTGGTCCTCGCGCAGGATCCGCCGGTTCTGCTCACCCAATCGCTCGCCATCCTTGAATGGCTGGACGAAATCCGGCCGCGGCCTGCCTTTTTGCCGGCCGATCCCACCGGGCGCGCCGCGGCCCGCGCCTTCGCCCTGTCCATTGCCTGCGACATCCATCCGCTCAACAATGTCAGCGTGCTCTCTTTTCTGCGCCGGCAATTTATGGCCGACGACGCCGCGATCAGCGCCTGGTGTCAGGAATGGCTGCGGATTGGCCTCGGCCCGCTGGAGGAGAATTTGCGCCGGCGCGGGTACCAATCCGGTTTTATCTTTGGCGAGGCCCCGGGGTTTGCGGAAATCTGCCTGATCCCGCAGCTTTACAATGCCCGGCGCTTCCAACTCGACCTCGCGCCCTTCCCGCTGCTGGGCGAAGTAGAAGCGGCCTGTCTGTCCCTTCCGGCCTTTGCCGATACCGCCCCCGAGCGCCAGCCGGATGCTCCCCCCGCGCAATGATTCGGGTTACCCTTGGGCCAGCGCCACTGGGCCCGTCAGCGGAATAGACCGCCTTCAGGAAACGGGACGCCAGTCTTCCGCCCTGAAAGCGGTCCAAACTATCGAATTAGCGCGCTTACCGACACAAAACTGCGACTACATTTGTTGAAAACACGCTATCCCGCGATGGCTTCGGCCTTTTCAGAATCCTGGCCGGCCTTTTCGCCCTTCTTGCGGAACGTAGCGAGCAGACGGTCACGAATCCCGACGACCTCTTTCATCGAGGCTTCCTTGACATGCCCATAGCCGCGGATGGAATCCGGGATTGCGGCGAGCTTCAGCGCGATCGCTGCATTCGTCGGACTGAGATGATCCGCGATTTCCTCCATCAGGCGCAGATAATCATCGCGCAAGGCACGCTCGGCCCTGCGTTCGCTGGTCCAGCCAAAGGGATCGAAGCGGTGCTGGCGCAGGAATTTCAACCGGGCGAGCATATGAAAGGCAGGCAAGGCCAGCCAGCCCGGCAGGGTGATCTTGCGCGGATGGCCCGTGCCCTTGTCCTTCGGCGCAAACAATGGCGGTGCCATGTGGAATGTCATTGAATATTTGCCCGCAAAAGTCCGGCCGAGGTCCTCGCGCCATTTGCCATTGGTATACAGCCGCGCGACCTCATATTCGTCCTTATAGGCCATGAGCTTGTAGGCATAGCGTGCCACGGCGCGCGACAGGGCGTCGCCCGCCCCCGGCAGGCGTGATTCAGCGATGCGCACCCGCGACACGACATCGCGGAAGCGCTGGGCGTAAGCCGCATCCTGCCAGCCGATGAGTCTTTCGGCGCGGTCCTCGATCAGATGATCGAGCCCCGGTTCCGCGATTTCCTGGCGTGGCGGCAGCAACTCCCGCAGACGACGGGGCTCGGCTCCGGCAATCCGCCCCAGATCGAAGGCGGTCATATTGTCCTCGACCGCCACTCCATTGAGCTTGATCGCCCGATAGAGCGCACGCAAGGTCACAGGGATGGTTCCCTTTTGCCACGCATAGCCCAGCATGATCATGTTGGAATAGACCTGGTCATAGAGATATTCCGCGGCCAGTGCCTCGGCCGCGATCACCTCGAAACCATGGACCGCCGTTCCGATGCGCTTTTGCAGATCGGGCGAGTCGAAGCGCTTTGCGCGGTCGAACACAAATTCCGCGGTCGGGGTGATGTCGGAATTTCCGAAGGCCATGGTGCGCCCGGAATCATAGAGCACAAGGGCTTCCGCACTCGTTGCGACCACCAGATCGCAGGCCACCACCACATCGGCCGAGGCCGCCGGAATCCGGCCCGAACGAATATCGGCTGCATTTTCAGCGATGCGGACATGGCTGGTCACCGCGCCGCCTTTTTGGGCGAGCCCGGTCATGTCGAGTGTCGAGGATGCGCGGCCATCGATATGGGCCGCCATGCCGATGATCGCGGCGATGGTCGTGACCCCCGTGCCGCCAACCCCGGCAAACACGATATTATAGGCGCGGGGCATCGCGAAATGCTCCGGCAAGGGCAGACGCTGGGCGTCGAAATCAGGGCGACGCTTCAGGGTTTTGGCATTGATGCTTCCGCCGACCGAGACGAAAGACGGGCAGAATCCGTCTACGCAGCGCAGATCCTGATTGCAGGAACTCTGATTGATCTGGCGCTTGCGGCCGAGTTCGGTTTCCAGCGGTTCGATCGACAGGCAATTGGACACGCGCGAACAATCGCCGCAGCCCTCGCACACGTCGGAATTGATGAAGGCCCGCTGTTCGCGCGCCTGCATCTGCCCGCGCTTGATCTTGCGGCGCTTTTCGGTGGCACACATCTGGTCATAGATGAGGACCGAGACCCCGGGGACCTCGCGCAGCTGGCGCTGCACGGCGTCGAGATCGCGGCGATGGCGCAATTGCACCCCCTGGGGCAGCGACACGCCACGATAGCGGGCAAGATCGTCGGCCACGATGAAGATGGTATCCACCCCCTCGCCCCGCAACTGGCGGGCGATCTCCCACGGGGCGACCTGCATCTCCACTTCCTGGCCGCCGGTCATCGCCACCGCGGAATTATAGAGGATCTTGTAGGTGATCCGGGCCTTGCCGGCGACCGCCGCGCGGATGGCCAGCGAGCCCGAATGCGAATAGGTCCCGTCGCCCAGATTGACGAAGACGTGTTTTTCGCTGGTGAAGGGGGCCTGACCGATCCATGCCACGCCCTCGCCCCCCATTTGCGAGGTCATGTCCGCCCGGCCCATAAAGGTTGCCATATAATGGCAGCCAATGCCGGCCAGCGCGCGCGAGCCTTCCGGCGTGACCGTCGAAGTATTATGCGGACAGCCCGAGCAATAATGCGGCTTGCGATAGATTTCGGCGTGCTCATTGGCGGCATACAGGCCCGATTTGGCCAGCCGCGCAAAATAGGCGCGGGCGCGTTCGGAATGCGGCCCGTCGGGCAGACGCTCGAACAGCACTTTGGCGATCGCGGCAATCGGGATCGAGCCGATATCCGACAGCAAGGGCGCATCCTGCTCGTCATGCTTGCCAATGATCCGCGGCGCATCGGGCATGCCATAGAGCACCGCCTTGGCCTGGGCCTCGATCAGGGAACGCTTGTGCTCGATCACCAGCAGGGTCTCGTGACCGGCGGCAAAGGCCCGGAAGGCATGGGGCTCGAGCGGCCAGGGCATGGCGACCTTGAACACGCTCAGGCCGAGATCGGCGGCCTCGGCCGGTGTTACGCCGATGGCGTCCAGCGCCTCGAAGATGTCGCGCACCGCCTGACCGGTCGCAACGATCCCCAGCTTCCGGTTCTTCGCCTCGAGCAGAGGCCGGTCGAGCCCGTTCAGCCGCACAAATTCCTGGGCAGCCGGCAATTTCAGCCGCCGCAGACGCCATTCCTTGGCCATGGGATCATCCGCGCGACGGATTTGCACGTCAGGGACCGCTTCGGGCAGGCGAATTTCAAACCGCCGGCGATCCACCGAAATCACCGCGCCCGAATCCATCGTGTCGGCGAGTGCGATCAGCCCGGTCCATGCGCCCGAAAAGCGCGACATCGCCAGCCCCATGAGTCCGTAATCCAGCACGTCCTGGATGGAGGCCGGGTTGAGGACCGGAATCTCGGCATCGGCAAAGGCAAATTCCGATTGCGACGGCAGGGTCGAGCTTTTGCAATTATGGTCGTCACCGGCCAAGGCCAGAACGCCGCCAAAGCGCGAGGTGCCTGCGAAATTGGCATGCTTGAACACATCGCCCGTCCGATCGACCCCGGGGGCCTTGCCGTACCAGATACCGAACACGCCATCATACAGCGCACCATCGAACAGGCCGATCTGCTGGGAGCCCCACACCGCGGTGGCACCGAGATCCTCGTTCAGACCCTCACGCAAATGGATATTATGCGCCGCCATGAATTTCCCGGCCCGGCGGATCTGCTGGTCATAGCCACCCAGCGGCGAGCCGCGATAGCCCGAGATGAAACCCGCACTGTTGATGCCGGCGGCGCGATCGCGCCGCGCCTGTTCCAGGGGCAGGCGGACCAGCGCCTGCACGCCCGTGATGAAGGTTTCACCTTCCTCGAGCGAATATTTGTCCTCGAGCGTGATTTCACGGTGCTTCATGGCCGAAATTTCTTCCTGTTTGATCTTCCGGTTCGGGCTCACACGAACATGCAATCACCTGCGTGCCGGACCGGGGCCGAGCCAGTTCAGGCAGGAATCGCCATAGCCTCGAGGCGCACCATCTGCGCTCGCCAGGGAGATTGCTTGTCTCCTTCCGGAAAAACCGGTGCCACCCACGCCAAAGCACTTGCCTAATTCCACGAAATGTTAGAAAATTATGCTATTATAACTTGCTGCATTGCACCATCATTGCGCCATCGGCGAATTTGCCGGAATGTTCGACGCGCGAATGACTTGCAGGCTCCGCGGAATTTCCGGGGGGCGACATCATCCCACAGGAGACCGGCTTGCGCCCTGATCTCGATCCCATCGATGCCAAGATTCTCGACCTCATCCAGAATGATGCCGCACTTTCCGTCGCCGATATCGCCGATCGGGTCGGTCTGTCCTCCTCGCCCTGCTGGCGACGGATCAAGCGACTGGAGGAACAGGGCATCATCCTCCGGCGGGTGACGTTGCTCGACCGCGAGGCGCTCGGCCTGACCTTCGAGGTTGTGGCCTCGGTGAAGCTGCAAATGCCGACCCGCGACAATCTGGAGAAATTCGAAGCATTGGTCATGAAATGGCCGGAAGTGGTTGATTGCATGACCGTGACCGGTGCCATGGACTATATTCTGCGCATCGTGACCACCGATATGCACGCTTATGACGATTTTCTGCGCGACCGGATGCTGGCCTCCGGCCTCGTGGCCGATGTGCAATCGCGGATTGTCATCCGGGTCTCGAAGCGGACAACGGCGGCCCCGCTCGGCCTCGTCTCGCGTTATGTCAGCGCTGTGAGCTAGAGCGCGCTCAGAAAAACCGGAGTCCGGTTTTGTCCAACCGCACGCCAAATTGCTAAAAAC
This sequence comes from Hyphomonadaceae bacterium, assembly GCA_021731815.1. Classification (GTDB taxonomy): domain Bacteria; phylum Pseudomonadota; class Alphaproteobacteria; order Caulobacterales; family Aquidulcibacteraceae; genus JAKFWO01. The sequence goes on along the minus strand of JAKFWO010000048.1, from coordinate 5,598 downwards.
GCCGGCTTTTACGGACGGAACAGGCCCGGGGCCGGCGGCGGTGTCACCAATGGAGCCGGCGGCGGAGCATCGGGCTGGCCAATATCGATCAGGCCCTTCCATTCGCCTTTGGCGTTTTTGCGCCATACCGTGACATAGCTGCCCGATTGGGTCCGGGGCGGCACGCTTTGCCCGTCGCCCGGGATTTCATAGAGCCAGCGCCCCCAGGAGATCCCGAGTTCGCCCGATTTTGCGGCGATGATCTCGCTTGGCGACCAGGTCAGTTTCGCGCCCGCCCGCGGGGGACCGTAAAAGGTACGGATCGCTGCCTGCCCCTTCACGGGTGCCGGTAAATTGCGAAACAATTTGCCTTCTTCGGGATCGAGGAAATCGGCAAATCCGGCACCCTCCCCCGCCATCGCCACCCGGGCTGCAAAAGCCTGTTCGATCGTGGCAATGTCCTTTTGCGCGCGGCCGGAATTGTCGCGGTCGGTCCCGCCGCATCCCGCCAGACCCGCCGCCATGACAATGGAAATCAGAACCGGACAATTGCGCATCGGCTACCCCAGCTTGTTATGCGTGACGCGGCCGCCGCTCACGGTCAGCAGCGCTTCGGCTTTCACGATTGTCTCGAAGGGCGCGGTCATGAGATCGCGGGAAAAGACGCTGATATCCGCCACCATGCCGGGAGCGAGGGCCCCGGTCTGCGTCTCGCGCCCGCTTGCAAAGGCCGCATTGGTGGTGAAGAGCGCCAGTGCATCGGCGCGCGGCAATGCCTGTTCCGGGCCCCAATCCGGGCCCGATTTTCCTTCAAGGTCGTGGCGAAAGGCGGCGGCGTAGAACTCGACCAGCGGATCGCCCTTCTCCACTGGCGCATCTGAACCCCCGGCGATGATCGCTCCCGAATCCGCCAAAATCTTCCAGGCATAGGCCCCCGCCAGCCGGGCGGATCCGAGCCGGGCAGGCGCGAAATAGAGATCGCCAATCGCATGGGAAGGCTGCATGGAGGCGATCACCCCCAATCGCGCGAAACGGCCGAGGTCCCCGGGCGCGATGATCTGGGCGTGCTCGACCCGCCAGCGCGCCGCACGCCGGGCTTCCGGCGCATCGGCAAAGGTCTTTTCGAACAGATCGAGCGCGATCCGGTTGGCGCGGTCCCCTATCGCATGCAATGCGATCTGCATTCCCGCGAGGCGGGCTTTGGCGAAGGCCGTAGCGAGCATTTCCGGTTCGCTGACCAGTAATCCGGAAGAGCCCGGCGCATCCGCATAGGGGGCGAGCAATGCCGCCCCGCGCGAGCCGAGCGCCCCGTCGACATAGAATTTCACGCCGCGTAGCGCATAGCCCGCACCCTGTCGGCCGGTTGGGCCGAGCGCGAATACGGCTTCGAAATCGTCGGCTGCTGCATAGAGGTCGATGGTCAGCGGATTGTCCCCACCCTCATCGAGCGCCACGAGGATCGGGAGATCATCAAGGCCGAGACCCATGTCATGGGCCCCCGTCCAGCCCCGGCGGGCATAGAGCGCGAGCGCCGCGCGCAGCGCCTTTTCCTTCAGGGCGCGATCGGGCGCGGGCATGTTGCGCGCCACGAGATCAACCGCATTGTCGATCAGCATTCCATCCGCCGCGCCCGATGCGTCGCGCAAAATCGTCCCGCCGGCGGGATCGGCAGTCCCCGGCCCGATCCCGGCAAGGTCGAGCGCCGCCTGATTGGCGAGCCCGGCATGGCCATCCGCCCGGATCAGCAGGATCGGCCGCCCGGCTGCAATGTTGGCGATGTCGGCGGCGCGTGGAAATCGCTGCTCGGGCCAATGCGTCTCGATCCAGCCGCGGCCAAGGATCGGCCCGTCGGTTTTTTCGGCATGGGCAGAAAGCCGCGCCCGCAGATCGGCGATGCCGTTGGTTCCGGTCAGATCGAGTTGCAGATCGCGCAATCCCACGCCCAAAAGATGGACATGGCTGTCGGTGAAGCCGGGAAAAGCGGTGGCTCCGGCGAGATCGATGCGCCGGGCCTCCGGAGCGAAGGCGCTTGCATCCTTCGTCGTGCCGACAAAGGCGATGCGTCCGTCGCGGATCACCAGGGCTTCGGCCTGAGGGCGGCCCACATCCGCGCGATGAATCTTCCCGTTGGCGAGCAGGATCGCCCCGGTTCCGGCGCGCAAGCGCGGCGTGCAGGCCACGATGCCTGCCAGAGTGGCAAGCGCGCCACCCGCCAATATTTGCCGACGTGAGCCGCTACGAAACCACATCTGCGCCGACATGATGCTTTCTCCTGTTTCAGGCCCGACCGCGCCGGGCCAGTCATGCACCGGGCCAGTCATACACCGGGCCAGTCCTACCCGCTTTCGCGCCCGCATATCTGCGCCGCTTTGACCAATGGCATTCCCGCGCAGGCTCAGGCCAAAGCCGCGTCGATCAGCTCATATTTCAACTTTTCGCGTCCGTTCCAGCGATCGATGCTGAGCCGCCCAATAACATGAAGCGGCCGCCCACGCATTTCCAGCGCTTCCCCAAGCGGCGTATCGGCGGCGCGAAAGGCCACCGCCTCGAGCCGTCCGCCGCTTTCACCTTCAAGCGTCACACGCAGATGCGCGCCATCCGCCCCCATGCGCTTCGAAAAGACCGTGCGCACGCGGCTCAGCGCAATCACGGGCTCGGAATTGGCCGGACCGAAGGGTTCGAGACTGTTCAGGAAGCGGGCCAGGCGCTCGTCGGCGGCTTCCACGCGCACGACGATATCGACCATTTCCGTGCGCGCATTGGGTGCTGCGCGATATTCATCGGCCAGCGCTGCCGAAAGGATCCCGCGAAACTCGTCGATCCGCCAGGGCTCGATGGTCAGGCCGGCCGCCATGGCGTGACCTCCGCCGGCGATCAGCACTCCGTCACGTGCCGCCTGCGAAATGGCACGCCCCAGATTGACCCCCTCGATCGAGCGCCCTGAGCCCTTGCCCTTTTCGCCAAACGGGCCGCCCCAGCCGATCGCAATGGCCGGGCGAAAAAATTTCTCCTTGAGCCGTGCCGCGATGATGCCGACCACGCCCGGATGCCAGCCCTCGGCGCCCACAACGATTACGGCGCTGTCGGGGGCGACCGCCAATTGCGCCTCGCCCAGACGCAGGGCCGCGTCGAGAATTTCGGCCTCGATGGCCCGGCGTTCGATATTGAGCTGGTCGAGCCGGATGGCCAGCGGCCCGATCTCGGCGGGATCGTCCTCTGACAAAGCGCGCGCCGCGAGATCGGCCGCCCCGATCCGCCCGCCGGCATTGAGGCGCGGCCCCAAAGCGAAGGTCGCGTGCCATGTCTTGTCGGGTGCGGCGAGATTGGCGAGTTCGGAAAGCCGCCTCAGCCCCGGATTCTGTGTGCGGGACAGGACTTTCAGTCCCTGGGCGACGATCGCCCGGTTGAAGCCGCGCAAGGGCGCGACATCGCACAGGGTGCCCATGGCCGCGAGGTCGAGCCATTGCAGGATATCGGGCTCCGGCCAATCGCCGAACAGGCCGGTCTTGCGTCCCAGCCGGTTGAGCGCTGCGCACATGACAAAGGCCACGCCGGCCGCCGTCAGGGTTCCCATGCCCGATTGGCAATCGGGCCGGTTGGGATTGACCAGCGCCGCAGTCTTCGGAATCTCGCCATGCATCAGATGGTGGTCGAGCACGATGATCGGAAGGCCCATATCATCGGCGGCGGCCAGCGCCTCGAAGGCCGCGGCGCCGCAATCCACGGTGATGACCAGCGCGATCCCTCGCGCCTTCAGTTTCGCGAAGGCCGCGGGCGAGGGGCCATAGCCCTCATGGATGCGGTCGGGCACATAGAGTTCGAGCCTGCGCCCCAGCGCGCGGAAATAACGGATGAGGATGGCCGCCGCCGATCCGCCATCGACATCGTAATCGGCAAAGACCGCGCATGGTCGGCCATCTTTCAAGGCGGCGGCGATGATATCGGCGGCGCGGTCGAGATCGGCAAAGCTCGAAGGATCCGGAAAACTCGCCTTGAGGCTCGGCTTGAGGAACAAGGCGACATCGGCAGGCGCGACATCGCGGGCCGCCAGCAGGCGCGCCGAAATTTCGTCGAGCCCGCTTTCCTGTTCGAGCCGCCGGATGGCGCGTTCTTCGGCCGGGCGCATGCGCCAGATCCGACCGCCCAGCGAGTTCCCGATCCCGAGCGCGAAATCCCCCGTCGCAGAGTCCCGGGCCACGGAATCACCCTTCGCCGCCGGCGCGGATTCGGCAAGGGGAATCACGTGGTCACCCCGGTGCGGATGATCCTGCGGCTGCGTGTTGCCGAATTGAGCAGCAATGTCTCGGCCCGCATGACATTGCCCTGGCGCGAAACGCCCGCCAGCAGGCCGCCGCTGGTCACGCCGGTGGCGGCAAAGATCGCATCGCCCGGCACAAGATCATCGAGCGAATATTTGCGGGCAAAATCCTCCACTCCGATGCGGCGGGCGCGGGCGCGCTCCTCGTCATTGCGGAAATGCAGACGCCCCTGGAATTGCCCGCCCACACAGCGCAAGGCGGCCGCGGCCAGCACCCCTTCCGGGGCTCCGCCCGTGCCCAGATAGAGGTCGATGCCGGTTTCGGGGCTCGCCGTATTGATGACGCCCGCCACATCGCCATCGGAAATCAGCGCGATCCTGGCCCCCGCCGCCCGGATGAAAGCGATGATCTCCTGATGGCGCGGCCGGTCGAGCACGCACACACAGAGATCGGCAATTCCAACCCCTTTGGCATCTGCCAGCCGCGCAAGATTTTCGGCAACGCTGAAATCGAGATCGACCAATCCATCCGGAAAGCCCGGACCGATGGCGATCTTGTCCATATAGACATCCGGCGCATGTAAAAGCCCGCCGGTCGGGGCCATGGCGAGCACGGTCAGCGCATTGGGCATGGCCTTGGCCGTCAGTGTCGTACCTTCCAGCGGGTCGAGCGCGATAGCAATGGCCGGCCCCTGCCCCGTGCCCACTTTTTCGCCGATATAGAGCATGGGCGCTTCGTCGCGCTCGCCCTCGCCAATGACGATGGTCCCGTCCATCATGATGCTGTTGAGCGCGCTGCGCATGGCATCCACCGCCGCCTGATCGGCCGCCTTCTCGTCCCCCCGTCCGATCAGCGCGAAGGAAGCAAAGGCCGCGGCTTCGGAAGCGCGGGCGGCGGCCGCAGCGAGGTCGTCGGTAAGCGGGCTCGTCATGAGTGTCGTCTCCATTGTTCGGGAATATGTCCTGGGCGCTTCCGGCTTCCTGCTCAATCCTCGATCCGCACGCGCCACGGGGCCTCTGCCGTCACCGGCAGGGCCGCGATCGCCGTGACCGCCCGGGCGACCGCTGCTGGCGCAGATAATTGCGTCGTCACCACGACCGGCACCGCACCCTCATCGGCGACCGGGTTCTGATGGATCGAATCGATGGATACCCCTTCATCGGCCAGCGCGCGGGCGACTGCCGCCAGCGCCCCGGGCTGATCGCGCAGGAGCATTCGCAGGTAAAACCGCGAGGGCGCGAGATCCGCCGCCCCACCGATCATCGGAGCCAGCCGCGCGATCGGGGCCCCGAAGGGCGGGCGCCGGGGGGCGTGCAGGAGATCGATGACATCGCCCGCCACCGCCGAGGCGGTCGGCCCC
>JAKFWO010000003.1 GCA_021731815.1 Hyphomonadaceae bacterium | reverse complement strand
TCGGCTGAGAATATTCGACGCGTCTCACGACGGATCGATTTGACGACCTGTTCAGCCGCCGGTTTAGTTATCTTAAGGGTTACGGGTTTGGGTCTCATCTTTTGCTCCTTGATAGCAAGATGAGACCAAACCCTCCTTATCTCAATATCTCAATTTAGTCCCATGCGCGCTGACGCCGGACAGATGCCGCCAACCAAGCGAATGATGCTGACGCCGCTTTGCAAGAATTGGGCGCTGATGCCGTGGCTGCCGGTTTTGCCACGCTGGTCATCGTGGTGGCGGAAGACAATGAAGCGCAAGCCGAAGCCGCCATGCGCATGATCCGCCAGGCCGCGGACGGGCTCGGCTTTGTCACCGAAGTGGAAAGCGTCAATGCAGTGGAGGCCTGGCTGGGTAGCCTGCCGGGGCAGGCCTATGCCGATGTACGCCGCCCTATATTATTGACCCCGACGCTGGCGCATCTTTTGCCCACGAGCGCGGTCTGGGCGGGCAGCCCGCGCAACACGCATCTCGATGGCCCGCCCTTAATGCTGGCCGCGACCGATGGCGCAACGCCCTTTCGGCTTAATCTACACATTGGCGATGTCGGCCATACATTGATCGTGGGGCCCACGGGAGCGGGCAAATCCGTGCTGCTCTCAACCCTCGCCGCGCAATGGCTGCGCTATGAGAACGCCCAAGTCTATCTGTTCGACAAAGGTCGTTCGGCGCGCGCGACCATTTTGGGGCTTGGCGGCGACTTCTTCGATCTGGGTGCCGAGGACGCATTAGGATTTCAGCCGCTCGCAGACATTCACGATCCGGACGAACGCGCCTGGGCGCAAGACTGGCTGACCGGCCTCATCGTCTCCGAAAATGTGCCGCTGTCGCCGGAATTGAAAGCCGAACTCTGGCGCGCGCTGGATCTCTTGGCGCAGCGCCCGCGCGGCGATCGGACTTTGTCGCTTTTCCTGGCCTTGGTGCAAGACGCCAAGGTGCGCGGCGCGCTGGAGCCATTCACGCATGCTGGGCCGCACGGGCGTTTGCTCGACGCCGATCGCACGGGCCTCCCTCAAGGCGCCGTCCAAGCCTTCGAGATGGATGATCTGCTGCGCCGGCCGCAAGCGGCATCCGCCGTGCTGTCGGTCATCTTCCACATGCTGGAAGCGCGGTTTGACGGCCGTCCGACCTTGCTTGTGCTCGATGAGGCTTGGCTCTTCCTGAAAGACGCGCTGTTCGCGGCGCAAATCCAGGATTGGCTGAAGACCCTCAGGAAACGCAATGTCGCCGTGGTGTTCGCCAGCCAGGAACTGGCGGATGTCGAGCGCTCTCCGATCGCCTCGACCATTCTGGAGGCCTGCGCCACGCGCATCTTTTTGCCCCATGACCGCTCCCGCGAGCCGCGCACGCGGGCCTTCTACGAGGCCGCCGGCCTCAATGAGCGCCAAATCGAGCTGATCGCGCATGGCGTTCCCAAGCGCGACTATTATGTCGTCTCGCGTCTGGGGAGCCGGATGATCGAGCTGGGTCTTGGCCCGGCGACGCTCGCTTTCGTTGGGGCCTCGACGCCGGAAGATCAGGCCTTGATGGACAGAGTTGTCGCCGCGCATGGCATCCACAACTTCGCCCGCCACTGGCTGGAGGCCCGGGGCCTCAGGGCGGCCGCCGATGCGCTCGCCCGGTTTGACGCTGCGCGCCCCGCAGCGATGCCAGCGCCCGCCTTAATCCCCGCCCAGCTGGAAGGAGTGGCAACGTGAGACGTCCAAACCGAAGAGCCTTGCTGGCGCTGGGCACCGCGCTCCTCGCCGCGCCCGTTTTTCCCGCGAGTGGGCAAATCCCGGTCATCGATCCGGCCAACCTTGCGCAAAGCATCCTCCAGGCGGCGCACATGGTGGAGCAGATCAGCAATCAGGTCGCTCAGCTGCGCAACCAGGCGCAGATGCTGGCGCGCAATCCGCTGCAATTGTCGCCGGAATTGTCGCGCTCGATCGATGAGGCCCGCGCGCTGTTCGAAACCGCCGAGGGCATCGCCTTCGACATCCGCCGCATCGGCGCGGACCTGGAGTCGCTCTATCCGCAAACCTGGGAGGATTTCGATCTGGAAGGCGTGCTGCGCCAATCCGATCGCTGGATCGATCAAAGCCGTTTTAGCCTGCAAACCGCCATGGAAATGGAGGCCCGCGCCGCGCAATCCATCGGCCAGTCACGCGAGCGGATCGCCAATGCGCTGGGCGATGCTGTCTTCAGCGCGCAATCCTTTGAGCACGATCCGGATCCTATCCTCCAACCCGAAATGCCGGCGTGCGGAGCGGCGAATATCCATGATCGCTTGCTCTGCCGAGGCCTTGCCCTATTCTGATTTTTGCTTCATGGGCGGCGAGCGGAAACAGCGACAGATCACAGCGGAAGGGCCGTCGTGAATTGGCCAGGATTTCACGCCGGGGTGGAGAGCGGTGCGGCGGTCCAAGTTCGGCACCGCAAATAATGATTTCGGCACCGTACGCGTCGTGCGAGCCAGTGCCGGGCTCAACAGAGGCTACTCCGCCTTGGCAGTTCTAGGGGAGCGTTTTTGAAGGCATCTTTGAATGGCAACCAACGTTCCATCCCAAGCGGCCCATTCCGTCGTGTGGGCGGGAGTGCTGGTGGTTCCTGTCTGTTCGGCCCTAATGGTCAAGGTGCGGCTTTCTTGGTCAACGCGTTCCACCAAGACCTCGCCGGGGGCCAAATCGAAATGTCGGTGCAGAAGGGAGACTCCAAACCGCTCTGTCTTGCCGTGCCGATTGGTCAACTCGGCGAACGCTTCAAGAAAGAGCGCGTCACTTGCATCCAATGGCTTCAGTTGCCCGTCCAACGGAAGACGACTAAAGTCAAACATCGCAACTAACCTCCTACTTCGAGAGATCTTCGATGCAACGCCCCGCTCGATTCGTCAAGCAGAAAAAAGTGCGCCGCGAGCCCGGTGCCGCGGCGCTTAACCTGCTGGCCACCCTTCTAGCCCTTGTGATAGCGCGCAATATTGTCGCGTCATCGGGGCTCATCCCCGCAGACTGGCCGAGGCTCTTGCAAGGACCCACATGGTTATCCAATGAGGTTTTGGCTACCTTATTGGCCGCCTTGGTTAGCGCCCGCTACATCGTGACCCAGCTGAAATTGGCGCATACACCCTTGGTGGGCTGCAATACAGGGAGGGAAAAGCAGGGGGAACATGAGCGTTGGCGGTGCAAGATGACAAATGCGGGCGCTGGGCCTGCTGAAATTCTATCGATCAGCTACGATGTCGCGCTAAAGGACGGGCAAGCATTCTTCGGAACTTATCGCGCGCTGCGCGCCTTCTTGGCACCGTCGCTTGCGGATGACGCGATCAAGTTGGAAGAGATCAATCCGCATTTCACGTTTCGGGCCGGCGGCGAGTTTGTGTTTCTGGACGCGGATTATACCGCATACCGCGCGACGTTCGAATCCTTTGACGTCGATATTCGTTTTCGCGACATGATGGGCGATGAGTGGATTCGGCGCTTGGTGTGCGTGCCTGTGGCTTGGGGGGCCTAAAACGCACGTCGGTTGCTGTATGTGCGCCAACCGGCTTTGTGAGGGTGGCGGAACGCCCGCTGGGCTGGGTGGTCGGCAGCGCCATTCGCCTGTTTGTTTTGGCGCTGATCGCCTCGGTTTCGATCGCGTTTGTCGCCTCACTGCCGGCGACATTCTCGCTCGACGCCGGCGGCGCGCTGGGCGTGCTGCTGTTTGGCGTGACGATGATCGCGCTGTCCTGGTTCGGGCCGCAGCTGGCCAGCGAAGTGGTTTCAGGCCAGCCGCATCTCGCGGGCTCGGATGCTGTGCGCGCCGCTCAAGGCCTTGCCGCGGGCGCAACCGGGCTTGCGGTCACGACCCGCATCCTGACCAGCGGCCTGGGTCCCAAAGGCGGCGGCGCAAATGGTGGAGCTCGGGGCGGCGCGCGCGGTGGTGGACGAGGCTCTCGGGGCGCGCCAGCCCCCACCGTCGATCATTCGAAAATGACACCCCGTCCCAGAACACCACCATCAGCCCCGCCATCGGGTGGAGGAGGAGAACGCGCATGAGCTTTCCGTTTCGCATCCCCATTAAATCCTACGCAGCCCTCCCGGCCGACACGCCCTATCGCCGCGCACAGCAGGAATGGGATGCCCGCATGGGCTCGGCCGTTTTGTCGGCGCGCAGCTGGCGGCGGATGGCGTTTGCGGCCTTGGGCTTGTCCGCCGCGCTCGGTGCGGCATTGACCGCCGTCGCTTTGCAGCGCCGCACTTTCGTCCATGTCGTGGAAGTGGCGCCCGAGGGCCAGGTCCTGTCGGTGCGCACGGCCGACAATACCTGGACGCCGAACGCGGCGCAGACGGCGTATTTTATCGGCCATTTCGTGCGCTTGGTGCGTGCTCTGCCGACCGATCCGATCGTGCTGCGCGAAAACTGGCTCGAAGCCTATCGGTTTTTGACCCCGAAGTCCGCCGCCCAACTCAATGAGATTGCGCGGCGCGACGACCCGTTCGCTCAGGTCGGAACAACAGGCCGCGTCGTGCATGTGCGCTCGATCGTGCAGCGCTCGGAAGGCCGAAACTCAGGAGGATCCTGGCAGGTCGCCTGGACGGAGGAGACGGGCGGCGCGGCCGGCACGCCCGAACGCGCCAGCTATACGGGCCTGTTCAGCGTGCGCCACGCGCCGCCCCGCAATGCCGAACAGATCGCCACCAATCCCTTGGGGCTTTTCATCACCGATTTCAGCTGGAGCCGCGACCGATGAGACGGACCGTCTTCTCCTCCCTTGCGCTTGGCGCGCTTTCGGCCTGCGCCAGCGTTCCGGAACCGGACAATGCGGTGATCACCGCGCCAACGCTGGTGGAGGCCGTGCGCGCCGCGCCGCCGCCGCCCGTCATCGAGCCGCCAGCCGAGCCGCCGAAACAAGAAACCCGCAGGGGCCAGCGCCCGCCAACGCCGCAACAGGCGCTCGCCGCCGCCAACCGCGCGGCGCGGCAAACGCCGGCCGCGGCCGCGTTTGTCGATGCGACGCTGTTTTACGCCTATGAGCCCGGCGCGCTCTATGAGCTGCACACCAATCCCGCCTTCATCTCCACAATCCTGTTGGAGCCCGGCGAAACGCTCATCGACATCGCCGCTGGCGACACGGCCCGCTGGATGGTCTCCAATACCGTCTCGGGTGCCGGTGAGGGCGGCAGCACTTTGGTGATGGTCAAGCCGCAAACGGCTGGCCTGCGCACCAATATCGTGCTGGCCACCAATCGCCGCGCCTATTTGATCGAGGCGGTCTCGGCGGCGGGCGATGGCTATGCGGCGCAAATCGCCTGGCGCTATCCGCCGCCGCCCGCGCCGCCGATTGTCGAAAAGCCCAATCCCGTCCCGCGCGCCATCAACGACGCCTATCGCATCCGCCCGCCGCGTGCTGGCGCGCCGCCTTGGACGCCCGTGCGCGTGTTCGACGATGGGTTGCGCACCTGGATCGAGTTTCCAGCCGACATCGCGGCCGTCCCGGGGTCCCCAGGGCGCGGGCGCCCTGGGGTGGGCGACATGCCGCCGCTGTTCGTGCGCACCGGGGAGGGCACGGAGCTGGTGAATTACCGCGTGCAGAGCAATCGCTACATCGTCGACCGGGTGTTCGATGTCGCCGAATTGCGCCTTGGCCGCGTCGATCCCATCGTCGTGCGCATCGAACGGCGCCGCCCTTCCCGCACAATGAGGGCCCGATCATGAGCGAGACCGTCAATTCCCCCGCCCCCTCGCCGGAAGAGGCGGTGCGCATCCGCGCCGCGCCGCCGCAGCCAAAGCGCCTATCGCGCAAGGTGCTGCTGGCTGGGGCGTGCTGCGCGGGCCTCTTGGTCGCCTTCGCGCTGCTGAGCGGATTGTCCGAACGCCCCGATCGCCCCGGCACCCGCGCCGAGGAGGCACCGCCCGCGCCGCCGTCTGCGCCCGAGGCGCTGCGCGCGCTGCCCGCGCGCTATGATTCCAGCACCCTCGCGCAGCGCGCAGCGGAGACGGATGTGCCCCGCGACATGCTGTGGGGCGAGCATGGCCCGCCGGAAGGTTTTCAGAGCCCAGCGCGCCTTGACCCTCCGGACAACCAGTTTTGGGCGCAGGCCCAGCGATCTGCCCCGCAGCGCAGCCCGGCAGCGACGCGCGCGGCCGATCAGCCGCCCGATCCCGCCAGTGCGCCGATTTTCTTCAGTCCGCGCCGCGACGGCGCCCGCGTCACGCCCATCGCGGCGCGGGTTGGCGAAACCGACCAGGCCATCGAGGGGGGCGGAAGGCGCGAAGGCTTCATCGCGCGCCAGCGGGGCAGCGCCGACATACTCGACAGCCCCTATCTTCCGCCCAGCTCGCCGTATCTGTTGCAGGCCGGCGCGGTGATCCCAGCAGCGCTTGTCACGGCACTCAATTCCGATCTCCCGGGCCGTGTCATCGCCCAGGTGACCGCGCCGGTCTATGACAGCATAAGCGGCGATCATCTCTTGATCCCGCAGGGTGCGCGCTTGATCGGCACCTATGACAGCGCCAATGCCGGCGGCGACAATCGCCTGTTCCTGGCCTGGAACCGGATCATCATGCCCAATGGCTGGTCGCTGCAGCTGGCCGGGATGGAAGCGACCGATCCGGCCGGCGCCGCGGGCCTCACTGACCGCACCGACAACCATCTGGGCCGGCTCGCGGGCGCGATCGGGCTTTCGGCGGTGCTCAGCGTGCTGGCCAACCAGGCCCAAACCGATCGAAGCGGCAACAGCCAGCAGCTGCTCACCCAAAGCGTCGGCAATGCCGCAGCCCAAGAGGCCGCGCGTGTGGGCGGAAAAATCGTCGATCGCCAGCTCGATGTGCGACCCACTTTGCGCGTGCGCCCCGGCGCGCCCGTGCGCGTGCTGGTGACGCGCGACATCCAGTTGAGGCCATACAGGGAGTGAGGAGATGAGCGGGAAACGCAAAACTGCCTTGGATCAGTTGGAGCTGTTCAGCTTAAGTCCAAACGCCCCCGCGCCGGCCCCTTTCCTGGAGCGTCCGCTGGTCCCGCCGGCACAACCGAGCACTGCCGCCATCCTTCCTCCAGCCGAGACGCGGGCAAGGGCGAAGCCGCCTGCCGGCCTTCCGCCAAAAGAGCCCATGGTCCTGGACGAATGGTGGACCACGCGGATGGTCTGTGGGTTTCTGAAGATCAGCCGCAAGACGTTGTGGGAGCGACGGCGCAACGCCACGCTCGACTTCCCGCGCCCGGTCAACCTGGGCGGTAGCCATAACGTTTACCGCGCCTCGGCCATCCGGGCCTGGGCTGATGCCATGGCGCTGGCTGAGCTCTGTGACCAAGTCTGACGAAATTGGAACTTGACCCAAAATTGCAGATGACCATAGTCATGCCTATGGGCATTACGCAATCCATCTCGGCCTCGGCTTTTAAGGCCAAATGCCTCGCGCTGATGGACGAAGTGGCGCGCACCGGAGAGAGCATCCTGATCACCAAGAACGGCAAGCCGGTTGCCCAATTGGCACCAGCTCCGGGAAAATTGGGCGCTCGCAAGCCCGCCTTTGGCCTGCACAAGGGCAAAGTCATGCCCCTTGGCGAAATCGATCTCGACGCGCCGGTCATCGATGCGTCCGAATGGACAGCCGACGAGGCCAACATTGTGTTCGAAGATTGATGCTACTTCTCGATACGAATGCGCTGCTATGGCTATCCGGTGGCAGCGAGCGGCTTGGGCCAAATGCGCGCCTCGCGATTGAAGCGGCTATCGACGACGGGGCCGCGGCCTTCTCGGCCATTTCGGTCTGGGAGGTGGCTATGCTCGTGCGCAAAGGCCGCTACACGCTGGGCTTGCCGGTCGACGTATGGCGGTGTGATCTGCTCGCCGCTGGATTGGCCGAAGCGCCGCTCGATGGCCTCGCAGCGGGAATGGCAAGCGGGTTGGTGGCGTTGCACGAGGATCCAGCGGATTGCTTCATCGCCGCCACGACGCTGCGCTTGGGGGCGGGATTGGTTACCTCCGATCAGCGCTTGATCGCGTGGGCCAATTTCGCTGGCGCCGCCCCGCCCATCGATGCCGGCGTCTGACAAACCAACCAAGAGGTGGCCGCCCCCGCGCCTGCTAGACCTCGCCAGACGAAATCAGTCTCGCGCTTGCATCCGGCATGTGAGCGCTCCGTCGATCTGCTCCCTGGGCCTATGCTCACTATCGGCACCCGCTTTTTGAGGGATGGGTAGAATTTCAGAGGTCTGCCGATTTGCGCAGCCGACACGATGGTGACGCTCTGAAACGAGACTTCACAGCAAGAAACACCGGCAGAGCGTTTGCGACCCAGCCGGCCTTGCATCGAACGGCCTCGCCCGCATGTTCCAGAACGCGAATGCACTAGCGAATGCACTAGACCTTAAAAGTTCTCAGAATATCCAATAAAATCAATTATTAATGGCGGATGGGGTGGGATTCGAACCCACGGTGGGCGTAAACCCACGGCGGTTTTCAAGACCGCTGCCTTAGACCACTCGACCACCCATCCCCGAAATCGCTGCAAAACGGCCAGGCGACACCCGTTACATAGCCCGGGAATCCCGATCGCGAAATATGCGTCCCTGTCATTCATGGAGGACTGGCCGCCGGTTTTAAGTGACCGTCATTTTCCGCCGCAAACCGCTTCACAGGCACGCGAAAGCCGGCTAAGGCTCCGCCCGAACACGTTGTTTTTCAGCTTGATCGCCCCGTTCTCACCCTCTCCGAAGCCGATGAAATATGCCGCTTTCGAATCCGGCGGGAATCCGCCGGTCCTGGGGCGGGGCGACCTTATGAAAACCCTTTTTTTTCCAGCCGACAGGAGTTCCCATGGCGATCGAGCGCACGCTTTCGATCCTGAAACCCGATTGCACAGCCCGCAATTTGACTGGCGAGGTCAATGCGATGATCGAGGGGGCAGGACTCCGGATCATCGCGCAAAAACGTCTGCGATTGTCCCAGGACATGGCGGAAGCCTTTTACGGCGTTCACCGCGATCGGGGGTTTTTCGGAGATCTGGTGAAATTCATGACTTCCGGACCGGTGGTGGTTCAGGCGCTGGAAGGTGACAATGCCATTGCCCGCTACCGGGAAGTCATGGGCGCGACCAATCCCTATAATGCCGCACCCAATACCATTCGCCGGCGCTTTGCCTCGAATATCGAGGCCAACAGTGTCCATGGGTCCGACAGCGCCGAAAATGCAGCAATCGAAATCAATTTCTTTTTTCGTGAGGATGAGATTACCGGATAGATCAAAAGTCTGACGAAATCCCGCCATGGACGGAGGTTAAACCTTCCTCGCAAGCCCGAATCCGGGCCGGACAGCGTTTGTTGTCCGGCCCGGTTTTTGTTCGCCGGCTTTGGCCTCAGGCCCTGACGCCCGCGATCCAGACTGCCTTTGGCATCAGACTCTCGTCAAGATGGACCATATCCGCCCGCCGGCCGGGTGCGAGGGCGCCATGGGTGGATGACATACCCAAAAAGGCCGCCGGAACCGCACTCGCCATGCGGCACGCGGTCGCGAGGTCGATTTCCAGCATGCTCACGGCATTGCGCACGGCGCGTGCCATGTCGAGATTGGAGCCCGCCAGCGCGCCATCCGGCCCGCGCAGGGTATCTGGCCCCGCACTGATCCAGACATCGCCCAAAGCGAACCCGTTGGCCGCATGGCCGACAAGCGGCATGGCATCGGTCACCAGCATCAATTCATCTGCACCCTTGGCCCGAAAGGCCGCGCGCGCCGAGGCCGGATGTACATGATGACCATCCATGATCAGGCCGCTTTTCAGGTGCAGATCGATTGCCGCCCCGACCATTCCCGGTTCGCGGCTGCCCAATTGGGTCATGGTGTTATAGAGATGCGTCACGCCCGAAAGTCCTTCAGCCACTGCGCGCGCTATGTCATCATAGCCCGCCAGGCTGTGGCCGGCCGACACGATCACGCCGCGCCGGACCAGTTCGGCGATGCCGCCCGGTGGCGTGCATTCCGGCGCAAGGGTGACCAGGGTCCGGCCTTTGCGCAGCGCGCTGAGCAAATCAATGGTTTCCGTATCCAGAAGCCGGAATTTGCTGGCATCGTGGATCCCGCGCTTTACCGGATTGAGGCAGGGCCCCTCGATATGGATCCCGACCACGCCCGGCACCCCCGCCTCGATCGCTGCATCGACGGCGGCAATGGCCCGCGCGATCACGTCAGGATCATCGCTGATCAGGGTCGGCAGCAAAGCTGTCGTCCCGAAGGCGCGATGGGCAGCGGCGATCGCGGCAATCCCTTCCGGCGTCGGATGGTCGTTGAACAACACGCCGCCGCCGCCATTGATCTGGGTATCCAGGAAGCCCGGCAGCAAATGGCCGCCGGCACGAGTCTCTGCCCTCAGACCGGGGGGCAGAGTATCGGCGGGTTGAATCGCGGCGATTTCGCCGCCCTCAACCACCAGCGCATGGGAATCAAGCCAGCGACCATCGGCGAGAATGCGGGCCCCAAGGATCGCAAAGCTGCTCATAGGGTCTCGGTCACCTTGCGCAGCATGGCCGGGTGGTCGGGATCATATCCGCGGCGCACCGCCAATGCGTTGACCATGCGGTAAAAACTCTGGATCATCACGATTGGCCCCGTCACGGGATGGAGATGTTTCGCGACCGGCAGACCAGTGACGCCGCGGGGGCCTTCGCCCGCGACAATGGTTGTCACACCGCGCGCCAGAAGCGTCGTGACCAGCGCATCCAGCCCGGCAGCGGCAGGATCGAGCGGCGGAAAAACCAGAACCGGATGATCAGGCCCGACCAGCGCCATCGGGCCATGGGCGATCTCGGCACTGCTGAAGGCCTCGCCATGGATGCCGCTTGTTTCCTTGCATTTGAGCGCAGCCTCCTGCGCGATCCCGAGGGTCAGGCCGCGCCCCAGAACATAGAGATTGCCGACCGGGGCAAGCGGCTCGATCCCCGCCGACCAATCTGCCTCCCAGGCCTTTGACAGCGCTTCAGGCAGCTCTGCAAGTGCCGCATTCATCGCCCCATCCCGCGCCCACAGGCCGGTCAGGCCGGCAAAGGCCGCCAGCATGGCGATATAGCTCTTGGTCGCCGCGACGCTGGTTTCGGGTCCGGCATGGAGAGGAATGACGATGTTGGCCTTCGCCGCCAGCGGAGAATTGGTATCATTGACCAGCGCGATGACCAGGGCACCCGCTTTCGTCGCGGCTTCGGCCGACGCCAGCAGATCCGGACTGCGCCCCGATTGCGAGACGAGAATGAAGGGCTGGCCCTGCATGTGCCCGAGCGCGCTGCCATAGATGGAGCTGACCGATGGCGCATGCGAGAGCGTCGGAATCCCCAACCGCGTCTCGAACAGATATTTGGCATAGGTCGCCGCATGATCGGAACTGCCGCGCGCGCAGGTGAAAATCACCCTTGGGCCGAGGCTGCGCAGCCGAGTGGCCAGTTCGGCCATTGAGGACGCGTTGCTCGCAAGCTGGCGGGCAACGGCTGTACTCGCCTCCGCGGCCTCCGCATACATGCGTGTGCCAGCCGCATCCACCAAGAAAGGCCTGGCAGGGATGGAGGCAGATGGGATGGTCATGATGCGATCCGGCGGGTTTCGATAATACCTTTATAATACCAATTTACTTCATCCCGCAAGCTTCGAACCGCCGTCGCGTCATTTTTGCGACATTCGACCCGAAACCACGCTCCACACCATGGCCCGAATGAACAGACCCGCCCGCAGGATCGGCAGCACGCATTCGACAGCGCATTTTGCCGGCCAGCTTCGGGCGCGGTCGCGGAAAAAACGGGCAAAGCCGTCCGCCTTGTGCATCTCGACGCGCCATTTCGGAGCCCGGCTGACCGAGCGCGCATGGAAGCCACGCGCCCCGGGCGACAGGGCGACCCTGCCACCCGCCGCCCGGGCCCGGTGACAGAGATCGATGTCCTCGACATGGAGAAAATAGCCCTCGTCAAAGCCATCCAATTGTCGAAACCCCGGTGCCGACATCAGGAACATAGCGCCCGAAACCACCGGAAAATCAGTACGAATGGCCGGAAGCGGGCCGCGCCGCGCATCGATCCCCCTGAAAAACGGAAAGATCCGGCCGATCAGAGAAAGCCCGCTCAGCGTGCAGAACGCCCGCCACAGGGTCAGCGCTTCGCGGCGCGCGCCCGCTTGCTCCCGGCCCTCCGCATCAAACAGCGCGCCGCCCAGCATAAAGGGTTCCGTGAGCCCGTGGCGGTCTGACTGTAGCGCGGCGAGTGCCCCGTGCTCGAGAATGACGTCGGGATTGAGCACGAGCAGAAGCGGTGCTTCGGCTGCCCGCGCTGCCAAATTGACGCCTGCGCCGAAGCCGATATTTCCATGCCCGGTCAGGAGTTTGCGTCCGGCTCTGCCAGTCTCCCATTTGCGCAAGGCGGCAAGATCTGCGTTCGTGTTGCCATTATCGACAACAATGATTTCCGTGATTCCGGGAGTTTCAGCAATCCGTTCAAGGCATTCGAACAGGATCGGCCCGGTCTGATATGTGACGATCAGGACCGCGACATTTTCCTCAACCCGGTCCCCGGGCCCGGTCGCTTCCGCCGCGTTATTGCTCACGACCGGGATTTCCCGACCGGCCCGGCATTTTCGGAATCGCCGGCATTTTCGGAATCGCCGGCATTTTCGGAATCGCCGGCATTTTCGGAATCGATGGCCAGCGTGGCCAGCCCCGCCCCCAGCACCAGCGTTGCGAGCCACCACGGATTCCAGATACTGTATCCAACACAGGCAATTGTGACAGAGGCCGCCAATACGCCTGCGACCGCCGCTGCACCCGCTGCCGGGGCTTTCATGGCCTGCCGCCAGAGCAGTGCAAGGACCAGGACGAGGACCAGGATGCCGGTCAATCCCAGATCCGTCCATAGTTCCAATGCCGCATTATGGGGGTGATGAAGGGCCAGATGGTCCGGATGGGCCGCGGCAAATGCGTGATCGATTCTCCGCCCCTCCCCGATCCCACCGCCCCAGGGATCTCTCCGGATAGCGGCAGCCAGAATTTCCCAGGTCCCGAAACGCTGCTGCCAGGATTCCGGCACCGCGGCCCAATTCCGGCGGACCAGGGGTGACAATACTGGCACAATGAAAGGTGCCAGCGCGAGCCCGGCGGCGGCGAGTGAAAATCCCATGGTCAAGGTGATGCGCGGGGCCATCCGACTGGCGAGAAACGCTGTGCTTCCCGCGACAAATGCCAGCCGGTTGGCGTCAAAATCATAGGACCATATCGCGAGTCCGGCCCCGATATAGAGCGCAAAGGCTGCCCGGGGCGCATTTCGCCCGAGGATCGCGAGCGCCGGCCAGAGCCAGCAGGCGAGGATTGGCGCACCCTTCCCCACCGAAATCATGTGTCGTGCAGGATCCTCATTGGGGTCGCGCAATGGGGAAGTCAGGGCAAAATCGCTGACTTGCTGAAACAACAACAGGACCGTCAGCAGCGTGACAGACGCTACAAGGGCACGGAATGTGGTTTCCCGGACCTCGCCAGCGCTTGCAGCGAGCCCGATTGCGGCAGCGACAAACAAGGGGGTCCACAGGACAAAGTTCCAGAAGACATTGGCTTCGCGCAGGGCGGTGGCGAAGGTTGGCCCCCCGCTCTCGCCGAACCAGGCTCCAATGCAGCCGACGACATAGAAAGACAGCAGCGCAAACAGGAGCCAAAAAGGACGCGGACCAAGGACCGCAAGCAACTGGCGCGCCGCCCCGCTGCGACGGCAACGCCACAAGGTCCACGCACCGCCCACCGCCGCAAGCGGGGCGATGGCCAGCCCCCCTGCAATCCCGGCGGGGGCCGCGATCAATAACAAGACCGGAAACATTCATTCTCCCTGCGCCGCCGCTTCTCTCTTCGCTCCCCTGCGGCACAGGCCCGTCAGGTTTTCTTGGCCTGCCGCATCATGGCCGTGAGGATGGGAGACGCGAGAAACAATGCCCCGCCCACGCCGACCGCCACCCAGCCAATGGATTGGAACACTTTCAGCGATCCCGCAAGGGAGGCGACAGGGTCGATCACCTCGCCGCCCAGGGTCTCGCTCGCGGTAAAGGAGGCGATGATCCCGCCGACATATTGCGCCATAGCGGAGGACAGGAACCACACGCCCATCATCAGCCCGACCATGGAGGGCGCGGACAGCCGCGTGATCATCGACAATCCGACCGGAGACAGGAATAATTCCCCGATCGTGTGGATGAAATAGGTAAGCGCAAGCCAGGAAATGGAGACCAGCGCCGCTTCATTGGCGGTGCGCCCGCCAAATGCAAGCGCGAGAAAGCCCACCCCGGCCAGAATGAGGCCGATGGAAAATTTCACGGCCGTTGGCGGCTCGAGCCCGCGCGCGCCGAGAAACGCCCATAAACCGCCCATGATCGGGGCAAAGATGACAATAAACAGCCCGTTGAGGAATTGCACCTGATCGGCCGGCATGTCCCAGCCAAACACGGTGCGGTCGGTATTACGGTCGGCAAACAGGGTGAGTGAGGTTCCGGCCTGCTCAAACAGGGCCCAGAACAGGATCGAGAAAAAGGTGAGCGTGATCGCCACCAGCATCCGGTCGCGCGTCACCCGGTCATGGCGGAGCGTCGTGAACAGGGTCACCGCCACGAAGGCCGCCGAACCGCCGCCCAGCAGCAGGATCCCGACCATGGGGCTCGAGGCGATCAGATCATCCATCCATGAAGGCGTGACTGCCAATACGGCCGCGGCGACCCCGGGATCATTCTGGATGAGCAGCCAGGTCGGCACGATCGCCACGATGGACAGGATCGAGATCAGGGCCCCCAATGGAATGCCGAAAAAGGCTGAACGCCCCAGCCGTTCGGGATCCGGCGGCGCGCCATAGGACCGCAGCGCCCGGTCGCTGGCGAAAGAAATGATCAGCGCGAGTGTCATGCCCGCCGCGGCGGCGAGGAAGGCGGCGTCGAAGCCGATCTCGCGCCGCAGATTGGGCAGCAGGATCTGGCCGAGAAAGGCACCAAGATTGATGCCCATATAAAAGATGGTGAAAGCCGAATCGCGGCGGGTGTCGTTTTTCGAATAGAGATCACCCACCATGGTGGAAATATTCGGTTTGAAAAAACCGTTTCCGATGATGACGAGGGCAAGAGCCAGATACATCAGATAGACAAAGCGCTGATCGCGATCGACCTGCTTTTCAAAGCCGCCCTTTGCCACGACATCGGAAAGACCCGCCGCCTGCCCGCCCTCCAATTGCAAGGCGCCGTCTTTTCCGGGCGTGATGCGCAATTGCTGATCATTGACGAGGAGATATTGCACGTCCCGACCGCCGGAATCGGTGATTGCCTCGACCCGCCAGGCCTGCCCGCCAATCACGATTGATTCCTTGGCCGGGGCCCCGCCAAAGGCCAGCAGAAAATAGCCCGCCGCCATCAGCACCGCGCCGAGTTTCACCGAATTGCGCGACCCGAGATAACGGTCCGCGATCATGCCACCGATCAGCGGCGTCAGATAAACCAGCGATACATAGGACGTATAGATCGCCACGCCTTGCTTGTCGTCAAACAGGAAATGCTTGGTAAGATAAAGCAGCAATACGGCCCTCATGCCGTAATAGCCGAACCGTTCCCACATTTCGGTAGTGAACAGGATGAATAATTTCCTCGGATGCCCGAGAAATGTCTTCTCCGCCCCACCTTCGGCTGCTTCAACTGCACTCATGATCCACACTCCAGCACGAATTGTCTTCGTGGCTTTTCTGATTTATCCGCCGATGCTTCGGTATCCCTGATCCGACGCCCCAAGACTGACAAATACACGATCACGCCGCAGCGCGGATGCCAAGCCCTTTCGCACAGCAGGGGAATAGCCTGGTGTTTTGGTCAGGAAAGAAGCTGCCCGCCAAAATCGCTGCGATTGCCCCGCGAACCGGAATATGAAAGCATGTCATTTGCTGCCATGAAAGTCTTTCGATCCATGACCGAAGCCAATTCCGCGCAGGCCGCCCCGATCCCATCTGCCAAATGGACGCGCTTTGCGCGCAATCCGCGATTGATCGCCATGCTGGGCTTTGGGGCGGCGGCCGGCCTGCCTTACGCGCTGCTGATCGGCACGCTCAATGCCTGGCTTGGTGCGGCCGGCGTGAAGGTCTCCACAATCGGCATCCTGTCCTGGATCGGGCTGGCCTACGCGTTCAAATTTCTCTGGGCACCGGTTCTGGCGCGGGTTCCCGGTCCGCTGACCTTCTGGCTCGGCCAGCGCCGCGGCTGGATCGTGCCGTGCCAATTGGTCATCGCGCTCTGCCTGTTCGTGATATCGGGCACGCGCCCCCCGGAAGACCTGGGTGCGCTCGCGATTGCGGCGGTCATCGCGGCCTTTGCATCTGCCACGCAGGACATCGCCATCGACGCCTGGCGGGTGGAGATCGCGGGCGGCGACACGGGGATCGACCTTCTGTCCACGGCCTATCAATTCGGCTTCCGGCTTTCGGCGCTGATCGGCGGGGCGGGCGCGCTCATCCTTGCCGAGCGTCAGGGCTGGCCCTTCACCTTTGCGGGCATGGCTGCGATCATGGGTGTGGCGTTTATCGGCGCGCTGTTCTCGCCCGAACCGGCGGCCAATGCCCGGACCGACCAGCGCGCGCCCGGCGAAATTCTGGCCGATGCAGCCGCGGCCCCGCGGCAATGGCGCAATGGGGCGGTGTTGTTGGTCGCGGCTGGCTGGGGCTGGGCGATCAGCGCCATTTCCGGTTTCATGATCAAGGCGCTGGCACCGGTAGCGGGTGCGGCCCCGGTCAGCGCCGGGGCCTTTATTGCCAGCATGGGCCCGCTCATCGTGCTGGCGACCATCATCCTGCCTGCCTTGTGCGCGGCCTTTCTCGGGGCCTGCGGCGGATCCCTGTCGCGCCCGGCATCTGACAAGGTGAGCGCGACCCCGCTGCAACGCGTGTCCGATCACATTTATTACTCGCTGCTGACGCCCCTCGAGGAAATGATCGGGCGGCTCGGCCCCGCCTGTCTGCTGATCGTCATTCTGGTGCTCACCTATCGAATCACCGATTCCATCTGGGGGCCTTTCGCATATCCATTTTATCTCGGCGAACTCAAATATTCCAACGATGAAGTGGCCTTCGCCTCGAAAATTTTCGGGGTGATCATGATCATCGCCGGTGTGGGTCTGGGCGGGGTCTCGCTGCTCCGGCTGGGGCGGATGCCGAGCCTCGTTCTCGGCGCGATCCTCGCGGCGGCGACCAATCTGCTCTATATCGACCTCGCGCGCGGTGGTGCGGGGCTCGATGCCTTCCTGCATCTGCTCAGGCTCGATGTCCTGGCGGAAGGGCTTCATGTCAGCCCCAAACTCGCGCGCCTGATGGTCGTGATCGCCGGCGAGAATCTCGCCGTGGGCTATGCCAGCGCCGCCTATCTGGCCTATCTCTCTTCTATCGTGAATGTCCGCTTTGCTGCGGTGCAATTCGCGCTTCTGACCTCGCTCACCTTGCTGGTCGGCGCGCTCGGACGGGCCCCTCTGGGCGAGTTCATTGAAGAACGAGGCTATGCCGCGGGATTCTGGATCACCTTTCTGCTGGGCGGCATTGCGGTGGCGGTGAGCCTTGCCGAATGGGCGCGGCAGAGCCGGAACGCGCGCCGCAGCAAACAGCCGGTGCCTGGCGAATGACCGGGAATAGCCCAATTCCCGCGGACGTCATCGGGCTGCCCGACCGGGCCTTGTACCGCGTCAGCGGCGCGGACAAGGCCGCATTTTTCGATCGGGTGTTGACGCAGAATTTCAGCGCTTTCGGGAGTGCGGGCCAGCCGAACCTCGTTTATGCGGCTTTGCTCACCCCGCAGGGCAAGGTGGTGGGCGACCTGTTCTGCGGCTTGCCGGAATCGGCCGAACACAATCCCGACGGGCCCGACCGGCCGGACTGGCCCGACCGACCCGACCGGCCCGTCGGGGATTTCCTGCTCGATCTGCCCCAAAGCCGCGCCGGGCAGATTCTGGCTGTGCTCAACCGCTATCGCCTGCGGGCGCAGGTCGAGTACGCCTCCTGGCCCGGGCTTGGCGTTTGGGCATGTGATACCCCACCCTCCGGAGCATTTTTCGCGGCCCCCGACCCGCGGCCGGGAATGGGGTGGCGGGCATATCTGCCGGTGGAAAGGATGGTTCTTCCGGGCTCTGAGCCGGGCGTGTATCGGGCGCGCCGTTTCGACGCGCTGGTTCCCGACCCGGCCTGTGATTCGCTGCCCGAAAGCGATTTTGCGCTGGAGCTCAATCTCGATCTCCTCTCGGCCATCGATTTCAAAAAGGGCTGCTTCGTCGGCCAGGAAGTCACCAGCCGCATGAAGCGCAAGGGCCGGATCCGCACGCGCAGCCGCTGCGTGGAGATCGCGCCCGATCCGGGTCCCGACGAATCCGGGCCTGACTATGGCGCGCGGATTTTTGCCAATGGCCTCGAACTCGGCGAAATCCGGAGCGCCCTTCCCCCCGGTTTCGGGGGAACTCACGATGGCATCCGCGCGATCGCGGTGATCCGGCTGGATCGCTGGGCGGAAGCCGATCCCGGCCAAATCCGGCTCGCCGACGGCCGCGCCGTGCGCCTGATCGGGGCGCTGGAGGATTGAACGCCTGCCCGGGCACGGGGTCAGGCCGGGTCCGCTTCGGGATCAGCCCCCCGGCGTGCCTTGACACGCCCGGGTCGGGCGCTATCGTTCTGTCATTCGAATTTGGGGCTCGCGGATGCACACACTTATTCCCACCTCTATTCCCGCCTCCCCCGTCCTTCCGGCCCACCCGGTCAATTTCTCCCGCATGGTCGGTGATTTTCCGATCCACGGTTTTGTCCGGCCCGGTCAGGAGGCGGCAGCGGCGGCCTTCTGCGCCAATTTCGCGGAGGATATCGAACTCGGGGCCGGTTTCTGCGCGATCCAGGACGGCGAAACCCTGATCGATCTCTGCGGCGGCTTTGCCGATGCGAAGCGGCAGATCCCCTGGGCTGAGGACCATCTCGCGCCCGTGTTTTCCACCACGAAACCGATCGCAACGTTGACGGCGCTATTGCTGATCGGGGAAGGCAAGCTCGATTTCACCCGCCCGATCGCTGAAATCTGGCCGGAATTCGCGGCCCATGGCAAAGGGCAGGTGACGCTGGCGCAGGCGCTTTCGCATCAGGCCGGCGTGCCGGGATTTGCCGGGCCGATCGACCCCGAATTGTGGCCGGATCTGTGGTATGACTGGGCAGGGCTGGCGACGCGGCTCGCCGCCGAAAAGCCGTTCTGGGAACCGGGATCGGGCGGAGAGTCCGGCCATGGCTATCACCCGATCACCTTTGGCTGGCTGCTGGGCGAACCGGTGCGGCGGGCCGCCGGCCGCAGCCTTGGGACATTGCTGCGCGAGCGCCTTGCCGGGCCGCTCGGGGCGGATTTTCACATCGGCCTCGCGGACGAGGACCATTCCCGCTGCGTGGAAATCCGCCGGCCGCCGCGCGCGGCAGATTTCGGCGAGCTCAATCCCGAAACCAGGGCGGCCTTCCTCGCGCCATGGTCGGCACCGACCCGCGGCGGCGCGGATTACCGGCGCGCCGAGATTCCCTCGGCCAATGGGCACGGCACCGCGCGCGGCACGGCCTTGCTGTATTCGCTCTATGCCGGCATGGGCGAGGTGCAGGGGCTTCGCCTCATTGATTCCGATGTGGTGGCCGAGGCCCTGCGCGTCGAGGTCTCCGGGCCCGATCGCGTTGTCCCGTTCAATGTCGAATGGGCCAAGGGCATTCTTCGGAACAATAATCGCTTCTTCGGTCCCGATCCTTCGGCCTTCGGCCATGCCGGATGGGGCGGATCCTGCGGCTTTGCCGATCCCGGACGCAGGCTGGCGGGGGGCTATGTCATGAACCTGCAATCCCCGCATCTGATGGGCGATCCCCGCCCGATGCGCTTGATCGAGGCGGTTTATTCCGCGTTTTAGCCGGACTTCAGATCGGCTTTTGGGCGATGATCTCGATCTGGGTCGGGGTGACCATGCGCGCAAAACGCGAGGCGCTGGCCTTTGCCCAATCCTCGCGTATCTGCGCTGCATCGCCGGGGTTCAGCAGGCCCAGCTCCACCAGCCGATCGGGTCCGGTGGCCTCGAAGGATCCCGGCCAGCGCCACATCGGATCGTCGGGGCGGATCACGAACAACGTCGGCTCGACATGGCGGATGACAAGGCCGCGCGCCTCCAGTGCCGCGGGCAGCCGCAGGCCAACGCTGGGATCACCGCCAAACTGGTGCCAGCTTTCCATGACCTTGTTGCGGAACAGCTCGAAACTGTCGACACGCGGCATGAGCCGCCAGGTCGAATAATCCAGATATTCCTGCAGAACCAGTTTTCCGCCCGGCTTGAGCGCTCCGACCATCCGGTCGAGCGCGCGATCGAGATCGGAGACAAAGATCAACATCCAGCGGCACCAGATGACATCCGCCCAATCTTCGGGAAACCCGCCCTCCACCGCGTCGGCGATCAATGTGGAGATATTGGAAAATCCGCGCCGGGCGGCTTCTGCCCCGGCATGGCGGAGATAATCGGGCGATCGGTCGAGCGCGATCACTGCCCCCGCTCCCGCCATCCATTCGGCGAGATCCATGGTGGCAAAGCCGGGGCCCGCCCCGCAATCAATGACATTCATGCCCGGCGAGAGCCCGGCCTTGCGCCACAATTCCAGCGCGCGCGAGCGCCAGATCACATGCTGCAGCCCAAGTCGCGCCAGCTCCTCGGGATTGACCCCGAGCACATAATCCCCGTCAGTCGTCTTGCCCATTTCCATCTCCTCAATCCGCTCACGGCCCTATAGCGGGCTTTTGCCGGTTTGGCGCGTCAAAAACGGCTGCGGCGATCGGGAGATTGCTTGCGGGAGGCCCTTGACAAGCAATTAACCATTTTCTAGAACATTTGCGGAACAAACTAAAGCTCCGGACCCAGAACCCGCCGAATCATGTCAGGAAATGATTCCGGCCAGAACAATTCGAACAGGAACAATCCGGGCGATCGGGGATTCCGGTAGCCATCCCTCTTTGCGTGCGCAGGAAACAGAAAGCGAAAATCATGGCGGGTAGCGTCAACAAGGTTATTCTGGTGGGAAATCTCGGCCGCGATCCGGAAGTGCGGCGGCTGCAATCGGGTGAGCCGGTGGTCAATCTGCGGATCGCCACCAGCGAAAACTGGCGCGACAAGGCGTCCGGCGAACGCCGCGAGCGCACGGAATGGCATAATGTGGTAATTTTCAACGAGAACCTTGCCCAGATCGCGGAGCGATTCCTGAAGAAGGGCGCAAAGGTCTATATCGAAGGTCAATTGCAGACCCGGAAATGGACAGACCAGGCCGGCACGGAGAAATACACGACCGAAGTCGTGCTTCAGCGGTTTCGCGGCGAATTGACCATGCTCGACGGGCGCAATGAAGGCGGGATGTCAGAGGATCCCGCGGAAATGGGCAGCCGCGATACTGGCGGGCGGATGGAGAAATCCGGCGGTGCAGGTGGCTATGGCGCAAAGCGCGTTGCCGATTCCCCGCGCGAGAGCTTTTCGGGCAGCGATCTCGACGACGAAATCCCGTTCTGAGAGAGAGGGTGAAGGAAAGTCAGAAATTTCGGGGTCTCCGCCCCATGTCAGCAGATTTGGCGCATGCGTGATCCTTCCTCTCCCCGGGCTCCGGAAATGACGGATCGGAAGATTCCGACGGGTACGATTTCTCCAAGGGTGTTTTCGGAGACTTCACCGCCGCGGGCGCTGGTCTTCGATTCCGGGGTTGGCGGCCTGTCGGTCGCGGCCGATATTCACGCTGCTTTACCCGGGCTCGTGCTGACTTACGCGGCTGACAATGCCTTTTTGCCCTATGGCGAGAAGTCGGAGGCCGAACTCATCGCCCGCGTGCCGGAATTGCTGGAAGGCTGGCGGCGGGAATTTGCGCCGGATCTCATCGTCGTCGCCTGCAATACAGCCTCGACCGTGGTTCTGCCCGCAGTGCGTGCTTTGGTCCCCGTTCCGGTGATCGGTGTGGTGCCGGCGGTGAAACCCGCCGCAAAGCACACCCGGACCGGGATCATCGGCCTGCTCGGGACACCGGGCACCGTGCGCCGCGCCTATACGGATGGGCTCATCCGGGAATTTGCGGCCGACAAGACCGTGATCCGCCATGGCAGCAGCGGGCTCGTGCGGCTGGCCGAGGCAAAATTGCGCGGCCACCCCCCCGATGAGGCAGCGGTCGCGGCCGAAATTGCGCCACTTTTCGCAGGAACCGAAGGCGCGAACATCGATATCGTGGTGCTGGCCTGCACGCATTTCCCGCTTTTGCGCAGCGAATTGGCGCGCGCGGCCGCCCGCCCGGTCCAGTTCATCGATTCCGGTGCGGCGATTGCGCGGCGCGTGGCGCAATTACTGCCGGATCGTGCCCGCGAAATTGCCCTCCGGGATGGACCTCCCGGCCTGCGCCCCGCTTTGTTTACCGCAATGGATGACACGCTTCCGGCTCTCGAAGGGGCCCTGAACGGCTTCGGCTTTTCGGCGCTGCGACAAATGGCGTCAGAACGGTGAGGGGCGAAACGGCCCCCGAATCATCCGATCTGACCGTTCACATATTTGCGTTAGCGACACAAAAATCTGTACGCAGTGCAAGGAATATCATTGCCGGCGATATGCGCGTGGCAACAATCGTGGATTAAAGCCCGGTCCGTGAAGCATTGGACGGCCCTGGAAACGCAGGCCGACCCCCGAAGCATCGACCGGCCAATATTCACCTCCCGCAGCTCGCTCTCAAAACCCCGTCCAACCCATAAGGGAGGATAATTCACTGGCCTTCGCCCGCCAGGGATGGCACTGTAAGCGCGCGAATGGAGGATGCGATTTGTCTGTCGCCGAACGCGCGGAGGTGAAGAAATATTTGTCGTGCGGATCGCCGAAATTTTCCGTGGGGCCTGCATCGACTCTCGCCTCCGACATACGATTGTCTGGCGCTGGCAGGGACGGTGATTTGTGGTGCGCCTGGATTGGTGACCCATCTGCCGCCTTCGCACTCGAGGCCCCCCACACGCCGGCCAGCGCCGCAATCTTTGCTTCCCCCCATTCAGGGCGCTTTTATCCCGCTGAATTTGTTGACGCCGCCAATTGCCAATTGTCCGATCTGCGGCAGTTTGAGGACGCCTTCGTCGATCATCTGTTTGCGTCGGCACCGGAGGCTGGCGCAGCGTTTTTGCAGGCGCTCTATGCGCGGGCTTTTATCGATCTCAATCGCAGCGAAGATGAAATCGACCCCGAAATGCTGATCGACAGCGAGGGCGAGACGATTCGTCCTTTTCAGCGGACCCAATCCCACCGGGTGCTTGCGGGATTGGGAATCGTGCCGAAGCTGGCCGCAGACGGGCGACCGCTTTACCCAAGACAGATGACCTTTGGCGAAGTATCGCGTCGCATCGAACATGCCTACGCGCCCTATCACGCAAAGCTGGCAGAATTACTGGCGAGCGTGCGCGCCCGTTTCGGCGGGGTTGTGCTCATTGATTGCCATTCAATGCCATCATCTCCGATCCCCGGCCTGCGTTCGGCGCGGCAACCCGATATCGTTATCGGCGACCGCTTCGGTCAATCCGCGCATCCGCGGATCGTGGCGCGAATCGAAACCATGTTCCGGAAGATGGGCTATCGTGTCGCGCGCAATACGCCCTATGCCGGCGGTCATGTGACCCATTATTATGGTCGCCCGCAGGAAAACCAGCATGTAATCCAGATCGAGGTCAATCGCGGGCTTTATCTCGACGAGACCAGATTTCAGCCCGGCGCAGGCTTTGGCAGACTGGCGCGCGACCTGCACAGTTTTTGCGCTGAAATCGTTGAAATGAGCCAGGATATCGGCGACTTCGCGCGCTGATCCCTTGTTTTGCGGGCCATCCGGCAATTCTGGGGATTGCGCGCGCAAAAAAGGGCCGCAGGTGTGAACCTGCGGCCAAGTCAGGGAGGAAACGCCCGATTAAGGGCGGCGGCGTGCGACGCCGCGACCCGAGCGTTTTACGCTGCACTGCAAAAATCTGCAAGCGATTTCTGAGCAGGGCACTGGATTTACTTCAGCACAGGAGGTGAATGTCGGACAATGGCCACCCCTGGAGGGGCTGCCGGTGCGGGTCCTTGGGCCGTCCGGCTCCTTCGCCACTGCCTGCTTCGTTTCAGGACGGGCTCCCGGCATGCAAATTGCTCGGATCATCCCGGACAGGTGCCCTGCGCGACAGATGCGCGGACGAAAAGCGACAGACGAGGTCACGATGGCGAATGGTGTCGATCTTCATGTGGGCCAGAGGCTGCGCCGGCGCCGGCGCCTGCTTGGCCTGACGCAACAGCAATTGGCGGATGCGATCGGCGTGCGGTTTCAGCAAATCCAGAAATATGAATGTGGTGCCAACCGCATGACTGCAGGGCGGCTCTATGAACTGAGCCGGGCGCTTGATATCGGGGTGCAGTATTTTTTCGACGGCATTCCGGTGCCGGAAGACAATCGCCCGCCCGTCGCGATGTCCGCATTGCGGGCGATCGGGGGCATCGGGAAATGGTCTCATTAAGATACAGCCCGTGCGGAGGACCCGATTTCCGGGCGACATCGGTAAGGGTATTTCCTGCGGAAAATAGCGCTTGCGTACCCTCGTCGCGGGCCCCAGACTGACGGCCGGCCATCGCGCCTGCCTGATCCCCGGACCCGCAGATTCCATGCCATCAAACCGTGATTTGCCCGTCGCCGATCCCGAACTCATCGCGGAACTGGTGGCGTTTGCCGGCGTTCTGGCCGACGTCGCGCGGACCGAGACCCTGCGCCGATTTCGAACACACCTGAAGGTCGAGAGCAAACCGGGTGAAGGCGAAAACCTGCATGCGGTCACGGGCTTTGATCCGGTGACCGAGGCCGACCGCGCCGCCGAGCACGCCATGCGCGCGCGTATTGCCGCGCATTATCCCGAACATGGTGTGGAGGGCGAGGAATTCCCGCCGGTTCCTGCGGTGTGCCCATGGAGCTGGACCCTTGACCCGATCGACGGTACGCGGGCCTTCATCTCCGGCATTCCGTTGTGGGGCGTGTTGATCGCCTTGTCTTTTCATGGCCGTCCGATCATCGGGATCATCGACCAGCCTTATCTCGACGAGCGTTATATCGGATTTCCCGGAGGGGCTCTGGCGAGGATTCGCGGCCAGACCGACCATTTGCACATCCGCGATTGCGAGCGGATGGACCACGCCATTCTCGCCACGAGCGATCCTTTTCTGTTCAAGGGTGCAGAAGATTCCGCCTTTTCCCGTCTGCGCGAAAAATGCCGGCTCACGCGCTTCGGCACCGATTGTTATTCCTATGCGCTGGTGGCATCCGGCCATATCGACCTGGTGGCAGAATCGGGTCTGAAGCCATGGGATGTTCGCGCGCTCATTCCAGTGGTCGAGGGGGCCGGCGGCATCATCACCAATTGGCGCGGAATGCCGGCCCAGGATGGCGGTCAGGTGCTCGCGGCGGGGGATCCGCGCATGCATGCCGAAGCACTCGTCCATTTACGGCGGGCGGCGACAAAAGAGTGAGAATGGTCGCAGGGGGATCGCCGGTTTTCCCGCTTCCTCCGGCCAGAATTGATGGCGAGACGACCCGATCCGGTTCACCTCCTGACGGGCAGCGGGCTGATGCGCGCCGGGCCATTGAATCAGTCCAGAGCGCGTTCAGAAAAAGTGGAGGCCGGTTTTCGCCTGAACGCGCTCCAAATCATTGAATCCGGGCATTTTCAATTCAGACATTGGGCTCGGAATTCCTTGAAAATGCTCTATGTTCAGTTCCGTGGCCCGACCCGGATATTCCTGCTTCCCCGGATGATGCTGCTCGCACCTCCAGGTTCCTGATCCGAAAGAATCCCGATGCTGATGGTCTATACACCCGACGGAAATGGTGGCCTCGTGCGATCCGCAACCCCGGATATGGCGATCGCGGAAAGACGCGCCGTGTGGGTCGATCTGTTGACCGCAAGCCTGGAAGAAGAGGCGCTGGTCGAGCGCGCATTCAATGTGGATGCCCCGACCGCCATCGAACGCCGGGCGCTTGAGGATTCCTCGCGCTTCTGGCACGGCCCGGGGATCGTCCAGGCGGCGGCGACCCTCGTCACCACAGGTCCTGGCGATTCCCTGACTGCGGATGCGGTGACCTTCATCCTGCGCGACCAGATGCTGATCAGCGTGCGTGATATTTCTCCCCGCGCTTTCACCATCGGTCAGGACCGGTCCTCGGCACGGATCTTTGCCGCCGGGAACGGGGCGGAAGTATTTTACGCACTGCTCGAATCGATCAGCGAGCGCTCGGCCGATATTCTCGAAATCGTCGACAAGGAAGCCGAGGAGATTTCCAACGCCCTGTTCACGCCCCGCGAAAGCCCGAAGACAAAAGGCAAAAAGCGCGAGCGGGCGATCGCGCATAATCGGAGCCAGCAAATTCGCCGCATCGGTTTTCTGGGTGCCCGCACGGCCAAGGCTGCAGAAAGTCTCAATTCACTCGTCCGGCTCGCGGCCTATGTCGAGGGGTGCGGTGCCGAATGCGGCCTCGACCCCGAACGCATGCGGGCCCAGCGCAAGGATTTCGAGCAACTCGACCGTTATGCCGATGGCTTGACGGAGCGTCTGACCTTTCTGCTCGACGCCGCCTTCGGCCTCATCGCCGCCGAGCAGAACCAGAGCATCAGGATCATGACGGTGTTTTCGGTGGTCTTTGCCCCCCCCACCCTGATCGCATCGATCTATGGGATGAATTTCCGCAACATGCCGGAATTGGGAACCTTTTGGGGCTATCCGGCCTCGCTCGGGCTGATGGCGGCACTCGCGATGGCCACGGGAATCTGGGCCTGGCGGCGCGGATGGTTCCGATGAGCAGCCAGATCAAGCGATCACTGAAACTCGCCGGGCATGCGACAAGCCTCGCGCTCGAACCCGAATTCTGGTCTACACTCGCGGCCATGGCTGAGCGCCGGAACCTGCCGCTTCCTGCCATGATCGCTGAAATCGATGACGCACGCGCCTGTCACCGCCCCGATCAGACACTCGCTTCGGCCTGCCGGGTGGCCGCCTTGGCCTGGGTCCAGAGCCCTGAAGGGAAATCATCGCCATGAGCCAGCAAACCGCATGGATCTTCGTCCTGATCGCCGGGCTGTTCGAAGTGGGCTTCGCGTTTTTCCTGAAAAAGAGCGCCGGTTTCACCAAACTTCCCGAGACACTTGGCTTTGGCTTGTGCGCCATGCTGAGCTTCATGTTTCTCGAGCGCGCTGTCCGCGTCCTGCCGATCGGCACGGCCTATGCAGTCTGGACCGGAATCGGGGCGGCCGGCACCGTGCTGATCGGCATCGTGCTGTTGCGCGAATCCACCAGTTTCTGGCGCCTCGCCTTTCTGGTCGGGCTGATCATCTGCATCGCCGGCGTAAGACTGACCGCGGTCAAGAATTAGGCGAGGACTTTCAGCAGGCTGTTTTCGGTCGCGCGGCAGGCGTGTGTTATCATTCCGTCATGAAAACAGAGTCTTGCTCTAACAATCGACGAGCCGATCCCCATCCCTGCACAGGTTCCGGGACAATGGAGCCCGGCTCAGGCGTGCATCACATTTACTGAAACGCACAGCGCCAATTCAGGTCTCCGGCCAAACATGCACGAGCTTTCCCATATCCGGGCGCTCGCGTTCGGGGGGCGCATCCCGCGCGGTGCCGATATGGATGAAACCGGCAATGCGCTCGCCCGCGGCGAGACCGAGAGCCTGAGCAATGCCGTCATCATAGGCGTACCATTCGGTCAGCCACACGCCGGCATAGCCCATGGCCTGGGCGGCGAGCAGCAGATTGAAACAAACCGCACCCGCCGATAATTGCTGCTCCCATTCCGGGATTTTAGTTCCGGAGACAGACCGCGACACCACGCCAACCACGAGGGGCGCGCGCAGGAACCGCGCACGCTCGGCCGCGAGGATTTCGGGTGGCGCATCGGGAACAAGCGCGAGCCACCGCGCCGCCAGAACCTCGCCAAACCGGGCCCGGGCCGCGCCGGCAAAAACCAGGAAGCGCCACGGAAACAGCTTGCCGTGATCGGGCACCCGGGCGGCCAGACGCAGCAAGGCCCCGGTCTCACCGGAATCGGGTCCCGGCTCCGCCAGCAGCGCGATCGGCGTCGAACGCCTTTGTCCGAGAAAAGCCAGAAAGCGCGGATCGGGCCAGGTCGGCGACATTTTCTGGCCGAGAACCGGGGGGGGAGGGACAAGCATGCTCATGGCGATTTCCATTTCCTGCATTCCGCCCAATTTCGCCGCGCAGGCCGCGCGCAGCCGACGGGGCGCCACAAATTCACGCGCATTGGCGCTATTGCGCCAGCGCGCGGATCGCCGCGATGACCGCCGGCGCATCGCGGTGATGGGGCATATGGCCGCCGCCCTCCACGACGACCAGCCGCGCGCCGGGAATCTCGCGGGCCAGGGCCTCGGCATGGAGGCGCGGCAACAGGACCTTGTCCGTATCGGTACTGAAAATCACGACCCTGGCCGTGATGCCCGGATAAAGCGGTTTTTGCGCCGCAAATTCCTGTTTTGTCGCCCCGATATCGGCCGCATTGGCGGCGAAATTCGAAGGGCGGAACAACAGGGGCAGGCCAAGCCGTTCGGAATAGCCCTCGGGGGCCGGCTGCGGGGCAAAGACGCTGTCCGTTCCCCCTTTGGCACCCGCGGGGCCCAGGGCCGGGACCGCCGCCCAGGCAAACAGCCGCCCGAAAATTGGATGATTGGCCGCACGCACATACCAGGCGTTCGGGCCGGGATAAGGATGGCTTGCGGGACTGAGCAGAACCACGCCCTTGACGAGGTCGGGCCGATCGATGGCCAGACGCAAGGCCACCGCCCCGCCATAGGAATGCCCGACCACCACCGCTTTCATGCCGGGGGCCTCGCGCGCGAGGATTTCGGCCATGAAGCGCGCCTGAACGGCGAGCTGTTCAGCCCCCTTCACGCGATCGGAATGGCCATGCCCGGGCCGGTCGATGGTCAGAGCCCGCAGCTCGGGTGCGACCTTGTTCATCTGCGGAACGAGCCAGAACGCCCATTCCCGCACATTGGAGCTCGCGCCATGAATGAACAGAACCGGCGCGCCCCCGGCGGGACCCGCTTCCCAGACATGGGCATTTCCCCCGGAAACCGGGATGATCCGCCCGATCGGCGGGAAACGTTTCTCCGCCGATCCCGAATAGACGAATGGATAAAGGCCGATGGCGAGGACGATCAGCGCCAGAAGACCGCCAGAAATTTTCAGAAACAAGACTTTTCCACCCTCAGGCCGGGCGTCCCCTCACGATCAACCGCAATTGCGCGGCATTCTGGCGTGCGGCCTCGAAAAAGGGATGCAGCGCCAGCGCCCTTTCATAAGCGTCGAGCGCCTCCTTGTCGCGGTTGAGACTGCGCATGACATTGCCCAACCCGAACCACGCGATGAAATGGCGCGGTTCCAGCGTCAGGGCGGCGTTGAAATCCTTCACCGCCGTGCCCGGCTCACCCATGGCCTGGGCGACAAAGGCCCGATCGGCCCAGCATTGGGCGCATTCGGGATCGATCGCCACGGCCTCGTCGAGAAAGCGGCGCGCAGTGGTCAGCCCTTCGATCGCGCCCTCGGCCCGCTGGACGGAAGACAAGGCGCGGATGAGCAGAAGTTCGATGACGGGCCCGTTATGACGACGCATTTTTTCGGCGATCGCTTTCGCGGCTTCATCGGCGGCGATCTCGTCCTTCGACTGGCCGAGTTCGCGGAAGAATTTGTCCAGCGCCTCGCGCCGGGCCGAGGCCTTTGGCGCGGCGATGACAATCGCTGGCGCGTCAGATTCGACGGAAGCGGACTCGATCATGGGTGCAGGGGCTCCTGAAGGGCAGACATTATCGCCGGAACACGGCCAATCGTCCATGGCCGCCATATGATCATGTGCCGAATGTTCATTTCGCCGGTGCCGGGGCCGGTTTCCCGGGCGGGGGATTCAGAAGATCAATTTCCGGCTGGCCGAAATTGAAACGAAACTCGCCCCCCATCCCGCGGATCCCGCGGATCGGAAGATCCACCACGCCCACGACATCGGCCGCGAGGTCAGCATCGGCAAGGCAGCAGCCCAAAATCACCCGCCGCCACGGTGATTGAGGCGTCTCGCCTGGAAAAACGATGCTGACTTCCCCACCGATCATGAGCACGAGTTCCTCATCCAGCGTCGTGACCAGATCGAGACGGCGCAATTGGCAAACCGGACGCGAAGAGAACTTGTTCGTGCTGGTGGAGCCCGCTATTTCCGCGCAATCCTGCGCCGGGTCGTCCCCACCGGAAAACGGACCGAGGGCCCCGTCCGGAACGGCAGGATCCCCGGTAAGATTGCGGATCCGCAACCGGCGCCCGGCCGGAGTCATTTCCGGCGGCGGTGCATCGACATTTCGTTTGACAGCCTCATCGGCCACCCGCTCGGCGAGCGCGTCCCTGGCCTTTGCGGCGATCGTCATTGCGCGCGCATCGCCCGAAAGCGCCGCAAGCTCGTTGAGCGCAGCCTTGCCCCAGCGCCCGCTGTCTTCTGCCTGGGCCAGAAACCGGAAATCGAAGGCTTCCGGCAAGGTCTTGCCCGAACGCAGGCGCTGCATCTGGTCGGCCACCGCCAGCCGCGCCGGATCGCCGAGCGGTGAGACCAGAACGAGCAATATCGCCGTCGCGAGCCAGGCCACACGCACATTATGGGTCCCGAGCCCGGGGAGAAATCCCTTGCCCCCGGGTCGCGCGGCCCACAGATAGGTCGCGCCATAGATTGCGAGCGTCACGAGGATCGCCACCACGAAAATCCGGGTGCGCGTCCAGCCCAGATCCGCGATCCGCAGCCAGATCCCGACCAGGGCCAGGGCCACCAGTGGCGCAATCAGCGCCGCAGCCGCCCGGCCGCTCCAGCCAAGGATCCGCCCCGGCGCGCGGCTACCATCCTGATAAAGGCAATTGACGAGCACGATCAGCACGATCGCTGCCGCGATCAGCAGGCCCGAGCCCGGCCCCTCGCCCCATAATCGGCCCACACCGCCGGGGAACAACAAGACGAAAAAGACCAGCGTCAACGCCGCCATTGGCGGGGTGAGCCAGCCCAGCAGGCTGAGCCCGAGATTGCGCGCGCCGAGCACGAGCTCGGCCCGCTGGTCGGTCAGATGCACAGCGGCCGCAAACATCGTGAACAGGAAGGGGGTCGAAAAGGCGGCCTCGCCCAGCAATTTCCCCAATCCATGAAAGCCAAGCACAGCAAATAATCCCGCAGCCAGCCAGAGAAGCAGCCAGGCCGCCAGCGCAAAGCCCGTCGCCAGTGCCATCTGCAGCACGCTCTTCCAGGCGCGGTCGAAATAGTCCCCATAAGGCGCAAGCACGCGGCCCGCACCTGCCGACGCAACCAGCAGATGATGGGCGATGAACAAAGCGAGGCTGAGCAGGAAAATCCCGGGTGACGCATTCGACAGATCCGGATAGACAAAACCCAGATAGGCTCCGAGCCCGAACAAAACCGCCCCGGCACTGGCCAGCCAGATCACAAGGGTTCCAACAGGCAGGACGCCTGGCCCGGCCAGCGCGGGAAATGGCAGCAGCAGGGCCAGCACAAACCATGCGGTGAGCCACAGCGAGCTGTCCCCGGAACTATCCCCGATCCTTCTGGCCAACAGGTGAATGGCAAGGCCCTGGGCGAGGCCGATCGCAAGGCGTATCGCCCCGATCCACCGCGATCGACCATTGGCGGAAATCGTCAAAGGATCACTCTGGGCCATTGGCTCTCCGATTCACCCGATACAGAAGAAGCTCAGCGTGAATTCCGGGCCGCGGCTGCACCCCCGCCGCCCCAGACCGACAGGCCAAGCAGAAAGCCCAGATCATAGAACCAGCCGGAATTGGGGAAGGCATAGATCCGGCCATCCCATAGCCAGCCGAGAAACAGCGTGAAAGGGGCCGTCACGCCATGAAACAGGGCGCTGAAAAAGCCGGGCGGAGAGCTTTGTCCGGGATCGGGCTGATGAGCACAGGCGGCAAGCGCGAGGGCCATTACGCCGAAAGCGAAAATGAGTGCCAAATGCTTCCCCATTGTGTGTGCCCGTTTCCTTGCCCTTGCCATCGATATGTCCATTTTCATGCGCCCTCAGCCAGGGAAAATTCGCGGCTGGTGAAACCAGCCGACCAGTCCATAGATTCCGAGCCCGATCAGGACCCGCCACCATAATTCGCGCGCCACGAAGCGATTGCGCCCGGCAATGATCGCAGCGAAAGGCAGGTTGGAGGTCGCAGCCCGGAAATCCGCCCAGGATGCCGGCCCGCGCGCGGCGGTCTTGCGATCAATCGAGCGGGTGCCCAGCAGGCACATCCCCGCAAGGCCTCCGAACAGGGCCAAAGCGCTGACACTGCCATTGGCCGCCAAATGTCCCAGCGCCCAGAATACCACGCCCCACAAAAACGGGTGGCGGGTGATGCGGATGAAGCCCGCGCCCTCGAAGGGCCGTTTGAGCGCATTTTCGAGGCCGGCAGCCGTTGGATTGACCCCCAAAATGCCGCCGATTGCAAACAGAAAGCCGAGATTGACGAGCAACAAAGCGGCGATCCGGCCGGCCTCTCCCAAATCCCACAGCACCCGATTGGCCGGGTGGCGCGCGGCTTCACCATAGGTCAAGGCGATCGCGACAAGCAGCATTACGCTCAAAATGCTGAACACGGCGCGAAACGGCACCACACCGAGCGCGGCAACGACCGGTTTTCGCAGCCCCGTTCCGGACACCAGTACATGCAGCAGGATGAAGCCGGCCAGCGCCGCTGCAAATCCGATCATTTTCCTTCGCCTGATGGTTTCCCGGGCCGGTTGCCTGATGGCGGGCAATGAGGTCATATTTTCGTGAGCGGCGCAAGCCGGACGGGAAAGTCTTTACGCAACAGGAATTTGTCGGGACGACAGGAATAAACCTGAACGGGGTGTTCATCTGGCGCTCAGACGGGCGGGGACTATCATGTCCTCCGGCCTACACCTCGGCCTTCGCTCTGGCCCATATTGTTTTGGCCCATCCGGTTTTGGCCCATCTGGTTTTGGATGCCGCCGACGATGAGGTCGGATGGTCGCGCTGCAACAACCCAATGGAGATGAACATGACCCCATCCCTCACGATATCATGGGCCATTTCCCGGCCCTTTGCTTCCTGGCCATTCATTTCCCGGCCCTTGATGGATGTCGGAATTGTGGCCCGCCTGGCTGCGGCCGGCTTCGTCACGCTGATCGTGCTTGTCCCATTGATCGTGCTTGCCCCGCAGGCGCGCGCCGAGAGTCTGAAACCCGGCCTGGCGCTTCAAACAGAGGCACTGCACATCGAAGAGTCTTCACCGGCGGAATTCCAGACCATTTCCGGACGCGGCCATCACGGCGGTCGCGGATTCCACGGTAGTCGCGGATTCCACGGCGGTCGGGGATTCCACGGCGGTCGGGGATTCCACGGAAGGAGCTTTCACGGAAAAGGGTTTCACGGCGGCCATTATGGCAAGGGCTTCTACGGAAAGGGATATTACGGCAAGGATTATTATGGCCACGGCTATTATGGCCAAGGCTATTATGGCAAGAAATACGATGATTGAATCTCCCGGTCCCTGGCCGAATCCGGTTGATCTGAAAACGCCAGATTTCTGCACCTTCTCTCTTTCGCCGTCCCCGGAGATCCTGCATCCGATTTTTTGCTTTTTTGACGCATGATTTCAATGCATTAGAGGTGATGCATGGCCCCGCTTGGCCACTGAATTGCCTCCCGCCTGCCCGAAAACACTGCACTGGAAAATTGAAGCGTCGCCGTGGTAGAGGTCATTGCCTGGGCCGGACATGGGCGGCGCTTTCATATGTCGATGAAAGGCGCACGCCCGATCCGCTTCGGGCCCGGCTTCTTCGGGCAGCTTTCATCAATCGGGACACGGGCGGGGTTCGAGAATCACATGGATGACGGATCGGGTGCCGCGGCGCAGACCGGGCTGGAAATCACCACATCCGGCCCAAATTACGGCCCCAATCCCGGTTTCGAACCGGCCCTGGAAGTAATCGAGGCAGCGGATTCCTGCACGCTTGAGCCACAGGCCCGGCGCGAACGGCCGATGTTTCAGCGGATCCTGCTGAAAATTTCCGGCGAGGCCCTGATGGGTGCCGCAGGCTATGGCATTGACGGTGCCGCCTGCAAGGCGCTGGCCATCGAGATCAAATCCGCGATCGAGAGTTTTGACGTCCAGATCTGCCTCGTGATCGGCGGCGGGAATATTTTCCGCGGTCTTGCGGGCGCGGCGCGCGGCATGGAACGTCCCACCGCCGATTCCATGGGCATGCTGGCCACCGTAATGAACGCATTGGCCATGCAGGATGCCCTGGAGAAACTGGGGCTCAAGACGCGCGTCCTGTCGGCCGTGCGCATGGAGCAGATCGCCGAGCCGCTGATCCGGCGCCGCGCGATCCGGCATATGGAAAAAGGCCGCGTCGTCATCTTCGCCGCCGGCACTGGCAATCCCTTCTTCACCACCGATACGGGCGCGGCCCTGCGCGCGGCGGAAATGGGCTGCGATGCCATGTTCAAGGGAACCCAGGTCGATGGCGTCTACAGTGCCGACCCGAAGCTCGATCCCCTGGCCGTGCGCTATGACCGGCTGACCTATGACGAGATGATCATTCAGGACCTCAAGGTCATGGACATGTCGGCCGTACAATTGATGCGCGAGAACCGGATCCCGATCGTGGTCTTTTCCATTCGCAATGAGGGCGCACTTGTCGAAGTGCTGGCCGGACGTGGGGCCTATACGATCATCAATATCTGACATCGGCAGATGAATATGGAACCATGACTGCGCATCCGGCCTGCGCGTCCGGCCTGCTCACCGGCCGGGGTCAGCAGGCCGAGCGCTTCACGCGAATCCAATATTCAGTCGCTGCAGTTATTCAGTCGCTGCAATCTTTCTTCACCACCGCATTCCGGGACAGGAACCAGACCATGGCCGCCGATGCCAATTCGTTCAATATCAATGATATTTCCCGCCGCATGGAGGGTGCGCTCGCTGCACTCAAGGACGAGTTTTCCGGCCTGCGCACGGGGCGGGCCTCGAGCGGGCTGCTCGAACCGATCCAGGTCGATGCCTATGGCTCGATGACGCCGCTTGTCCAGGTGGCGTCGGTGTCGGTCAGCGACAGCCGCATGCTCGTTGTGCAGGTCTGGGACCGGGGCCTTGCCTCTGCGGTGGACAAGGCCATCCGCACTGCCGGGATCGGGCTCAATCCGGTGATGGAGGGCCAGACCCTGCGCGTGCCGATTCCGCCGCTCAACGAGGAACGGCGCCGGGAATTCGCGAAACTCGCCGCCAAATATGCCGAGCACGCCCGGGTCGCCATTCGCAATGTGCGCCGCGATGGCATGGACATCTTGAAGAAACTGGAAAAATCGGGCGATCTCAGTCAGGATCAACAAAAGATTTTGTCTGAAAAAGTCCAGACCCAGACCGATGCGTTCATCAAAAAAGTCGATGACAGTCTGAAATCAAAGGAAGACGAAATCATGCAGGTTTAAGGCCCGCGCCCTATTCCCGCCA
Organism: Hyphomonadaceae bacterium; assembly: GCA_021731815.1. Taxonomy (GTDB): domain Bacteria; phylum Pseudomonadota; class Alphaproteobacteria; order Caulobacterales; family Aquidulcibacteraceae; genus JAKFWO01. The sequence continues at coordinate 19,541 of JAKFWO010000003.1, read as the reverse complement.
GACTGGCCTGGTGGTGCAGAATCCCGTCCCCAACATCTGCAATTCCGGGTAGATGAGAACAAGAGAGAAAGGTCCCGCCAACAGATGCCGGCTTCGCTTCCCGCCGCCCCCCCGGTTCCGCGACACATTGCGGTCATCATGGATGGCAATGGCCGCTGGGCGCAGTCGCGCAACCGGCCTCGGGCCTTTGGCCATCGGGCGGGCGTGGAGGCGCTGCGGCGCACCGTCGAGGCCGCGGCGGATCTCGATGTCCGGTTCCTGACGGTGTTCGGCTTTTCCACCGAGAACTGGCGCCGGCCCGCGGCCGAGGTCGAGGCCCTGTTCGATCTCATGCGCCTGTATGTCGATCGCGATCTCGACCGCCTGATCGCCGACGGAGTGCGGGTGCGCATCATTGGCGAGCGTGCGGGGCTTTCCGCCGACATTCTCGCCCTGATCGAACGCGCCGAACGCCGCACCGCCTCCAACAGCAAATTTGGCCTGACCATTGCATTCAATTATGGCGGCCAGGCGGAACTGGTGCGCGCGGCGCGCAGCCTCGCCGAGGCGGCACTGGCCGGCACGCTCGATCCTGCCAATATTGATACTGCCCTGATCGCGCGGTCGCTCGACACCCGCGATCTGCCCGATCCCGATCTCGTCATCCGCACCTCGGGCGAACAGCGCATGTCGAATTTCCTGCTTTGGCAGGCGGCCTATTCCGAACTCGTCTTTCTCGACGTGCTGTGGCCCGATTTCGGTCGCACCCATCTTGAGGCAGCCATCGCCGAATATCAGCGGCGCGACCGGCGCTTTGGCGCGGCCGAAGGCCAGACCAGGCACGAAATCGTCCCTGAGGAGGCAAGTGAGTGAGCGAGCCTGCACCGCATGTCGCGGTCAAGGCGGCACGCAGCGGCGAATTGGCGATACGGATCGCATCTGCCGCGGTTCTCATACCCGTCGGTTTTTCCGCCATCGCTGCCGGGGGTGCATGGTTTCTCGCGATTCTCACTTTCGCGCTCGCAATCATGGCGTTCGAATGGCACCGGATGAGCCGCGCGACGCCGCTCATTGTACTGACAACGCTCACAACATTGATGGGATGCACGGCCATGATATTGGCCGGCGGGCCTTTCGGGATTGCGGTGCCGGCGCTGATCCTTGCCATGATCTGCGTCTGCGCGCTCAAGCGGGCCTATCCCGCCGGAGCGGGGTCACTTTATCTCGTGGGGCCGGTGCTGGCCATATTCCTGCTGCGCACGCATTTCGGACCGGAACCGGCCCTCTGGCTGGTCGGCATCGTCATCGTGACGGATTCGGCGGCCTATCTCGGCGGGCGGTTCATTGGCGGCCCGCGTGTCGTTCCCGAATGGTTCGGTGCCAACAAGAGCTATGCCGGCCTTGCCAGCGGCACGCTTGCGGGGGCATTGGCCGCGGGCGGTTTCGCCCTGTTCCGGGGCGGCGACCCCGGACCCGCCCTTCTTGCCGGAACCCTGATCGCTGCGATCGGGCTTTCGGGGGATCTGTTCGAGAGTTTCGTCAAGCGGCGCTTCGGCGTCAAGGATACCAGCGGGATCATTCCGGGTCATGGCGGGGCGCTTGACCGTTTTGACAGCTTGATGTTTGCCTCCATTCCGGGCTTTATTGCCCTGACTTTCTGGCCGGCATTGCCTGGAGTATTGAAATTATGAGTGTTACTGACGCGCTGCCCGCCAGTGCAGGCCTTATTCCGACAGCCCCGCGAATGCGGAGTGTGACGATCCTGGGCTCCACCGGGTCGATCGGCACCAGCACGGTCGATGTTCTGCGCCAGGCGCAGGCCGGCGGGCAGGACATCCGGATCGAGGCCCTGTGCGCCGGCGGCCGGGTGGAACATTTGCGTGAACAGGCTTTGGCCCTGCGCCCCAAACTCGCCGTCATCGCCGATCCCGCGGGTTACGCTGCGCTCAAGGAGGGGCTGGCAGGAAGCGGGATCGAGGTCGCAGCCGGGGCGGAAGCGGTGGTGGAAGCCGCCGCCCGGCCGGTGGACTGGACCATGGCCGCGATCGTGGGGGCCGCGGGCCTTGCGCCCACGCTCGAGGCGCTGCGCAATGGCGGAACTGTCGCGCTCGCCAACAAGGAATGCATCGTCTGCGCCGGCGCGCTCATGCTGGCAACGGCGAGGCAATATGGTGCCACCCTGCTGCCGGTCGATTCCGAGCATAGCGCAATCTTCCAGTCGCTCACCCACCCCGCTGCCGCCGAGCGTCTGTGCCTCACCGCCTCGGGCGGGCCATTTCGCACAAAGACCCTCGCCGAAATGAAGGGCATGACGCCGGCGCAGGCCATCGCGCATCCCAATTGGTCGATGGGTGCGAAAATCAGCGTCGACAGCGCGACCATGATGAACAAGGGGCTCGAACTCATCGAAGCCGCCCATCTGTTCGATTTTCCCGAGGACCGGATCGATGTGCTGGTTCATCCGCAATCGATCATCCATTCCTATGTGCAATATGTCGATGGTTCGATCATTGCCCAATTGGGCACGCCCGATATGCGCACGCCGATCGCCTTTGCGTTTTCCTGGCCGGAGCGGATTGCCATCACCTCGCCGCGCCTTGATCTGGTGAAGATCGCCAGCCTGACCTTCGAGGCCCCCGATCTGGGGCGCTTTCCAGCGCTTCGTCTTGCGCGCGAGGCGCTGCGCATGGGTGGGCTGGCGACCGCCTGGCTCAACGGGGCGAATGAAGTGGCGGTCGCGGCCTTTCTGGGCGGCAGGATCGGCTTTCTCGACATCCCGGCCATTGCCGAGGACGGGCTCGAGGCCTATTCGGCGCTCCGGCGCAATCTTGCCGGCGAAGCCGTGCCTGAATATTCCGAGGTGATCGAGGCCGACCGCGCGGCGCGGGCCAGGGCCGGACAGCGAATTTGCGAGCTGGCCGCGTGACCGGCACCGGATCGCCCGAAATTGTCAGCTAACTGCGTGTTAATTTGGTTTTCGCGCGATTTGAACCCCAATGAGCGTTTTGTGCGGTCGCCGGAAATGACCTTTGATCTGACAAGAGCGGCCGATGCTCATACAATCAGGGCATTCGGCCACAATTGATCGTCACTGTCTGTTGGTTGCGGCTTCGGCCGACCCCGGCAGGACAAGAAATCAGGCCCTTCGCCCCTGGCAGGGAAGCGAACCGGCCACACAGGAGGAAGTATGGCAGCGATTATCAATTGGGCGCAAAGCGGGCTCATTTTTGCGCTGTCCTTTGTTCTCGTCATTGCCTTTGTCGTGGTCGCCCATGAATGGGGACATTTTCAGGTCGCGCGCTGGCTGAAGGTCCGCTGCGAGGTCTTCTCGATCGGCTTTGGCACGGCGATCTGGGAACGGCGCGACCGTCATGGCATGATCTGGCGGCTGGCCCGCTGGCCGGTCGGGGGCTATGTCAAATTCGTGGGCGATGCGGATGCGTCGAGTACACCGGCGGAAGATCCGGGCCAGCGACCGACCGATCCCGCCGAACGCCGGAAATTGCAGGCGACCGGACTCTATCATTATCAGCCGGTTTGGCGGCGGGCTGCAATCGTTGCTGCCGGCCCGGTGGCGAGTTTTTTGCTCGGGATCCTGATTTTCGCAGGCTTTTATCTCATGATTGGTGAATCGCGACCGCCGGCGCGCGTCGATGGGGTGGCGGCGGGAAGCGCCGCGGCTTCTGCAGGATTTGCCCCCGGCGATATCGTGATCCGGGCCGATGGCATCCGGGTGAAAACCTTCGAAGATCTGCGAACCATGGTTTCCTTGCGGGCCGACACGCCCATCGCGTTTGAAGTGCGCCGCGGAGAACAAAGCCTGACACTGACGGCCACGCCGCAGCGTCGCGAAATCGTCGACGATTTCGCCGGAAAGCGTTCCATCGGGGTTTTGGGACTTCAGGGGCGGCCACGACCGGAGGATCTGGTTCCCGTCCGCTACGGGCCAATCGCGGCTTTGGCGCGCGGAAGCGAGCAATGCTGGACGATCATCGCCTCGACCGGAACCTATATCGGCAGGATCTTCACCGGCCGCGAAAACGGGCAGGATATCAGCGGCCCCATCGCCATCGCTTATGCCCCGGGCAAGCTCGTCACCGCTGTTTCGGGGGGCGAGGCCAATGCGGAAGCCGGCTGGGGCACACGGGTTGCATCGGCGGTGCGGGCGCTGTTCCTGTTCTCGGCGATCCTGTCGATCAGCATCGGAATGACCAATTTGCTGCCGATCCCGGTTCTGGACGGCGGCAGACTTGTGCTTTACGGACTGGAGGCCCTGCGCGGGCGTCCGCTCGGGGCGGGGGCAGAGGGCGCGATGTTCCGGCTGGGCTTTGCGGCCATTCTCTTGCTGGCTGTCTTTGCCACATGGAATGATTTGCGCAGATTCGGGATTTTCGACCAAATCGGGGCGGTATTGTCGTGAGGGGACGTCCCCAGGGAAACGCAGACAGAAAACGGGAGAATGCCACAAGCGGACGGGGCTGGATCCAGCTTCGTTTTTTTGTGTCAGAAAGAAAAATGCCCGGGGACATGATACTCCAGCGTCCGGATTCCGGTCGCAAATGGAAAAGGTGCGGGATGCGGGAATTTGTACGTTCTCTGATGCTCGGAGCAGCAGCGTGGTCGAGTTTTGCCACGGGTGTCGGCTTCGTTTTTGTCTTGGCTCCGGCAAGTGCCGAAGCCCAGGAGGCGGTCCCCGATACCGCCGGGGACCCTGCCCAGGGCCGAATTCGCGCCATTCTGGTCGAGGGCAATTCACGGGTCGAGCCGGAAACCATCGGCTCCTATCTGTCCGTGCAGCCGGGGGACAATTTCGACCCTGAATTACTGGATGCTTCGTTCAAGACCTTGTTTGCCACGGGTTTTTTCTCGGATGTCTCGATCGATCGCCGGGGCGACGACCTTGTGGTGAGCGTGACCGAGAATCCGATCATCAACAAGATCAATTTCGAGGGCAACCGGTCGCTGCAATCGATGAAACTCGAGGAAGAGGTTCAGATCAAGGCACGGTCGGTGTTCACCGCCTCGCGTGTCCAGGCCGATGTACAGAAGATTCTCGAACTCTATCGCCGCGCGGGTCGCTTTGCGGCAACCGTGACACCGACCTATAAAAAGCTCGACCAGAACCGCGTCGATGTCATTTTCGAGATCGCCGAGGGGCCGAAAACCGGCGTGCGCGCCATCAATTTTCTTGGCAACAAGAAATACAGCGACAATGATTTGCGCAATGCCATCGTGACCAAGCAATCGCGTCTGTGGCGGTTTCTGAGTTCCAACGACAATTACGATCCCGACCGGCTGGAATTCGACCGCGAGAAATTGCGCGAGTTCTACACCAACAAGGGCTATGCCGATTTTCGCGTCGTGTCGGCGGTCGCGCAATTGACCCCGGACCAGAAAGACTTTCTGGTCACCATGACCATCGAGGAAGGCGAAAAATTCAAATTCGGCGAGATCAAGGTCGAGACCAAGCTCAACAAATTGTCGGGTCAGGCCCTGCGCAATTTCGTGCCGATCAAGAGCAATTCCCAATATAATGGCGCACTGATCCAGACCTCGATCGAGGCGCTGGAGAATGTCGCAGGGATCGGCGGCTACGCCTTTGTCGAAGTTCGGCCGCGGACCCGCCGCAATGCTGACAACAAGACCGTGGACATTACCTTCGCTATTGACGAAGGGCCGCGCGTGTATCTGGATCGCATCGACATCGTTGGCAATACTGTGACGCTCGACCCGGTCGTGCGCCGGCAATTACGTTTTGCCGAGGGCGATGCCTTCAATCGTGTGGCCATTGACCGCTCGCGCAACCGCGTGCGTTCCCTCGGCTATTTCGGCGACGTCGAGATCAGCGAAAAGCCGGGCTCCCAACCGGACCGGACCTCGGTGGAAGTGAAAGTCACCGAACAACCCACCGGGGAATTGTCACTTGGTGCCGGCTTCTCAACTTTTGAGAATTTCTTTTTCAACGTCTCGGTCAGCCAGCGCAATCTGCGCGGGCGCGGCCAGTTTCTGCGCTTTCTGATTTCGGCAAGCTCGCGCAGCCAGCAGGCCGATATCGCCTTTACCGAGCCACGCTTTCTCGGGCGCAATCTGTCTGCGGGCTTCAATCTGTTCACGGTGCGCTCGGATTTTTCGCGCGAAGCCGGGTTTACCACCCAATCCACCGGTTTCTCACTGAATGCCGGCTTTCCGGTGACCGAGGACACCAGCCTTGGATTGTCCTACCGCCTTCAATTCGACAATATTCAGGTCGATGACAACCTGATCGGGCAAGGCTTGTTGCCGAGCACGATTACCAATCAACAGGGCCAGTTCGTCACTTCGCAGATCGGCTATAATTTCCGCTGGGACCGCCGGAATGACCCCATCACACCGACGCGCGGCTTCGATCTGAGTATCGGTCAGTCACTCGCGGGGCTGGGTGGTGATGTACGATATGTGCGCAGTCAGGCTGATCTCGGGTTCTATCGCGGGCTTTTGCCGGGCGTGGTCGCCAGTCTCAATCTGCGCGCCGGCTATATCACGGGCTTTGGTGGCGATTCCGTTCGCATCAATGACCGTTTCTTCCGCGGAGGGTCCAATTTCCGTGGCTTCGATATTGCCGGGCTTGGCCCACGGCAATTGATCGCCACGGTGGACGGCAACGACCCTCGTGGCTTCAACATTCAGCGCAGCAATGCGATCGGGGGAAAATTCTTCGACCAGGCGACACTCGAAGTCAGTTTCCCGCTTGGCCTGCCCAAGCAGTTCGGCATTTTGGGGAGTCTCTTTCTGGAGGCCGGAACGGTCGGATTCGTCGACGATGAAGACCGTGTGGATGTGTCGTTTATCAATGGGCTGGGCCAGAGCCAGCGCATCTTTGTCGATGATGGGGCAAGTCTGCGGGCGACCTATGGCGTCAGTGTCTTCTGGCAATCGCCATTCGGCCCCGTGCGCTTCGATTTCGCAGTTCCGTTCATTCGCGAACGGTTCGATCAAATTCAGGGCTTCCAGTTCCAGACCGGGACCCGGTTCTAGCAAGAGGGAAAGTAATGAAGCAGAACAATGGAGTATTTGGCCTTCGTGCCCTTGGCCTCGGCCTTGCACTCGCTATGGGGACCGCCAGCGTCGCCCAGGCGCAGGTGGTCATCCTGGTGTTCGACGGCGAAAAGATCGCCAAGGACAGCCTCGCGGCCAAGGATCTCGGCAACAAGCTGACCACCATCGGCAATCAGCTCCGCACCGAGCTCGAAACCAAGGCCAAGGCCGTCGAAACCGAGGACAAGGCGCTGAGCCAGATCCTCGCCCCGCTCAATGAACAGGCGCGTGCGCAGAGGGTCAATGGCGATCTCAAGACGCGGTACGAAGCACTCCAGCGCGACGGGCAGGGTCTGCAACGTCTGCAGGAACGTCGCCGGGCGGAGCTCGAAATCACCAATCGCTGCGCGCAGGGCGAATTCTCCAAGCAATTGCGCCCGATCATCGATGAAGTGTCCAAGGCCCGCAACGCCACGATCATGATTGATCGTGCCAATGTCACCTGGTCGTCGCCAACCGTCGACGTGACCGCCGAGATCCTGCAAAAGCTGGATGCCAAGGTTAAAGCCGTCAACGTCATCAAGGTCAATATTCCGGATCCGGTACCTGAAGGCTACAAGCCCGCCTGCGGCTGATTGCCGGTATTTCTGCATCAACCCGCCCTTCCAGGATCAGGATGTGACCCTGGAAGGGCGGACCTTACTGTGCATGAGCATATTTTCGGAGGGGCCGGCCTGCGCCGGTCCCTTTTTCTTTCGCAGCCGCGCTTGCTTGTTTTCCCTGCTGGGCAGGTCTATTCCGGCGCATGCTGCGGCTTTGCTGACCAGGATCGGCGCGCAGACGGGTGGGGAAATCTGTGATCGATCAGCGATTTTGGCGCGTTTCGACCCCGATCACGGTCCGGCAATTGGCCGAGACCTGTGGTGTGGGGATGCGCGGCAATGGATCCGATGCCCGGATCTCCGGCTGCGCCGAGCCCGAAAGCGCCGGGCCGGAGGATTTCGTATTTTTTGATTCGACACGAAGCGATGTGTCACCGCCGGCTGCACTCGCAGCGGCGGCGTGCTTCGTGCGCGAAAAGCATGCGCACGCCGTCATCAATGCCGGAAGCATTGCGCTGGTCTCTGCCAATCCCCGCTTTTCCTTTGCCCGGGCCTGCGCGGCGATGTTTGTCGAGCGCGATCTCCTCGCCGGTGAATCTGCAATTTCACCGACCGCCCGGGTTTCCACGACCGCAATCATCCACCCGAATGCACAGATCGGGCCCGATGCGGAAATCGGTGCAGACAGCGTGATTGGCCCGGGCGTGGTGATCGGCCCGGGCTGCGCGATCGGGCGGGCATGCGTCATCGCCGCCCATGCGGTGATCGGCCATGCGCTGATCGGAGACGGGGTGCGGATCGGAGCCGGAACCATTATCGGCGGGCCGGGCTTCGGTCTCTCCTTGCATGAGGGAGCGCTGCATGAATTGCCACATCTCGGCCGGGTCATTCTCCAGGACCGGGTTTCCATCGGGGCCAATACAACCATTGACCGCGGCATGCTGCGTGACACAATGATCGGCGAAGGCACAAAGATCGATAATCTCGTTCAGATCGCGCATAATGTCCGGATCGGGCGGCATTGTGCGATTGCGGCGCATGGCGGCATCTCGGGCAGTGTCGAACTTGGCGATTATGTGCAATTGGGCGGCCGTGCGGGCCTTGCCGACCATGTACGCATGGGCGACCGCACTCAGCTTGCGGCCTATTCGGGACTGATGCACGACGTGCCGGCAGGCGAGATCTGGGGCGGAATCCCTGCCCAGCCGGTGCGCGCCTGGATGCGTGGCGTGGCAGAATTGCGAAAGCGTGCGAGAATGCGCGCCAAAGATGAAAATCGAGGACAAGAGGATGAATGAAGCCATTATTGGAGGCGAGACTGCCAATGGCAGCAGCGGGCCCGCCTCTGGCCTGATCGCCATCGGCCCGTCGATCGAGCATGACGAAGTGCGCGCCCGTTTGCCACATCGGCCGCCATTCCTGTTCGTGGACCGGGCTGAGGATTATCAGCCCGGCATCAGCCTGATCGGCATCAAGAATGTTGCGGCCAATGAACCTTATTTTGCGGGCCATTACCCGGAATCGCCGATCCTGCCTGGTGTGTTGATCATCGAGGCCATGGCCCAGACCAGTGCCCTTCTGGTGTCCAAGACCCATGATATCGATATCGGACGCACGATCATCCTGTTCATGGGGGTCCAGGATGCACGGTTTCGCGCACCCGTGCGACCAGGCGCGCAACTGGCGCTGCATGTGAAATTCGTGTTTCAGCGCAATGGCATCTTCAAATTCGAAGGCAAGGCGATGATCGGCGAAACACTTGCTGCGCAAGCCGTGTTTGCGGCCAAGCGCGCCGAACTCTAGGCCTGTCCGGAGCCTGTTTCCATGAGTATCGAAATCAGCCCTTTGGCCGCAATCGACAAGGCTGCCCAAATCGCCGAGGGCGTGAAAATCGGCCCGTTCTGTGTCGTCGGCCCTCGGGTGGTTCTCCATGAAGGGGTCACCCTGCACAGCCATGTCGTGATCGCGGGCCGGGTTGAGATTGGTGCAGGAACGCAAATCTTTCCCTTCGCCGCCCTTGGACACCCCCCCCAGGATCTCAAATTCCGCGGGGAGGATACGGATCTGGTCATCGGCCGGAACAATGTCATTCGCGAAAACGTGACCATTCATCCCGGCACGGCGCATGGGCATGGGCGTACCCGGATCGGCGATCATTGCCTGATCATGAATGGTGCCCATATCGCCCATGATTGCGTGCTGGGCAATCATGTCATTCTCACCGGCGTTGCCTTGCTGAGCGGGCATTGCGAAATCGGCGATCATGTCACCATCGGCGGATTATCGGGCGTCCACCAATATTGCCGCATCGGGCGTCATGCCTTTATCGGCGGCATGACAAGGATCACCACCGACATCATCCCCTTTGGAATGGCCGTGGGCAGTGAGGGCAGGCTCCACGGCCTGAACATTATCGGGCTGCGGCGGCGCGGTTTTTCCAATGCCGTCATCCATGAATTGCGGGCGGCCTATCGGCTGCTCTTTGCTGAAGAAGGCACGTTCGAGGAACGGCTGATGGACGCCCATGAAGTGTATCACGACAAGCCGGAGGTCATGGAGATCCTTACCTTCATCCGCGAGGGCGGCGATCGTCCGCTCGGCATGCCGCGTTAGTCTCCATGAATCCGGACCTCGCCGGCAATATCACGGGTCTCATCGCCGGTGCCGGGGATTTGCCGCGTGCGGTGGCTGAATCCGCCGGGGCAATCGGGCGGGAGGTGTTTGTTCTCGGGATCGAGGAAGCCTTTTCCGAAAACCCGACCTCCCACGATTATTGCGATGCCATGGTCTCGCTGGGCGAGATCGGGCGGGCCATGCATTTTCTGGAAGCGGCCGGCTGCCGAAAAGTCGCGTTTGCCGGCTATCTCACGCGGCCGGACTGGACAAGGCTCCGGCTGGATGACGGCGGGGCCGCGCTCCTGCCTGCTGCACTCGCGGCGGCGCGACAGGGCGATGACGCGTTGATGCGGGTGATTGCGCAAGCCTTCGAGGACCGTGGATTTAATGTGATCGGGTTGGGCGACCTTGCGCCCGACCTCATTGCGCGTTCGGGCATCCGGGGCCGGCTCGCCCCCGATGAGGCCGGGTACCGCGACATGGAGCTGGCCTGGGCGGTGGCTGGTGCGCTCGGTGCCTTCGATATCGGCCAGGCGGCGGCGGTCGCCAATGGCCTTGTCCTTGCGGTTGAGGCGCAGGAGGGCACCGACGCCCTGCTGGCACGGGTCGCAGGGCTCAGACAATCCCTGCGCGGACGGCCCGGTGCACCAGCGGGAATATTGCTCAAGCGGTTGAAACCGGGTCAGGACCGCCGCCTCGACGCCCCGGTGATCGGCATGGCAACGCTCCTTGCCGCTTATGAGGCCGGCCTCGCCGGGATTGCCGTGGAGGCCGGTGGGACGCTGGTGCTGGACAGGGAAGCGCTGGTCGCGGAGGCCGATGCCCGCGGCATGTTCCTTATCGGGATCGATGCGCAATCGTTCCCGAATTCCTGCACCGCCTTATGAAGCCGGATTTGTTCATTCTGGCCCTCGAAGCCTCGGGCGACCGGGTCGGCGCTGAGCTCATTGATTCATTGTACGGAATGCGCCCCGATCTTGCTATCACCGGAATTGGCGGGGCGGAAATGGCTGCGCGCGGAATAGCCCCGCCCTTTGCGCCGGTCGATCTCGCTATTGTCGGCTATCTGGAGGCGCTGAAGGCACTGCCACGGGTGCGGCGCGCCTTGCGGCTCTATCTCGATCATGTCCTTGCCCTGCGTCCCAAAGCCGCCGTGCTGATCGATTCCTGGGGCTTTACGATTCGTATCGCCAAGGAATTGCGGCGAAGGGCACCGGAAATCCGGTTGATCAAATATATCGGCCCGCAGGTCTGGGCGACACGCGCGGGGCGTGCCCACAAGCTCGCCGCCGTCTTTGATCATTTGCTGGCGGTCAGCGCGCTGGAAACCCCGTTTTATGCCGGCCTGCCCATGGATTTCACGCTGGTGGGACACCCGGTACTCGGTCGCTCACGGCCGGGAGATGATGCAGGGTTTCGTACCCGGCAGGGGATTTCGCCGGACGCCCCACTCCTCGTTGTTTTACCAGGCAGCCGACTGGCCGAGATCGATCGGCTGGCACCGGTCTTTGCACGCGCAGCTTCTTTGCTGACAGCGCAAATTCCCGATCTGCGGGTTCTTGCCCTCGCCGCCCGCGGGATGGAAGACCGGCTCGGCGCGCGATTCTCCGAAGCCGGAGCCGATATCCCGCTCGTCACAGACGAAGGAGCCAAGGCCGACCTCTTGCGCGCCGGCAATGCAGGCCTTGCCTGTTCGGGCACCGTGGTGGCCGAGAGCATGCTTCAGGATCTGCCGGTGGTGGCAGCCTATCGGGTCGACTGGCCGACCTATCAACTCGCCCGACATGTGCTCTATAAGGAGAAATATATCACGCTCGCCAATATTGCCGTTGATGCGCCGGTAATCACCGAGCGGATCCAGCACGAATGCCGGCCCGAAATCCTCGCCGCGGACCTCTTTCCGCTGCTGACCCGCCCCGAAATGGCCGATCGCCAGCGTCAGGCCCAGCGGGAAGCGCTGGCGATGATGGGGCTCGAAGGCCCGCCCGCACATGAGCGTGCTGCGAAGGCCATCCTGAGCGACCTCGGGAAGATGCAGGAGCGGGCGCAATGACATTCCGCTACGGCACCGCCTTCAGCCTGACCGCAGGTTTCGAAAAGCAGGAACCGCGAGCCCTCCCCATTGACCGGCCGCCCCTTTTCCGGCTGCCGCATCCGTCCCGGACTTTGGCCGCAGCAGGATGCGATCGGGATTCACCGGCCCGGGTAATTGCACCCGATCCCCCACCCCGACAAAGCCGAAGGGGCCATACCAGGCCAGGTCGCCCACCAGCAGGATCCCCTCGCCGATCACTTCGCGATCGGTAGTGGTAGTCGCATCGGCCTGGGCGAGGGTTGCCGCGAGCAATTTCCTCCCCAATCCCTGCCCATGCAGACGCGGAAGAATGGCGATCGGACCCAGCAAACCCGCCGGCTTCGTTCCGATCAGAATCGGCCAGACAAGTGCCGCCCCGACAATCCCGGAAGCGCCCCGACATTCCTCCGCGACCAGGGAAAACCCTTCGAGGTGACGATTGCCTTCGCGCAATCGCTCGGCCGTTTTGGCGTAACGGCCCGGCCCGAAAGCAAGATCGAAAATCCCGGCGGTAGCGGGCGCATCGCCCTTCTGCCACAAGCGAAACAGGACCAGGCCCGGTTCAGGGGCCCGCGCTTCAACAAGACTTTCCATCCCCGCCCTCCGGGGCTTGTCCAGGAAAGGATCCCCTTTTTTCGATGTAGAGCGCATGGAGCCAAAAGTGGAGTCGCGATTTTCAGGTCGGAGTGATCGGGGTCACGGAATCGCCACCGCATCCGGTCTTCGCCCTGTTTGCCGCGATGAGGCTTGAAACCAGATCGAAAACGGCGTCGAATACGAAGACCACAGGACGGGGATCACAGGCAGGAGTCAGCATGGGCGTGCTCGCGGGGAAAGTCGTCATCATTGCGGGGGGCGGGCGCGGCATCGGGCGCGAATGTGCGCTCTTGGCCGCCCGGGAGGGGGCCAGGGTCATCGTCAATGATCTGGGTGGTTCGGTCGCGGGTCGGGACACGGGCTCGGCCGACCCGGCCGCCGAATGTGTTGCTGCGATTTCGGCCGGGGGCGGCGAAGCATTGGCCGATTCGCGATCCATCACGGACGAGGATTCAGCGCGCGCGCTGATATCGATGGCGATCGAACGCTTTGGACGACTGGACGGTGTGATCAACCCGGCCGGAATCCTGCGCGACGGGATGTTCCACAAGATGAGCCGTGGCGACTGGGACGAGGTGATCGATGTCCATCTCAATGGCGCGTTCAATCTCTGCCGGGCAGCGATCGAATTGTTCCGTGCCCGGAACAGCGGCAGTTTCGTGTTGTTTACTTCGACCTCCGGTCTGGTCGGCAATGTGGGTCAGGCCAATTACGCCGCTGCCAAGATGGGGGTGGTCGGATTGTCCCGCATCATCGCCATGGAGGGCGCGGTGCGCGGGGTGCGCTCGAATGTCATCGCGCCCTTTGCGTGGACGCGGATGATCGAGAGCATTCCGGTGAAGGACGAAGCCTCCGCCACGCGGGTGGAACGCATGCGGTCGGGCATGCGGGCCGATCAGATCGCGCCCCTTGCGATCGCCCTATGTGCCGATTCCGCCGCCCATGTCAGCGGCCAGATCTTCGGGGTTCGCGGAAATGAAGTGTTTTTATTCGACCAGCCGCGGCCCATAAGGGCGATGGCGCGGCTCGATGGCTGGACCGCGAGCAGCATTCTCGATCACGCTCTGCCCGCTTTCGCGCCGGATTTCACCGATCTCGGCGCGAGCGCTTCGGTGTTCAACTGGGACCCGCCGTGATCGCATCGATGGCTGACGACGGCTGTCCCGGCACTGTCAAAATCAAAGCGCGCCAGCAGGAACCGGAATCCGGCCCATACTGACGCGCCCTGAAACATTGACCCAAAGCAACCCGGCTCCGATCAAACCGCAATGGCCCGACCGGAACAGGCTTTAGCGCTGGGATTGCATGAAATTGACATAGGCCGAGCCGCGCTCATTGAGCGGACGGATGGAATCCTTCACCATCGCGCTCATCAGGCCGGTCAGTGCATTGACTTCCTTGACATAGGTTTCGAACGCGGTGCGGGCGAAATCGGTTTGCAGTTCGATGGCTTCATGAACGCTCTTCACGCCGGACAAAGCGCGGGCGGCTTCCATGCTGGTCTCAATCGAGGTTTTCGAAAAGGCAACCGCGCGCGCATTGAGCGCTTCGATGCCCTTGGTCGCGGTGTTGGCCGAAGCGGTGAAGGCTTCGACATTTTCGCGGGCGAGATCGGAGAAGCCGCGGAACGCGTCCATCGAACGTTGCACCTGGTCGCGCACGACATTGGCACCGTTGACCGACAGCGTCTCGACGGTTTCGAACGCTTCGTTGGTGTTTTCCTTGACGCTTTTCGCGGCATTGCGGACAGTAGCCATGGGATTTTCCTTTCAGGGGTGAAAATGGGCCTGTGGTTCCGGCCCGATTGGCTGCGTAATGATTTGACTTCGTGATGAAGCGACATCGCCGCCGCTTCGTTCTGCGATCCATATCTCATGCTGCAAGTGCGAAATCAAGGGGTTTGTTGCAGCGCAGCATAACTTTTTTGTAAACACCCGATTGCAGCCATTTGCCACAATTCAGCCCTCGTCAAGCATTCAATTGCCACTGACATGAATGAGACCCGGCAAGGCGCAACGTGGTCCGCGGGGCGTGATCGAGGGTCGCATTCGCCACACTGAATTGTTAACCACGCTTGTGGCGCGTTAATTCGACATCAATCTGCTTGGCATAGCATGATGCTTGCATTACTGGCCAAAGGCCGGCAGTTTCGTACCGGGCATCCCAAGGCGGCCCGAACCGGAAATTGTCGACACGCCGAAGGCCAACCTGTATTGGTCCGCCCGGACATTGTCGCAACAATGAACGGGCGACGGGTTCACTGGAGAATTCAATGGCCGATTGGAGCATGATCCAGGCTGCGAAACCGCTCACCGGGCTGCGCGTTGCAGGAATGGCCCTGTTCGGGCTCGGCCTGTCGCAGATCTGGGGCGGCGGCACCGCTTTGGCGGCAGAGCGCTACGCGGCCATCGTTATCGACGCCCAAACCGGCGATGTGCTCGAATCCCGCAATGCCGGGGACAAGCGCTACCCGGCCTCCATCACCAAGGTGATGACGCTGTATATGCTGTTCGACGCGCTGGAACGCGGAGACATCAAGCTCACCAGCCGCATCACCTTTTCGCGCCGGGCTTCGCGCGCGCCGGCCTCCAAGCTCTATGTCCGCGCGGGCCAGTCGATTTCGGTGGATGAAGCAATTCGCGCGCTCGTGGTAAAATCTGCCAATGATGTCGCGATTGCCGTAGCCGAGAAGCTCGCCGGAACGGAAGCCAATTTCGCCCTGCGCATGACGAAAAAGGCGCGCGCACTGGGCATGCTCGATACCCGATTCGCCAATGCTTCGGGGCTGCCCAATCCCAATAATTACTCCACCGCCAGCGACATTGCGATCATGGCGCAGGCGGTTCTGCGCGATCATCCTGAATATTATCCCTATTTTTCAACCTCCTCCTTCCGGTTTCGCAAGGCGGTGGTACGCACGCATAACCGGCTGCTGGGTGCGGTCGATGGCGTGGACGGGCTGAAGACCGGCTTCATCAACGCTTCCGGCTACAATATGGTGACTTCGGCCGTCCGTGACGGCAAGAGGCTCATCTTTGTGGTGCTGGGCGGACAAAGCGGAGCCTCCCGCGACTATCACATGGCCCAATTGGTCGAGGCCGGCTTCCTCTCGGCGCGCGCGATCCGGAGCCAGCCGCCGGAAATCGCTTTTGCCGCCTTCCGGTCCATCCCCTCGCTTGATGCCGGCGCGTCGGAGCTCAATGCCGCGCAATTGGCGAAGCTTGACCGGCCGGTACCTGCCGATGCCATTGGGGTCGAGGTCGACAGCTTCATCGCTTCGGGCGCGGGGGATCTCGAAAATGACAGCGGGATCGAGGATTTCGACCCGAACGAGGCTCCGGACGGCCCGGCTGAAGATTTGGACGACAGCGCCGTGATCAGCACCTTCCCGGCCGGCAATGTGCCGGTGATCGCTGGCCGTGACCCGGTCGAGCAGGGCGACCGCGACGATCCCGCCCCGATCGGGCGCGACGTGCTGCGCCGCGTGCGGGTGGAAATGCCGGATCCCTATGCCGATTTCGGGGTGTTCTGAGCTTTGTTACGCCAGGTCGATGGCCTGATTTCACACGCCTGACACGTTTCGCTCCCCCCCGGAGGATCACGCATGCATCACCGCCACGCCACCTGCGCCATCATTGGTGCGGGGGATTTCATCGGCGCTGCGATCGCACGGAAATTCGCCGCCGAAGGCTATGCGATTTTCGCCGGTCGCAGGACAGTGGAAAAACTCGTACCCCTCAAACGCGAGATCGAGGCGAATGGCGGGATTTGTGAAGCGCGCAGCCTGGACGCCCGCAGGGAAGACGAGGTCACGGCCTTTCTTCAGTCTGCCGATACCCGTTCCCCCCTCGAAGTGGTGATCATCAATCCGGGTGCCAATGTCAGCTTCCCGATCCTCGAAACCACCGAGCGTGTCTTCTTCAAGGTATGGGAGATGGCCTGCAAGGCCGGCTTTCTGTCCGGCCGCGAAGCGGCACGCATCATGTTGAAACACGGGCGCGGCTCGATCTTCTTCACCGGTGCCACCGCCAGTTTGCGCGGCGGATCGGGCTATGCGGCGTTTGCCAGCGCCAAGGCCGGCTTGCGAATGGTGGCCCAGGCAATGGCGCGCGAACTTGGCCCGCAAAATATTCATGTCGCCCATCTCGTGATCGATGCGGGAGTGGATACCAGTTTTGTCCGGGAACGGATCGCGGCAACGCGCGGGGCAGCGACACTCGATGCCATGGCGGAGGATTCGCTCATGAATCCCGCCTCCATCGCCAATGCCTATTGGACCCTGCACCAACAAACCCGCGATGCCTGGACCTTTGAGCTCGACCTGCGGCCCTATGGAGAACATTGGTGATGGCGCATGCAGAGTTTTTGTTCGATTTCGGCAGCCCGAATGCGTATCTCGCGCACAAGGTGATCCCCGGAATTGAAGCACGGACCGGCGCTTCCTTCCGCTATGTTCCGATCCTGCTCGGCGGATTGTTCAAGCGCACGGGGAATCAGTCCCCGATATTTGCTTTCGCCAATATCCCCGCCAAAATGGCCTATGAGCATCTCGAGATTCAGCGCTTCATCGCGCGGCATGATCTGCCCTTTGTGATGAATCCGCATTTCCCGATCAACACGCTGATGTTGATGCGCATGGTCACGGCTGCCGCCATGGATGGCGGGTTCAAACCCTTTGTCGACGCCGTTTTTCGCCTGATGTGGGAGGCACCGAAGAAGATGGATGATCCCGCGATCGCCATCGCAGCGCTTGAAGAGGCCGGATTGGACGCCAGCGCCTTGCACCAACGCTCGCAAGATGCCGATGTGAAGGCGAAGCTCCTGGCTTCGACCGAAGACGCAGCCGCGCGCGGCGCATTCGGAATCCCCACCTTTTTCGTCAATGGCCAGATGTATTTTGGCAAGGATCGGCTACGGGAAGTCGAGGAGGCATTGGCGGGTTAAGGCGTTCGGATCAGAGTATTCGCGATTGCGCGACAGGCCGTTTGTCCAGGTGCAGTGAAATTTCGTCCGGCGGACGGAGCAATCCATTGTTCTCATGGAAACATTCTTGCGCGGGCCGGGAGTACGTCAAGTCCGGAGCCGCTTCGCGGCGGCCCGAAGGGCCGGCCTTGACGTACTCCCGGCCCGCGCTATCGTTCCATCATGAAAACAAAGCCTTGCTGTAACAATGTCGTGCGCAGGCGCTCCAGACCTGCAGTGACATGACAAATACCCCCCGGAGAGCAACACTTCCCCGGCATTGGCTGAATGCCTCCCCCCTTTCTGCCGTCAGACAATGAAGGGCGGATCATTTCGCGACAAAATCGAGCATTGCCAGCCAGGTCGCACGCGCCTTCAGCCATGAGTCATGAATTCTGGCCCTGACCGGCTGGTCCTCAAATGCCGGCGTTCTGGCGAAATCCTCCGACAGCGCGCGCACTTCCGCGATAAACACCCGCCGCTGTTCGGGCGACACCAGATGAAGATGCACAAGGCGTGTGCGCAATGGGTCAAATCCCATGCCGGATGCGCGCCTGGCATCGAGAAGCCAGTCTTCCAGCGCGCTGCGTCCCTGCGGCGTTATCCGATAGTCAATTCGTGCCCGCATCCCGGTTGTCGCCGGCGATGGCTCGAGCAAGCCGCGTTCGGCGAGACGCTTGACCAGCGGATACACAGCCCCCGCCGACCCGGACCAATATTCGGAAGGCGAGTGGCTGAAAGCCTGCGCAATGGCATAGCTCGTCGCCTTGCTCCGGCTTGCGATTTCGGCAAGGGCTGCGCCCTCAAGATCTGTCAGCAGGTCCATGATTTATCTCGCACCCGAATTCACGCGTTGCCGGATGTGAGTCCACTTATTACGATTAGAAATATACGGAACAAGCAATGCGAATCATTCTTCTGGCGCGCGCGCACGTCGGGGATCCTGGTGCGCGGTTGGTCCCGGACTTTGTCCATCCCGAGCAAGGGGCCAGATATGCGGCAGCCCTGACCGCGAGATCCGATGCGGGTGCCTATGATTCCCTCACAAATATCGAACTCGCCCTGAAGCTCACCGAAGATTTACAAGCCGTGGCGCGCGACGGGCATTTGCGTGTGAAGTTTCAGGGGATCGGCGGCGGGCCGGGAATTGTCGTCAAACCGGCACCGGATCCGGCGGGCGCACCGGCAGGTGGCGGTCAGCCTGTCATCAGGCGCGTTGCGCCGGCAGCCCCTGTCGAGCATGCGCGCTGGATCGCACCCGGGATCGCCTTTGTCCGCTTCAATGTATTTCCGGGAGACCCGGCAACAATCAAGGCCGCCCGCCAGTTCATGGAAAACCACGCCAAAGCGAAGGTGGTCATCTTTGACCTGCGCACCCCTTTCGGCGGCGGCTTTGGAATGGAGCTGCCGGCAGATCGCCACAGCTTCGGCACATGCATTGGCAGGGACCGGCCGCGAAAATTCGGGGAGGCGTGGGCGGGGCCGTTCAGGAGATCGTGGCGTCCAGCGCCGATCCCGCCAGCCGCGCCAGCCGCGCCCCGCAGCCCACCAGCGCCAGATCCCCCCGCAGAATGGCAAAGGTCGGAATCGGTTGCACAAAATAGGACAACCGGCCCTTGGCCTCGAAACGGGTGCGAAACTCACTGTCATGCATGGCATCGACCAGCCGCGGCACGATCCCCCCAGCGATATAGGCC
>JAKFWO010000002.1 GCA_021731815.1 Hyphomonadaceae bacterium | reverse complement strand
CCACGAGGAATCCGCGATCGCCATCCGCCCAGCCCAGCGCCATTTTCATGCCGATCGGATAGACACCCGCCAAGGCTGCTCCGACCATTGCGCGGAGTGCCACCGCCTCCCCTCCCCCCACCGGTACGACAAGGGTCAGGCCATTGGCACCGGCCGCGACCAGGCTCGCGGCCGCGAACAGCATTCGCGGCTCCAGCCGATCGGCAAGCCCGCTGGCCGCGAGCGCCAACGCGCCGAACACGAAACCCAATTGCACCGCAGAGGTCAGCGGAGCGAGCGCCGCGGGCGCGAACCCCGCCTCGGCCGCCATGTCGGTGATCGCGGCGGTCGAAGTGAACCAGATCGACATGGCAGCGATCTGCGCCATAATCAGCAGGACCAATGCATTACGCTTGTCAGGATGCATGATCGGTTCCGGCTTTGTGTGTCGCCACGGGCTGATCCGGTTTTTTCGCCGCTTCTGCCCCAAATGTCATCACACTGACACGAAACCGGCGCAGTTCCTTCGCCGCCCGCCTGCTCTTTCCGAGGAATTCGCCGATGCGCCCCCGCCTTTCCTTCCGCACCTGCCGCCGTATGGTCCTGACGCTCGGCGCGGCGCTGCTTGCGGCCGCCTTTGGCAGTTTTTCCGCGAATGCTGCCGAAACAAAAGGATTTTCGCCGGTTCAGGCCAGCGATCCGGGATTTCAAAGTGCCGCCACCAAGGCAAAGACAAAGGCGCAGTCGAAACGTCAGCGCGCACGCAATGTCATAATGTTTGTGGGCGATGGCATGGGGGTCGCCACCGTCACTGCCGCGCGCATCCATGCGGGCCAGCGCCTGGGGCGCGATGGGGAAAGCCACGAACTGACGCTCGATACCTTTCCCCATATTGCGCTGTCGCGGACCTATTCCCATGATTTTCAGGTCCCGGATTCAGCGGCGACCGCGACCGCCATGACCACGGGGGTCAAGAACCGCTCTGGTGTGCTCGGCCTGCGTTCGGCTGCCCTGCTCGGCCAATGCGCGAGTGCGACCGGCCAGGAGACCGAAACCCTGTTCGAACTGGCCGAAGCCCGCGGTTACGCGACCGGAATCGTCTCCACCACGCGCATCACCCATGCAACACCTGCGGCGGCCTTCGCCCATTCCCCCCATCGCGATTGGGAAAATGATGCGCAGCTGGCGCGCGCCAGAGACGGGGCCGGCTGCGTCGACATCGCCCGCCAATTGGTCGAATGGAAGGCCGGCGACGGCTTTGAGGTCATTTTGGGGGGCGGGCTCGCCAATTTCGTCAGCGAAGGCGGCGCACGCAAGGATGGCCGCGATCTGGTTGCCGAATGGACCCGGCAACCAGGACGTGTCTTTGTGCGCAATCAGGGCGAATTGACCCGGGCGCTCGAAGCCGATCCCCGTCAATTGATGGGCCTGTTCACGCCCTCACACATGACCTATGAGGGCGACCGGCCAAAGGGTGAAACCGGCGAACCCGGCCTTCCGGAAATGACCCGCGCCGCCATCACCCGATTGCAGAGGGCCACGAAATCCCGCAAGCAGGGCTATATATTACTGGTCGAGGGCGGGCGTATCGACCACGCCCATCATGAAAGCAAGGCCGGTCGGGCGCTGCTGGAAACCTTGATGCTGGACGAGGCGGTCAGGACAGCGCTTGAAATGACCGATCGCTCCGATACGCTCATCGTCGTCACCGCCGATCACAGCCACACTTTGACCATTGCCGGCTATGCGCCCCGCAATGCGCCGATTCTGGGGCTTGCCGGCGCCGAGGAAGGCCCGGCGACCGGCAAGGATGGCCGTCCCTACACGACGCTCGGCTATGCCAATGGCCCGGGCTCGGTCTTTGCGCCGGGTGCCGATGCCGATCCCGCCGATGGCCGGCGCCCCGATCTTTCCGCCGCCGGTGTCGATCACCCCGATTTCCGCCAGCCGTCTTTGGTTCCGCTCGACAGCGAAACCCATGCCGGCGAGGATGTGGCGATCTATGCCTGGGGGCCCAATGACGGCGCTTTTTCCGGAACGCTCGAACAAAATGTCATCTTTCACAGCATCGTACACGCTTTGAAGTGGAAATAGCGCCGGCTGGACACTTTGCCCTGCCCCTCGCTTTTGCCCGGCAAAGCCGCTAAAAGGGCTTTTTTCCACCGAGGGATTCCCGTTTCATGATTGCCTGGCCCATCCTCGCCGCCATCGGGCTGGCGAGTCTGATTGCCGTCATCATCGCCGTCATTTCAGGATTTTTCTCCGCCGCAGAGACCGGAATCACCGCCGCCTCCCGCGCGCGCCTGCATAATCTGGAAAAAGAGGGCTCGAAGCCCGCCGCACGCGTCAACCGGCTGATCGAAAAGCGCGATCGGACGATTGGCGGGCTGTTGCTGGGCAATAATCTGCTCAACACGCTCGCCGCGGCGGTCACCACCTCGCTTCTCACCAAGCCGCTCGGCGATATCGGGGTTGCCGTGGCGACCGGCGTCACGACAGTCATCGTGCTGATCTTTGCCGAGGTCCTGCCCAAGACCTATGCCATCGCCTTTCCCGAGCGCGTGGCCTTGTGGGTGAGCCGCCCGGCGGCCTGGGTGACGACGATCCTGTCGCCGGTGGTGGCGGTTGTGCATTGGCTGGTGCGCAAGACGCTCGGCCTGCTCGGGCTGAAAATCACCGCCGATGCCGATGTCTTCGCCGCGCGGGCGGAATTGCGCGGCGCGGTGGATCTCGGCCATGAGGAGGGCTCGGTCGAGCGCGATGACCGCGATCGCATCAAGGGCGCGCTCGATTTGCATGATCTGACGGTCGCTGATGTGATGATCCACCGCAAATCGATCCGGATGA
This sequence comes from Hyphomonadaceae bacterium, assembly GCA_021731815.1. Classification (GTDB taxonomy): domain Bacteria; phylum Pseudomonadota; class Alphaproteobacteria; order Caulobacterales; family Aquidulcibacteraceae; genus JAKFWO01. The sequence continues at coordinate 53,632 of JAKFWO010000002.1, read as the reverse complement.
TCGATGCCGATCTGCCGGCCCGCGAGATCGTGCTTCAGGCGCTGGCGGCGTCGCATACCCGGCTTCCGCTCTATCGCGGCAATCCCGACAATATTGTCGGCCTGCTGCACGCCAAGGATCTGTTGCGCGAGATTGCGCGTGCAGGCGGGGATTTCGCCCGGCTCGACATCGCGGGCGTCATGCGCACGCCGTGGTTCGTGCCCGAGACGATCAGCCTCAATGAGCAGCTCCAGGCGTTTCTGAAAAAGCGCAATCATTTCGCGATGGTGGTGGATGAATATGGTGCCCTGATGGGCCTTCTGACCCTTGAGGATATTCTCGAGGAGATCGTCGGCGACATCAAGGACGAGCACGATGTCGCGCTCCAGGGCGTGCGCCCGCAACCCGGCGGGGCGGTCAATGTCGATGGCTGGGTGCCGATCCGCGACCTCAACCGGGCGATGGACTGGTCCCTGCCCGACGAGGAAGCGGTGACCATCGCCGGTCTGGTCATCCACGAAGCCCAGACCATTCCCGAGCCCGGCCAGCGTTTCAGCTTCCATGGCTACCGCTTCCAGGTGCTGCGCAAGAACCGCAACCAGATCGTGGCCCTGCGCATCGAACCGCCGGAGGAAGAGCCCGACATGACGAAGACGGGATAGGCCAGTGGTTCGGTTCCGACCATTGATCCCAGTGATACCAACCGCCGCGCTAATGTCGGAATCACAAGAACCACGGGAACCGGATGCTTCCGGCCCGACTTCCCAGGCATCTCCCAACGCTCTTCGGCCTGGCCCTATAAATCAGCCCACGCCGGCCCCGTCACGGATTAAGTTATGAGCATTGACTCCAACACCGAAGCGTTTGCGCCTGTGTCCCCGGCGACAGGGGCAACCGGGCCCCATGACGTGCTGATCGTCGGTGCGGGCTTTGCCGGCCTCGCGGCGGCCAAAGCCGCTGCTTCGGGTGGATTGCGGACATTGGTGGTGGACTCAAAACCCCGGATCGGGGCGCGGCCCCATACATCGGGCATTCTGGTCGAGGAGGCCTTTCAGGCCCTCCGCCCGCCCGATCATCTGGTGCGCCGGGTCGGCAAGGTACGACTGACAGGTCCCGACCGTAATATCCGTGAGTTCGAACAGACGAATTACGGCTTCTACACCACTGATGTGACCGGGCTTCTGCAATGGATGGCGCGCGAGGCCCAGGGTGCCGGGGCCGAAATCCGCGTCAATGCCCCCTTTGCGCGCGGGGTCGACAATGGCGATCTGATCGAAGCCCTGATCGGCCCCCAATTGGTACGGGCCCGGTTTCTGTTCGGCGCGGATGGCGCGAAATCACCCGTGGCCCGCAATTTCAAACTCGGGCTCAACGAGAAATTCCTGCTCGGAATCGAACGGGAATATTCCGATCCCGGTCGCCTTGATCCGGATTATCTCCATGTCTTTCTCGATAACCGGATTGCGCCGGGCTATATTGGCTGGGCCGCCGCCCATCCGAGGGGCGCGCAAGTGGGGCTTGCGGTCAATGCGCCCCATCGCCCGCGCATCGAGGCCCTGAAATCCGAGGCCGAAGCATTGTTCCGGCTGAAACCGGCCGACGAATATGAACGGCGGTCGGGGCTCATCCCCTGCGGGGGGCTGGTTCATCCCTGGGCCAAAGGCCGGGTCCTGCTGCTGGGGGATGCGGCCGGCATGGTGTCGCCGCTGACGGCAGGGGGAATCCGCACGGCGCTCGATTTTGGTCGCCTCGCGGGCGAGGCGCTGGTCGCCCATTTGCGGCATAACGGCCCTGCTCCTGCTTTGGCCCTGCGCAAGGCATTGCCGCGTTTTGGTGTCCTGCGTCATGGTTTGCGCTGGCTGGCCGATCTTCCGCCGCCCAATTGGCTGTTGCAGATGGCGGTCAGTTCGGCACCCGCGGTTACTGCAGCGCGACGGATCTTCTTCTCGCGCCGTCCCCGCTGAGCTGACGATCCGGCTCGCTCAGGCCGCAATCCCGAATCGCGCGCGGTAATCGGCGAGCCGGTTCCGGGGCCCCTGCCACGCCCGGTCCGCCATTCGTGGAAGGTCGCCATCGCTCGCGAGGCACTGGTTGACGATCAATTGGAACAGATCGAGCGCGCACGAACAGCCGGCATCCGCATAAGCCGAAAGCGGCGCATGAGGCGGAATATCCACTTCTGCGCAGGCCACGATCGGCCCGGCATCGATTTCAGTCACCATCTCATGCGCCGTTGCGCCAAACACCCGCGCCGCATTGGCATGGGCAAAGGCTTCGGGATGCACGCCGGGATAATCCGCGGTGCCCGGATGAATGTTATAGGGTGTGAGCTGAAGCGCCGCGATGTGCTCTGGCCCGACAATCACTGAAGTGCAGAAGGCGATCAGGCGAACGGGCACGCCCGCACTTTCTGCAAGGATTGCGGCCAGTTCGGCTTTCGAACTTGCCGCGACAATGCCGGTGCGCCCCGAACGCGCGCGCGCAAAAGTCAGCAGGGGCGCGCGTGCAATTTCTTCCGTGAGGATGACGAGAAGCTCTGCCATGCCCAGACTTTCGGACCAGAGGATTAACAATTCCTCACGGCCCTGCCATCGGGTCTTGACGAAGCAGGGGCGGCTCGCCTTCCTGACGAAATTGCCGTGCCGATGCGCGGCAGGGAATCAAAGGGGGAACAATGTTCGAGATTTTCACCAGTGCCGCGCTGCTGAGCCTTTTCACCCTGACCTTTCTTGAGGTCATTCTGGGTGTCGACAATGTCGTATTCATCGCCATCGCGGCGGGAAAGATGCCGCCCAAGGACCAGGAAAAGGTCCGGTTCATCGGGCTCGCCATCGCCATGGTTCTGCGCATCGCGATGCTGGCAAGCCTTGTCTGGCTGCTCAAGGCCATCGATGTCAGCCTGTACGAATTTTCCGACGATCTGGTGGGATTGCTGGGCAGCGGCCATGCCAGCGAAGAAGTTCGCGTGTTCACGGTGAAGGATCTGGTCCTTCTGCTGGGCGGCGGGTTCCTGCTCTATCAGGGGACCCAGGAAATCATGCATATGTCGGAACCCCATCACGGGCCCGGCGGCGACAGCATTGCCAAACAGCCGCAGCTTGCGGCGGTCATCGCGCAGCTCTTCGTGATCAATTTCGTCTTCTCGCTCGACAGCGTCATTACCGCGATCGGCATGACCGACATTCTCTGGGTGATGGTGACGGCGGTGGTGTTGTCCTCGATCATCATGGTGTGGCTGGCCAAGCCCTTGTCGGATTTCATCGATCGCCGGCCGACCGTGAAGACACTTGCTTTGTCCTTCATCCTGCTGATCGGTGTGGCGCTGATTGCGGATGGCCTCGGGATCCATCTGCCGCGCGGCTATGTCTATTTCGGCATCGGCTTTTCGCTCTTCGTCTATGGGCTCAATTCCTGGATCGAGGGCCGGCGCAAGGGTGGCCTCGAAACCGGGCAATTGCCGGGCGCAAGACGAGGGCACTAGAGCCCGTTCAGAAAAACCGGAATCCGGTTTTCGCCTGAACGCGCTCCAAATTATTGAATCCGGGCATTTTCAATTCAGACATTCGGCTCGGATTTCCGGAATAAAACACCCCGCGCGGATCAATATCCGCGCGGGGTATTTTCCTTGCAGCCTGTGGTTCAGCCCTTCTTGCCTTTCTTTGCCGGTTTGCCCGAAGCTGCGACCGGCCCTTCCAGTTCCGCTGCCAGTTGCGGGAGGTCATAGACCTTGCGCAAGGCCTCGGTGATGGCCCCCGACAACACGCTGACCGTCCGGTTGACCCGGCCGTCATAGGCATAGGCTCCGCCCAGCGAATGGATATTGCCATCAAAGGCCGCCCCCAGCACGCGACCCTCGGAATCGAGCAGCGGCGAGCCGGAATTGCCTCCGATGATGTCGTGGCTGGAGGAGACATTGAAAGGCGTCTCCGGGTTCAGTTTGCCCTGCGCCGCCGTCCATGACGTGGCCAGCGCAAAAGGAAAGGATCCGGTCGCACGGGCATAAAGGCCGCCGAATTTGGTGAAGGGATCCACCGTCCGGCCTTCATGGGTCCAGCCCTCGATCACACCAAAGGACAGACGCAAGGTTGAGGTGGCGTCCGGATAGAGACTGTCGCCATAGACCGCAAAGCGGGCTTTGGCGATACGTTCAGCCGCGCGGCCGATCGGCCCCGCTATTTTTGCGCGCTGAATGTCTGCGAGCGCGCGTGCCCGGGGTTCGAGTGCCCGCACCAATTGGATCATGGGATCATTGCTGCCAGCGATCGCGGCCACACCCCCTTCAAACAGGGCAAGGCGCATTTTCGGGTCAGAGAGACCCGTCGCTTCAACCAGGCGTTTTGCGAGGGTTTCGGGGCTCTCTCGGCCCAGCACCAGCCTGACCATTTCATGATCAGCGCCGAGATATTCGCGCATCCGCAGCAGCCAGAACTCCAGCGCAATCCGCTCGAGTTCGGGGCGTGGCGGGAAGGAGCGCATCAGCCCGTCCCTGGCGCGGGCAATGGCTGCATCCGAAAAGCCGGGCAGTCTTTCCTTTTCGGGTTTTGCCCGTTCCTCGACGAGGCGCACCAATTGGCGGGCAATGACGAAATTGGTCGAGCCGGGTCCATTATTGACGAAGAAATTCTCGCGGAAATTCTTGCGGATTTCGAGATTGGCCGCTGCGATCTCGGCCCATGGATCGCCGATCTCGGCGGCAAGTTCCGGTCGTTTGGCGATCTCGGCCCGCAATCCGGCTTCCGCTTTTTCGACATTTCCGATGAACACCGGGTCGAGCAAAGCCGCCTGCTGGCCCAAAGCGACCTTGAACCCGTTTTCGAGGCCAAACAATGTCTCATTGGCCTGACGGCGAGCCTCGGGGCTTGCGCCACCATAGGAATCGATCCGCCCCCGGCGCTCCGAATTCAGCGTGATCGTGAAGGGATTGACCACATCGCGCTGGAGCCGCAATTGATCCACGGTGAACAGGCGCTGGGTGGCTCCGGGATTGCCGGCAATATAGGTCAGTTCGCCCGGCTTGGGGGCCTCGTTCCGCCATTTGAGATAAAATGGCGTCGCGGCTGGCTTGCCATCGATGTAAGCGCGCAGAAAGGCCGCATCGAGGGCATAACGCGGGAAATTGAAATTGTCAGGATCACCACCGAAAAATCCGGTGGCATATTCAGGAGCGAAGACCAGCCGGACATCGGTATAATTGCGATAGATATGGAGCTTGAACTGCCCACCGCGATAGAGGCTGATGACATTGCAATCGGTATCTTTGAGGTCCTTGCAGGCTTCTACCTGAATCGCATTGATTTCCCGGTCGCGGACGGCGGTGAATTGCTCGACAGGCGCGCTGGCAGTCGCCGCCCGCACCCGCGCAGTGACATCGGCGATCGAGGTCAACACCTGGGCACGAAAGCCGGGGCACATGCGTTCCTCGGCACGCGTCCTCGCCGACACACCCTTGGCCGCGAGGTCATTTTCGGCGCTCGATAATTGACTGACGCAGCCTTGCACGCAATGCCAATTGGTCAGGATCAGGCCTTCGGGGGAAACGAAACTCGCCGAGCAGCCCGGCAGGCGCACGGATGCCGCCTGGATGCGGTCGAGCCAGGCCTGATCGGGTGCACTGCCATATTTGGCCTTGACCCTGGCGGCGGGGAAATTGTCGAAGGTCCACATGCCTTCATCGGCCATCGCCCCCGGTGCACCCAGCGCGATCGCCATCGCTGCTGCGCCGGCGATCACATGTTGAAAGAAAGCGTGCTGTCGTGATCCGTTCGTCATTTCATTCTCCCCTGACTGGACATTTTGAGTCACCTGGTTTCATTCTTGAGTCGTCCCGGCCTGAGTCTTCCCGGCCTGAGTCTTCCCGGCCTGAGACTTCCCGGCCCGAGTCTTCCCGAAGTTTTTCCGGTCGAATCTTTTGGATCGACCGAGGCAAAGCCCCGGGTCCTTACCTGGATTCGTTTTCGAGGGTTCTCCCGAAAAATTCTTTCAGGTTTTATCGATTCATGATAAACAACAAATCGGAAGCCTGAAAGCAGAATTTTCTGCGCGCGGGGTTCAAACGGCCCGGTTTGCGGAAACCCGGCGCAGTGTTCATTCAATCGACGACCAGCCATCGGAGGAATTATGTCCTGGACATCCGTTCCCGCCACGGGACAGCGCAGCCATCAGCGTCAATCCGGAATTGCCGACGACATCGAATATGAAATCAAGGGCCAGGAGCTGCAATTCCTTGAAATCGGGCTCGATCCGGGCGAAAGCGCGATCGCCGAGGCCGGGGCCATGGTATGGAAGAATGCCAGTGTCGAAATGTCGACCGTGTTCGGCGATGGCACGGGCCAGCAAGCCGGTTTCATGGACAAATTGATGGGGGCCGGGAAACGGATCCTCACGGGCGAGAGCCTGTTCATGACGGTGTTCACCCATCACGGCCAGGGCAAGGCACGCGTGGCCTTTGGTGCCCCCACGCCGGGCGTGATCCTGCCGATAAAACTCTCGGATTATCAGGGCCGGTTGATCTGTCAGAAGGACAGTTTCCTCGCTGCGGCGCGCGGCGTCTCGGTCGGAATTCACTTCCAGCGCCGCATCCTGACCGGCTTGTTCGGCGGCGAAGGCTTCATCATGCAAAAGCTTGAAGGCGACGGCTGGGTCTTCGTGCAGATGGGCGGCATGGTGATCGAACGCGAACTGGCGGCGGGCGAGGAAATTCATGTCGACACCGGCTGCGTGGCCGCCATGACCCAGGGCATCGAATTCGATCTGGTCACCGTCGGCGGTGGGGTCAAATCATGGCTCTTTGCTGGCGAGGGGCTGTTTTTTGCGCGGCTCAGGGGGCCGGGAAAGGTGTGGATCCAGTCCTTGCCCTTCTCGCGCCTGGCCGGACGCATGATGGCCTCCGCCATGGGCCAGGGAACCAATCGCGGCGAGGGATCGCTGCTCGGCTCGTTCGGGAACATTGTTGGCGGCAATCATTAGAACCTGGTCGGATCAACCGGGACGCAATGCGGCGGCCCGCCCATCGTGCGGCGGCCCATCGTGCGGCGGCTTTTTTCCGACCGGAGGAAAGTCGCCGCTATGCCTCAGTCGACACCCCGATCGCGCCAATGCGAACCCAATGGTCCCGCCGATGCGCCCGACGGCACGGTTCTGACACTTCGGCGCAAAATGATCTCCGGCATCGCTGAATCCGGTGGTTTCCATTCGGAAAGGCCGCTAAACTCTGGAATCACACGCGATACACGCCACCCCGGCACAAGGAAATGACCATGAGTTTTGACGACGAGATTGATGCCGCCCGCAAGCGATTACTGGATGCGACGGTGGAAAATCCAGTGGACGCGTTTGACGACCTGGCGGCGCTTCAGGGACTGATGACGCATCTTCGCGAAAAAATTACCAGCCGGCGACTTGCTTTTTCCTTGTCCGATGGTCTCGAAGACGAAGACGATGCGGTGCTGGTAGAGATTACCCATACCCAGACCGAGGAAGTGATCGGAATCATCGTTGCCGATAACGGAGAATTCGTCTTCGAATCGGATTTTGCGGATTATTTCGACGATTTCGTGGAAGAAGCGGCCGAAGAATTTGTTGCACGACTCTATGAGGTCCTCCGGGCGGGTTTGCCGGAATATGAAATCGACCAGGGAGAAACCGGGGAGGACTGATCTTTCGTCGTGTACTGCGGGCGGAAAATATCTCTGGCGGGCCAGCCGGTGCCCGAGACCTGTCCCCTCAGGATGTCACAATCGTGTCCCGGGCTCGCGCGATTATTCGGAGCGAGGTGCGCCCGCTTCTTCAGACGCCCCGGTGCAGTTTCGGGGAATCATTTGAAACGTCTCCTTCGGTCGCCAGCGCTTTTGGGCCAGCGCTTTTGGGCCAGCGTATTTTCGCCGTTCCCGGGCCGAAATCATCCGACGTTTTTCGCCACGCCGGCCTGGGATTTGCGTGGCGATTCGCCACAAGCAACCGCGGGGGGTTCCGCCGATTGCGCCCGGCGAAATCGCTGCCTTGTCGTCCTGACGCCGATGGGCAAGCCTTTCCCCGACAGTGGCCAAATTGTGGGCACGCGGGCGACCGCTCCGCCCGATCCTGTCCTTAAATCGCTTCGTCGAATCAAAATCGGTCGCGTTTGTCGGGCGGCACAGAAATTCCGCTTCACCGCGATTTGAAGCGACCGCGGATCCCGATCACCGGACGCAATTCCCCGCCCTGACCGAAGCGCATCGCCCGGTCGTGAACTGCCAATGCCATATTCCAGTGGCAGCTTTGTCGGCTTCCAGCCGTTTTTTTCCGGCAATTCCTATACCAGCATCACCACACAGACGACCGGAAGGGCGAAGGTGCCGAGGTCGGAATTTCTCGGAGTCAATCTGGGTTCGACGGCCACGGCGGTGCTCGCGACCGCGCAATATGTTGACGGGCAAATGTTGACCATCACCGGCGGTACGTCGACCCGCCGCGTGAATTTTGAAGCCGGACCAGGCAATGGCTATTCGGTCGCAGCGACCCGTGTGATGGATGGGACTCGAACCCTTGTCATGCGCTTCGATGCGGCTGCTTCCATCTGGCGTGAGGTTTCGTTTCGGTGAGAATTTGACATCGGCAGGGATTTGACCGGCTGGATCTGGTTGCGGCATGCGCATACGCGCGCTAGATGAATGCCCCTTCTGTTCCCGCTTCCTGCCCCCGAATGACCATGCCCGACCACATGCCGACCGCGCCTCCCTCCGATTCCCCGGCCACGCGCGAGGAGACCGACAGCTTCGGCCCCATCCGTGTGCGAACCGACCGCTATTGGGGCGCACAGGCCCAGCGCAGCCTTGGAAATTTCAAAATCGGGACCGAGCGGCAGCCCGCCCCGGTCATTCGCGCGCTGGGCATCGTCAAGCGGGCGGCGGCGGAAGCCAATATGGCGCTCGGCCGGCTGGACCCGGCCGTTGGCCAAACCATCATCCGCGCCGCCCAGGAAGTTATCGAGGGCAAGCTCGACGATCATTTCCCGCTGGTCGTCTGGCAGACGGGCTCGGGCACGCAATCCAACATGAATGCCAATGAGGTGATCTCCAACCGCGCCATCGAGATGCTCGGCGGGGTGATGGGCTCGAAACAGCCCGTGCACCCCAATGACCATGTCAATATGAGCCAGAGCTCGAACGACACCTATCCCACCGCCATGCATGTGGCCTGCGCCGAGGAAATCCACCACCGCCTCCTGCCGGCACTCCAGACCCTGCGCAATGCGCTCAATGACAAGGCCGAGGCGTGGAAGGGGATCATCAAGATCGGTCGCACCCATACCCAGGACGCAACGCCGCTGACGCTGGGCCAGGAGTTCTCCGGCTATGTCCGGCAAATCGATAACGGGCTCAAGCGGATCGAAATGAGCCTGCCAATGCTGATGGAGCTCGCCCAGGGCGGCACTGCGGTCGGCACCGGGCTCAATGCGCCCAAGGGCTTTGCCGAAGCCGTGGCCGAACGTATCGCGGCGATTACCGGCCTGCCCTTCGTCACCGCCCCCAACAAATTCGAGGCGCTGGCCGCCCATGACGCCATGGTGTTTGCGCATGGCGCGCTCAATACGGTGGCGGCGAGCCTGTTCAAGATCGCCAATGATATCCGCTTTCTCGGCTCGGGTCCGCGGGCAGGGCTCGGCGAACTGGCCCTGCCGGAAAACGAGCCGGGCAGCTCGATCATGCCGGGCAAGGTCAATCCCACCCAATGCGAAGCGCTGACCATGGTCTGCGTTCAGGTATTCGGAAACCATTCGGCGCTGACCTTTGCCGGCAGCCAGGGTCATTTCGAACTCAATGTGTTCAATCCGGTGATGGCCTATAATTTCCTGCAATCGGTGCGCTTGCTGGCCGATTCGGCCGTGAGTTTCACGGATAATTGCGTGATTGGTATCGAGCCACGCCGCGACAATATTGAAGCGGGCCTGCGCAATTCCCTGATGCTGGTCACCGCGCTTGCTCCCAAATATGGCTATGACCGGGCGGCGAAAATTGCCAAAAACGCCCATAAGCACGGGACAAATCTGCGCGAGGAAGCCATCGCCGACGGCATTCCGGCCGAGGATTTCGACGCGATCGTCCGGCCGGAAAACATGATCGCGCCGGGCTGAGGGAATTTCCGGTCCAGCAGGTTTAGTCTGATCGGAACAGACGATTCGATGCCAAATCGACAATCAGCGCTGTGCGCCCGGGCCGGGTTGTCCCGGCAGCTTTTGTCACCAGAAGGACGCGAAATGCACTCGCACGGCGCGGAATCGCGGTTTTTGTCTTCGACAAGCGCGGGACGGGTGCTTCCGCTGGCACCCCAACATCAGACTTTTATGCCCGCGCCCGCGATACCGCCGCCGCCATCGCGGAGGCCCGACGTCTTGCGCCGCGCATCCGGCGCGTCGGGGTGATTGGCGGAAGCCAGGGTGGCTGGGTCGCACCCATTGTCGCGACGCTGGTTCCGGTGGATTTTGTCATTCCTGCGTTTGCTTTGGCAGACGGGCCCATTGCGCAGGACAAGGCGCTGGTCGAACAACAGGTCCGGGCCGGAGGATTTGGTGAGGCCGAAATCCTCGCCGCACGCGAACTGGCCAATATCACCGAAAACATCGTCCGGACCGAAATGCGCGAGGGCTTTTCGGAACTGGATACATTCAAGGCGAAACACGCCAATGCACCATGGATGAAGGCGATCCAACCCCGCTCTTATACCGGATTATTCCTGCAATTCACGACGGAACAAATCCGCGCAATCGGCCCCGCCGCCGCCCAGGGCCTTGATTTCAGTTACGAACCGCGTCCGGTCATCGAAGCAATCAAGGCCCGCCAGCTTTGGCTGCTCGCCGGAGCGGACCGGCAGGCCCCGAATGCGGAGACCCGGAGGATTTTGCGGGAGATCCAGGGCTCGCGCCCAAACCTTGCGGTCATTGTGTTTCCGGGGGCCGATCACGGCCTGGTGGAACGACTGAAAACGGCCGACGGGGAGAATTCAGCATTTTCCGCCGGCGTGTTCGACATCACTGCCGACTGGATCAGGAACGGAAAATTGCCGGCAAAGGAGAAATTCATCACCATGCCTGCGACCCGGTGAATTCCGCCCATCAATGACCCGTCGCCGGGAAGCTGTCATGGATTCAGTCGTCAATCCCGGAATCCGAGGGAAATGATCCGTCAGCTTCCGCCCAGTGACAGCGCATAGAAGTCGAGCGCGCCCGCCAACTGATCGTCCAGCGCCGTCAGCCCGCCGGCATCATGGGTGGTAAGCAGAACATCGACCTGATTATAGACATTGAACCATTCAGGATGGTGGTTCATTTGCTCGGCCCGGAGGGCCCCGCGGGTCATAAAAGCAAAGGCGGTGCTGAAATCAGCGAATTTGAACCGGCGCTCCATAGCTTCACGATCGCCAGGGGCGCGCTGCCACAAGGGATGGCGCGCCAGCATGTCCTCGACCGAAATCCGCTGGCCCTGAGGGGTCATCGCTCTTTCTCCACTGTCCCGGAAGCCGGCAGACGCCCGGAATCGAAGACGATCCGGCCGCCGACCAGCGTGCGGGCGACCATGCCCTGAAACAGGCGTCCATCAAATGGCGAATTCCGCGATTTCGAGCGCAAATTCTCGGCATTCAACCGCCATGGCGCGAGCGGATCGAAGATCACGCAATCGGCGGGTGCCCCGCGCGCCAGCCGACCCTGGGGCAGGCCAAGAAACACCGCCGGGGCCGCCGTCACAGTAAAGAGCGCGCGCAAAAGCGGGATGCGCCCTTCCGCCACCAAAGTCAGCAGGGTCGGCAACAGGGTTTCAAGCCCCACGCCACCGGCCGAAGCTTCCTCGAAAGGCAGGCGCTTTTCCTCGGTCGGGCGCGGATCATGGCCTGAGGTCACGATATCGATCACCCCCTCGCGCAAGGCGGCGACCAGCGCCTGGCGATCCTCCTCCGTCCGCAATGGCGGCGAGAGCCGCGCAAAGGTGCGATATTCGCCGATATCAAGCTCATTGAGCGCGAGATGGGCGGCCGACACACTCGCCCCCGCATCGATCCCGCGCGCTTTTGCTGCCGCGATCAACGGCAGGCTCTCGGCCGCCGAGATCTGGTCGAGCAGGAAATGCGCGCCGGTCGCCTCCGCCAGCCGGAGATCGCGGAACACGCCGATCGATTCGGCCGCGGCCGGCACGCCCGGCAGGCCGAGCCGATCGGCAAAATGCCCCGCATTCATCACCCCGCCGCCGAGAAAGGGATCGAGCGGGCGGTGCATTACCGGTGCCCCAAATCCGCCGGCCCCGAATCCGCCGGCATACAGCATGGCGCGGCGCAGGGTCGCGGAATTGGCGATCGTGCGCCCGCCATTCGAGAACAAAACGGCACCGGCTTCCCGCATCAGGCCGATTTCGGCGATCCTTTCGCCCGCGAGGCCCCGTGTGAGGGCCCCGGCCGGATAGATGCGCACGAGGCTGGCATCGCGCGCACGGCGCAGCACGAAATCGACAATGGCGCGCGCATCGATCGGGGGATCGGTGTCGGGGGAAACGACCAGCGTTGTCACCCCGCCCGCCGCCGCCGCGCGCCCGGCGCTTTTCAGCGTTTCCTTGTGCTCGGCTCCCGGTTCCCCGGTCGCCACATGCAGATCGATCAGCCCCGGTGCAACGCACAATCCCTCGCAATCGGTTTGTTCGATATCCGGACCAAAGGCTTCCGCCAGCAGGGAGGGACCGAGATCCTCGATCACATCTCCATCCATCAGGAGCGCACCGGGCTCATCGCGCCCGCTCGCGGGGTCCAGAAGACGCGCATTCCGAAACAGGGTCCGGCGTGCCATCAGCGCCCCTCCCTTTTCAGATTCACATCCAAATCACCGCGGGCCAGATCCTCGAGCACTGCCATACGCAGGGCCACCCCGGTGCGCACCTGGGTTTCAATCAGACTTCGGGATTCGAGATCGGCGACGCCCGATTCGATCTCCACCCCGCGATTCATCGGCCCCGGATGCATGACCTTCGCCCCCGGTGCCGCCCAGGCGAGTTTTTCCGCATCGAGCCCGTAAAAGCGAAAGAATTCCCGTGGCGAGGGGATGAAGGCCCCCTCCATCCGTTCCGATTGCAGGCGCAGCATCATCACGACATTCGCGCCTTTGAGGCCCTCGCGCATGTCGTGAAACACCCGCGCGCCCCAGTCCTCGGCACCCTTCGGGGCAAGGGTCGGAGGACCGATCAGCCGGACCTCCGCCCCCAACAAAGTCAGCAGCACGACATTTGAACGCGCCACGCGGGAATGGATGATGTCGCCGCAAATCGCCACCCGCAGCCCCTCGATGGTTCCGAAAGCCCGGCGCAGGGTCAATGCGTCGAGCAGGGCTTGCGTCGGATGTTCATGACGGCCATCCCCGGCATTGATCACCGAGCAGGTGACTTTCCGCGACAGCAGCAAGGCAGCGCCGCTCGCCGAATGGCGGATGACCAGCAGATCGGGGCCCATGGCATTGAGGGTGGCGGCGGTATCGAGCAGGGTTTCCCCCTTGGCGACCGAAGAGGTCCGCGGGCTCATATTGATGACATCCGCCCCGAGCCGCCGCGCCGCCAGTTCAAATGAACTCTGGGTGCGGGTGGAGTTTTCGTAAAACAGATTGACGAGTGTTGCCCCGGCAAGGCGGCCACGCAGATCGGGCCGGGTATCCCCATCCGTGATGAAGCCCTCGGCACGGGCGAACAGGCGATTGATCTGCACGGGATCAAGATCGCCAATGGCCAGTAAATGTCGGCGCGGGTGAGGAGCATCCATGTCCGGGCCATAAACCGATCCGCAACAAATTTGGAGTAATTTTGGCACCAGGCTCCGATGCCTGCGCGGCTTTGCCGGGCTGCGCTTTTCCCCGAATCAGTGCGAGCAGAAATTCACCCACAGGTTGAAATGCTTCGCCAGCCATGAATGAGGACGAGAATGCCAGGATTGCGCCAATGGGCTCTTGCGGGTCTCGCAGCATGTCTGCTGATCGGCTGTTCTGCTGACAAAAAATCGGCGGGTGACCCGGCTGCCGACGATCATGGAACCACAAATGCCAGCCACGCCGCCGCCGGCGGACATGGCAGTGCCCATTGGAGCTATGCCCAACAGGCGTCATGGGCCGTCCAATCCCCGGAAGCGGCCGTGTGTGCAGCGGGCAAGGCACAATCACCCATCGCGCTCGCCAGCGAAGCGCTGGTGGAATTGCCCAATCTGGTGGGATCCTACGCCCCGGCCGAAGCGGCAGTTTTCAATAATGGCCACACGATCCAGATCAATGCGGCACCAGGCCAGACCCTCAATATCGGAGCGGATGTCTATCAGCTCGTCCAGGCCCATTTCCACGCGCCAAGCGAGCATCAGCTCGATGGCAAAATCTATCCTATGGAAGTGCATTTCGTCCACAAAAGCGAATCCGGCAAACTGGCCGTGCTCGGTGCCCTGATCGACGAAGGTAGCGAAAATTCACAGATCGCGCAGATCCAGGCAGCCATTCCCAAGGAACAGGGTGAAAACAAGGCCCAGCCTGCCGCCTTCGACCCGGTGGCAATGTTGCCCGATGACCAGACCTATTTCGCCTATTCAGGCTCGCTGACCACTCCACCCTGTTCCGAAGGTGTGCGCTGGTCGGTGCTGACCAGGCCGATCACGGCTTCGGCTGAACAAATCGCGGCGTTCAAAAAGATTTTGGGCGAAAACGCCCGAAATCTTCAGGATCTGCACGGGCGCGAACCCATTCTCGGAAGCTGAATCCTTGATTTTACGACCCTGACGTCCCCGACAAATGTCGGCAAGACTTCGGGCGAGGAATTTCGCGCTAAAGCCGGCATCGGCCAAAGGCACTTGCAAAATCATATAAAGGGATATTTATACGCGAATATGACAAGGGCTCCGCCCCCTTCCCTCCCCGACACAGGCCGATCATGCGCAAATCCTATGTTTTCACGTCCGAATCCGTCTCCGAAGGCCATCCGGACAAGGTTTCGGACCGCATCTCGGATTCGATCGTCGATCTGTTCCTGACCGCCGATCCTGTGGCGCGCGTGGCCGTGGAAACCCTGACCACCACCAATCTCGTTGTCCTGGCGGGCGAAGTGCGTGGCCCGGCGGAAATCACCCGCGAGGCCATGATGGAGGCCGCCCGCGCCGCCATCCGCGATATCGGCTATGAGCAAAGCGGCTTCCACTGGCGCGATGCGCGCGTGGATTGCGTAGTCCATGCCCAGTCAGCCGACATCGCCATGGGCGTGGATTCGTCCGCCAACAAGGACGAAGGTGCCGGCGATCAAGGCATCATGTTCGGCTTTGCGACCGACGAAACCCCCGAATATATGCCCGCCCCCATTCAATATGCGCATGCGATCCTGCGATTGCTGGCCGAGGCCCGCAAGAACGGTCCCCTGAAAGGTGCCATCGAGCCCGATGCCAAAAGCCAGGTGACGTTGCGATATGAAAATGGCAAACCGGTAGGGGCCCAATCCATCGTGGTGTCCACCCAGCACCGCGAGGGCCTGTCGCCCGCAGATGTCCGGGAACTGGTTCGCCCCTATGTGCTTCAGGTGCTGCCGGCCGGATTCATGTGCGAGGAGGAAAATTTCTACGTCAATCCGACCGGGAATTTCGTGATCGGCGGGCCCGACGGCGATGCCGGCCTGACCGGACGCAAGATCATCGTGGACACCTATGGCGGTGCAGCCCCCCATGGCGGCGGTGCTTTTTCCGGCAAGGACCCGACCAAGGTCGATCGCTCGGCGGCCTATGCCTGCCGCTATCTCGCCAAAAATGTCGTCGCCGCCGGTCTCGCGCAGGCCTGCACGATCCAGATCGCCTATGCGATCGGAGTGGCACGGCCGCTGGCGCTCTATGTCAATCCGGTGGAGCCGCGCTGCGACGCCGCCCGGCTTGAAACGCGCTTGCAGGAGATGGTCGATCTCAGCCCGCGCGGCATCCGCGAGCATCTGGGACTCAATCGTCCGATCTATAGCCGCACCGCCGCCTATGGGCATTTCGGCCGGGCCCCGGAAGCGGATGGCGGCTTTTCGTGGGAGCGGCTCGATCTTGTGGACGGTCTCAGGGATTTGCTCAATGCCTGAGCCGGCGGGAGGTCGTGGCTGGTCCTGTTCGACCTTTCCTTGCTGTCCTCCCCTGCCCATTCGCAGATTCCATCCCCCGAGGCTGAATTAGCGCTTGAAGCAGGATCGCGTTCGGCCCATAAGCGCAGGCTTTCGGACGACCAGAGCGCATTCAGAAAAATTGGAATCCGGTTTTAGTCCAAACATATGCCGGATCGAAAATGCACTGATACGCGCGGAACGGGTGATTAGCTCAGTTGGTAGAGCAGCTGACTCTTAATCAGCGGGTCGCAGGTTCGAATCCTGCATCACCCACCAGATTTTAAAGGTTTTTTTGAACTTCACCGACACCCGTGATTGACCTGCTACCACATTGCTACCAACGCCTTGGAATTACACAGAATTTATGTTCGCCGCGCTCGGACGGTGACGCACACGCGGCATTGGACCTGCTGCTAGCGCACTGGGGGTCAGCGAGCAGCCGACCCCGGGCTAAGTATGGGGGCCAGAATCGAATCTCTTGGGGTGCGCCAGTGTTTTCAAGGGCTTCCGGGGTTTGCACCCCTCGCTCAAAACCCGGGCCTGCGACCAGACTGCTACCAGGTAGCGGCGCTGCCACCGGCGGGCATCGTCTGGAAAAGATCTGGCGGCACATGTCGGCTGTTCATCGGAAGCAATCCAACTTGCCTTTTGTCCATGCAGGGGCCGCCCAACTCGCTCGGCGGACAAATGACGGAACCGGACCGATGCGTTATCGGCCGTCTCCGCTCTCTCTTCGCCTCGTGAAGCAGTGCATGCGCTGAGCGAATGCCGTCAATTCCTGATCATTGATCGCCGCCGTCTGCCAGGCGGGTCCACTGCCGGCGTGGCGGATGCGCGTCGCCGGAAAACTGGAAATGGAGGCCGCGATGAGCCAATGTTGAGCCCGGGCGCGCGAATGCGGGCCGGTCACTTCCCCTGGGTGCGTTCTGGACAAACGCAACGTGATGATCTGCGTCGTCCAGGCGAGCGGGCGATTTTCCTCACGGCGGGGACCGGCGGCTGAAAGCCAAAAACAAAGCCGGGTCGCAAGGGACCATTCGCGAGATGTCGGGCCCTGACGTCGGGAGCAAGATTTCCCGAGTGGGGATGATTCTGCGAAATCAAGGGTAGATTTGCATATCTCCTGTTGTTTGCGACAGAGCGGGGATGGAGGAGCGTGCCAGATGAGTGAGGGCCGAATGGAAGAAGATCGTTCGGGCGACACCCGGGTCACCCGTCACTCAGGATGTAGAGATCCTGCCCGCCCGCGACCGCACGCGCATCATTGTTGGCGCGCGCCAAAATCTGTTTCAGCCGAAAGGTTCGGGATTCAGGCCACTCAGGCTGCACCGTTTATAGATGCCACATCGCGCATTTGCGCGCAGACAAGGATTGGGTATCGGGGACTTGTGCGATAATTTTTGCCCTTCGTCTGAAGGAGCGCTTGCCGGTCATCCCGGAAAATTGCCGGCAAGTTGACATATGATCGCGCTGGCACATTGGAGGAATTTGCCCTGCGCATTATCAAATAAGTTCAAGCCGTAGTTCTGAACTGATAATGCCTGGATTCAATGCTTTGGCGCGCGCTCTCGCTCACATCAGGTCGAGGCCGGTATTCGCACGAATGCGCTCTCAGGAAACGCGATGGAACACGATCGGGTGCGGAGCGAATCGCATTAGGTTCGAGACGCGATTGCGGGATTGGACTCCCGCAGCTACCGCCATCGGAGTGCAGCGACCAATGACCGGCGATTCCGATTTTTCCCGAACCTCGTCGGGTGCTCAAAGATCAGCCGGGACATTTCGCGCCCCGGAAACCGGCCAGGCACGCAACGCTGAAGCCGACCTGACAAACAGGCCCGAATTGGGACCAGGGTCGACGCCCCGGCAAATATCCACCACGGCACCCGTAACTGTCATCGTGGCGGCGCTCGGGATTGTTCTGGCGGCCTGCGCACCTGCCCGGCAGGCAAATCCCGGGAACCGGGTCTCCGCCGCCAACGGTGCGAAAGGGGCGTTTGCGACTGCCGAATCGTCCCCCTCCCCCGATCCGGCCGGTCCCGGCGGGCGCGCAGCCCCGCCAAAAGCGGACGAATTCCTGGCGGGAGATGCCAGCGCCAGCCCGCAAGCCTTCCGACATTGGTTCGGTGCGCCCGATTCCGCCCGGCGCGAGGCCCGCGGTGCGCTATGGACCTATCGCCTGCCTGAATGCGCGATCGTGGCGATCTTCACGCTCGATGCCGCCAACCGCCCATTGTTGCGCGCGCTGGAGGCCATGCCACGTCAGGCCGCTGCCGCGATGCCACAGCTCGATTCCTGTCTCGAAAAAGCGGCCGCCCGTGCGAAAATTGGCAGGGCGGCCATGCTTCCGAAACAGGTACTTTCCAAATAGCCGATCTTACTTCCGGGCCGAGAGCGAATCCCGGATCTCCTCGAGCAGCACTTCCGAACGGCTCGGTGCGGGGGGCGCGGCCGGCGCAGCCGCTTCAGCGCGCTTGAGGCTGTTCACCGCCTTGACGATCATGAACAAGACCCAGGCGATGATCAGGAACTGGATCGTGGTATTGATCAGCAATCCATAGCCAATCGCCGATTTTTCATTGACATCGGCAGTCGCAGGATTATCGGCCTTGAGCAGGATTTCCTGTTTCGAAAAGTCAATGCCGCCAATCAGCAGACCCACTATCGGCATGACAACCTGATTGACAACCGCGTCCACGATCTTGCCGAAAGCCGCGCCGATGATCACACCGACAGCGAGATCAACCACACTGCCGCGATTGATAAAATCCTTGAATTCCTTGAGCATGTCCCCTCCACAAACAATCCGAAACACAGGCATATAAGCCAGCCGGCATTAGGGCGGAATTAACCATGCAGGTCAAGGCTTTGGCTGTTTCCACCGGATTCCGGGCAAAGCCGGCCACGGCCGTCAGCGCCGGCAGCCTGGCGCTCCACGGCAAAGCCGCGGCGCGCATCATTCGGGTGCCAAAATGCATCGTGATGCGCATGTTGACCGGCTATCCCTGATTTTGCACCATGGGCCGAAAATCAGTGCATTGCGCTTCGCAATTCATAGAGGCAGAACCGGAAACGGAACTGCACAGCCAGTGTGAACCGGGTCGGCGGTGCCAGCGGGTTCGCCTGTTATCACCTGGCAATCCACTCCTTTGAGACGGGAAATTGACTGATGCGCATCACCATGATCGGGGCCGGCTATGTCGGCCTGGTTTCCGGCGCCTGCTTCGCCGATTTCGGCCATCACGTGACCTGTGTGGATACGGATGCCAGCAAGATCGACCGGCTCAATCAGGGGATCATCCCGATTTTCGAGCCGGGTCTCGACCAATTGGTCGCCAAGAATATGCGCGAAGGGCGGCTTGCTTTCACGCTGGCCGCGCCCGAGGCCGTGCGCGCGGCGGATGCCGTGTTCATCGCGGTGGGCACCCCTTCGCGGCGGGGGGACGGCCATGCCGATCTCCGGTTCGTCTATGAGGCCGCCGCCGAAATCGCCGTCGCGATGGAGGGATTCACGGTCATCGTCAATAAATCGACGGTTCCGGTGGGCACTGGCGACGAGGTCGAGGCCATCATCCGCAAGGCCCGACCGGAATCGGATTTCGCGGTGGTTTCCAATCCCGAATTCCTGCGTGAAGGGGCGGCGATCGACGATTTCAAGCGGCCTGACCGCATCGTGGTGGGAACCAGTGATCCCCGCGCCCGCGAGGTGATGCGCGAGATCTACCGGCCGCTGTTCCTCAATGAAACGCCGATCCTGTTCACCGAACGCCGTTCGTCCGAGCTCATCAAATATGCCGCCAATGCGTTTCTGGCGATGAAGATCACCTTTATCAACGAAATGGCGGATCTGGCCGAGCGCCTCGGGGCGGATATCCAGGACGTGGCCAAGGGCATCGGGCTCGACAACCGCATCGGCGGGAAATTCCTCCATGCCGGCCCGGGCTATGGCGGCTCGTGTTTCCCGAAGGACACCCTGGCGCTGACCCGCACGGCCAATGAGGCCGGCGCGCCCACCAAAATCATCGATGCAGTGATTGCGGTCAATGCGGCGCGGAAAAAAGCCATGGCCGGCAAGGTCATTGCGGCACTGGACGGGGATGTGCGCGACAAACGGATCGCGGTGCTCGGCCTCGCCTTCAAGCCCAATACGGACGACATGCGCGACGCGCCGTCGCTCGACATCCTGCCGGCCTTGCAGGCGGCGGGGGCCCGGATCACCGCCTTCGACCCTGAAAGCATGCATGAGGCGAAGAAGATCTTCACCGATGTCGAATTCGCCGACGGGCCCTATCAGGCGCTTACGGGTGCCGATTGCGCGGTAATCATCACCGAATGGGACCAGTTTCGGGCGCTCGACCTGCAACGCCTCCGCACCACCATGCGCCAGAAGGTGATCGTCGATCTGCGCAATATCTATCGGCCGGAGGAAATCCGCGCGGCGGGTTTCCGTTATGTCAGTATCGGCCGGATGTGACATTGGATGACGGGGTTTGGGCCATCCCTCCCCTCCTCGCGCCAAAAAAAGCGCGCGAGCCCCGGCTGGAGCCCGCGCGAAAATGATCCCTCGGATATTTCCGATCTGAAAACACCCGAATTCAAAAATCCGGAATATCGCAGCCAATCCGGCCGACCCGATCCGGCCGACCCGATCCGGCCGGTCTGAACTGGATGCAATGCTCCGGGCGGGATCAGGGTCCGGGGAAGTTCGGACCCTTTGGATTGCCTCCCTGATATGGAATGGCACCCACCCGATTTCAACCCAAAAAATAAACGTTGTTTACAGTTTGACGAAAGTTCATAAAACTGGAGGCTGCCCGGGCACATGTCCGGAATCAGCCGCCAACCGCGCCTTGAGGCCGGAATCGGAACAGGCTTAACGAGCCCCTCTTTTTGCCACGCAAAAGCGCACATTCCGCCTGGCTCGGCTTTAGGGTTTTGTCGGCATTCTGCATTTCTCAGCCGAGGCCCGCCCGCCACGATCCCCAGGGGAGAACCCGTCTTGCAGCCCAACCACACCCGACCGCGCCGCATCCTGTTTGTCGGACGCTGGAACGCCACCCGCTCCATCATGGCCGAGGCCATTGCCAACCGTTTCGGCACTACGGAATTTCGGGCCCATAGCGCGGGCATGAGTCCGGGCGGCGCGGTGGATCCGCTGGCCGAATCCCTGTTGCGGCGGCGGGGCTATGAGACCGAAGGCCTGTTTTCCAAACATTGGCAGGAATTTCACCCCGCCACGACGCCATGGGATGCCGTGATCTGCCTGAGCACGCGCGCGACCGGAACGGCCACGCCTTATCTGCCGGCGGCCCGGGTCGAGGCGATCTGGGCGATTGCAGATCCGTCGACCCTGCGCGCGCAAGCCGCCGATCTCGCAGTGGCCTATGCTGAGACCTGGCGCATCCTGTTCAACCGCATCGATTCCATGCTGGCGCTACCCTGGGGACAACTGACCGACCGCGAGCTCACCACAAGGCTCAACGCCATTGGCGGCATGACCAGCGCGGAAGTGGATCCTGCGCTGGCGGCGTAAGCGCCCCGCTCATTCCAGCGCCCACAGGCGGGCGGTGTTGTCAGTGCTCGCCGTGACGATTTGCGACCCGTCCGGCGAGAACTCGGCGCTAGAGACCGAGTCCCCATGCCCTAGCGTGGCGCGCAGCGCGCCGGTTTCTGCGTCCCAGATGCGGGCGGTATGGTCATAGCTCCCCGTGACGATTTGCGACCCGTCCGGCGAGAAGGCGGCGCTCTGGACCGAGCCCCCATGCCCTTTGAGCGTGGCGCGCAGCGCGCCGGTTCTTGCGTCCCAGATGCGGGCGGTTTTGTCCCCGCTCCCCGTGACGATGTGCGACCCGTCCGGCGAGAAGGCGGCGCTATTGACATAGCCCCCATGCCCTTTGAGCGTGGCGCGCAGCGCGCCGGTTTCTGCGTCCCAGATGCGGGCGGTGTTGTCAAAGCTCCCCGTGACGATGTGCGACCCGTCCGGCGAGAAGGCGGCGCTCAGGACCCAGTTCCCATGCCCTAGCGTGGCGCGCAGCGCGCCGGTTTTTGCGTCCCAGATGCGGGCGGTTTCGTCAGAGCTCCCCGTGACGATTTGCGACCCGTCCGGCGAGAAGGCGGCGCTATTGACCCAGCCCTCATGCCCTTTGAGCGTGGCGCGCAGCGCGCCGGTTTCTGCGTCCCAGATGCGGGCGGTGTTGTCAGAGCTCCCCGTGACGATTTGCGACCCGTCCGGCGAGAACGCGGCGCTCCGGACCCAGCTCGCATGCCCTTTGAGCATGGCGCGCAGCGCGCCGGTTTCTGCGTCCCACAGGCGGGCGGTTCTGTCCCCGCTCCCCGTGACGATTTGCGACCCGTCCGGCGAGAAGGCGGCGCTATTGACCAAGTTCCTACGCCCTTTGAGCATGGCGCGCAGCGCGCCGGTTTCTGCGTCCCAGAGGCGGGCGGTGTTGTCAAAGCTCCCCGTGACGATTTGCGACCCGTCCGGCGAGAAGGCGGCGCTATAGGCCTCTTTCCCATGCCCTTTGAGAACATGCAGCAGACGGATATTGGGCCATGCTTTCAGCGCGCCCCTCACTGCCGCCGCGAGCGCCGGAAAGTCCCCGACCTTTGCCGCGAAAGCCTGGATCTTTTCCTTCGAATTTTGGTCCAGCCCTGCCCATTCCGCCAGCATTTTCACGCGTGCGACCGCCCCGCGAACGCTGTGGAAAGCCAGTGAATCGGTGCGAAAGGCCTCGATAAAATGCTGATAATCGGCGGGGTCGAGGCTCGCTTCGATCACCGCCCACGCCGCCGCCGCATCCATTGGGGCTGGCCCCTGTCCCGGCGAAAGCGCAGGTGCTGCAGCGGCTGGCGGCCGGCCGGCGCGACCCAGCTTGCGCGCGACGCCCCGATCCACGAGGAACCGCCATTGCCGGTCGGTCCGGTCCCCGCGCCATTGGCTGAGATCGGCTTCCTGCAAGCCGTCGAGGCCCAGGGGGATTTGGCAGGCATTGATCCTGGCGGGCACGAGAATGAGGTTCTTATTGGCGCGCCGCGCCTCGGAGCGGACATTCGCGCTTTCCACAGAGGCTTTGCTCCACAGCACCACGCAGCATTTGGCGGCGGCAAGCTCCTGCTCCAGCCGCTTGTCCCATTCCTCGCCCGCATGGATGCCATCATCGTCGAGGTCATAGAAGGCCGAAAAGCCTTCCTCGACCAGCGCCTGCGCTACGCGCGCGGCCCAGGCGATCTCCTCGCGCTTATAGCTGATAAAAACGTCCGCCATGTCGGCACCCCTTGCTTTCCCGTCTAACGCAAGGGCGGGCCGAAAGGAAGCCGCGCGGGGTCTCCAGATCTGCTCATGCGGGGCGCGGGAGGATGTCCTCCTCGCCTTCATTGCGGCGATAGCCGGTCATCAGCACCACAGGGCTTGCCACGAACACGGTCGAATAGGTGCCGACAAAAGCCCCGAAAATCATCGCCGCCGTGAAGGACCGGATGACATCCCCGCCCCACAGGAACATCGCCACCACTGCGAGCAGCACGGTGATATTGGTGTAGACCGTGCGCGACATCGTGACATTGACGGAAAGATTGATCACGTCCTCCACCGCCATCCGCTTGAATTTACGCAGATCTTCGCGCACGCGGTCGAAGATCACCACCGTGTCATTGATCGAATAGCCGATAATGGTGAGCAGTGCCGCGACGGTCGAGAGATTGAACTCGATCTGCGTCACCATGAAAAAGCCGATGGTCAGGATGACATCGTGAAACAGCGAAACAATGGCCCCCACCCCGAATTGCCACTCGAAGCGGAAGGCGACATAAAGCAGGATCAGGACGAGCCCCCCGCCCAATGCGATGAGGCCGTTGCGCAGAAGCTCGGCCGAGACCTTGCCGCCCACACTGTCCGTGCGGCGAAAGGCGATGCCGGGGGCGGTCTTTTCAAGCTGGGCCTTGATTTTCTCCGCCACCACTGCCGAGGCATTGGCAGCGTCGCCCGCCAGTTCCGCCCGCACGAGCACGAGGGTCGGCGCACCAAAGCTCTGCACCTGCACATCGCCAAGCCCGAGCGCCGAAAGTTCCGCGCGGATCTGTGACAGATTGGCCGGACCCCTGGTCTCGGCCTCGATCAACACGCCGCCGCGGAAATCCACGCCGAGATTGAGCCCGAGTTCCCGCTTCGTCACGAGATTGAAGCCGATCGCAACCAGCGTTGCAACCACCAGCAGCGCCGAGATCGGCACGGCCCAGGCGCGCCATTTCATGAAAGGCACATTGGTGTTTTCGGGCCAGAAACGAAATGCCATTCTCTTGCCTTCCGGAATTGCGCCGCAGCGCGGATATCAGCTTCTGTATGGACCCGAAATTCAGACGATTCAGAGCGCGAGCTTCTTCGGACGGGCCGTGTGGATCCAGGTCGCGGTCAACAGCCGCACGAACCAGAAGCTGGTCAGCACGGAGGTAAAGATCCCGAGCGACAGGGTCACCGCAAAGCCCTTCACCGGACCCGAGCCGAGATAGAACATGATCGCCGCCGCCAGCAGCGTCGTGATATTGGCGTCGAAGATCGTGAGGAAGGTCCGTGAATAACCGGCCTCGAGCGCCATGACCGGCGAGCGGCCATTGCGGATTTCCTCGCGCACGCGTTCATAGACCAGCACATTGGCATCGACCGCCATGCCCATGGTCAGGATGATCCCCGCGATCCCGGGCAGGGTCAGCGTCGCCCCGAAACCCGCCATCAGGCCGATCAGCAAGGCGATATTGGCAATCAGCCCGAGATTGGCGAACAGGCCGAGCACCCCATAGACCAGCAGGATGAAGCCCGCCACGAGCCCAAGCGCAATCAGTGCAGAAATGAATCCGGCGCGCACGCTGTCGGCACCGAGTTCGGCCCCCACGGTGCGGCTCTCCACCACCTTGAGCGGAGCCGGAAGCGATCCCGCCCGCAGCAGAACTGCCAGATCATTGGCGGTTTCGGTGGTGAAATTGCCGCTGATCTGGCCAGAGCCCCCCAGAATGGGCTCATTGATCACCGGGGCCGAGATGATCCGCTCGTCGAGCACGATCGCAAAGCGCTTGCCGACATTCTGCGACGACACATTGCCAAAGGCGCGCGCGCCCTTGCCATTGAAGCGGAAGGTGACATTGGCCTCGCCGGTCTGGCTGAAGCCGCCCTGGGCATCCACCAATTCCTCGCCGGTCACGGCCGGGCGGGCGCGCACCACCAGAAAGGGTTCGCCGGGACTGTCGGTCGGCAATAATTTCGCGCCGAAGGGCACCACGCCATTTTGCGCATCGGCCAGACTCACGCTCTCATCGACCATATTGAAGGTCATTTTGGCCGTGGTCTCGATCAGTGTGCGGATGCGGGCCGGATCGCTTTCGCCCGGGACCTGCACGATGATGCGCGTTTCGCCCTGACGCTGCACGCTGGTTTCGCGCGTCCCCAATTGGTCGATGCGCCGGCGGATGACCTCGATCGACTCGGACATGGTGCGCCTTTGCGCGTCCTCGATCCCCGCCTCGGTGACCCTGATCTCGATCACGCCGGGGGAGGGAGAGGTCACGTCGCTGTCAAAGGCCCCGGTCGCGCCGAGCGCGTTCCCGACCGGATTGCGCAAGGCCCGCAGCCGGGTGAGCGCCGCTGCACTGTCGGCCGGATCCTTCAGCCGCAGACGCACGACATTGCCGCTGATCGAGCGATCGGCGAGAACGATGAGCGGCTTGTCGCGTAACCGCGTGCGCGCATCATCGGCGAGCAATTCGAGCCGCTCCTTGCGGGCGGCCTCGAGATCGACCTCGAGCGAGAGATGCGAGCCACCCTGAAGGTCGAGCCCCAGATTGATCGGCACGCTCGGCAGGAAATCGGGCAATTGCGCCCGCATGGCCGGGGAAAGCGCCGTGGGCAAGGCAAAGAGCGCGCCGAGGCCGACCAGCCCCAGCACCAGCATCGTCTTCCACCACGCAAACCGCAACATTCCCTGATTCCCCTGACGCCCGCTTTTCTCCGCCCACCGAGGGGCATCGGATCCGTTTCGGGCATACATCCAACAGATCACCGGGCCAATAGAACACCAGCCGGGCTTCCACCGATCGGGACCCAATATCTGGCGATCCCGATCAAAAAATAACTCGCGATCGGAAAAGCTTCATCCTTCCTTCGAATCATTGGCGGCGACAGGTTCGCCCCTCGTCCGCACTTCGGCAATCGCGTGGCGAACCAGCCGCACACGAACATTATCCGCAAGTTCGACCTGGATTTCCTTGTCGTCGACCCGCGCGACCTTGCCGATCAGGCCGCCATTGGTCACGACCACATCGCCACGCTTGAGCGCCGCCAGCATGGCCTGATGTTCCTTCATCCGCTTTTGCTGGGGGCGCAGCACCAGAAAATAAAACACCACAAACATCAGGATTATGGGCGCGAACGACAACAGGGCCCCGGTCGTTCCGCCGGTGGCACTTCCCCCCGCTCCGGCCGCGACCGGAGCAGCCCCGCTGGCGGCCGGTGCTGTCACGGCCTGAGCCAGCATCATCCATTCGATCATCGTAAATCCTTGCCTCTATGAGAAGAATCACCCGGGACGGACCACCCGGCCACAAATCGCGGCGACTATATCGGCGCAGGCTCCAAAGGCAATCGGCGAACGCAATGATCCAACGCCGGCGGCCGAGGTGAGAAACTACGATGAACTGGCGCTCGCCGGTACAATCTAGAGTTTTTGTTAACCAGCACGCAGGCAACTTGCCGGTCGATGCATTCACTACTCTCGCGCATGGACAATCACATGACGGACGGCAACAATTCCCACGAACTGATGCGCTTCATCCGCGTTGATGACAGCACCCGCCGCATATTGCGCGAGGCGGCTCCCCACCTCACCCCGCTTCTCCCGATGGCGCTCGACCAGTTTTACGAACAATTGCGGGGATTCCCGCAGGTCTCGCGTTTTTTTTCCAATCCCTCGCAAATGAGCTCGGCACGCAGCCGCCAGATCGAGCACTGGAAAATTGTCCTCGCCGGAAATTTTGACGACACCTGGCTGCGTTCGGCCCGCACAATTGGCGAAGTCCATTCGCGTATCGGTTTGGAAGCGCAATGGTATATGGCCGGCTATTCCATGGCAGCGGGCCCGTTATTTGCGGCGCTCGCCGATCTCGCTGCCTCCAAAAAGGTCAAACCCGGATTGGCCAAGGCCATGATCGAAGCCCTGAACAGGGCCATCTTTCTTGATATGGCCACCGTGGTCTCGGTCTATGAAGCGCGCGAAAACGACCGCAAGAATCGCATGCAGACCTCCGCGAACAGTTTTGTCGGTCAGGTCCAGGCCATTGTGAAGGAATTTGCAGGGTCTTCCACCACACTCGACCAATCCGCGAAATCCATGATCGACATTGCCAACCGCGCCAATGAACGCGCGGGATCGGCCGCCGATTCGGCGCGGGAAGCCACGCGCAATGTCTCGGCTGTCGCCGGAGCATCGACCGAGCTCGGCCGCGCCATCCAGGAAATCTCCCGCCAGGCCTCGCAATCGGCACAAGTCGCCGGCGATGCGGTCGACCGGGCCGAAGCCGCCAATACGACCATTGCCGCACTCGCGGCCAGCGCGGAACGTATCGGCGAAGTCGTGACCCTGATCAGTGAGATCGCCGCCCAGACCAATCTGCTCGCGCTCAATGCCACCATCGAATCGGCCCGCGCGGGCGAAGCCGGTCGCGGCTTCGGCGTGGTCGCCCAGGAAGTGAAAAATCTCGCCAATCAGACGGCACGCGCCACCGATGATATTCGCAGCCAGATCGGCGACATTCAGGCGACGACGCGCGAGGCGGTCGATCTCGTGCGCCTGATCCGTTCGACCATCGAACAAATCAGCCATGCGGTCACGGCCATTACCGCAGCCGTCGAGGAACAGGGTGCTGTGACCCAGGAAATCGCCCATTCGACCGGCCAGGCCGCCGAAGGTGCCAGGGGCGTCGCCAGCGATATCAGCGATGTGCAGACCGATGTCCGCCATGCGGGCCAATCGGCAAATCAGGTCGTGCAGGCTGCCGAAACACTCAGCCGCCAATCAGAGTTCCTGCGCGCGGAAGCCGCCAAATTCATGGAAAACTTCAAGGCCGCTTAGCTTTGGACTGAACGGCCTGGGCCATCTCGCTACGGGTGGTCGCGCCCCGTCCGTGAGTTTGATCGGCCCCCGGGCCCGAACCACCCTCAGCCGATGCATGGTTTCGCATTGACCCATGCATCCGGCGCGCGCATGATCCTTGCAATGGAGATTTCTCGCCAGCAAGGAATTCCGGTTTGCATCCCGCGCGCACAAATGTTTGGTCCGGTGTTTGGTCCGGCTTTTTGGGGTCCGGCGTTTTGGGGTCAGGCTTTCGCCTTCAGGCCGCGGCGGCCTTTGGTGCCATCGCAATTTCCGGCTGCGCCAGCGGGCCATTCGCGAGCGGAACCGAGGTGATACCGCCGCCCTCGGCCATTCCACCCGCCGGCACTTCAGGGAGCGGCGGCGCAAGCCGGCCCCAACCGGTTCCGCCCGTGCAGCCCGTGCAGAAAGTCATCCGCACGCAGTCTTTTGCCTGCGCGAGCGGCAACCGGATCACTCTGGTATTCCTGAACCCGCCCGACCAGGTTCGACTCGAGCGGGCGGGAAAACCCCCTGCCCTGCTCAGCGCCAGGAATTTGAAGACGACATTTCGCTATATTGGCGGCGGTTATGAAATTCTGGGGCGCAAGGATGGCGGGGTCGACTGGACCGCTCCCGGCCAATTGGTGACCGAGTGCAAGGCCGCCGCGCGCGCGCGTTAAACGCCGGGCATTCGCGCGCGAATCGGCTGTGGATTACACGCCCTGGGCTGCTCAGCACACCGACTTGTCACTTGCATCGAACCGCATGGGGGATTATCAACCGGCCCCACGCGCGCCCGTAGCTCAGCTGGATAGAGCACCAGACTACGAATCTGGGGGTCGGGAGTTCGAATCTCTCCGGGCGCGCCAGTGTTTTCAAGGACTTAGGGGCGCTTCGTCGGGTCCGAAAAGGAGCCGAAAAGCTTCGGGGTCCCAAGGGGGTCCCAACAGACGGAACCGTTTCGCGGCGGCTCAAAGCGTAGCTCGGTGTTTCGATTTTGAGGCGACCTCCGACTTGCCCCGTGTTCGACCCGCCGGAGGCGAGCGTCGAACGTCTTCTTCAGGGACGCCCCGTGTCCCGACAAGTTCAGAACCGCCGCCGCGTGCTAGTTGTGAGCTTTCGGCAGGTTGTCCATTCGGGGCGGATCGAGGAGACTGGAGTTACCACACAGCCAGTCTTCAGGAGCGCCGCGAATGAACATCCACCAGAATGCCCGCCTTACCCCTGTTCGTCGAGAGGAAATGGCCTTGGCAGTCATCTCCGGTCGGTTGTCCAGAGCCCGGGCCGCGAGGGTTTACGGCGTGTCGGCCAGGATCGTGAGCCGCTCGACAGAACGATTCACGGCTGACGGGCGCGACGCTATGCAGGACCGTTCGTCGCGGCCAAAAGAAATCCCGAAGCAGACCCCGGAGGCACTGGCGGCGCGTATCATCACGCATCGCCGCCAGCGCCTCTGCGGTCGGCACATTGCCGAGTTGACCGGGGTCTCGCCCGCCACCGTCAGCCGGGTATTGCGCCGCGCCGGGCTGTCGCGGCTGCGCGACTTGGCTCCACCCGAGCCGGTGATCTGTCCGTCGTCAGATGCTTTGAGACATTTTCGGCCGCAGCGTTGAGAGGACCTGGCTCATCCGGGTTTGATCCTAAGCGGCGTGCAGTTGGTGCTGCAATCGGTTCCTAAGGCAGTTGCTTTGGTGCGTGCCGCATAGCCCCTCGGTCGAAGCACGTCACACAACTATCGAATTTCGCGCAGACGCGACTCCGTGGCGAGGTGATGCACCTCGCAATCCCCTGGGCGATGACGCGCCCCGGCAAATCGGAATTCAGTGCCGTGACAAGGGCGGCGGGGATGACCGCGCCCGCCTGCAACCGATAAGGCGAGCTGGGCGGAATATAGGGGGCTGGGTCAGAATTAGCTCACTCAAATTTCGCCACGGATATTTTTGGTCCAAGCGCGGCGCTTCATGACCCTGGAAACTGGTATGAGAAGCACGACGCCAATAATCTTGCCGTCGTCGAACTCGCCGCATCACAAATTGCTTGCAGTTTATGGGTCCACGACCCCGACGATGCGCCACATCAAGGCTTCGTCAGCATAAGCGTCACCAAGTCGGACCGAGTCCGGTTCGATTCCATAGCGGCGGAATCCGTGTCGTTCATAGAATGCGATGGCGCGAGAATTATCACCCATCACGGTCAGCTGCAATTGTCGCACATGGGTTCGAGCGTGAGCGACCAGCGCATCCATGATCGCGTCAGCTGCGCCGAGGCCCCGCGCCTCCTCCGTTACAAACATCCCCCAAATCAGACCCTTGTGCATGAGCCTGTGGCCGACCAGACGCGAGAAGCCACCGATCCCGATCCATGCATCATTATCAGAGACAGCTGCGACGACGTAGTCACGATCAAGGCGCTCGCGCCAATAGTCTCGCCCCAATACACGGTCATCTTCACACCCAACACGAAAACTCTCCGCATTGCTGGTGAGGCCACCGGCACGGAAAGACAGAAACCGTTCAACGTCGAGAGAGACAACACGTTGAACGCTTACGCAATTTTGGTGGCCGGGCATAATGGTATCAATCAATTTAAGCGCTCTACCCTTCTCAACGCGCAATCAGATCAACCAGAGCATCCCATCGCCGCGGCGGGCGATGCCCCAAAGCATAGAACGACGAACGCAGGTTTGATCCCGAATCCGCTAAAGATGGAACATCACATTGGAGGCGTCATCGCGCCAGACGGTCGCCTGACCGGGCCGCAACGAGAACATCATGGCGGCCAGGCGAAGTGCTGCCACCACAATATCCGAATTCATCAGATCCTGCGAAAAAAGGGCCATCGAATTCTCAATCGTGGGAGCTGACGCCCGGAACACCACTCCGATCTGCCCGTCTTCGATGCCGGCGATCTCGACATGGGTGAGGATGTTTCGGCTCGCGAGCACCTGCCCGGCCAGAAGCAGCGCACGAAACGCCGCCACCGCACAGGCAAATCCGCCAATCGAATAGAAAAAAGCCGTCGCGCCGGCTGAATTCGAAACACTGGTCGTCGGCGTGTTCATATCCCCGCTCGCGGCAAGTGCAGCGCGCAAGGCCGCCAGCGCGTCAACTTCGCAGACCTCGGAAAAATCCCGCTGGCCGAGCATTTGCAGGAGATGCGTGAATTCACGCGCCAGCGCCAGATCCTGGGCGGCGGGCGTGCCCTCGATCAACCGGCCGATCGCACACACGGAATCGAGCGTTTCATACAATGTCGGATAGGGACTTTGGAGCTGGTCACGCGAGGGGCGGGTAAACATATCCTGCCAGGGGCCGTCCGGGATCTCTTCGTCCATCAGCGCATTGGAACGCCGCAAAAAGGCGTTGAGCGCCACCTGACGCACCGAACTGATCGCGTCGTCGCCGCCCTTGACCAGCATGGCTTCCGCACCGGCGCGCAAAGCGCGCTTGTGAAGCTTTTCGTCCCCGAGGCCGGTAAAAACGATCACCGGGCTTTGCGAGATGGACCGCAATGCGGAAATGTCATCCTCGATCGACACAGAATCCGGCCGGTGAGCATCCAGAAGGACAATGTCACACGGTTTCTCGGATATTTCCTCGACTGCAGACTTCAGATTTGTACTTGCAGTTACAGAAATATGTGAGTCCTTGCGCAACGAGCGTGTCAGACTGATGATATCGATCTTCGAATCTTCGATATAGTGGATACGCATGATATAGACCCCGAGCCCACGCACCCCCAGGCCCTCTTGATTGGGTTTCGACACGCCTGGAGCAAGAAACCATAACCGAGCCATTCGCGGGATACAACCGCAGGAAAATGCCCCGGTCCGGCGGATTTTCAACCCCGGAAAACGAACAATTCTCCCCCGGGAATAGCGCCAGAGAAGATACGAAATCAGAAAATATTCAGATTTTTAAAGGTTTTAGCGGTGGAACCACAAGGCCCGCGCGGCAATCGGCGCAAATCGTATGGATGACGGCCAGGAGAATTTCGGAGCCTGAATCGCATCCCGATTCGGGTTCTATCCACAGGGTCGTTGATTTTTTCCTCAGCCGATTGCAGTGGCTGCACCGCAGATAACGCGCTTCACTTTTTTTGCTCGCCATCTGAAAATTGATGTTGAAGGGCAGCGGCTCGACTTCCAGCAACCGGTGCTCGACGATGAGATGCCCGTCATTCATCGGAACCGCACGCATTTCGATCAGGCGTTTCAGATTGTGCGTATCGCACCGATAGGGCCGGCTGCGCGGCAGATTGGTCTGGCGTGCCAGCATAAGAAATTCGCGAAGAAAGCGCTTCGTGAAATGTCCGATGACGAAATCATAGATACTCTGCCCCAGCACCTTATTGCTGGAATTCGGCTCGCTCCACGGCCCGCCGATTTCCTCGATGCAATCGGCTTCATCCAGTTTGTAAAAAATTTCGGCTGCGTTCATGTCATATGGATCCGACATAGCTCAGGCAAAATGTCTTCAATGTCTCGGTCATGCGCGCCAGACCCGCCGCGTCGCTTGGCTTGGTTATATAACCCGAAGCATGGGCCGCGCGGGCGGCCGCAATATCGGATTCGGCGTCCGACCCGGAAATCATCACCACCGGAATCGTCGTCAGCCCCGGATCGAGCTTGATCGTTCGCAGCACTTCGAGACCCGAGAGCCCCGGCATCTTCACATCGATGACGCACATCGCGGGGCGGGGCAGATCCGCCGCGCGCAAGGTTTCCAATGCTTCCCTCCCACTCGACGCGAACCGCAGCCGGATGCGAAAGCCGGTCTGCTGAAAGGCAATGCGGATAAGGGTCCGATCCGCGGCGGAATCATCGACGATAAGGATAGTCGCCGGCTGGATAGTGGCAGGTTCCGTCACGCGCGCTTCCCGCGTTCCCTTGCAGCGCGTTTGGGGAATTTGACGGTGAAAGAGGCCCCCAGTTCGGAGCCCGGATCAAGGGCGACGGTCGCCCCGTGAATTTCGCATACACGCTTGCAGATCGCAAGACCCATCCCATGGCCGGAATATTCCTCATCGGAATGGAGCCGCGTGAACATCTTGAAGATTTCGTCGGCCTGGGCTGCCGGGATACCGATCCCTTCATCCCGCACCGTGACATGGATCCATTTTCCGGCCTCTTTGGAAGTGATATGGATCGATGGCGGAACCTTGGGGCGGCGATATTTCAGCGCATTGGAAATCAGGTTCTGGAACAGATGCGTCAACAAGGCCGGGTCGCCATCGATCGTCGGCATTTCCTCGACGCTCAGCAGCGCGTTACAAGCCTCAAGTTCGAGCTTGAGGTGATCGGATGCCCGCTGCACGCAATCATTGAGGACGACTGCGGAGAATACCGGGGCGCCGGTCCCGATCCGCGCATAATCGAGCAGACGCTCAATCATGCCGGACATGGAAACCGCGCTCGACTGGATGATGCCGATATATTCCCGAACACTGTCGGATGCGGTCGCGTCGAGTTCGTCGATCAGAAAGCCCGCAAACTGATTGAGATGGCGCAGGGGGGCCCTGAGGTCATGGGCCACCACGCTGGCAAATTGTTCGAGTTCCCGGTTCGAGGTGGCAAAGCGGCGCGAGCGCTCCTGCAATTCGCGCACGATCTTGGCGCTGTCCATACTGTCAACGACGCGGATCACGGCGTGGCGGCCATCGTCATCGACCACGATCGTCGCACGCAAGGCGGCCGGCTGAATGGCCCCGTCGCGCCCGAAAACCGGCACCTGGTCGCGGACATGTTCGGTGCCGGGCGCGATGGTCGACAGCCAGCTGATCCAGGCGAGATCGCCCCATTCCGGCGTGAGCCGCGAGGCCAGCACACTCGCCGCCGTTTCATCAATCCGGTTGAGCCCGAGCCGGCTGCGCGCGGCACTATTGGCATATTCCACCTTGCCGGTTTCGGGGGCCACGATGAGGATCGGGTCGCCTGCATAAGGCGATGCGCGGGCCAGCAGACGCTGGCGTGATTCCATCGGATTGCTGTCGCGCAGCCGCGAGATGGAAATGATCGACAAAACGATGCCGCGCTGGTCGGGATAGACGGCCGAGCGCAACAGCCAGGACCGTCCGATCCCGTCCTGAACCTCGACCTCGTCCACCTCGCGCTGGGCCAAAGCGCGTTCGAGAAACACATCCATGTCAAAGCCGATAAAGGGCGAACGGAAGGTCGCGAATGGCCGGCCGATATCGCGATCGGCGAAATTGAACAATTCGGCCGCCAGCCGCGTGAAGCGGCGGATATTCAGGCTTTCATCGATGAACAGCACCCCGATCTCGGTGGCATGCAGCAACGCATCGAAATCGCGCGTCAGCCGGATCAATTCGTCATTCTGGCGAAAATGCTCGGAATTGACGGAATGCAATTCCTCGTTCAGCGAGGAAAGTTCTTCATTGGTGGATTGAAGTTCCTCATTGGAACTCATCAGCTCTTCATTGGTTGCCTGCAATTCCTCATTGGCGGTTTCGATTTCCTCGATGGTCGCCTGAAGCGCCTCGCGCGTGCGGTCGAGATCATGTTCGAGTTCCGCGATGCGCGCGCTGGCCAGAATATCAAGCGTGGCCGCCGGCAAGGGCTCGGCTTCGCGAATCTGCTGGTTCTGTTCCTCGAAAATCACGAGGGCAAAGACCGACCCGCTCTCGGCCACCAAAGGTTTGACAACGAGATTGACGCGCGCCTTGGCCGCCGGGAATTCATTCACCTCGACATTGGCAAAGGTCATGGCCGTCTTGTCGCGCAAGGCGCGATCCACCCCGACCGCCAGCGGCGTCTTCAGCGCGGAATCGACCATGTCGCACACATCGAGCCGCAACACGCCCTCGGGCGGCCGCAAATATTGGCGGGCATCGCCGAAACTGTGCAGCAATTCGCGCTCGGAGGAGATGAGAAGGGAGGCCGGCGCAAATTCATTGAGCAAAGCCGAATAGGCCGGCTGCAACATGGTCTCGCGCATGCGCACGCTGCGGCGCAGTGGCAGGGGCGCATTGGCCTGCATGCTGCGGTCGAGCGGCTCGATCACCCGGCCGACGGTTGGACGGGTGTGGGGCGAGCGCGTGCGCCGGAACAGGCGGCGCCGCACATCCACGAATTCGAAGCTGTCGCGCCGCGCGCCGACCGTCTCGCTCGAGCCCAGGAACAGAAATCCCCGTTCGAGCAGGCCAAAGGCAAAGGATCCAAGCACCCTTTGATGGGCCTCTACCGAAAAATAGATCAGCAGATTGCGGCAGGACACCAGATCCAGCCGCGTGAAGGGCGGATCATTGAGCACGTCATGGGGCGCGAAGACAATGCTTTTGCGGATCCGGGCATCGATCTGCCAGCCGCCTGAGGCGGTCCGGCTGAAAAAGGTGCGCTGGCGCTTTTCCGAAACGCCCTGCATGCGTTCGCTCGGATATTCCCCGCGCGCGGCTTCCGCCAGGAAGCCGCGATGGACATCGGTGGCGAAGATCTGGATTTCGACCGGGCTCGGGAAATCGGCGGCGACTTCCGAAAACACCATGGCCAGCGAATAGGCTTCCTCGCCGCTCGCGCAGCCCGCCGACCAGATGCGGATCGGACGATTCTCGGCATGGGCGCGGCGGATGAGTTCCGGGGCGACCGCGCGTTCGATCGTCGTGAAGGCCTGTTCGTCACGGAAAAAATCCGTCACCCCGATCAGCAGGGTTTCCGACAAGGCGCGGGCTTCATTGCGGTCGGTCTCCACACGCTGGGCGTAATCGGGCAATGAATGCAGATGCAATTCCTTCATGCGCCGCTGGACCCGGCGCTCGAAGGTGGAATGGGTATATTGGGCGGCATCGAGATGGGAGGCCCCCACCACCGCCGCAAGGATACGCTGAAGGGCTGCTTCCTCGCTGCTCACCTTGCGCTGCGACCACACGACGCGCGGCAGGAGCACGCCTTCAACCACCACCGCCCCCAGCGATTCGGGCGCATCGACGGCACTGATCGAATTGGTGGAGATCGCCGCGACCGGCATGGCGTCAAATTTCGCGGTTTCGGGCGATTGGGCGCAGGCAAAGCCGCCGGCCGCGTGGACCGCCGTGACCCCCAAAGCCCCGTCCGAACCCGAACCAGAAAGCACGACCGCGGCCCCCTTGTCGCGCCAATGTTCGGCAATCGAGCGGAACAGGACATCGATCGATGCCACCCGCCCGGTCAGGCTCATCGGGCGAGCCATCATGCGGAATTTGTTCTCGAGCACCTCGATCTCGGTGCCCGGCTGGATGACATAGACCGTATCGGACTCGATCGTCAGGTCATCGGTGACCGGAACCACCTTCATCGCCGTATGGCGCGCCAGCAATTCACTGAGCACGCTTTTGAAATCGCGCGACAAATGCATGACCACGACGAAAGCGCCGCCCGTATCGGGGGCGGTGCCGTCAAAAAACCGCTCCAGCGCCTCGAGCCCGCCCGCCGATGCGCCGAGCCCGACCACAAAGGCCGGGAGCCGCTTCTTTCTGGAGGCCGTCTTTGATTTGCGGGGCGCAGCCATGATCGTGGTTCCGGTCAACCGGGAAAACGACCTCGCAGAGCATCGATGCCGTAATTCACCGCTTTTGGCCGCTCGCGCGGCGAGGATGGTCCAATTCGGATAACGGAAACCGGGGCGCGATGATCCCGCCCTCCGGCCCACGTGCCGAAAGCTCAGCAGCTAGACTATTCCTGGTTGCGAGGCAATCGGGGCTGCTCCCGCACTGCCTAACCGCCAAGCGCCAGTTGCGGCGACTGGCGGGCGGCCCGGATCGCCGGCGGGACACCGCCGACCAGCCCGATAATGCCAGCCACGATAAAGGCCTGGCTTACCAGCGTCCAGGACATCTGCACCTTGAACACCACCTGTGTGAAGCCCCCGCCAAGCGTGGATGTGGTCAATCCGTTGAACAGGAAATAACAGACGGTCAGGCCCAGAATCGCCCCGATGGCCGAGAGCACCAGGGCTTCGGCCATCGCCCCGAAAAAGGCGGAAATTCCGGAAAAACCGATGATCCGCAGGGTCGCGGTCTCGCTCGCGCGCGTGGAAACCGAGCTGTACATGGTGTTGAGCGCTCCCGCCAGCGCGCCGATCGCCATCACGATGCCCAGCGGCAGCCCGATAAAGCTGATGAAATTTCCGCCCCCTTGCGATTGCCGGCGATAATAATCGACCTCGCGCAGGATCTCGAGCTCGAGCCTTGGGTCAGATTTCGCGAATTTGCTGAAGGCCTCGAAACTGTTTTCGTCCACGAGCTTCACCCGCAGGGCCTGGACACTGGCCCCGCGATTGAACAGGGTCTGCACCACGGCCGCATCCGCCCAGATCTCGCTCTCGAACACGGTGCCGGGGGCCTCGAACACGCCGACGATTTTCCAGTCACTGCCGCGCAGCCGCACGCTGCGGCCAAATTCATACCCGGAAAATTCGCGGATCATCGCGGCACCGACCACGATTTCACCCGCTCCGGGCGTAAACATGCGGCCCTCAGTGAGCTTCACGCCCCTGCGAACGGCAAGGCCCTCGGCCGTCATCCCACGAAACGGAATATTGGTCTTTGAATTGGTCGAGCGACGGAGCCCGTCCATAATCACATAGAGCTCGCCCGAAATCAGCGGCCGGCCATCCGCACCACGCGCAATTCCGGGCGCGCCCTCGAGCAGGGTTTTCGCCTCGCGCGTCAGGACCGAATTGATCTCGGCACCCGATCCCCCGCGCAACACCATGGCGACATCGCGCGAGCCCGTGCCGTTCAGGGTCCGGGAAAAACCATTGGCGAGCGCCCCGAACCCGACAAACACCCCGACCGCGACCCCAACCGCGATGATGGTCGCCAGCGACATCAGAAGCCGGCTCGGAATGCTCGCCAAAGTCAGGCGGATGACCGCAAGGATCTGGGAGAAAATTGAAATCATGATCGGATTCCGATGCGGTCGCGGGGAATGAATGTCGACGAAAATCAAGAGCCTATTTGCGCCCGAGGGCCTCGATGATGCGCAGCCGGAAAGCCCCGATCGCAGGGATGAGCCCGGTGACCAGCCCGAGCGCCAAAGCCAGCCCCCCTCCGGTCAACAGAATGGGCAACGAGATCGACACCGCACCGAAACTATCCTTGACCAGTGGCGTGAGGACATTGTTCAGCAATACGAAACCGAGCCCGAGGCCGAGTGCAGCACCCAGAAGCGAGATGAACAGGGATTCGGCGAGCACCTGAAAGAGAATGCGACCGCTCGGAAAGCCGAGCGTCTTCATCACCCCGATCTCTTTGGTACGTTCGCGCACCGCCATAAACAGGGTGTTGCCCACGATCATCAGAATGGCGAAGAAAGCCGCCCCGACCACGGCGCGCACGATGGATACCAGATCGCCCAATTGCTTGAGAAAGCCCTTGTTGAAGCTCGCCTCGTCCTGGGTATCGGTCTCGTCGGTGGAATTGGCAAAGAGCGCGTCAATCCGGTCGCCGAGCTCGGCCGAACGGGTGGGATCGGCCGGAACCACGGCAAGGGACCCGATATTGCTTCCGCCAAAGCTCTTGCCCGTGTCGAAATATTCCCAATGGAGAAATGCCCCGGAAGTCGGGTCCGATTCCTTGCCTCCGACATAAATCCCCCGCACATTGAAACTCCAGGCCTTGGAGCCCGATTTGGTGGGAAAGATGTTGGAGAATAATGGCAATCGGTCACCGACCTTGATGCCATAGCGATCCGCCACCGATTTGCCGACGATAATGCCGGCACGATCGGCGAGAAAGGCCCTGGCCTGATCGTCGGGCAATACGATGAGGTCCTTGTAGATCCGCAAATAGGATTCCGGGTCCACCGCGAAAGTAAAGATCTGGTTGCGCTGTTCCTTGTAATAGCCCCCGAACCAGTTGAACCAGGTGAGATCGGCCACGCCTTCCACATTCCGGATCCGGCTCTCATAGGAATAAGGCAAAGGCTGGGTGAAATTGATCTTGTTCGATACGATCAGCCGATCATTGGCCCCCCCCGATTCCGAGGTGCGATTGAAGCTGTCCAGAAACCCGTTCAAGGCACCGTACAGCAGAAAGGCGATCATGATCGAAATGATCAGCAAAATGGTCCGCAGCGGCTTGCGGAACAGGTTTTTGACGATGAGGGTGAAATCGCTCATGCCGCCATTCCTGATTCAACGAACACGCCCTTGTCGAGATGCAGCACGCGTTTGGCGAATTTGGCGGCTTCGGGATCATGCGTGACCATGACAATGGTCTTTCCAAGTTCCTGGTTGAGCGTTTGCAGCATGCCAAGGATCTCGGTGGCGGTATTGCGGTCGAGATCGCCGGTCGGCTCGTCACACAGCAGCAATCTGGGGTCGGACACGATGGCCCGCGCGATCGCCACGCGCTGTTGCTGACCGCCGGAGAGTTCCTTCGGCTTGTGGCGGGCGCGGTCGGACAGGCCGACAATTTTCAGCGCCGTGGCAACATTGTCCTTGCGCTTGGCCCCTGACAATTTGGTGAGCAGCAGCGGCAATTCCACATTCTGCGCGGCATTGAGCACCGGCATGAGATTATAGAACTGGAAGATGAAGCCGACATTGCTCGCCCGCCAGGCAGCCAATTGGCCTTCATTGAGCCCGTCGATCCGCTTTCCTCCGAAGCTGATCTCGCCGGAACTTGGCTGGTCGGTTCCGCCCAGCAGATTGAGCAATGTCGTCTTGCCCGAGCCCGAAGGCCCCATGATCGCGATGAAATCGCCTTCGCTGATCGACATGGACAGGCGATCAAAAATACTGATCTTTTCCTTGCCCCGCACATAGGATTTCGAAACATTTTCAATGCGGATGAGTTCGGCGCTCATGTGATTTCCTTCGATGGGCGTGTGGCGGACGGAATGGACGTATAACGGCTTCAGGACCGGGGATTCAAGACCGGGGATTGCCCTCGATAAAGGTCACCTTGATCGCCATTTCCGGAAGAATGCGCGGATCGAGCTTGTCAAACCCTACCCGCACCCGCACGGTGGCCTTGTCGCGGCTGGCGGTCGGGATGGCGGCGATCACGCGTGCCGGCAGTTTGAGTTCCGGATAGGCGTCGAGCACCGCCTGCACCGGCTGGCCGGGCGATACGCGGGCGATATAGGCCTCGTTGACATCGACCTCGATTTCGAGGCTGTCCATATCCACCAGCGAACAGATGCCCGTGCGGGTGAAGCCGCCACCCGCCGAGCTTGGCGAGATGATTTCACCGGCCTGGGCGGCCTTGTCGACCACCACCCCCGAAAACGGGGCGCGAATGACATAACGCGCCAATTGGCCGCTGGCACGCGCGGCTTCGCGTTCGAAGGCGGTGCGATTGGCTTCGGCCTGGGCAACCCGGCCCGCCAGCGAATCCACCCGCGCCCGCGCGGCGGTGACACTCGCCTCGCTCGCGAATTTCGAAGCCACGAGCTGTTCCGCCCGCGACAATACCAGGCGCGCTTCAGCCAGTTCGGCCCGGGTGGCGGTGATATCGGCTTCGGCCGAGCGAACCCGGGCGCGCGTGCCGTCATATTCAGCCTGGGCGAGGCTCGCATCGAGCAGAGCCAGCACTTCGCCCTTGCGAACCGTTTGCCCCTCTTCCACCCGCACCTCGATGACGCGCCCGATCACTTCGGCCGCCACCGTCGCGCGGCGGCGCGCGACGACATAGCCCGATGCCGTGAGCCCGCCAGCGGCTGCGACCGAAGCTGGCGTCGAGGCCGC
Source organism: Hyphomonadaceae bacterium (assembly GCA_021731815.1). GTDB lineage: Bacteria > Pseudomonadota > Alphaproteobacteria > Caulobacterales > Aquidulcibacteraceae > JAKFWO01. The sequence continues at coordinate 12,751 of JAKFWO010000002.1, read as the reverse complement.
ATTCCCATCCGCCCCCTGGGCAGTCTGTGTCGCCGGCCGGCCTTGCGCGCCAGGTTCGGCCCCTGGCTTCAGGAACCACACGCCCGCCCCGGCAAGGACGGCCGAGACCAGTCCGATCCCGAGGACGGCAAGCAAACCCACACCGCGCGCGGCCGCATTTTCCGACCCACGATCGATCCGCAGGGAACGCAGCATTTCATTCTGGTTGTTCAAGCAGGCTCCCCGGGGCCGGAATAGCGAAATCATCAGAGGCTCATATAATCGCCCCCCGGGGAAAAGTGAACTGATTTATCGAAAACCGACGATGATGGTGCCGGGGCCCTCATCCGTGCCAGTCCTTGCGGATGCGAAAGGAGGCGAGCACGAAAAAGATCGCAGCCAGCACATAAGCCAGCGTCCCGGTCAGCAGCGCATAACGCAGGGATTCTCCGCCAAAGCGTGCTGAATAGGAATCCGAGATCACGCCGAGCAGAAAATCCCCGAGCCCGATCCCGATCAGATTATTGATCAGCAGAAAGATCGCGGTGGTGGTGGCGCGCATATGCACGGGGGTCATCATCTGGAAGGCGGAAACGACCGGTCCGAGCCAGGCGAGGCTCAGGGCCGCCTGGAAGACGAAGATCACGAAGGCCAGCCACAGATTATTGGTCAGCACACCCAGGGCCAATAGCGGGGTCGCGATGATGAACGCAATGGCCGGCACAAGTGCATGGGCGCGCACGGATTTCCGCGCGAAGCGATCGGTCGCGGCACCGCCAAACCAGATGCCAAGAATTCCGCCGACCAGCGTGATCACCCCGAAAAACAGCGACGCATAAAGCAGGGGTCCGGCATTGGCGGGAATGATGGCGCGCGGCAAAAAGGCGAAAGCCCCGGGCAATTCGTCACCATAGGACCGCACCAGAAAGGCCGGCAGCCAGGCAAACAGGCCATAGCCGAGCATTGAGGAACTCGCGGCCCCGAAACTCATCAGGAAGAAGGAGGGCTTTTTTACCAGCACGCCGAATACTTCCCACAGGCTGGCGCGCGGGGGCGGTGCCGATGCATCGGCAGGGGGCGGGTCATAACGCCCGCGTTTGGGCTCGCGCATCAGCAGGAAAAATACCGGCGCAAACACCACGCCCACCAGCCCGACGGCGAAAAACGCCACCCTCCAGTCGAACAGGGTGGCGATGATCCCGCCAAACACCACGCCGATTGCAGAGCCAACCGGAATCCCGAAGGAATAGACCGCCATGGCGCGTGCGCGCTGATGTTTGGGGTAATAATCGGAAACGATGGAATAAGAGGGTGCCACCCCGCCCGCTTCCCCAATTCCCACGCCCAGCCGGGCAAAGAACATCTGCCAGAAATTCTGCGCCAGCCCGCAGATTGCGGTCATCAGGCTCCATAAAAACAAGGCGATGGTGATGATCCACACCCGGTTCATCCGGTCGGCGAGCCAGGCGATCGGCACACCCAAAGTGGCATAGAAAATCGCGAAGGAGGCCCCGCGCATCAGCCCGAGCTGGGAATCGGAAATGCCCATTTCCTTCTGGATCGGGATGGCCAGAATTCCGATGATCTGCCGGTCGAGGAAATTCAGCGCATAGACGATGATCAGCAGCGCCAGCATGAAGCCGCGCCACGATGCCGAGGGCTCATCCCCGGGAACCATGGCGGAGGTCGTGGCTCCGGCTTTGGCGGTTTCGCTGGTCATGGCTTGCCTCCTCCCCGCGCGCCCATCGCATTCAGGGCGGCGCGGAGGCCAAGCTTACCGGGACGTCACATCCGCGCAAGCCCGAATGCCGGACCCTACCTGAAGGGCGGCTCGTCAAAGGCGCGCAATTTGCGCGAGTGCAGGGCCGGGCCCTGGGAACGGAGGATTTCCAGCGCCACGATGCCGATCTGCAAATGCTCGCCGATCGCGCGCTCGTAAAAGCGGTTGGCCTGACCGGGCAGCTTGATCTCGCCATGCAAGGGTTTGTCGGATACGCAGAGCAGGGTGCCATAGGGCACCCGGTGGCGATAGCCATTGGCCGCGATGGTGGCGCTTTCCATATCGATGGCGATGGCGCGCGACAAAGACAGGCGTTTGGCCTGGGCGGCATAGGAAAGTTCCCAATTGCGGTCATCGGTGGTGACCACGGTTCCGGTGCGCAGACGGGCCTTCAGGGCCTCGCGGGTTTCTCCTGTCACCTGGGCCGCGGCCTGTTGCAGGGCTACCTGGACCTCGGCAATGGGCGGAATGGGCATGTCGGCCGGAAGGACAGCATCGAGCACATGATCGTCGCGCAGATAGGCATGCGCCAGCGCATAATCGCCGATCTTCTGGGAATGGCGCAGGCCGCCGCAATGGCCGACCATGATCCAGCAATCGGGGCGCAACACCGCCAGATGGTCGGTCATGTTCTTGGCATTGGAGGGCCCCACCCCGATATTGACAAGACTGATCCCCTCGCGCCCCTCGCGCATCAGATGATAGCCGGGCATCTGGTGCTTGCGCCACGGGCCATTGGCGACAAGATTGACCGGATCGGGCGTGTCCGCCCGCACAAGGATCCCGCCCGGACACGACAGGCCTTCCGCTCGGCCGGCCTGGACCTCGGCTGCACCCCATTCCACAAAGGCGTCGACATAACGGTGGTAATTGGTGAACAGCACGAATTGCTGGACATGGTCGAAGGGCGTTCCGGTGTAATGCCGGATGCGCTGGAGCGAGAAATCGGTGCGCAAGGCGTCGAACTGGCCGAGCGGGCGGGCGCCGTCGGCGCGGATCTGGTCGCCGGAATCATCAAGCACCGCAAGGCGCGGAAAAGGAAAGAAATAGGCCAGTTCGGCGGAGGACACCGCCCCGGCCTCGAGATCCACCGTCCCGTCCAGCACATAGGGATAAGGAATTTCGACATCCGACAGGCCGACCTCGAAGCTCACCCCGAAATCACGGGCGAGGAAGACCAGTTGCTCGCGCAAATAGAGACGGAAAAATTCCGGTCGCGTGATGGTCGAGGCATAGAGCCCCGCCTCGGTCACCACACCGAAAGCGCGGCTGATGCGAGGTGCCGGCCCGGGCGGGTCATAGCGAATGCGCAGATCGGGGTAACAAAAGGCCCGCGCCATGCGCAAGGCGGGATCGGGCGCTGTCCGGTCCGCGAGAAAGGCGTTGAGCGCCTTGCGCAAATTATTGACCGAACGGTCATAAAGCAGGATGAGCGCCTCGATCGCCGCATCGGGATCGTCATGGCGGGTGGCGGAAGCAAGGTCGGAATCAATCATGCCGGCCCTTAGCCGAATTTCCGGATGATCGCCAGTGGGGTGCTGGAGACAATTGCCATCGTTCCTTGCCCCCGACATCCGAATCGCTTGCGCCGGTGCCTTTCGGCCTTTATTCCACGCGCGTCTTTTCATGCCGGGGCCGCGATTGGCCCGGCTTTCGGGTCTTTCACACCCTTCCCAGAACGGAGCAGGATCACCCAATGCCCAGACGCATGGATATCGGCACGGTTCTCGTCATCGGTGCCGGACCGATCGTGATCGGGCAGGCCTGCGAATTCGATTATTCGGGCGTTCAGGCGATCAAGGCCCTCAAGGAAGAGGGCTATCGGGTGGTGCTGGTCAATTCCAATCCGGCCACGATCATGACCGATCCCGGCCTCGCCGACGCCACCTATATCGAACCGATCACCCCGGATTTCGTCCGGATGATCATTGCGCGCGAACGCCCGAAAGAGCCCTCGGGCTTTGCATTGCTGCCGACCATGGGCGGACAGACCGCGCTCAATACGGCACTCGCACTCTGGCGATCGGGCTTTCTGACCGAAGCCGGCGTCGAAATGATCGGGGCAAATGCAGAGGCCATCGAAATGGCCGAGGACCGTCTGAAATTCCGCGAGGCGATGGACCGCATCGGCCTCGAAAGTCCGCGCTCCCTGTTGGTCCGGGATATGGCGGAGGCAGGGCTGGCGCTCGCGCAAATCGGCCTGCCGGCGATCATCCGCCCCTCCTTCACGCTGGCCGGGACGGGCGGCGGCATCGCCTATAATTCGGATGAATTCCGGGACATCTGCGCCGCGGGCCTGCGGGCGTCACCGGTGTCGGAAATCCTTGTCGAGGAAAGCGTACTTGGCTGGAAGGAATTTGAGATGGAAGTCGTGCGCGACCGCGCCGACAATGCCATCATCATTTGTTCGATCGAGAATCTCGATGCCATGGGCGTGCATACGGGTGATTCCATTACCATCGCGCCGGCGCTGACCCTCACCGACAAGGAATATCAGCGCATGCGCAGTGCCTCGATCGCGGTTCTGCGCGAGATCGGGGTGGAGACCGGCGGCTCGAATGTCCAATTCGCGGTCAATCCCCGCGATGGCCGCATGGTGGTGATCGAAATGAATCCGCGCGTCTCGCGCTCATCGGCGCTGGCGTCCAAAGCCACCGGCTTCCCGATCGCGCGGATCGCTGCCAAGCTCGCCATCGGCTACACGCTCGATGAATTGACCAATGACATCACCCGCACCACACCCGCCAGTTTCGAACCAGCCATCGATTATGTCGTCACCAAGATTCCCCGCTTCGCCTTCGAAAAATACAAAGGTGCCGATCCCGGCCTGACCACGGCCATGAAATCGGTCGGCGAAGTCATGGCGATCGGGCGGACTTTTGCCGAGAGCCTGCAAAAGGCGCTGCGGGGGCTCGAAACCGGGCTTGGCGGGCTCGACGAAATCGCCATTGCGGGTCTTGGCGAAGGCGATGACCGCGCCGCGCTGATGGCGGCCTGCGCCCGCCCCACGCCCGACCGGCTGCGCGTCGTGGCCGAAGCCCTGCGCCGCGGCCTGTCGGTCGCCGATGCCCATACCGCCTCCGGCTATGATCCGTGGTTTCTCGACCGGATTCTGGAGATTGTGGCCTGCGAGGCCGGGATCCGCACCCGCGGCATGCCTTCCGACAAACAGGAATTCCATGCCCTTAAGGCCATGGGTTTTTCCGATGCGCGGCTCGGTACATTGTCCGGGCGAAGTGAGGCCGATATAAGGAATGCGCGTCAAGCCCTGGATATCCGGCCAATATTCAAGCGCATTGATACCTGCGCGGGCGAGTTCCGTTCGGCCACGCCCTATCTCTATTCCTGTTACGAGACCGCCGCTCTTGGCGAAATCCCCCAATCGGAAGCCGATCCGACCGACCGGCGCAAGGTCATCATCCTCGGCGGCGGTCCCAACCGGATCGGGCAAGGCATCGAATTCGATTATTGCTGCTGCCATGCCGCTTTCGCCCTGCGCGATCTCGGCATTGAATCGATCATGGTCAATTGCAATCCGGAAACCGTCTCGACCGATTTCGATACCTCCGACCGGCTCTATTTCGAACCCGTGACGCTCGAGGATGTGCTGGCCATCATCGAAACCGAGCAGCAAAAGGGCGAATTGCTGGGCGTCATCGTCCAGTTTGGCGGGCAGACCCCGCTGCGGCTGGCCGAGGCACTGACCCATGCCGGGATTCCGCTGCTGGGAACGGGGGCGGAGGCGATCGGGCTGGCCGAGGACCGGGAACGCTTCAGCCAATTACTCGACCAATTGGGGCTGCGTCAGGCTCCCTCCGCCATCGCGCGTTCGGCCAATGAAGCGCTGGCAGCGGCCGAAACGCTGGGCTTTCCGCTGATGTTGCGCCCTTCCTTCGTGCTGGGGGGCCGGGCGATGGAGATCGTCGAGGACGAGGCCGCCCTTGCTTCTTATGTCGCCAATGCGATCGAGGTGTCCGGCGCGTCGCCTTTATTGGTTGATCGTTATCTGCGCGACGCGATCGAGGTCGATGTCGATGCCCTGTGCGATGGGCAACAGGTGGTGATCGCCGGGATCATGGAACATATCGAGGAGGCCGGAGTCCATTCGGGCGATTCGGCCTGCTCGCTTCCGGCCTATTCGCTGCCCGCCGATGTGCTCGCCGAACTCGGAAGGCAGACCCGAATGCTGGCCGAAGCCCTTCAGGTGCGAGGTCTTGTCAATATCCAGTTCGCGGTTCAGGGCGACACGATTTATGTTCTCGAAGCCAATCCGCGGGCCTCGCGCACCGTGCCTTTCGTCGCCAAGGCGATCGGCATGCCGGTCGCCGCGATCGCTGCAAAGATCATGGCGGGGGCACGGCTCGCCGATCTGTGGCATCCCCCCGAACCGGGGGGGCATATTTCGGTCAAGGAGGCCGTGTTCCCCTTCGCCCGTTTTCCCGGCGTCGATCCGCAGCTCGGGCCGGAAATGCGCTCGACCGGCGAAGTCATGGGAATCGCCGCCGATTTCCCCACAGCGTTTCTCAAGGCCCAGATCGCCGCGGGTTCGGCGCTACCCGAAACGGGGACCGTTTTCATCTCGGTGAAGGATGCTGACAAGGCCGCGGCCGTCGGGATAGCCCGCGAATTGCTCGACATCGGCTTTCGGGTGATTGCCACCGGTGGAACCTGCGACCGGCTCGTGGCGGCGGGCCTCGCGGTCGCGCGCGTCAACAAGGTACGCGAGGGGCGACGTCATATCGTCGACGAAATGATCGACGGCCATGTGCATCTCGTCGTCAATACCACGGCAGGGCGGCCATCGATCAGTGACTCTGCCTCGATCCGGCGCACGGCACTCGCGCAATCGATCCCGTATTTCACAACCATTTCAGGGGCAAAAGCGGCGGTGGCGGCAATTGGCGCACTGCGGCAGGGTGGGCTTGAAGTGCGCCCGCTTCAGTCCTACTATCCTTCGATCATGTCGGCGGAAAACGGAACGGCCGTTGCACAGGCGGGCTGATGACCCGTCTTTGGCGGCGGTGACATCCGGCGGCGGTTCACCGGCAAACTTTTGGGGTGGAAGGTGCCGCCCCACCGATCTTCATTAATTTCCAGGACGACCCCGGAATGCAAAAAATACCCATGACCGCCGAGGGCTATGCGGCTCTCGACGCTGAACTGAGGCGTTTGAAATCGATTGAGCGGCCTTCCGTGATCCAGGCGATCTCGGAGGCACGCGCCCATGGCGATTTGTCGGAAAACGCCGAATATCACGCAGCCAAAGAGCGCCAGAGCTTTATCGAAGGCCGCGTCGCCGAGCTTGAGGACAAGATCGCGCGGGCCCAGGTCATCGATTCCTCGCGCCTGTCGGGCACCAATGTCAAATTCGGCGCAACGATCACCATGATCGACGAGGACACCGAAGAAGAGCATATCTACAAAATCGTGGGCGAGGACGAAGCCGATGTAAAGGCGCGGCGTCTGTCAATTGCCTCGCCGCTCGCGCGCGCGCTGATCGGTAAAAAGGCGGGCGATGTCGCCGAAGTGGCGGCACCTGGCGGGTTGAAATCCTATGAAATCACGCGGGTGGAATGGATCTAGTGGTTCGATTCCGACATTGGCATCCCCTTGATACCTCCCGGCGAGCAGATGTCGGAATCATGGGAACCACTGGTTCACCCGGGCCAAAAACCGGAATCCATTTTCACTGCACGCGCCATGGAACTTTCCTGACCAATGGACTCTTGGGTCCGAAACATTTAGCTCTTTCCCTGGATGTCGGGCCTTGAATGTCGGGCGTATCGGCCTTCAATCCGGACCCGGTCAAACGGCGTTGGTTGGGGATGTGCGGGGTCCCCACATGGATAGAACCCGGCGCGCCAACGCGCTTCATTCCGATCCGTCAGGTGAAAAAGCTCATGGTGGATTATCGGCGCGTCGCGGCACCCATTCTGGCGATTTTCTTCGTTCAGGTGGCCTCTGCGCTCATCAACGCCTTCCTGCCCTTGTCCCTGCACCAGAGCGGCGCTCCGGTGGCCTTTGTGGGCATAGTCGGCGCGATCTATGGCGCGGGTTTCATGGCGGGTGCGGCCTTTTCGACCCGGATCATCCGGCGCATCGGCCATATCCGGGCTTTTGCGGGGGCCGCCGGGCTCGGTGCGGTCAGCACGATCATTCTGATCTGGGCGTTCCGCGATCCATTTTCCGCCGGTCTGGCGCGACTGATGGCGGGTGCTTCCGTTGCAGTCTTGTTTGCGGCCGCCGAGAGCTGGATCAATGACGGTGCCCCCGCCGAGGCCCGTGGCCGGGTGATCAGCGTCTATATGGCGCTGACCAAAACGGCTCTGGTGCTCGGCCCGTTTCTGCCGCTGCTGGCCGGGGATTCGGCCCTGACTTCATTCGCCATGGCGGGGATGTTCTTTGCGCTGGCCCTGCTGCCGATGACGGCGACCAGCCACACGGAGCCGCCAACGCCCAATTCCGAGCCCTTTGGCATTATCCGGCTGTGGGAAATCGCGCCTGCGGCCCTCATCGCTGCCTTTACCGCCGGCGTGCTCAATGTCGGGATCGTCTGGCATGCCTCGATCTATGCCGGAAACCTCACGGACGGCCCGGTGAGCGGACCGGTCGCGGCCGCTTTTTTCCTCGCCGCCGGATATCTTGGCTCATTTTTGGTCACCTGGCCGGCAGGGGCGCTGTCGGACCGGCTTGACCGTCGCAGCGTCATCGCCGGACTGGGCGCGATCGCTGCCGGCGCTTCGGCATTGTTGTTTGTGATCGGGCTCGGCAAGGGGCCGTTCTGGCCGGCGCTGGTTGTCTATTTCTTTTGGGGAGCGGGTGCCCTGTCCTTTTACGGAGTGGCGGTGGCCCATGCCGCCGACCGGGCTGACCGACGGCAAATGGCGCAGGTCATCTCAGGCCTGTTATTCGTCTGGGCGGGTGGCTCGATTGCCGGACCGTTCCTGATGGGCCTCGCGGCCCAGATCCCGCCGTTCGGGATCGCGAATATCTTTCTGCTGGCCGCTCTTGGCTATGGGGCCATGGCCTTCACCATGGTGGTGCGCCGCGCCCAGCGCCCGCCGCTTGCGACCGACAACAAGGAACCTTATGTTGCAGCGCCCACGACATCGGTGGTGATCGCAGAAGCCGATCCACGCGCCCGGGTGTCGGCCGGGCCCCCGGCCCAACAGACCTGACCGGGACGGCACCCTGATCATCCCCCCGCTTCCGACATTTCCCTGCAATTCCAAACTCTACGCATTCGCCCGATCCCTTTCGGAACCCATGGATAATCGACCATGACACCCCCCGATGCCCTGCGGGAATCACCCGCCACATTCACGGGATTTTTGAAGACCGACCTCGCCACCGGGATCATTCTGGTTCTGGCGGCTGCGCTCGGGATTTTTGCGCGCAATTCGGGGTTTTCCGACCTTTATGACTCATTCCTCCATCAGGAAATCGGCGTGGAGCTCGGGTTCTGGCAGCATTTTGCGCCCACAGCCGAATGGATCAAGGACGGCCTGATGGCCGTGTTCTTTCTGCTGGTCGGCCTTGAGATCAAGCGCGAGGCGATGACTGGCGTGCTTGCCGATCCACGAAAAATGGCGCTCCCGGCCATTGCGGCGCTGGGCGGAATGGTTATGCCGGCGCTGATCCTGCTGGCGGTGGTGCAGCTTTTGGGCGGGAGCGGCGCGGATTTCCGGGCCTGGCCCGTTCCGGTGGCAACCGATATCGCCTTTGCGCTGGCCGCACTCAGCCTTGCAGGGCGGGGCGTGCCGATCGGCCTGCGGGTATTCCTGCTGGCGCTGGCGGTGATCGATGATCTCGGGGCCATCCTTTTGATTGCGGTGCTGTTCAGCGGGGATTTCAATGTTCCCGCGCTGATCGGTGTCGGGTTGGTGATCGCGATCCTGTATGCGCTCAACCGCTTTCGGGTGACCAATCTCGGGGCCTATCTCGGGCTTGGGATCATCTTGTGGGCCTTCATGCTGGCCAGTGGCCTGCACGCGACTCTGGCGGGGGTTATCCTTGCCATGCTCGTGCCGCTCAAGGGCCGGGAGGAGGACCACCCTCCGCTGGAGGATCTCGAACATGCGCTGAAGCCCTGGGTGGCGTTTGTGATCCTGCCCTTGTTCGCCTTTGCCTTTGCCGGATTTTCGTTTGAGGGTTTGTCGATCGCCTTTCTCGCCCATCCGGTATCCGCGGGCGTCGGGCTGGGGCTGCTGATCGGCAAGCCTTTGGGAATCCTGCTGTTTTCTTTCCTCGCCGTGCAGGCTGGAATCGGGCGTCTTCCCGATGGCGTGCGCTGGATCAGCATGCTCGGCCTGGGCTTCGTGGCCGGGATCGGCTTCACCATGAGCCTGTTTGTCGGTGAACTGGCCTTCGCCGATGTCACGGGCGGCAATTATCTTGAGGAATTGCGGCTGGGCGTGATTTTCGGTTCGCTCGTGTCGACAACCCTCGGCATTTTGCTGCTGCGCCAGGTGACCGGCCGCAAGCAAATACAACGCTCCGCTGACGGTGCATCATGAACGGGGTCTGACCCTTGCGCCAGAACTTCCCGATCCCGCGCGGCCCGATTCCGGATGGCCCGATTCCGCGGAGCCTGATTTCGAATGAACAAGGCCGATGCCAGCGATCCCTGGCATCACTTCATTTGGCACGGGAATCCTGATTCCGCCGGAACGAGATTTTGGCATCGGCATAGGGTTCCTGGCGATCGACGCTCCAATATTTCAGTTCGCCAAGCGGGATCTCAACGCCGCTGACCGCGCAGCGCACGAAATCCCCCGGTTTCATCACCGTGAATTCGCCATCGCCATAGCGCAGCCGGGCTTCGTGCGAACCGGAATTTTTCTGTAACATGGAACTCCCCTTCTACGCCGTGGCCTTGGGTTCCCAGAGCTCGATCTTGGTTCCTTCGGGGTCGATGACATGGGCAAAGCGGCCATTGGGGTCGGCATCATCGCGCCAGACGGGCTCGACGCCGGCATGGGCCGCGCGCGCCAGCACGCCATCGAGATCATCCACCATCAAATTGATCATGAACGGTTTTTCTGAGGGCGCGAAATAGGTCGTGGCCGCAGGAAAGGCGGAAAACACCTGGCACGCCCCCGGCTGGGCCGCAGCCGGGGTGATGGGGAAGGCGATCCCGCCCCAATCGGCAAAGGCCAGATCAAAGACACGCCGGTACCAGTCCGCGAGTTGCGCGGGATCCTGCGATTTGAAGAAGATCCCGCCAATCCCCAGGATCGCTGCCATTCTGTTCTCCCCTCCCCGGCTCACATCCGGAACATTCCGAAGCGCATGCCGGCTTCGATCGGCGCATTGCGCGCGGCCTCAAGCGCGAGGCCGAGCACGACCCGGCTGTCGCGCGGATCGATGATTCCGTCATCCCACAGGCGCGCAGTGGAAAAATAGGGCGAACCCTCGGTTTCATACCGCGCACGGATGGGGGCCTTGAAGGCCTCTTCCTCTGCGGCCGGCCAATCCGTGCCCGCGGCGGCGAGATTGTCGCGCCGGAGGGTGGCCAGCACGCTCGCCGCCTGTTCGCCGCCCATCACCGAAATCCGGGCATTGGGCCACATGAACAGGAAGCGCGGCCCGAAGGCGCGTCCGCACATGCCGTAATTGCCGGCCCCGAACGAGCCGCCGGTGATCAGTGTGACTTTCGGCACCCGCGCGGTGGCCACCGCATTGACCATTTTCGCGCCATCCTTGGCGATACCCTGAGCCTCATATTTCGAGCCGACCATGAAGCCCGTGACATTCTGGAGGAAGACCAGCGGGATGCCGCGCTGGCAGGCAAGTTCGATGAAATGCGCCCCCTTCTGGGCACTTTCCGAGAACAGTACCCCCTGATTGGCGAGGATCGCCACCGGGTTTCCGAACAGCCGGGCAAAGCCGGTGATCAGGGTCTCGCCATAGAGCTTCCGGAATTCGTCGAATTCCGAGCCGTCGACGATCCGCGCGATCAGTGCCCGCGCATCCATCGGCGCACGTACGTCCCGGGGGATCAGCCCTGCAAGCTCGTCGGCCGGATAGAGTGGTTCGGACCACGTCCCCTGTGCCGGCGCAGATGGTGCCGGCAGCGACCCGATGATCCTCCGGGCCAGAAACAGTGCGTGGTCATCATCGGCGGCATAATGGTCCGCCACGCCCGAGCGCCGGGCATGGACATCGGCCCCGCCCAGATCCTCGGCCGAGATTACCTCGCCGGTGGCCGCCTTGACGAGCGGCGGGCCCGCCAGAAAGATCGTGCCCTGCTTGCGCACGATGATGGTCTCGTCGCTCATGGCCGGGACATAGGCTCCGCCCGCCGTGCAGGATCCCATGACGACGGCGATCTGGGGAATGTTTTCGGCGCTCATCTGCGCCTGATTGTAGAAGATACGGCCGAAATGGTCGCGATCGGGAAAGACTTCGGATTGCCAGGGCAGATTGGCCCCGCCCGAATCAACCAGATAGATGCAGGGCAGCCGGTTTTCGCGCGCGATCTCCTGGGCGCGCAGATGCTTCTTGACCGTCAAGGGATAATAGGCACCGCCCTTGACGGTCGGGTCATTGGCGATGACCATCACGAGATGGCCCATCACCCGCCCGATCCCGGTGATCAGCGAGGCCCCATGCACATCGCCCTCATACATGCCAAAGGCAGCGAGCGGGGACAATTCGAGAAAGGGCGTGAAAGGGTCAAGCAGCCGTTCGACCCGCGCGCGCGGCAGCAATTTTCCGCGGCTGACATGGCGCTCGCGCTGGGTTTCGGCCCCGCCAAGCGCCGCGATCGCGCTGTGGCCGCGCAGGGTTTCCACCAAAGCGAGATTATAAGTGCGATTGGCCCGCAAGCCGGGATCGTCAGGATCGAGGTCGGAAATCAGCGCAGCCATGGCGTGCCCTTGTGCTTTTCCACGACTTACGAGGAATCCGTGGGCGGCGAAAGGATTTTTACACGGCGAGGGTCGATATTCGATGATAGGTGGTTCCAGTTGCTCCCCGTTCCGAATGTCC
>JAKFWO010000004.1 GCA_021731815.1 Hyphomonadaceae bacterium | reverse complement strand
AGCCTCCCAATGGTGGTGGTGGCTTTGGGGGAGCCCATGGATTCGCGGGCTCGTCTCTTCCTTGCGTCGCGCCGGGTTCGGATATGCGGGGGGGTGCCGGAGGTGGAGGAATGGCAGGGATGGATTTTGGTGCTGGCGGTGGGGGCGGTGCCGGCGGTTTTGGTCTGGTACTGGTCACAGAAACCGGTGGCAATCTTGATATGTCCCTTGCGGGTTTTTCTGGCGGCAATGGCGGCAGTGGCGGAGATGGCTTTTTTGGCGGATCTGGCGGATCTGGCGGTGGTGGTGCCTTTCTCCGAAATCTTGGGTCGTCGGAAGCATTCGCAACGATCAATGGAAACGTGACCGGTGGCAATGGCGGGTCGGGTGGTGGATCTTTCCTATTTGGCATCCCTTTCTTGGGTAATCCACCGGGGAATTCAGGCGCGGGCGGGATCGGCCTCGACATCGCAGGAAATTTCAATCTTACATTCAATGGCATTGTCGCAGGCGGGTTAACGGGCCAGAACCGCGCAGAGGCCATCCTGGTTACGGGGACCGGTGTCAGCCTGTCGCTGGGGACGAATTTCGATCATTTGGGATTAATCAATCTCCAGGATCAAGGCACCCTCCTGACCATCAATCAGGGGGATGGGCAGAATGTCACCCTGCGGGGCGATACCAGCACGAATATTTTCGGGCAGAATACCAATGAAATTATTGGCGCGGGCGGACTCCGGGTTACCGGCACGGGTACGGTCTCGCTGACGGGCGCAAATTCCTATCAGGGCGGCACGCTGATCGATGGCGGGAATGTCTTCATCAGCAATGCGGCCGCGCTGGGCGGATTGGACGGAAGCCCGACCACAGGGGTACGAATTACGAATTTCGGGTCGCTGGTCACCGCTCTGACGGGCTCAGGCGAGTTCCTGGGTGGGGATATTGTCTTTGTGGATTCCCTTGCCGGAACGCTGGCTGCGGTGACGGATACGACTCTGACCATCGGAAATATTTTTGTCGAGGTTGGGGACCAGGAATTGGTCGCGGGTGCCAGATTTGGTGATCGGACAAATAATGGCACGATCATCTGGAATGGCGACAGTTCTGACATCGCCGCAGTTTATTCCATTGATTCCGGGACGCTGCGTCTTGGCGGTACCGGGGCTTTCAATGGCCTTGGCCTAAGCCAGGTCTTTATCGAGGAGGATGCGACGCTGGATATCAATAACCAGCGCCCATCGCCATCGGGCACCGGGATCGGTGAGCTGCTGGGAATTGGAACCCTTTTGCTGGGAGAGACCTCCACGTCAGAACTCGGGATCGGCAGCGGCTCTTTTGGCGGTGTCATTCAGGGTGCGGGCGGCATCCGTGTGACGGGGGAGCCCACGGAGATGAGCGACAGCCGCACATTGATTCTGACCGGTACCAACACCTATAGTGGTACAACCACGATCCTTGCGGGGGCGACCCTGCAGCTCGGTGCGTCGGGTGGTGTCGATCGAAAGCTTGCGGAGTCAGGCACATCATCCATCAAGGGTGATTCGGGGGATGGTTCGGAGGGCAGCCCGACCCCGCTGTTCGCCGGGCCTTCATCGGCGATGGGGTTGACCGGCTCGATCGGCACGGGTACGATTGTCAATGATGGCACGCTGGTGGTTTTTCGCGCCAATGAAGTGACGCTCGCCAATGACATTTCCGGCACCGGGGTGCTGAGTCAGGCCGGGGCGGGCACGACGATCCTGACGGGAGCCAATACTTATTCGGGTACGACCCTTATTTTGGCGGGGACGCTGCAGATCGGCAATGGCGGGGCAAGCGGCTCGCTCGGCACCGGCGCAGTGATCAATGAAGCGGCGCTGGTGGTCAATCGCTCGGGTTCGGTAACGATTGCGGGGGCCATTTCCGATGTGGGTTCTCTGACCCAGGCCGGGTCGGGCACCACGATCCTGACGGGAGCCAACACTTTCTCGGGTGCGACGACGATCTCGGCCGGCACATTGCAGATCGGCAATGGCGGGACCACCGGCTCGCTCGGCACCGGCACGCTTACCAATAATGGTACGCTTGCAATCAATCGCTCGGATGCGGTGACGCTGTCCGGAGGGATCGCCGGCACGGGGGCTTTGACCCAGGCCGGGTCGGGCACCACGATCCTGACGGGAGCCAATACCTATAGCGGCGCGACCAATATCTCGGCCGGTACATTGCAGATCGGCAATGGCGGGACCACCGGCTCGCTCGGCACCGGTGCGCTTACCAATAATGGCACGCTTGCGATCAATCGCTCGGATGCGGTGACGCTCGCGGGGGTGGTCGCCGGCACGGGGGCTTTGACCCAGGCCGGGTCGGGCACCACGATCCTGACGGGGGCCAATACCTATTCGGGGACGACCACGATTTCGGCCGGTACGCTGCAGATTGGCGGCTCGGTGGAGATCAGATTCGGGGCCGAGCCGGGTTCGGTGAAGCTCGCCGAAGCGACGCAAGAGACGCCGCAATCCTTCGCAGCTTTGGGTGCTGCAGGGACCACCGGCTCGCTCGGCACCGGCGCGGTCATCAATGATGCAGCGCTGGTGGTCAATCGCTCAAATTCGATCACTCTGGCCAATGCCATTTCCGGCACGGGGACTTTGACCCAGGCCGGGTCGGGCACGACGATCCTGACGGGGGCCAACACTTTCTCGGGCGCGACGACGATCTCGGCCGGCACATTGCAGATCGGCGCTGGCGGGACCGCTGGCTCGCTCGGCACGGGTGCTGTGACCAATAATGGTGCGCTTGCGATCAATCGCTCGGATGCGGTGACGCTCGTGGGGGTGATCGCCGGCACGGGGGCTTTGACCCAGGCCGGGTCGGGCACCACGATCCTGACGGGAGCCAACACCTATAGCGGCGCGACCAATATCTCGGCCGGCACATTGCAGATCGGCAATGGCGGGACCACCGGCTCGCTCGGCACCGGTGCGCTTACCAATAATGGCACGCTTGCGATCAATCGCTCGGATGCGGTGACGCTCGCGGGGGTGGTCGCCGGCACGGGGGCTTTGACCCAGGCCGGGTCGGGCACGACGATCCTGACGGGGGCCAATACCTATTCGGGCGCGACGACGATCTCGGCCGGCACATTGCAGATCGGCAATGGCGGGACCACCGGCTCGCTCGGCACGGGTGCTGTGACCAATAATGGTGCGCTTGCGATCAATCGCGCGGATGCGGTGACGCTCGCGGGGGTGATCGCCGGCACGGGGGCTTTGACCCAGGCCGGGTCGGGAGCGACCACGCTCAGCGCTGCGAACACCTATTCGGGCGGCACCAGCGTGACCGGAGGGATCTTGCGGGTTTCGAGCCTGTCGGCGCTGGGAACGGGTGCGGTCAATGTGGGCTCCGGGGCAATTCTCGAACAGAGCGTCGCCAGCGATACCAATTTCACCCTCGGTCTTTCGGGAGCGGGAACCCTGCGCAAGCTGGGGACGGGCCTGCTCACCTTTGCGAACCCGGTCACCATCGGAATCCTCGCGGTGGATGCGGGGGCTGCGCGCGTCAATGCGACGCTGACCGGCTCGGTGACGGTGGCCAGCGGTGCCTTTCTTGACGGCATCGGCACGATTACCGGCAATGTCACCAATGCCGGGCGGCTCGCCCCGGGCAATTCGATCGGCGCGCTCACGGTTGGGGGCAATTTCACGCAATCCTCGACTGGCGTACTTGAGGTCGAATTCAGCAATGGCGGCAGCCTGATCGATCTGTTGACGGTCACGGGCACCGCGACCCTTGGCGGCACCTTGCGTCTGGTGGCCGAGGACAATAGCGAAGCGACGGGCGGAACCTTCCTGCGGGCGGCGGGTGGCGTCAGTGGCGCATTTGCTGCCACGGAAGTCGTGGGCACTAATCTGCCGGTCACTGTTGTTCTTTCCCCCACAACCGGCGCGCTCGGCACGGTGGTGCCGCCGGTCACGGTCGTGGCCCAGCGCCCGACCACCTTTGTCGCCAACCGCCTCACGGCGCTGCGCTTCACCGACACACCCTTGCTGGGACTGCCGCAGGCCCACCCGATCGGGTCTGCGCCTTTCGATACTGACGAGCCCGCCGGGCGCAGCGGCCATCGCTTCTGGCTGGACGGCTTTGGCAATACGGCCGAACGCGAGGCCAATGCGGGATCGCTGGCATTTGACAGCGATATTTACGGGATCAATTTCGGTGCCGAATTCGCCACGCCTCTGCCCGGCATCCGGGTCGGGATTTTCGGAACCACGGCAGAGGCCGATATCACGCTGGCGCAAGGGGCGGGCAACGGCGAGCAGGAAGGCTATCTCGGCGGCTTCTTTGTCGATTGGGCGAGCAAATCGACGGCCCTGCGCTTCGGCTTCCTTGCCGGGCATATCGACCAGACCACCCGGCGCACCGTTACCTTTAACGGGGTGACGTCCTCTGTCGACGGCGAGACCGATGCCACTGCGATCGGGCTTTTTGCCACGGCCGAACAGCGCTTCGCCATGCTGGCGGGCTGGGATGTTTCGGGGCGGCTCGGGCTCAATTATTCCCGCGCCAATCAGAATGCCTATGTCGAGGAAGGCAGCAATCCCTTGCGGCTTGCGGTGCCCGAACTGACCGACGCGCAATGGCGGGGTGATCTCTATCTCCAGACGCAGCGGGCTTTCGGCATCGGATCCAACGACCGGGCGCTCACCTTCCGGCTGGCCGGGGGCGTGGGCCGGACCCAGGATCTCGGCGACCTCTCCGTGCCGGTGACATTGGTGGATTCGGGCAGCGCGTTTAACCTCGACGGCTCGACCCGCGACCTCACCCAGGGCCTGCTCGATGCCGGCATGCGCTGGCAATTCATCAAAAGCGGCGAATTCTTTGTCGATTATTTCGGCCGCTATGGCACGGATTCTTCGCATAGCGTCACCGCAGGCGTCGCTTTCCGCTTCTGATCCTGCCCCCGACCCCGTTCCGGAGGCGATGAAAGGCACCTCGCCCGCCATCGCCTCCGGGCCCGGTTTTGGGGCGGCGCGCGTTCAGAAAAAGTGGAATCCGGTTTTCGCCTGAACGCGCTCCAGATCATCGAATCCGGGCATTTTCAATTCAGACATTCGGCTCGGATTCCCCTGAAAATGCCCTGGAGCGCGTTCAGAAAAAGTGGAATCCGGTTTTCGCCTGAACGCGCTCCAGATCATTGAATCTGAGCATTTTCAATTCAGACATTCGGCTCGGATTCCCCTGAAAATGCTCTGGTCCGGCACCCGATCACCACGAGGAAATGCCCCGGGATCCGATCAGAATCGCCGCCACAGTGCCACGAGCGCCGAGCGCTCCCGCGATTGCTCGGTCACGCCAAAGCGCCCGCCGATTTGCGCGGACCATTTCGGCGACACGCGCAGCACCAGGCTTTGCTGGAATTTGAGCGTCAGATTGCGGCTGTTGCGCCGCTCGCGGTCGAGATCGAAAAAGCTCTGCGACAGAAATTGCAGGCGGTTGGGAACCAGCTCGACGCCCAACGCGAAATCCGTCTTGACGCCCGCACAGGCATCGGTCCGAACCCGCCCGCCGCTTTCGAGGGCGGCAAAAGCATTACGTCGTCCAAATTTGCGACCCCAGCCCGCCAGGAGACGCAGCTCCGCGCGCTCACCCGCACAGGCCTCGTTTTGCGATGGCCCGCCCGCGAGGCTCGCCTGCCATGCAAAGACAAAATCGCCGCGGCGGGCGATGGTGCGGCGCAGGCCAAATTCATAGGATCCGGTGGTCTGTCCCGTTGCGGGGCCCTGCCAGGCGGTTTGCGCCTTGCCGATCGCGGTGAAGCCGGCGCCAAGGCCCCATTCCGCATAGGTTTCGATCACGGCGGCGTCGGCACTTTCGGAACCGAAATCCAGGGGATCATCGGATTGCGTCGGCCCACGCAAAGCCGCGGGTGCTGCGACCAGCGTGGTGATCGACAGCTTTTCCTTCCGGGCCAGCGGCCAGGGCCCGGCCGAGGCGGTCTGTTCGGCTGCGAGCCCGCTGCCAAGGCCAGTCAGAACCGCGGCGAAGCGCCAGCCTTTGCCTCTATTGGTCATAGCCGGGCGACACCCGGTCGAGCTTGCGCAACAGCGCGGGCCAGGCCAACAGCCCGGCCATTCCGGGGCCGCCGGCAATTTGCCGCGCCACTTCTTCCTGCGCGGCAAGCGGGGCCATTCGCAGGCCCGCCTGGCCCGCACTCAGGGCATAGACCTGCTGCTGGCAGGCGCGTTCAAGGAAGAATATCCCGACAAAGGCTTCGGCCGCCGTCGCACCGACCGCCAATGTCCCGTGATTGCGCAAAAGCATCAGCTTTTTGTCGCCGAGATCGGCGGTCAGACGTTCGCGCTCGTCCAGATTGAGCGCGATGCCCTCATAATCATGCCAGGCCAATTGTGGCAGCGCGATCAGCGCATGCTGGGTGATTGGCAAAAGCCCATCGGCCTGCGCCGCCACCGCAACGCCTGCATCCGTATGCAAATGCATGACGCAATGGGCGTCCTCACGGGCGGCATGGATGGCCGAGTGAATGGTGAATCCCGCGGGATTGATGAAATGATCCGTCGGCCCCACGATCTGCCCATCGAGGTCGACCTTGACGAGGCTCGACGCCGTGATTTCCTCAAACAACATGCCATAGGGATTGATCAGGAAATGGTCTTCGGGTCCCGGCACCCGAAGGGAAATATGGGTGAAGATCAGATCGTCCCAGCCATAGAGCGCCACGAGACGGTAGAGCGCCGCGCAATCCACCCGCGCGCGCCATTCGGCATCACTGGTGATTGCGGGGGTCATTGCGGGCGGCAATGCAGATTGGCCGGTGGGAGAAAGATCATCAGGCATGACAATTCCTGCGGCGATTTGAGGGTCTGGTCGCAACACAGCCTGCAACCGGGTTTCATGATGCGACGTGCCAAATCTTTCGTCAATCTTTGCGGGAGGGGGCTGATTGCGTGAGCCACGCCAAAGCGTCGCGCAGGCTTTCGGCGCGCGGGCGTATTGCGAGGCCAAGCTCGGTACGCGCTTTGGTTGCGTCGAACAGCCGCGGCCGCAGCGCCAGCCGCACTCCGGTCAGGCTCGCCTTTGGCGCGCGCCTGGTCAGCGGCGCAAGGATCGTTTCGTCGAGCCAGGCGGCCGCAAGGGCGAGCGGAGGCGACACGAGCGATGTGACCGAATTCCGACTGGTCTCGGCCGCGACTTCGGCGGCAAAGGCCGTGAGCGCCACATCCTCGCCCGCCAGCAGATAGGTCTCGCCGCCCCGCGCCAGTCGGAGGGCAGCGACGATGGTAGAAGCGAGATCGCGGACATCGATGAAATTCATCGGGGTTTCGAGAATGGCCGGGATCGCCCCCGAAGCGAGGTCTGCGACGAGGCGTGAAGGGGCCGTCATGTTCACATCGCCCGGCCCCAGGGGCAGGGTCGGGGCCAGCACGCTGACCCTGAAGTCGTCGCAATTCTCGGCAAGGGCCAGGATTTCGCCCATGCGCTTGGCGCGCGGATAGGGCCCGGGCAGGGTATCGGGATGGGGGCGCACCTGTTCATCGACCCGCAATGGCGGCCCGCCTGCCGGCCCCGCGACAAAGGTGGTGAGGCTTGAAACATAGAGAAAGCGCTGAACCCCGGCGTGCCGTGCTGCCGTCGCGAGCCTTCCTGCGGCGAAGGCGTTGACCCGCAGATAATCCGCCGGGCGCGGGATCCACAGGCTCGAAATCGCGGCGAGATGGATGATGCCCGTCACATTGCGCAGAAGCTCGCCAAGCACCGGCGGAGGCAGATCGGCGATCGAACCCTGAACGGTCTCGACCCCCGGCGGCGCATCGGCAAAGGTCGCGCGGTCGAAGGCGCGCACTTGCGCACCGCTTCGGGCCAGCACTTCCGTGACATGGCGCCCGATGAAGCCGGCGGCTCCGGTCACGAGGATCATGGGGTGTCCATCATGACAGGATTCCGGGGGCAAACCGGCAGACCAGCAGCCCATCCTCGCGCGCGCCGCCGAGGATCAGATGGTCCCTGAAGGCCAGCGCGACACTGGCCCCATGAAAGGCCGGTGCTTTTGTATCGGCGGGAATGTCGAGCAGGGTTTCGATTGTGCCGCTTTCGGGATCGATCCGCACGACCCGGCTCGCGGCACGGCGCAGGCCCAAAGCCGCGCCCAGCCGACCGGGTGGCCAGTCATAACGATAGGCCCCGTAACGCAGGAGATCGGGATGGAGTGCGGCGATCACCCGCCCGCGTGAATCGAGCGTGAGATTGTCCGGGCCGCCGGACAGCCGGAATTGTTTTCCGCGACCGGATTTCCCCTGTGGGCGGGGTTCTCCCCGCGCGCGGAGATTTGCCCGTGCGTCGGGCGGCCTCCCTGCCGTGAGGCGCCGGGGTGGTGGCCATGCAATCATCCGCACCCTTGCGCCCCGCGTTTCGGCCACCAGAATCCCATTGCTGCCGTCCGAAAGATCCGTACCCGGCAAAACAACGATCCCATTGGCGAAATGGAACCGTTCTGGACCAATTACAAGGGAAAACCCGTGGTCAGCCTGACTTCCCTCGACAACGGGTGCAGGCGCGCCGGGATCGGCCGCCAGCGCCGCAGACGACTTCCATTGGCCGGCCCCGGGTGGGGGGAAAGTCAGCGTTCCAACCCGCCCGCCGGGATATTCCTTGCCCCCATTGCGGTCAAAGGTCACCAGCAGGACGCTGTCCGGGCCGTTGCGCACAAAGGTCAGATCATTGGCGGTGCGCAAACGGGGATCGGAATAATGGGTCCTGTGCCAATGACCGCGGCCATCGGATGCGAGCACCACGATGTCCGCCGCCGCGACTTTTCCGTCGGCGATCCGGCGGGAAATCGCGGCGATCTGCACCCGCCCGTCGCGTGCTTCGAGCGCAATGCCATGTGGCGCTGCGAGGGGGATGATGTCGGGGCCGAGGTCGCGCACATACCCCGCGCGGCGCCAGGCGTCGAGGTCCCCTGCATCCGCCGGCGGTGGATCGAGCAACCAGTCTCCGAGGAAAAACAGGCCCTCGCCCGCCCCGACATCGGCCCCCTTGCGCCGGTCATGGGCCGATGCGAGCACCCGGCCTGACACCGGATCCACTGCGAGATCCTCAAAGCCCGACAGCCGCGTCACGATCCCGGGTCCACGCAGAAAGACCGGCCGGTGCCAGCATTCCACGCCCTCGGGCCGGATCGCGGGTGGCGGCAAGAGCTGACGCAGGCACCAGAAGACGATGATCATCGTCAGCCCGGCAAACAGAAAGACCGCAAACAGCCGGGCGGGACTTGCCACGAGTGATTTCAGCCAACGCGCCATGCACCCTCCGCCCGGTTCAGACCCTGAAATATCCGGAGATATCAGGAAACGGAACGGCTAGTGTGCGATGTCCCGCAGGTCATTTCACGCGTCAGGCATCGTCTGCGGGCAGACGATCGGCTTCGGCTTCGAGATTGGCCTCGTAAAGCGCATTGGCGGTTTCATCGGCCAGCGCACGGTCTTCGGCCATGGCAGAGGCGAACACGTCCTCGCCGCGGGCCTGGCGGGTGGCTTCGTCGACCGACCGCGCGACATTGACGCTCACACCGACCACCACTTCCGGATGCAGGCGAACGCGCAAGGCATGCATGCCGATCGTCTTGATCGGCCGGTCGAGCACGACCTGATTGCGCCCGAGAGTAAAGCCGGCAGATTCGGCCGAATCGCAGATGTCGCGTGCCGAGACCGACCCGTAAAGCTGCCCGGAATCGCCCGCCGAGCGGATCAGTACAAAGACCTTGCCTTCAAGCCCGGCACCGGCCTCGCTGGCTGCCGCACGCGCGGCGGCATTGCGCGCTTCGATCTGGGCCTTCTGGGCCACGAAGATCTTGCGATTGGCCTCATTGGCCCGCAGCGCCTTGTGCTGGGGGAACAGGAAATTGCGCGCAAAGCCCGGCCGAACCGTAACTTCGTCGCCGATATGGCCGAGATTGTCGACCCGCTCGAGAAGGATGATTTTCATCACAGGGATCCTATTGCACGGCGTAGGGCAGAAGGGCGAGATAACGGGCCCGCTTCACCGCCTGGGCGAGCAGACGCTGCTTCTTCGC
Source organism: Hyphomonadaceae bacterium (assembly GCA_021731815.1). GTDB lineage: Bacteria > Pseudomonadota > Alphaproteobacteria > Caulobacterales > Aquidulcibacteraceae > JAKFWO01. Next base: position 47,857 of record JAKFWO010000004.1, on the reverse strand, counting down.
GGAAACGGCGGTGATGCGTGCGGGCGCAATCTTGCCCTTTTCGGACAGATAACGCTGGAGAAGCTTGACGTCCTTGTAATCAAGCTTCGGAGAATGCTCACCCGAAAACGGGCACACCTTGCGGCGGCGCGCAAAAGGACGGCGGGACGGGATATTGGCGATATTGATTTGTTGCGCCATTATGGCCTCTTTGAACCTGGATCAGGGAGATTGGGGTCACGAGCAGCGGGAGTGACCGCCGCGGGATCGGATCACCGGGGAACGAAATCGCCGCCGCGGCGCTCACGCGGGCCGCGGTCGGGCCGGGGGCCGCGATCGCCACCCCGGTCGGGCCGGTCACCGCGATCGGGACGATCTCCGCGATCGGGCCGGTCGCCGCGCGGGCCACGCTTGTCATCGCGATCGCGCTTGGCAAGGGCCGGGCTCTGACCTTCCTCGAGTTCCTCGACCCGCACGGTCATATAACGCAGCACGTCTTCATTGAGACGCTGGCGACGCTCGAGCTCATGCATGGCCGCTGCCGGGGCGGTGATATTGAGCAGGGCATAATGGCCCTTGCGGTTCTTCTTGATACGATAAGCGAGGGTGCGCACACCCCAATATTCGTATTTCCCGACCTCGCCGCCCAGATCGCTGACGATCTTCTTGAGGTCCTCGACCAAACTATCGACCTGTTGGGCCGAGACATCCTGGCGTGCGATCAGCACGTGTTCATAGAGCGCCATTGTGCTTCCCTGATACGGCCGCGGCGACACGGAGCGCCGGGAATCGGCACCCGCACCGGCGGATTTTTCCGAAAACCAGACCGCACAAGCGGCTGGCGCGTGGTCGGAAAAACCGCGGCTCCTTGATGAAGCGGGGCGCATAGCAGATTAATCGCCGCGAAGAAAGAGACTTTTCTCTGCGCCCAGGCCCGCGGCCATACAACGCGCCCTTATATCGATGAAGTCCGGACGATAGCACTCATATCGTATCTGTCTGCGCGTTCGCCCATGGCTCCCCGAGGCCAGCCGCCTGCCATTCGAGATATTCCGGGCGCGACAGCAAGGCATCGACATAAGACGACGAAACCTCGGAAATTCCGACACAATAACTACGCAAACGGGTCGCCGCCGGCGTGAAAAATGCGTCGGCGATCGACCAGGTTCCGCACAGATAGGGCCCCTTGTCGCCAAAACGCGCCCGGAATACCGCCCACAGACCTTCGAGGTCGGCGATGTCGGCGGCGGCATCCTCGGGAATCGGGTTGGCGAGCGGCGCGCTGCGTTTCAGATTCATGGGCAGTGAACGCCGCAGGGCAGCAAAGCCCGAATGCATCTGCGCTACGGCGGCGCGCGCCATGGCGCGGTCGGTTTCGTCGGCGGGCCACAGGGCGGGAACCCGCCCAGCCGCCCATTCGGCGATGGCGAGGCTGTCCCAGATCAGCGCCTGGCCCAGCCGCAGCGCAGGAACCTTGCCATTCATGGGAGAGATCGCTGCGATCGAAGCCCGGGTTTCGGCTGTGTCCAGCCGCACGAGCTGCTCGGTAAAACCGAGTCCCCCGGCCTTCAGCACCAGCCAGGGCCGCATCGACCAGGACGAATAATTCTTGTTGCCGACATAGAGAACAGGAAGTGACATCAGGTTTCCATTGCTTCGTGGATCAAATATTTGTGGCGACGATTTGTATCATGCCGGGCTCACGCCACCGGCTCGAGCGAAATCCCCGCCGGCATGGGTGTCGAATCGGGCACGAAGAAATCGGGCATCAGCGGGGCCTTGGGGTCCACACGCCAGAGATCGAAATCCCTGATGCCTGCTTCGTACAAAACAAGATCGTCAATGAAGAAATTGCCGGTGGTCTCGCGTGAAGGGCGGTTGAGGATCGTCCAGGCCGCTTCCGCCATGATGTCGGGGGTGCGGCAATGGCGAAGTCCTTCCGCGCCGGCCAATGCAAATTCGATGGCGGCGGTTGCAATCCCCGTGCGTGGCCACAAGGCGTTGAAGGCAATGCCCTCGGCGCGGAATTCCTCGGCCATGCCGAGCACGCACATCGACATGCCGAATTTCGCCATCGTATAGGCCACATGCGGGCCAAACCATTTCGGTGCCATGTCGAGCGGCGGCGACAGATTGAGCACATGCGGATTGGCGGCTTTGCGCAGATGCGGGATACAGGCCCGGGACACCAGAAAGGTGCCGCGCATATTCACCTGATGCATGAGGTCGAAGCGCTTCATCTCCGTCTGAAGCGTGCCGGTGAGCTGGATGGCGCTGGCATTGTTGACGCAGATGTCGATACCCCCGAAGCGCGCGATGGTGGCCTCCACGGCCGCCGCCACGCTGGCTTCGTCGCGCACATCCACCACCAGCGGCAGCGCCCGGCCCCCCGCGGCCTCGATGTCGCTGGCGGCGGTCCAGATGGTGCCCGGCAGATGTTTGTGGGGGTCGGAGGTCTTGGCCGCGACAACGATATTGGCACCATCCTTCGCCGCCCGCAGGGCGATTGCGAGGCCGATGCCGCGGCTCGCGCCGGTGATGAACAGGGTCTTGCCGGCGAGTGACATCAAAAGCCTCCGGGGGTGCAATGGGAGATGAAGGGGAAACGCGCCAGCCTGTCGGGAGTGCCGGGCGGTTCCAACCGGACCGGCCAAAGCCCGGCCGGATTGTTGCCCGGCCAAACCATAGCTTGTCAAAATGGTGCCGCCCTGATAGCCACGACGGCACGCAATCCGGGTCCGGCGTTCCGGGTCCCGACAGTCTAAACCGGGGAAATCGCCGTGTCACCTGAACCCGCATGTTTTGCCAATATCCGCGCTGCCTGGAATGAGCGCGACCCCGCAAAGCTTCGTGCCCTTGTCGAATCGGCGGTGACGCCGGGCGTGACCTTCACCGACCCCCAGCACGCGATTTCCGGGCGGGAAGCTTTCTACGAGCTGATCCGGGCCTTTCATGCGCGGGTGGGCGATGCCATGCTGAAGCAGACCAGCGTCATCGACATGCATCATGACCGTGCACGTTATGCCTGGCAGGTGGTCTGGCCCGATGGAAAGACCTTTGACGGCCTCGATTGCGTGGCGCTCGATCTCGACGAAATGAAGATCAGCCGCATAGATGGTTTTTTCGGCCCCTTGCTGCCGCGGGAATAGATTCTCCGCTGTCTTACGGTTTACTTCGAACCGATCGCGCAGGAATCGCGCCGCAATTTCAGGGCACCCTCCATCCATTCGCGGAAATTCTGCGCCCTTGTCTCGGGTGCGGGATGGGTGGAGGCGAATTCCGGTGAGGCCTGGCCACCCGACAATTCCTTCATCCGTTCCCACAGGGCCGGTGCCTCGGTCGGGTCGAAGCAGGCGCGCACGAGAAGATCGAGCCCGATCTGGTCGGCCTCCTCCTCGTGCTTGCGCGAAAAGGGCAGCAGTACCCCGAATTGCGCGCCCGCACCGAATGCGCCCATCACCGCCTGCTGGGCCTGGGGCGGGAGGTCACCCGCCGCCATCGCCACCGCCATTTGTCCGAATTGCATCAATTGCTGTTGGGACATGCGCTCGCCGCCATGCCGGGCCAGTGCATGAGCGACTTCATGGCCCATGATCGCGGCAAGCCCATCGGAATTTTTGGCGATCGGCAGCAGTCCGGTATAGACGGCGACCTTGCCGCCCGGCAGGCAAAAGGCATTGGCCTGGTCCGATTCGATGAGTTCGAATTGCCATTCGAAGCCGCGGGCGATCTCGGAAATGGCGGGATCGGGATGGTTGACCGCCGCGCGCGCAATCCGCTCGCCAATCGCGCGCACCGTCTGCGCCGCCTCTCCCTCACGCACCACATTGGATTGCGACAGGATCTGGCGATAGGCCTCGAGCCCCAGCGCGCTTTCCTGGCCGACATTCGAGGTGATGAACTGGTTGCGCCCGGTAAGCGGCGCGGATTTCTGGTTGGAGAACCAGTAAAATGCCGCCCCCACCAGAAACAACAGGAGCACGGGCCAGCGAAAGGATCCACCCCCGCCCATCTGCATTGGAAATCTGGCCATGTCCGTCTTTCCTGCCCACGAGGGGTTCCTGTCATGGGAACCGGAACCCGCTTTGCCCCAAACCCGATCCGCGATAACTCAGTCCAAAGATTGCGTCACCACGACGCGCGCCTTAAGGCTGTGCTTGCACAGAACACGAACAAACGCCTTTCAGTCAATCACTTCGCGACGTGCCAGCCGATACGGATTTAGCGCGTTTGCGCGGATTGACAAATATTCTTTTCGGTGCGGGCCGAAATTTCGCCTGCCGGAGCCCGGGTCGTGTCATCGGTTGGGGGAGGGGAATCGTGAGCAAGGAATTCATAATTCTGGTGGTGCTGCTGATCTACAATATCGGCATGCTGGCGATCGGCATCATCGCGGCGCGGCGGGCGAAGTCGAAAGAAGCCTTTATCGGCGGGGAGAACCGGCTGGGCGGCCTGTTGGGGGCCTTTGCCTATGTGTCCTCCAATTCCTCGGCCTGGATTCTGGTCGGTTATTCGGGCTTCGTCTATCTGGCGGGCTTGCAGGCCATATGGCTGGCACTTGGCCTTGTGATCGGGTTCTGGGCCTGCTGGGCGTTTGCGGGGCCCATGCTGGCGCGCGAGGGGCGCGAAAAGAGCCATCTGACACTGATCGATTTCCTTGCAGTGAACGCATCGGGCCCGATCGGGCGGGCCATTCGCAGCCTCGCCGCGGTACTGGTGATTTTCTGCTTCAGCTTCTATATCGCGAGCCAGTTTCAGGCGGCGGGTCAATCCTTTGAAAAATCGCTGCATATCGATCCCGTGCTCGGGCTCGGCATCGGCGCGCTGATCGTGTTTTCCTATACCGCTCTCGGCGGTTTCTGGGCGGTGGCGGCGACCGATGCCTTTCAGGGCGCGATCATGGCCTTTGTCGCTTTGTTCCTCCCGATCGCTGCGATCAGTGCGGCTGGCGGGCCGGCGGCTGTCTGGGCGACCATTTCGGTCGATTCCAATTATGTCGATATTTTTGGCGGTGCCCGAGGCTGGAACGCGCTGGCCATCGTTGCCGGCGGAGCCGGGCTTGGTCTCGCATCGCTTGGCCAGCCGCATAATCTCAACTGGATCATCGCACTCCGGGACGAAAAGGCGCGCCGGGGGGGCACCATCGCTTCGGTCGCCTGGGGAATTGCGGTCTATGGCGGCATGGGGGCGGCTGCGCTGGCAGCGCGCGCGCTCTATGGCCCGCCGGCGGCCGGTGCGCATGAGGACATCCTGTTCGTGCTGTCCGAGGCGCTCGGCCATCCCGTGGTGCAAGGCGTGGTGGTCGCCGCCGTGCTCGCGGCAATCATGTCGACCGTCGACAGCCAATTGCTGGTAACTTCAGCGGCGCTGGCCCATGATCTGGGTCTTGGCCGCGCGCGTGGCGGGATTTCGGGCGTGTGGCTGGTGCGCGGCGCACTCGCGGCGGTGGCGATTGCGGCCATCGCGCTGGCGCTGTTTTTGCCGGCCTCCGTGTTCCGGCGCGTGCTGTTTGCGTGGTCGGCGCTCGGAGCCGCATTCGGACCGATCGTCGTGTGCCGGGTGCTGGGGGTGCCGAGCCGGGATTGGGCGGTCCTTGCCGCCATGGCCGCGGGCTTTCTGGGAACCGTCTGGATGAATGCGCGCCCGGATCTGCCCGGCGATGTCGGTGAATATCTGCTGCCCTGGATTCCGCCACTGATTCTGCTCCTGGGGTTCCGGGTGCGACCGCAAGCGGGCTGATTGTTCTGTTTTTTCAGTGCCATCGCGTCCTGAAACCCGCGTCGGGGCGTGATGATGCTTTTGTGACACAGTGCAGGTATTTTTTCACGGGATTTTGACTCTCTGCCAAAATTCGCCCAGTCTGGATTCGGTGTTCCTGTATTCGGAGTGCGAATAGACTTCCGTGGCACCTGAATATTTGACGAAGACAGGACGCAATATCGGTTCCGCATGTCGCGGGAACCGTCATTGGCGATCGGTGGAGCCTCGCGACCATTGTCGTCCCGGCATGGCGATTCATACGCAGCCGGGGGAAATGGCACGGAGACCTGCCCGACCAAATTTCGTGCACCTTCGCTTTTGCGGATCCGGTGCCCAAAGAGGGGATCAAGATGTTGAGTGAGAAAAAGATTTCTGGCCCGGCCATTTTTCGGGTGCTGTTGCTGGGCTCGACAACCCTGTTGGCCAGCATGTCGCTTTCGGGAGCAGCCTTCGCCCAGGGCGCGGCCAATCAGCCGCCGGGGATCGAGGAGCAGGAAACCACCGGCGAGATTATCGTCACCGCCCGCAAGCGCGAGGAATCGGCCTTCGACGTGCCAGCCGCGCTCGCAGTGGTCGGGCCGACCCAGCTCGCCGAACAAAATATCGGCAGTGTCGAGGATGTCGGCAAATATGTCCCCAATCTGACCATTACCCGTTTCGGGGTTGGCAATACGGCGCAGGCAGCGATCTTCATTCGCGGCATCGGCCTGCAGGACCACATCATCACCACCGATCCCGGGGTCGGTGTCTATCTTGATGGCGTCTATCTCGGCCGGCAACTGGGCTCCAATCTCTCGCTCGTCAATATCGAGCGGATCGAGGTCCTGCGCGGTCCGCAGGGCACGCTTTATGGCCGTAATTCACTCGGCGGGGCGGTGAACATCGTCACCTCGAGCCCGGGTGGAAAGCCCAACAGCGCCATCGTCAATCTGCAAGGCGGCTCGCGCGGGCGCGCGGCAGCGAACATCTATGCCGAATTCCCGCTCGCGGAAAATTTCGACGTCTCCGTCTCGACCTATTTCAAGCGCCGCAATGGTGTGGGCGATTTCCTGCTGCTGCCCGAGCCCGAAGCCCGGGTCGGCGAGGAACAGGAATTTGGCGGGCGGATCAAGGCGCGCTGGGAACCGACCGACCGGCTGGCCTTCACCTTCTCGATCGACGGATTGCAGGCCAATAACGGCCAATCGCCCTATACGACCGAAGTCAATGGCATCGGGGTCGGCGCGGGCGACAATTTCACGATCGGGACACCGATCCAGAACCGGCCCAATCCGTTTGCGGGCGATTTCTTCGTTCTGCAACCAGGCTTTACGGGCGGCAATATCGCGCCTTTCCTGCCGGCGGGTGCCAATGGCCAATTGTTTGCGGCCGATCGCGATGACAGCTTCTCGACCGTGGCCGGCCTCGAAACCACGACCAATTCGGCCTGGGGCGGATCGCTGACGGTCGATTACGGGATCACCGATTCGATTTCGACCAAATTGCTGGCGAGCTATCGCTATTCCGATTATTCGGGCGGGCTCGATGACGACGAGACCCCGTTCAACCTGTCGGAATTCCCCGAAATCGGTCGCGCCGAGCAGGTATCCGTCGAATGGCAATTGAACGCTTCTGCCGGCATTTTCGATTTCGTGGGCGGTCTCTATTATTTCTTTGAGGACGGGACCACCGATTCCGGCCCCTTCGTGTTCAGCCCCTTCAATACGCCCGGCCAGATCGACAATTTCGGCGTGCCTTTCAATCTTGGTTTCCCGACCGGGCTTGGTGATTTCGACCTCAACCAGACCACCAATGCCTATGCGGTCTATGGCAATATCAAGGCACGGCTGAATGAGAGACTGACAGTCGGGGGCGGCTTGCGCTGGTCGCGGGATTCCAAGGACGCCAATGCCCTGTTCCCGAGCTTTCCGACCCGCACCTTCCGCTCGGTAGCGTTCAATGAGCTCACCTGGGACGTGAACGCCCTGCTGGCTTTGACCGATAGCGTCAATGCCTATGCCCAGATCCAGAAGGGCTATCAGACCGGCGGCTTCCCGCCCCGCCCCTTCGGCGGACCGGGACAATTTGTGAGCTTTGACGAACAGACCGCGATCAATTTCGAAAGCGGTTTCAAGGGCTCGGCCTTTGGCGGACGCATTCAGGGCTCGATTGCGCTCTTCTGGACGCTCTATCGCGATCTCGCTTTGCCATTCTCCGACACCACGGCGGGTGGCGGCTTTGTCACGATCGTGGAAAATGCCGGGCGCTCGCGTTCGCGCGGGGTGGAACTCGACACAAAGGTCGAATTGTTCAAGGGATTTACCCTGGCAACGGCCGTCGGTTACCTCGATTCCGAGATCACCGCCGTCGATGCCGGCGTGCTGGGGATCGGCCTCGGCGACAGCCCGGCACTGACGCCCCGCTGGACGCTCGCCATCACGCCGCGTTACGAAACGGCACTTGGCAATGGCGGACGCTTCATCGCGTCGGTCAATTATTCCTATCGCGGTGACCAGTTCGGCCAATCGGTCAATCGCGAGAGCGAGCGGCTGAATTCCCGCGGCCTGCTGGGCTTCACGGTTGGCTATACCTCGCCCGATGACAGCTGGACCTTCAACATCTATGGCGAGAACGTCACCAACGAAGTCTATGACCAGGGTCGCCTGCAACAGACCGGCTTTGTCGGTGTGGTCCTGTCCAATGACCGCAGCGAGTTCGGCGTAAAATTGTCGAAGAAATTTGGTGGATAATATCGGCATCACCCCTTCTTGACGCCTGAATGAGCGTCAGGAAGGGGGGCAATCCAAAAATCAGCCCCTGTTTGCATCGGCAAACAGGGGCTGATGGTCTTTTGAAAAGGCGCTTGTTTCTCGACAGGTCGGGAAGTTTTTTAAGGCTCCCCGGAATATTGGAGTGACCGCGTATCCGGGCATCTATCTTCCGGGCCAATCGACGGAACGCCGCCACGCTGACATTGTGAGCACGGCAGAATCCATGCCGGGGCATTTTCGAAGATACACCGGCCGAATTTCAGAGTAAAAATTCTGGCAATCAATAATTTAGAGCGCGTTCGGACGAAAACGGACTCCCCTTTTCTGAACGCATTCTGGTGACGCGGGTTTCGGATGATTCTGAACCGTCGGTGTGCGTGGCGTAACATGGTTGGCTCTTTGAGCCGCCATTCGCCGACACCATTTCACCCGACGCGACCATGTTCATGGAAACAAGCGATCAATGCGGGCCTGTTCGCGGAGAACGAAAACCAGAATCGCGCCTTTCCGAAAGCGTAACGATCGCGATTCCGGCAGATTCGTCTGTTCGATCGGGAACAAATACAGAAATACGCCCGAAACGGGCGGGTGTCAGGGTTGAACCGCGATGATCGAAACGAACAATCCCCTTCGCCTTGCGATTGCCGGTGTGGCCGGAAAAATGGGGCGGGAGCTGCTCAAGGCGGCTGCCGGGGATCCCCGGTTTCGTATCCTCGCGGGAACAGAACAGCCGGGCTCTGACCTGATCGGCACGGATGCCGGGGGAATCATCGGGGCTGATCCGCTGGGTGCCCTGATACACGCCGATCCGCGCGTGGCGGTGGAAGGCGCAGGGGTGTTTGTCGACTTCACCCGACCGTCGGCCAGTCTTGCGGCCCTGAATGCCTTTGGACCGGGACCGCTTCCGGCCATCATTCTCGGCACCACCGGATTTTCGCCCGGCGAACAGGAAGAGATCGCTCAGCACGCCCGTCTGCGCCCGATCGTACAGGCGGCGAATTTCGGGGTGGGAGTCAATGTTCTGCTCGGGCTTGTACGACAGGCGGCGCAGATGCTGGGACCCGACTGGGACATCGAGATCGCCGAAAGCCACCACCGGCACAAGCTCGACGCTCCTTCGGGAACCGCGCTGGCGATCGGGCACGCCGCCGCCGCCGGTCGGGGCTCACGCCTCGACGCGCTGCGCGAGGGGCCGCGGGAGGGACAGACAGAAGCACGGCGCAGCGGCGCAATCGGCTTTGCCATCCGCCGCGCCGGCGGTATCATCGGCGATCACGAAGCAGCCTTTGTGAATGAGGACGAAGCAATCTATCTTGGCCATCGGGCGCTGTCGCGCAGCCTGTTTGCCCAGGGCGCGCTGCGGGCCGCGATCTGGGTGAGAGACAAGCCTCCGGGCCTGTGGTCGATGCAGGACGTTTTGGGCTTCGATCTCAGCACGCCTACCGATTACCCGCCTGAACAGAAAGGTCCGGCATGAACTGGATTTCCGATATCACCCCGCCGGGGATGAAGAAGCTGTTTCAGCGTCAGGAGGAGCAGAAGCCGGCTCCCGTGAAGCCGGAACCCCCGGCCCGGCGCAAGCCCCAACCGGGCAAGGGCGATGATACGCTCTGGGTCAAATGCCCTGAAACCGGGGAATTGCTTTACAAGCCCGATCTCGAGCGTGATCTGTGGGTGACGCCCACCGGCTTCCACATGCGGATCGGGCCACAGCAGCGTTTCAAAATCCTGCTCGATGACAATGCCGAGGGGACAGACAACGGGCAGGGCAATTGGGAGGAGGTTCCTCTTCCGCCCGTTGTTCTCGATCCGCTCAAATTCAAGGATGACAAGAAATATACCGACCGGATCAAGGCGGCCCGCGCAAAGACCGGCCGGGAAGATTCCATGGCGATCGCCGTGGGCAAGGTCGGGGGCGTCGACAGCGTGATCATCGCCCAGGATTTTGAGTTCATGGGCGGGTCGCTCGGCATGGCGGCGGGCGAGGCCTTCGTGAAAGCGGCCGAAATTGCAGTCGAGCGCCGGGCCGCGCTGATCTGTATCCCCGCTTCGGGGGGAGCCAGGATGCAGGAAGGCGTGCTCTCGCTCATGCAAATGCCGCGCACGACACTTGCCGTGGACATGGTTCGGGAAGCGGGTCTGCCTTATGTCGTGGTCCTGACCGACCCGACCACTGGCGGGGTGACGGCGAGCTATGCCATGCTGGGCGACATTCACATCGCCGAACCCAATGCCCTGATCGGCTTTGCCGGTCCGCGCGTGATCGAGCAAACCATTCGCCAGAAATTGCCTGAAGGCTTTCAGCGCGCTGAATATCTGCGTGACAAGGGCATGGTGGATATGGTGGTCGATCGCCGCGATCTGCGCCGGCAATTGGCGCTGGTGTTGCAGCTCCTGATGAACCGGCGCGCCATCGACCCCGCCAGCCGGAAGCAGAAGGAAGCCTGATTTCAGCGGAAAGAGAGCCTATCGCGGCCCGGTTTTCCGCTCCATCAGAAATTCGCGATCGGCATGGGAACCGACCATGAAGGCGAATTCCTTGATCTTGACGAAGCCATAACGGGCATAAAGCCGCTGGGCCCCGTAATTTTCCGCGTCGACCGAGAGAAAAAGCGGTCGATAATGTGCAGCCTCGAGCCAGGCAAGGCCGAGCTCCAGCAGGCGCGTGCCAATGCGGCGGCCCTGAAAGGCGGGGCGCAGATATAATCTCTGAAGAGCTCCCGGATTTGGCGGAGGGTCATCGAGATCGAAACTCGCCGGACCCGCGAGGCAGAAACCGCCGAAACCAGCGGCCCCTCTCCCTTCGCTCTCTACCGCGATCCAGGCCGCATTGGCGGGATCGGCCAAGGCGGTTTCCATATATTCATCGGAATAGGGCCCGGCGAAAAAATCCGCGAGATCGTGGGGCGCGTAGGAATCGCCGAAGGTCGCGGCAAAGGTTTCCCGCCCCAATTGCGCGACAAAGGCGGCCTCTTCCGGTAAGGCGCGGCGGATCGTGATATCGGGAATCATTTCCGGCCTATTCGGCGGCGATATAGGTTCCCGGCACGAAGGGGCGCCCACCGCGATACCGGGTGATGCGTTCCTCGATCTCGTGCCGGAAATGCCGGATCAGCCCCTGGATCGGCCAGGCGGCGGCATCGCCCAGGGCGCAGATCGTGTGTCCCTCGACCTGGCTTGCCACATCGAGCAGGAGGTCGATCTCGCGCATTTCGGCCTCGCCTTTGGCCATGCGCTCCATCACCCGCCACATCCAGCCCGTGCCCTCGCGGCAGGGCGTGCATTGGCCGCAGCTCTCATGCTTGTAGAAATAGGAGATGCGCGCGATCGCCCGGACCACATCGGTTGATTGATCCATGACGATGACGGCCGCCGTGCCGAGGCCCGATTTATGCTCCCGCAAGGCATCGAAATCCATCAGCACATTGTCGCAGATCGATTTGGGCAGCAGCGGCACCGAGGAGCCCCCCGGGATCACCGCCTTGAGATTGTCCCAGCCGCCGCGCACGCCGCCGCAATGTTCCTCGATGAGTTCGCGGAGCGGGATGCCCATGGCCTCCTCGACATTGCAGGGCCGGTTGACATGACCCGAGATGCAGAAAATCTTGGTGCCCTCATTTTTGGGGCGGCCGATCCCGGCAAACCATTTGGCTCCCCGGCGCAGGATTTCACCAACCACCGCGATGGATTCGACATTGTTGACCGTGGTCGGGCAGCCATAAAGCCCGGCATTGGCGGGGAAGGGCGGTTTGAGCCGGGGTTGGCCCTTTTTCCCCTCAAGGCTTTCGAGAAGGGCGGTTTCTTCGCCACAAATATAGGCACCGGCCCCGTGATGGACATAAATATCCATGTCCCAGCCATGGACATTGCCCTTGCCGAGCAGCCGGGCCTCATAGGCTTCCCGGACCGCTTCCTCGAGCACTTCGCGCTCGAAAATATATTCGCCGCGCAGATAAATATAACAGGCATGCGCCTGCATGGCGAAAGCGGCGATGACACAACCTTCGAGCAGCAGATGTGGATCATGCCGGATGATATCCCGGTCCTTGCAGGTCCCGGGCTCGGATTCATCGGCATTGACCACGAGATAATGGGGGCGGTCCTTGACCTCCTTTGGCATGAAAGTCCATTTGAGGCCGGTGGGAAAGCCGGCACCGCCGCGACCGCGCAGGCCCGAATCCTTGACCTGCTGGATCACCCAGTCGCGGCCGAGCGCGATCATATCGGGCGTGGCATTCCACGCACCGCGCTGGCGCGCGGCGGCAAGCCGCCAGTCGCGTCGGCCATAGAGATTGGTGAAAATCCGGTCCTTGTCGGCGAGCATGGTTTCGTCCTGGTTCTATCCGGGTCGGCGTATAAATGGATCCTGGGAAGGCCCCTTCGGGCTTCAGCTCCATTTCCGTGTGGGTTTCGTGTCATCCCCGCGCCCCTGCATACGTTCGAGGTCGCGCTTGATCTTGCGGTCAGAGGTGCGCCACGCCCCCCAGAACACGATGACGGCCAGCAGGATCATCGGCACGCCGACCACCAGGCGCATGGCATTCTGGTCGATGGCAGCGAAAGGCGCGAAAAATTCCTGAACACGGGTTTCGCCGGTACCGGTGTTCGCGGGGCTCACAACCGGCTGGTCGCGGGTCACGACTTGACCGGAGGCCGGTGCGTCGGCGCTTCCACTGGCATTTGCGGGATTTTCCCGCGGGGCGAGGTCCACCGAAAAAACCACGCCCGGAGCCGGCTGATCCGTGCCTCTGTCCGGTTCGGCCTGCGGGGCAGGGTTGTGGCCCGGCTTCGGGGGCACGGATTTTTCGTTTTCCGGGCTTGCCGTCCCGGTCCCGGGGGGGGCGCGCTCAGCCATTCCCACCATCCGCATTGGCGGGAAGTTTCTCGGGCGCATTGGGCAGGGTGATCGGGCCACCGCGTGAGCCGTCATAGAGCCGTTCGTCGATCAGCGTCAGCGCATGGCCTTCGGGGGCAGAGGTGTCGCGCCGGACGAAATTTCCCGGCGGCACAGTCTCGCCCGCAGCGAGCCGTTTCAGAATATCCTCGAGAATTTCGGGGCTCAGATCTTCATAGAAATAATCATTGATCTGGATCATTGGCGCATTGACGCAGGCCCCGAGACATTCCACCTCGATCCAGGTGAAATTGCCGTCGGCACTGGTCGCACCCTTGGGACCGATCATGTGTTTGCAGATGGTCTTCAGATCCTCTGCTCCGCGCAACATGCAGGGTGTGGTGCCGCAGAGCTGGAGTAAATATTTCCCGACCGGTTCGAGATTGAACATGGTGTAGAAGGTGGCGATCTCCAGCACCCGGATCTGCGGCATGCCGAGCATTTCGGCGACCGCCTCGATCGCCGGCTTCGACAGCCAGCCTTCCTGTTTCTGAACCAGCCAGAGGATCGGAATGACGGCCGAAGCCCGGCGGGCCTCGGGATATTTGGTCAGCCACCATTGGGCTTTCGCGCGGGAATCATCGGCGAAAGTGAAGCTGGCCGGCTGCTGCGCTGCCGGAGCGAGGCGACGCACGCTCATCGGTCGATTTCCCCAAACACGATGTCGAGCGAACCAAGGATCGCCGACACATCGGCCAGCATATGGCCCTTGCACAAATGGTCCATGGAGGCGAGATGCGGGAATCCCGGGGCCCGGATCTTCAGCCGATAGGGCTTGTTGGTTCCGTCTGCGACGAGATAGACGCCGAATTCGCCCTTGGGTGCTTCGACCGCGGCATAGACCTCGCCGGCCGGGGCGTGAAAACCTTCGGTATAGAGTTTGAAATGATGGATGAGCGCCTCCATGGAGCGCTTCATCTCCGCCCGCTTCGGTGGCGCGATCTTGCCATCGGCTGCCATGATTGGCCCTTCCGGCATCTGGGCGAGGCATTGCTTCATGATGCGCACGCTTTCGCGCATTTCCTGCATCCGCACGAGATAGCGATCATAACAATCGCCATTCTTGCCGACCGGAATCTTGAAGTCGAGCTCGTTATAGACCTCATAAGGCTGGGCGCGCCGCAAATCCCAGGCAAGGCCCGATCCCCGCGCCATGACGCCCGAATAGCCCCAGTCCTCGATCGTTCTGCGATCCACGATTGCAATGTCGACATTGCGCTGTTTGAAGATGCGGTTTTCGGTGATCAGGGTCTCGATATCATCGAGCGTTTTTGGAAATTGCTCGCAAAAGGCGTGGATATCGGCGAGCAATTTGTTCGGCAGGTCCTGATGGACCCCGCCCACCCGGAAATAGGCCGAATGCATGCGCGAGCCTGAGGCGCGCTCGTAAAACACCATCAGCTTTTCGCGGGCCTCGAATCCCCACAAAGGCGGGGTGAGGGCCCCGACATCGAGCGCCTGGGTCGTGACATTGAGCAGATGTGATAAAAGCCGCCCGATCTCCGAATAGAGCACCCGGATATATTGGGCGCGGCGCGGGACCGTGGTTCCGAGTAATTTCTCGACCGCGAGGCAGAAGGCGTGCTCCTGATTCATCGGGGCGACGTAATCGAGCCGGTCGAAATAAGGCAGCGCCTGGAGATAGGTCTTGTATTCAATGAGCTTTTCGGTGCCGCGATGGAGAAGGCCGATATGGGGATCGACCCGTTCGACCACCTCGCCATCCAGTTCGAGCACCAGCCGCAACACGCCATGGGCCGCCGGGTGCTGGGGCCCGAAATTGATGGTGAAGCGGTTTTCGCCGGGCGCAGCCGCATCTCGCGAAACATTTCCGGTCGAGGCCGCGGCCTGTGCCGCCAATCCGTCATCGGCCATGGTCAGCCCGCCTTCTCATCGCCGGGGAGGGTGCGATTCATGCCTTCCCACGGGCTCAGATAATCGAAATTGCGATATTCCTGCACGAGGCTTACCGGTTCATAGACCACACGTTTCTCGAGATCGTCATAGCGCACCTCGACATGGCCCGAGAGCGGGAAATCTTTTCGCAGTGGATAGCCCTCGAACCCGTAATCGGTGAGGATCCGCCGCAGATCCGGATGGCCCGAGAACAGGATCCCATACATGTCGAAGGCTTCGCGCTCATACCAGTCGGCGACCGGAAAAACCGGGGTGACGGAATCGACCGGGACCGTCTCGCCCGCGGCAATCTTGAGGCGCAGCCGCAGATTTTTCGTCATGGACAGCAGGTGATAGACCAGTTCGAAGCGCTCGGCCCGCTCCGGGTAATCGACGCCGCAAATATCGATCAACGTGGTGAAGCGGCAATCCTCGTCCTCGCGCAGCATGCGCAATACGGGAACGATCGCCTCGCGCCGCAGATTGAGGGTCAGCTCGTCGAGCACAAGATTCGCCGAGACCAGATCGTCACCCAGTTTCGGGGTCAGGAAATCGCGCAATTCGGACAGGTTCATCGCTCGATCGATCCTTCCCGGCGAATTTTCTTCTGCAATTGCAGGACACCATAGACAAGCGCCTCTGCGGTGGGCGGGCAGCCGGGAACATAGATATCCACAGGCACCACGCGGTCGCAGCCCCGCACCACGGCATAGGAATAATGGTAATAGCCGCCGCCATTGGCGCAGGATCCCATGGAGATGACGTAGCGGGGCTCCGGCATCTGGTCATAGACCTTGCGCAAGGCGGGGGCCATCTTGTTGGTCAGGGTTCCGGCCACGATCATGACATCCGATTGCCGCGGGCTGGCGCGCGGCGCAAAGCCGAAGCGTTCGAGATCATAGCGCGGCATGGAAGCCTGCATCATCTCGACCGCGCAGCAGGCCAGCCCGAAGGTCATCCACATCAGCGAACCGGTGCGCGCCCAGGTGACCAGGTCATCGGCAGCAGCGACCAGAAAGCCCTTGTCGGCGAGCACATTATTGACGCCATCAAAAAATGGGTCATGCTTTTTCGGGTCATAATCGGGCACTGACAATGCCGGGGTCAGTTCCGGGGATGGCATCCGGATTCGATCCTGTTCGAGCGGGTCCATGGCGATTTCGGTCTCTCTGCTTGGGGCTGAGCTTGCGGGATGTTACCGGGGCTGAAACGCGCTCATTTGAAACACAATTCCTGGTTCGGTCCTTTATTCGGGCCCTTGTCCGGCAATCCCGGCCTTCCCGCCGGTTGCCCACAAATGGGTCAAATATTCCAAATCGTGCCGATCACTCCCAATTGAGTGCGCCCTTCTTCCATTCATAGACGAATCCGAGCGTCAGCACGCCCAGAAACGCCATCATTGACCAGAATGCGAATTGGGCGACATCGATGGGCAGCGTGTTCAGGCTCGCCGCCCAGGGGAAGAGAAACGCCACTTCGAGGTCAAAAATGATAAACAGGATCGAAACCAGATAAAAGCGCACGTCAAATTTCAGGCGTGCGCCGTCAAAGGCATTAAACCCGCATTCATAGGCCGAAACTTTTTCGGAATCAGGGTTTTTGGGCGCGATGACCCAGGCCGCCAGCATGAAAGCGAGCCCCAATGCACCCGCAATCGCCAGCATGATCACGATGGGCAGATATTCGCGCAATTGCGCCAATAACACTTCCGACTGAACCATAGTGGCCGCTCGCCCTGCTGTCCGGCGCATCCATTACCGGGTGATTCCTGCCCTTATATGGAACGAAATCCGATCGCCAATCCGCCTTCGAATCGGTGACCGGGCCCCGCTTCCCCGTCTCTTCTTCCTAGGCCCTTCCCCGCGTGCACGCAATCTGGCGCATGCAATCTCGCGCAGGAAAATCCGCCCGGTCCGGGCGGCGAAAGCGGATCAGAAAGGGGAAAAGCCGGAAAGAATGTACCGGGAAGGGAAGAAATGGCGCGAGCGACGGGACTTGAACCCGCGGCCTCCGGCGTGACAGGCCGGCGCTCTAACCAACTGAGCTACGCCCGCGCTTCTTCCCGCGCGAAGGAAAGCCAAAGGCTCTCTTGCGCAAGAGAGCAGGGCTGATACGCCATGGCGCAAGCGTGGTCAAGGCGGCAAGCGCGTCTTCGTCAGCCTGCCATTGGACGCATCGCGTGGATCAAGCCCCCTCTCCTCAAACCGTGACAGATATGATATGCGCCTCGCGCAATTCCATCCGGAATGATCCGGGCCATCGGGCCACCATTTTCTGCTGTTGCTCCATGCTTTCGTCGCTCGCACTGGCTTTTCTGCGCCTCTATCAGCTCACGTTCTCGCCAGCCCTTGCTGCGCTGGGCGTGCGCTGCCGTTATGGGCCGAGCTGCTCGCATTATGCGATGGATTGCGTGCGTGCCCATGGCGCGTGGCCCGGCTTCTGGTTGAGCCTTGCGCGGTTCTGCCGCTGCCATCCTTGGGGGGGTGCGGGCTATGACCCGGCACCGGTGCAAAAACCGGCGGCACCTCGGTTCGCCCCGTGGCGCATGGGCGATTGGGCGTGGAACCGCGGGACCGATTCTTCGGGAGCGCGCGAGCGAACTCCCCCCGCGCCGGGCTGCTGAGGGCCCTCTGGCCATCCCACCGGCGCGGATTTCCGGGTTTTTTACCATGTCGGGGACACCATATCCGGCATTGCCACTTCAATTTCCTTTCACTTCCCCCTTCACCAGAAAGCTGGCGCGCCGTAAGGAACCCTGATGGTTCCGACGGCCTTCGGCCTCTCGTGATCCGCCTTTCCGGCTTTCGGAGCTTTCATGCTGAATCTGCATTTCCCTGACGGCGCACAGCGCCAGTTCGCCCCCGGTTCCTCCGGCCTCGATGTCGCCACTGCCATTTCGAAATCGCTGGCCAAAAAGGCCGCTTTGATCAAGCTCGATGGCATTCTCTATGATCTGCGGCGTCCGATCGGACAGGACGGGCGCATCGAAATCCTGACGCGCGATGCCGTCAATTCCGCGGAGCTTCTGGAAGTCGTGCGCCATGATTGCGCCCATGTGCTCGCCCAGGCGGTGCAGGAATTGTTTCCCGGCACGCAGGTCACGATCGGCCCGGTGATCGAGGATGGCTTCTTCTACGATTTTCATCGGGAAGCACCGTTTTCGCTGGAAGACCTCTCGGTGATCGAGGCCCGGATGCGCGAGATCGTCGATCGCGACCTGCCGATCGCGCGGGAAGTGTGGGACCGCGAGGATGCCATCCGCCACTTCAATTCGATCGGCGAGGATTTCAAGGCCCGGATCATCGACGATATCATCCCGCCGGGCGAAGCGATCACGGTCTATCGTCAGGGCCCGGACTGGAAAGATCTGTGCCGCGGTCCCCATCTGCCCTCGACTCGCTTTGTCGGCAAGGCGTTCAAGCTGATGAAGCTTGCGGGTGCCTATTGGCGCGGCGATCCGCGTAACCCCGTGCTCCAGCGAATTTACGGGACGGCCTGGCTGACAGAAGCCGATCTAGAGACCCATCTCTTCCGCCTTTCCGAAGCCGACAAGCGCGACCATCGCCGGATCGGCCGGGCCATGGACCTGTTCCACATGCAGGAAGAAGGCCGGGGCATGGTGTTCTGGCACAAAAAGGGGTGGACTTTGTGGCGCACCCTCGAAAGCTATATGCGCCGCCGGCTGGAAGACGCGGGCTATGCGGAGGTCAAAACGCCACAGGTGCTCGACAAATCCCTGTGGGAGCGCTCGGGCCATTGGGAAAAATTCGGCCACGCCATGTTCTCGTGCCAGACGGAGGAGGAGGAAGTCCTCGCCGTCAAGCCGATGAATTGCCCCGGCCATGTCCAGATTTTCAATGTCGGGCAGAAGAGCTATCGCGATCTGCCGCTGCGAATGGCGGAATTCGGCTCCTGCCATCGCTATGAAAGTTCGGGTGCGCTGCATGGCATCATGCGGGTGCGGGCCTTTACCCAGGACGACGCCCATATTTTTTGCCGCGAGGACCAGATCGAAGCGGAAACGCTGCTGTTCTGCCGCTTGTTGCGTTCGGTCTATGAGGATCTCGGCGTCACGCTCCATTCCGTGAAGCTGGCGCTGCGCCCGGATTTGCGCGCGGGCGATGACGAGGTCTGGGACCGGGCCGAGGGCATGCTTCAACGCGCCGCTGAAGCGGCAGGCGAACAGGTCGAGCTTCTGCCCGGCGAGGGCGCCTTTTATGGTCCGAAGCTCGAATTCCATCTGAAGGATGCGATTGGCCGCAATTGGCAATGCGGGACGCTGCAACTGGATTTCGTGCTGCCCGAGCGGCTCGACGCCGAATATGTGACGGAGGAGGGGGCCAAAGCCCGCCCCGTCATGCTGCATAGGGCCATACTCGGGACCTTCGAACGGTTTCTCGGCATTCTGATCGAAAATTATGCCGGCGCTTTTCCGCTATGGCTGGCACCCGTGCAGATCGTGGTCGCGTCGATCACATCGGATGCCAATGATTATGCTCATTCGGTCGCCGCCCGCCTGCGGGAAGCCGGTCTGCGGGTGGAGACGGATCTGCGCAACGAAACGATCAATTACAAGATCCGCGAACATTCGGTGGCGAAAATCCCGTTGATTGCAGTGGTCGGTCGCAAGGAGGCCGAGGCCGGAACCCTCGCTCTGCGTCGTCTCGGGCTGGATGCGGCCAAACAGGAGATGCATGACCTTGCCGCCGCGGCCCTCATGCTGGCGAGGGAAGCGCGCGCGCCCGATCTTGCCCGGGAAACTGTCACTTGAGCATCCCGGCAGCAGAATTCACGGCCCGCCACCCCGGTTCTCCGGGGAGCGCGCGGCTCGCTTTTCTCCTGAGCGAACCGCCGCCGGAAGTCGCGGCGCGCGGGATCGCATTTCTGTGGTGCGGGGGATTTCGCTCCAACATGCGCGGGGGCAAGGCTGAATTTCTGGCCGGTCTCCTGCCGCGACACGGTGTCGCGTTTTTGCGCTTCGATTATTCGGGGCATGGCGAATCGGATGGGTGTTTTGCCGATGGCGCGCTTTCGGACTGGCTTTCGGATGCGCAGACCATGCTGGATCTGCTGTCGGCCCGATACGAGACAAGCCGGGTCGTGCTTGTCGGCTCCTCGATGGGGGCATGGATTGCAAGCCTGCTGGCAATCAGGCATCCCGCTGCGGTCGCAGGTCTGGTGCTCATCGCCCCGGCGGTGGATTTCACCCATCGCCTGCTTGCCCCCGCTTTGCCGGAAGAAGCGCTGCGCGCCATCGCCGAACAGGGTTTCTGGCTCCGTCCCTCCGCCTGTAATGATGGCGGCTATCCCATCACGCGGCGGCTTCTGGAGGACGGGCGCGCGCATCTGCTGCTCGGTTCGCCGGTTCCCTTTGGCGGACCGGTGCGCATCCTCCAGGGGCAGGCCGATCCCGATGTGCCCTTTTCCCATGCGCTGGCGGTTGCGGCAGCGTTTTCGTCCGGGGATGTCGAAACAATGCTGGTCAAGGACGGCGATCACCGGCTGTCGCGGCCGGCCGATCTCGCACGGCTGGGGCGCATGGTTCTCGAGCTGGGCGATCTGATCGCCCTCGGGCCGTCTGTGCCTTGACGGCAGGGGCCGGGCGTTTCACAACTGCGCCAATCTTTTGCGCCTGTGCGGCGCTTTCATCCGGCATCATGGGAGCAGGGCATGTCCGATCTTCGTTTCGACGGCAAAGTGGTGATCGTCACCGGGGCGGGCGGCGGGCTCGGGCGCGCCCATGCGCTGGAATTCGCGCGGCGCGGGGCGAAGGTCGTCGTCAATGATCTCGGGGGCTCTGTCGATGGCGCGGGCGGTTCCTCGGAAGCCGCAAATCGGGTGGTCGAGGAAATCCGCGCCGCCGGCGGCGAGGCCATGGCCGATGGGGCCTCGGTCACCGATGATGCCGGAATCGCCAATCTCGTGAAAACCACGATGGCAGCCTGGGGGCGGATCGACATTCTGATCGCCAATGCCGGCATCCTGCGCGACAAGAGCTTTTCCAAGATGGAAATCGCCGATTTCGAAGCGGTGCTCAATGTCCATTTGTGGGGCACGGTCAAGCCGGTCAAGGCCGTCTGGGAAATCATGCGGGCGCAGAATTACGGCCGGATCGTGGTGACCACTTCCTCTTCCGGGCTGTATGGCAATTTCGGCCAGTCCAATTACGGTGCCGCGAAATTGTCGCTGGTCGGGTTCATGAACACCCTCAAGATCGAGGGTGCGAAAAACAATATCCATGTCAATGCGATCAGTCCGGTCGCGGCCACGCGGATGACGGAAAATCTCGGCATGCCACCCCAGATGCTCGAAGCCCTGCGCCCGGAAATGGTGACGCCCGGTGTGATCTATCTCGCCTCTGAAGAGGCCCCGACCGGTGCCGTGCTCACGGCCGGCGCGGGTGTTTTCGCGCTGGCGAAAATCTACGAAACCTCGGGCGTCTATCTGGGGGCCGACGGCATTTCGGCAGAAGAAGTCCGCGACAATTGGGGCAAGATTTCCGATCCCGATGGGCATGAAGCCTATGAACAGGGCGGCGGACAGACCATCAAATTCATGCGCAAGCTTGGCCTGATGTAAGTCACACACCACAGGACATTCCACAGGAAAGAGGCGCGCCATGCACAGCAGCGGGAACAGCGATCCGATCGTCATTGTCGGCATGGCGCGCACCGCCATTGGCGGTTTGCTTGGTCAGTTCCAGAGTCTCGCGGCCCCGGAACTGGGGGCGGCGGCGATCCGTGGCGCGATGAAGGAAGCCGGTATCCCCGGCGGGGATGTCGATCAGGTATTGATGGGCAATGTGCTCTCGGCAGGGCAGGGCCAGGCACCGGCACGCCAGGCGGCGCTCAAGGCGGGGCTGCCATTGTCGGCACAAGCCACCACACTCAACAAAATGTGCGGATCGGGCATGCAGGCAGCGATCCTCGGGCGCGCGGCGATCCTCGCGGGAGAGGCCGACATTGTGGTGGCGGGCGGCATGGAGAGCATGTCCAACGCGCCCTTCCTGCTGCCGAAAATGCGCGGCGGTGCGAAATATGGCCATGACCGCGTGCTCGACCACATGGCGCTGGACGGGCTCGAAAACGCCTATGACGGGCTGCCAATGGGCCAGTTCGCCGACCGGACTGCCCGGGACTATCAATTCACGCGCGAAGCACAGGATGCCTATGCGCTCACCACACTCCAACGCGCCCAGGATGCGACAAAGAGCGGGCGTTTCGACCGCGAGATCATTCCGGTGGAGATCCGGCAAAAAGGCGAGACCCTCGCCATCGCTGCCGATGAATTGCCGCAAAAGGCGCGCGCCGACAAGATCCCGACGCTCAAACCCGCTTTCACGCCCGACGGGACGGTGACGGCGGCCAATGCTTCGGCGATTTCAGATGGCGCAGCCGCTTTGGTGCTGATGCGGAAATCCGGGGCCGAAAGGCGAGGGCTCCGCGTCCTTGCCGAGATCGTCGCGAGTGCGGCACATGCCCAGGCACCCGAAGCCTTTACGACCGCCCCGGTGGGAGCCATCCGCAAAGCGCTTGCCAAAGCCGGCTGGGAAGCTTCGGACGTGGATTTGTGGGAGGTCAATGAGGCCTTTGCCGTGGTTCCCATGATCGCCATGGCCGAGTTCGGAATTCCGCTGGACCGGATCAATGTCAATGGCGGGGCCTGCGCCATCGGCCATCCGATCGGAGCCTCGGGCGCGCGCATCCTCGTGACCCTGATCGCAGAGATGGAACGCCGCGGTGCCCAAACCGGCATGGCGAGCCTGTGTATCGGCGGCGGAGAGGCGACGGCGGTGGCAGTCCGACGAAGCTGATGTGTTCCGTGGAAAAGACTTGATTCCTGCGGCGGCACGCCGCACTTGGCGTTCATGTCCCTGAATGATGCTCCCATAATGGTGCGTGGTCATGGTCCGGAAGGCGGCGCGCATTCTCCCGTGACCGGGTCAGGCGACGAGCGGCCGCTGCCGGATGCTGCGCCAATGTCCGAATCCTCGCCCGTGATCATCACGCTCGGCTGCAGGCTGAATGCGGCCGAGAGCGAGACCATGCGCGCCAATGCGCTGGCGGCCGGGGCGGGGGGCGCAGAAAAGCTCGTGATCATCAATTCCTGCGCGGTGACCGCCGAAGCGGTACGCCAGACCCGGCAGGCGATTCGCCGCCAGCGCAGGCTGATGCCGGCGTCGCGGATTGTCGTCACCGGCTGCGCGGCCCAGATCGACCCCGCCGGTTTCGCCGCAATGGCCGAAGTCGATCATGTGCTCGGCAATGACGAAAAGCTCCGGCCCGATGCATTTTCGATTCTGGCGAATCCCGGCGCGGAGCGCGTGCGGGTCAATGACATTTTTGCTGCGCGCGAGACCGCCGCCCATCTCCTGACCGATTCCCGTCCCGGTGAAGCCTTTGCCGGCCGGACGCGCGCTTATGTTCAGGTGCAGAATGGCTGCGACCATCGCTGCACCTTCTGCATCATTCCTTTCGGGCGGGGCGCTGCCCGCTCGGTACCGGCGGGCGAGGTGGTGGCGCAGATCCGCGCGCTTGCCCGATCCGGCTATCGGGAAGTGGTGCTGACCGGGGTCGACCTGACCTCCTGGGGGGGCGATCTGCCCGGCCATCCCGCGCTCGGCAATCTGGTCGCCCGGATCCTGAAGCTGGTGCCTGAATTGCCGCGTCTGAGGATTTCCTCCATCGATGCCGTCGAGGCCGATCCCGAATTGCTGCGCCTGTTTGCCGGCGAAGAACGGCTCGCGCCCTTTCTTCATCTGTCGCTGCAAGCGGGTGATGACCTCATACTCAAGCGGATGAAGCGGCGTCATTCCCGGGCCGAAGCCGTGGAATTCTGCGCAAAGCTGCGCGAACTCCGTCCCGATTGCGCTTTGGGTGCCGATCTCATCGCCGGGTTCCCGACCGAGGACGAAGCCGCCTTCGACAATAGCCGGCGGCTGATCGCCGAATGCGGGTTGGCCTTTGTCCATGTGTTTCCCTTCAGCGCGCGCACGGGAACCCCGGCGGCCCGTATACCCCAGCTCGATCGCAAGCTGGTCAAGGCGCGTGCCGCTATTTTGCGGGCCGAGGCGGACCTTGCGCTCGCCCGGCATTTTGCGCGGCGCATCGGCCATCGGGTCGAAACCCTGCTCGAAAAGCCCGATTTCGGCCGCGCGGCAGACTTCACGCCGGTGCGTTTCTCCGGTGTTGCCGGCGATGCGGGCGACTTCGTTACCGCGATGATCGGGTCGGCATCGGCGGATGCGCTGAATGCGCAGATCGCCTGAATTTCCAGGGAAACCGATTTCATGAAATGGCCGTTCGGCAAAAAAGAAGCAGGAGAAAGCGCGGAGAGCGCCGGATCGGAATCGCTTGAGGCAGAGAAAAAGCCCGGCCTCCTCGGCCGGCTGTTTGAGGGGCTCAAAAAGAGCTCCGGGCGACTTGCCGAAAATGTCGCCGCGGTCTTCACGAAAAAGAAGCTCGATGCCGAAACGCTGGACGAGCTGGAGGAAGTGCTGATCGCCGCCGATCTCGGCACAGCGACTGCGCGGCGGCTGCGGCTGTCGCTCGCCAAAGACCGCTTCGGGCGGGAAGTGAGCGAGGTCGAGATCCGCGAGGCGCTGGCTGAAGAGCTGGCGGAGATTTTGCGCCCGCGCGAGGGGGCGCTGGTCCCCGATCCCGCCCGCCGGCCCCATGTCATTCTGTTTGTCGGGGTCAATGGCTCTGGCAAGACCACGACGATTGGCAAGCTCTCCGCAAAATGGGCGGCGGCCGGGCACCGCATCGCGATTGCGGCCGGCGATACATTTCGTGCCGCTGCGATCGAGCAATTGTCGGTATGGGCCGAGCGCAGCGGCGCGCGCTTCATTGCAAGGGGCCCGGGTGCGGATCCGGCCGGCCTTGCCTTTGAAGCGCTGGAGATTGCGCGGGCCGAGGGACTCGACCTTTTGTTGATCGACACTGCGGGGCGCCTTCAGAACAAGACGGAGCTGATGTCTGAACTCGCCAAGATCGTCCGCGTCCTGCGCAAGCTCGATCCCGAAGCGCCCCATGATGTAGTTCTGGTGCTCGATGCGACCGTCGGCCAGAATGCCCTGTCACAAGCTGAGGCGTTTCGGGCGGCCGCCGGGGTGACCGGGCTCGTCATGACCAAGCTCGACGGGACCGCCAAGGGTGGAGTGCTGGCGGCACTCGCGGAGAAACACGCTTTGCCGGTGCATTTCATCGGTATTGGTGAAGGCGCGGAGGATCTTCAGCCCTTTGCAGCCGGATCGTTTGCGCGCGCACTGACCGGGGCGGGTTGAGGCGATCATTGCTGTGGTTTCCCATATTCTTCACGCATAAGGCGTAACGAAAAAGGCCCGGAAAACCGGGCCTTTTGCTATTGTCGGCAAACGCTGCCTGTACGCGCTCCAAATCATTGAATCCGAGCATTTTCAATTCAGACATTCGGCCCGGATTTCCTTGAAAAGGCTCTAGCCTTTGCGTCGCACACCACGTCCGAGCCCGATGCTCTTGGCGAAATCGGAGCGACGGCGGGCATAAGCGGGGGCTACCATGGGATAATCGGCCGGGAGATTCCAGCGCCGACGATAATCCTCGGGCGACATCTTGTATTTGGATTTCAGATAACGCTTGAGCATTTTGAGGCGCTTTCCGTCCTCAAGGCAGATGATATAGTCATCTGTGTAGCTCTTTTGGACTGCAACTGCGGGTTTCGGCTTTTCGAGTGGCCGCTCGGCGACGTCGCTGGAAAGGCTGGCAATCGTCCGGTGCACCGATCGTATAATCTCGGGAACATTTTCCGGGGAAACCGGGTTATTACTGACGAATGAGGCTACGATATCCACCGTCATCCGCAAGATTTCCTCCGCAGGAATAGTTGTATCCGATCCAGCGTCATTCATCCTGTTAGCCTTTCTCTGATTCTTACAATTGCATGTTTAACTCAATATTATGGATCAAAGTCAATCCTGCATTTCCTGCGACTGCCGAAAATGCGATGCCGGTTGCAGTGAAACCGCTGAATTCTTCACTTTGCACTTCAGCGTCTCACCGAATTTCTGGATCCGGTTCCGATGGAAGGTACCGGTTTACGACTCTTTATCTTGAGTGGAATCGCTTTCTCTCTCGCGGCGGGAAATGTCCGGGGCGAGTTCAGAACAAGGAGAGTCCGGTTTTCGTCCGAACACGCGCTGAATGACTGAATCCAGGCTTTTTCAATTCAGAAATCCGGCCGGAATTCTTGTGAGAAGGTACTGGCAAAAGTGTAAGTCTGTGTCAGAAAGATTGCGCCCAACAGGTGTTGCATCTGTTATTTCCCTAAAGGTAATTGCTTGATAGCAACCTGATCCCCGATGCAACGTCAAATACTCAGGACATTGCGAGCCTGCCCGGGAGCAGGGTTGCCCGCTCCCGCAACGCTCGCCTTTATCGCACAATTTCCTGGATCAAATGAGCGTTTTCGCAAAATTGACAGGAACAAGGTTCCGCGAATACCTGGCAGTAGCCAATCAGAAGCTCGATTGGCAGAATATCAGATCGGGATCGTCCGGTAACATTCACAAGGCACCGTCAGCCCAGGAACTTTGACCGCCGGTTTTGGCCGCCAGTGAGGTTGACCTTGAAAATCAGTGCGACCAGGGAATTTTCCTGTTCGCAGAGAAGTTTTCGGCATAGGATTTCGGCTTGCGCGAAACCGGAGCACTTTCGGCGAGTTCGAAGTCGATCCCGTGAGCCCGACAATAGCTGGCGGCTTCGGCTGCGCTGGAAAAGTGCAGCCGGATCTGACCGGAATCAATTCCACCACTTACCCATCCCATGAGAGGATCAACGCTGCCGGCAGAATTGGGCTCAAATTCCAGCACGAAGCGATCTGAGTTCGCGCGACCGGATTGCATCGCCGATTTTGCGGGTTGATAAATCCGGGCGCGCATCGCTGGGCCTTTCGGGATGTTGGTGATTCCTGCGTGTTACCGCCACCGTTTTAGTCTTTCCGGGCGAAGAAACAAGACGGCTCACACGCGCGCCAGAAACACATAGTCGCTGGAATAAGGCTGCCGGCGGCGCTTGCCGGCCCGCGTGCAGGGACCCGAGAGAGCGCCGCCTCTGGTATTGGTGCGGAGGATCGTGCTCACGCCGGCGAGAATTCCGTTGCCTGTACCCTCAATTCCGGTGAGTTTGAGCCAGGGGATTGATCGCGGCTCGGGTGCATCGGCGCGGGCAATCGGGCGACCCTTGATCCGGCTTCCGTCACGATGTTCCCAGGTCGGACCGGCATAATGCGTGCCCACATTCTTCCCGCCAGCCTGCAAGCGGGCAAGGGGCTCGCTGAAAATCCAGGTGAGTGCGCCGTCACTTCCGGCGGTGCAGGTGTAGATTTGCACGCCCGTGGCCTTGAGCGTGAGTAGCCGGGTCTCGCCGGGATTTGCG
This sequence comes from Hyphomonadaceae bacterium, assembly GCA_021731815.1. Classification (GTDB taxonomy): domain Bacteria; phylum Pseudomonadota; class Alphaproteobacteria; order Caulobacterales; family Aquidulcibacteraceae; genus JAKFWO01. Next base: position 20,165 of record JAKFWO010000004.1, on the reverse strand, counting down.
AGGATTTCGGCTGATGACACCGGCACCGGTTGGGCGGAGGCGGGAAACGCTGCCAAAGCGATGGCGGCGATGAATGCGCCTGAAAAAGCGCATATTCTTGAAATCATCATGGAAAACGATCTCCCGCACAGCGAATGAGATGCGTAATACCGGGATCTTCCCGGAAACTCCAGTCGCCACTCCGCAATTCGTCAGGATGCTGTTCTGGACGCAAACGGTCCAACGCCTTCCTGGCGGGCAATTTCCGGGCGACGTCAGATCGGAATTTTTCGAAATTCCGGAGCGAGTTCTGCGCGGCCCTGGAAAAGGTCATCGCGAATGCAGCCGGAAAACAGGCAATTGTGACGGTGATCGTCCGAACGGGGCGAGTTTTTAAATAAACGAAAGTTAATGCGTGTTCCAGAAGTCACGACGGGTCAGACTTTGACTATAGTGCTGAAATTATTCAGGTCATGGGCCGCGATTGCTCCAAAAATACGTCGATCCGGTCAGAATATCGGCGTAAGGCCGCCATGATTTCCCGACAAAGGAAGCCGGTCACGTGGTTGTGACATTTTTGGACCCCGTCGTGATCCTCAATCGGTCGGGTTTTCATTGCCATACATGCAAGACTCGCTTAAGGATGGCGTGACAGGTCAGGGAAGTCTGTGCATGTACAGATCGACGATCTGACAGTTTAGAATTTGAATCGCGCACATAAGTCAGCGGAATTGCTACGCCATGTGCGATCTGTGCGCTGATTCCGCAAATGGGGATAAGTAGCAGGAGCCGTTCCGGCTCACCTCGAGTAGAATTTTCCGGACGAACACAATGGTAGCAGGTTCGTAATTTGCGAACATTGCCACGGCTTCGAATGAATCCGGAAAGAATGTTGCGTCATTACCTGGCGCTGGGATTATTGTTTCCGCATTCGCGGAATAGATCAGGGAAGAGAGATGGAAAACGATTGGTGTACGCATGAGGGTGCTCGCCGGCTGAAAGACCGGATTGAGGCCTATTGGCGCGAGAAGGGATATTCCGTAGAAATCAATCTGATCGATGCGGGATTCATGCCCGCAATGCGTTCGGCACGCGTCGATGTGCGCTCAGACATGCTGAATGGCATGCCACGCCGCCGGGCCGAAAGCGAAGATTCCAGCCGCCGTCAGACCCGCCGCGCGGGCGGTGAGGCGGCTTGATCTCAAGCGCTTCGGTTCAGTCGTCCCGGAGCAGATGAATATTGCAGCTTGTTGCATCAATGCCGGTCGGGGTTCCGACCGGCATTGAATTTTGTTCGGGCAGTTCACCCGCACGCGATCAATTGGCATCTGGCGGACGGAGCAATTCACTGCTCTCATGGAAATCGCGTCGCGCGTCCCCGGAACCACGGCAAAAGTGCGTTCTGACGAAAACCCGAAACCCGCTTTTTCTAATTGCGACCTGGAGCGCGTTCAGAAATAGTGGAGTCCGGTTTTCGCCTGAACGTGCTCCAAATCATTGAATCCAAGCATTCTCGATTCAGACATTCGGCTCGGATTTCCTTGAAAATGCTCTTGTTTCAGATATTTAGAGCATCGGTCGATCAAGCCGAACCTGTTTGATCGGACGATGCTCTAGCTGGACCGCGTTTTCAACCGTGTGATCAGCGCGCCAAAACCGTCCGCCTTGACGATGGCCGAGAAATCATCGCGCTGGGTAACCAGCGGCGACACGCCATTGACATAGACGTCGAGCAATTGGATCTTGCCGTTGGCGGATTTGGTCACGCGCCAGTCGACGGCGACCGTGGTTTGATCGCGACGGCGCAGAAAGCCGGTCTTGACGATGGCTTCTTTGGGATTGCGTTGTTTGGCGGCCCCGATCGTCAGCTTCTGTTCGACGAGATCGTCGATCCGCGAGGCAAATTCGGCCGCAATGAAGCCTGGAACCAGATTCTGATATTCAGCAAGCTCCGCAGGTTTCGCGGCGGCCTTGTTTTCACCGAGCAGAAAGGTCCCGATGCGCTCGGATGCCATGGCGCGGGCCAAAGTTGCGCGCAAGCGGGTGCTGCGGGCGGTGGGCGTAAGGCTCGCATCCGAAACCGCCGCCGACAGATCGCCGATCAGTGCGCCTATGAAAGCCTGGGCGTCCTTTTCCAATGGGGTAGCTGCGGTGGATTTTGCCGGTGCGGCGGCTTTGGCCGGAGCCACTTTGGTAGCCGGTGTCTTTGCGGGGGGCGTCTGCGCCATTGCGGCACAGGTCAAGCCGGAAACGACAATTCCCGTTGCGATGAGGGCAAAGACCATGCGGCGTATGCCAAGATTGAGCATTCTTTTCTCCTGTTCCGCAGACGCATTCGAATCCGGGTGGAATCCATCTGGCCGGGGCTCCCGGGCCGGGGCGTTCGGGTGATGAAGGTCGCGACATCATCTGCAAATGGGTATGAGACCCAAAAGCTGAAGGCCGGCTGAACACCCGATGTCGATTTCAGTCATGTTGTTTCGTTGATGGCAAGGCCCGTCGCTTTGGAGGCTTCGTCCCGTTCAAATCCGAGCAGCCGGAGAAGGAGAGGCTGAACAAACAATGTCGTCAACAAAGTGGCCGCCAGCGCCAGTACCAGCAATTTCCCCATGCCCGAAACACCCTGATGGCGGGAGAACATCAGTGAACCGAAGGACGCAATGGTGGTCAATGCTGAAAACAGCACTGCCCGCGGCGTGGAAGTGGCAAGAGCGGCAGTCGCACCGCCGGCATGTTTGGCGCGCAAGGCGAGATGGATGCCTGAATCGACGCCCGCGCCGATCAGCAAAGGCAGAACGATCACATTGGCATAATTGAACGGCAGATCGAGCAGCACACCTGCGGCGCAGACCAATGCGCCCGCCATGATCACCGGCACCAGGATCGCGGTGGTGAAGCGGAAATCGCGCAGTAACAACAGCAGGATGAGCGCGCACAACCCAAAAGCGGCAAGGATTGCCCCTGTCATCGCCGTGCTGACGACTTCGCCCGCCTTCCACAGATTGAGCGCCGGTCCCGTCGCATTTGGCAGGGCGTTGGTGACCTCGGCCACAAAGGCGGAGCGTGCCTTTTCGTCCCGCAAATCGGCTTTCGGCCAGATTTCCACGCGGTGTGCGCCCGATTCGGCGCGGAAGGAGCGCTGGAGAAATTGGGGCAGATCCTCGAATGCGATCTCCCAATCCGGCGACAGGCTGGCTTTCAGTCGTTCCACCTGGGCTGGAAAAAACGCGAATACATCGCTTTCAAGCCCCGCAGCGATCGCGGGATCCTGTTTTCGTGCGGCCATGAAGCGGGTAAGTGCGGCGCGCAATTGATTGGCTTCGGCACTGGCCACGCCGAGCAGAGCGTCATTCAGCGCATTAAGCCCGCCATCGGGCGCGCGTTCGGGCGGCGGGCCGGGATCCTCGAGCGCCAGCAAAACGCCCTGGCCTGCGGCGTCGATGACGTCCCGACGCTCGGAAATCGCGGCGGGCGTCAGATCCGCAGGGGTGATCACCCGCCCGACGCCCGGCAAGGCGCGCGCGCGTTCGGCAAGGGTCGCAGCTTCGGACTGATCCTTGGCCACCAGGCTCAGGCGATAGGGTTGCTGGTTCTCGCCCTCAAATAATCGTGCGAATGCCTTGACCGAGGGCGATTGCGGGTCGCGCAGGGCCATCGGATCCGCATCAAAATGCACGAATGGCAGGGCAAACAGCGCGCCGACAGAAGCGAGAACCAGCCCGATGGCGAGCCGTGTGCGTCGCGGCGGGGCTGCCTGCCCGGGCTTTGGAGCCGCCGCGGGTGCCGGGGGCATCAGTGCAAATCCCGCCGGCAGGAAAGTGAAGGCGGAGAACATCGCGATCAGCACACCCACCCCACCCAGCACGCCCAATTGGGCCATGCCGACAAAATCGGTCGGGACGAAAACGAGGAATCCCAACATGGTGGTCAATGCGCACAGGGCGCTGGCCGGGCCGAGTTCGCGAATGGCGGTCATCAGCGCGGAACGGTTATCGAGCCCTGCGCGCCTGTGGTCCTGGGTCACCAGATAGAGATGGATCGCGTAATCGATCCCCAGCCCGACCAGCAGCACGGTGAAAGCCATGGAGACGAGATTGAGCGCGGAATAGAAAATCGCAGCGATTCCGGCGGTGACGACGATGGTCCAGACAAGCGTGCCCGTGAGCAGAATGGTGTGGCGGACCGATCGCAGCGCAATGCCCAGCAGGATCGCCACCGCAAGGATCGAAGCCGCAAAGGAATATCCGATGCCGGTCGCGACGGATTTCAGTTCTTCGGCCCGCAAGGCGGGATCGCCGGTCACCTGCACATCGACACGCGCCAGCAGGGGATCGGCGCGGGCCTGCGCGATGGCATTTGCGAGCGCATCGAGCGCCGGTTTGGCTGGCTGGAGCGAGGTGAAATCGAGTTTCGGCCGGACAGCAATGACTTCCTGAACGAATCCCTGTTCCGGCGGCCCGGTGAACAGGTTGCTCCAGGCCAGCGGCATGGCTTCATTGCGCAACCGGCTTTCGACGAGCAGGCTGGTGGTCGCGAGCGCGCGCGACAATTCTGTCTGCGACTTGTCGCCCAGGGCCAGCCCGGAATTGCTCACCCCATCGGCCAAGGCTGCGAAGTAATTGTCGAGGCCTGGATCTGCGGCAAGCGTCTTGAGCAGCGGTGCGGCGCGGCTCAGTGCGCCCATGGTCGCGTCGAGTTCGGCACCTTCCTGATAGAGCAGGCCATTACGCTCGAACCACGGGTCGATCGAGGCGGCAAACACATCCTCGAAAGGCAGGCCGGGTCGGGAGAGCCCGGTGACGAGGCGGCGGCTGAAGGCGGCAGTCTCGTCGCGTGATCCCGCCCGCACCACCACCGCGATCTGGTTGCGCAAGACGGGAAAATTTTCGTTGAATGCGGCCTCACGCAGGCGATAAGGCAGTTTGGCCGAAATCATGTCGGCGGGATTGGTGTTGACGGTGAGCCGGCTCGCGGCGAACCAGCCGGCCAGCATGGCCACCAGAACCGCCGTGAGCAGCACCCGCCATTTCCGGGCAAAGCAATATCCCGCCCAAATGACAAGGGCGTCGCCAAGGCGATCGAGCAGGGATGGTCCCTTCCCGGGTCGGTTCATTGCGTCGTGCATTCGCCCGCCTTCGTGGAAATTGAAGCGGTCAGTTAACCCTGAGCCCAAGGTTGCGCAAGACGCCAGCGGGCATTGTCCGACATGCCGGGAAAGGGTCGCTTACGACATCTGCCGGCGGTGGAAGGACGCGCTCGCGGCGCGCAATTCGGCAAGGGCGTCTTCGTATTGCGCCTGAAACTGCGCGATCAACTCGCCGGCGGGCTGTACGTCCTTGATGGCACCGATCCCCTGACCGCAGCCCCAGATGTCGCGCCACGCCTTTTTGGTACCCGCCGATTCGAAATTCATGCGGCTCGGATCGGATTCAGGCAGTTTGTCCGGGTCAAGGCCGGCAGCGACGATCGACTGGCGGAGATAATTGCCGTGAACGCCGGTGAACAGATTGGTGTAGACGATATCGGCAGCCTCGGCTTCGGTGATGGTCTGCTTGTATTCGGGCGCGGCATTGGCCTCGGTCGTCGCGATAAAGGCCGAGCCGATATAAGCGAGATCCGCCCCGAGCGCCTGGGCAGCGAGGATGGAGCGTCCGGTCGCGATCGCCCCCGACAGCGCCAGGGGGCCCTGAAAAAATGCGCGGATTTCCTGGATCAGGGCGAAGGGGGAGAGCCCGCCCGCATGTCCGCCGGCACCCGCCGTCACGGCGATCAGCCCGTCGGCACCCTTTTCCAGCGCCTTGTGGGCATGGGCGGTGGTAATGATGTCATGCAATACGATCGCGCCGAAGCCATGGGCGGCGTCATTGACCTCCGGCCGGGCGCCCAGCGAGGTGATGATGATCGGCACCTTGTATTTTTCGCACATGGCGATGTCGTGATCGAGCCGGTCATTCGAACGATGGACGATCTGATTGACCGCAAAGGGGGCCGATTTCGCCTCGGGATAAGCGCGGTCATGGGCCGCGAGCGTCTCGGTGATCTCAGCCAACCATTCGTCGAGCAGGCTCGGAGGTCGCGCATTGAGCGCAGGGAACGAGCCGACCAGCCCGGCCTTGCACTGGGCGATGGTCAATTTCGGATTGGAGACGATGAACAAGGGGGCAGCGATTGCAGGCAGACGCAACCGATCGCGCAACAGGCCGGGAAGTGCCATGAGGATTCCTTCAGACGTGGCTTCCGGCTCTGCCGGGATGACGGATGTTCAGAGAGGGGCTTCAGGGGCGGGGAGAGGGAGGGTCAGATCCGCTCCCCGGTCTTTTCCATGGCCCGCTGACAGGCAGGACGCGAAGTAACGCGCTGGAGGTAAGCGAGGAGCGTCGGGCGGGACCCGAGCAGGCCCAGCCTTCCGGCCAGTGACACGATATAGGCGAAACCGAAATCTGCCCCGGAAATCTGCGCGCCCAGCAGATAATCCCGGTCGCCCAGCCCCTCGACCATGTGGTCGAGATGGAGCGGAACCTCGCCTGCGGCAAAGGTCGCGAAGGGTTCCGGCCGCGCAGCCGAGCGCATCATCAGCAATTCCATCAAGAGCGGCAGAAAGGCGGAGCCTTCCGGATAATGCAGCCAATAGAGATAGTTCGCCCAGAGCTGCGGATCGGAACTGTCGGGAACCAGAACCCGGTCGCTCCGGTAGCGGGTGAGCAGCCAGGTGGTGATCGCGCCGGATTCTGCGAGCGTGACCGGACCATCCTCGATGATCGGCGCTTTGCCGAGGGGATGAACGGCGCGGAGTTCCATCGGCGCGCGCATCGTGGCGGGGTCGCGGTGATAGATCTTCAATTCGTGCGGAGCTTCAAGCTCTTCGACCAGCCAGAGCGTAAACAGCGCCCGGCCGATCAGCAAATGATGGAGTGTCAGCATGAGAACCTGTATGGGCCAGCGAGCCGGGCCGGGGGACCGTCGGCCGCATACAAGCGTGTTCCATCGCGATTGGCAATTGCCGCCGCAGCGGGTTTCAGTCCAATGCGCGTTAAGAAGGAAGCGACCTACAAGGTCAGTTCATTGCGCCGCAGCGCCATGAACACCGCTTGCGCCGGATTATCCACCTTGAGCAAAGCCTGGGCGGCCTCGATCTCGGTCGCGATTTCTTCCTCGGTCATCCGCTCACGCAGCGCAAGCTCGGCATAGCTCATCCCGCGGGCCATTCCGGTCAGGCAGCAGATTTGCACGGGACTGAGCAGAACCTCGTTCCGGTCCGAATCATCGCTGTGATTGGCAAGCGCCAGTCCCAGATCGTGAAAATAGATCGAAATCAGTTGCAAATATCCGCGCACAGCCTGGGAAAGATCCATCTCCCGTCCTGCAAGCACGATCGAGGCGATAGAACCATTGAGCCGGTGGACGGGCACCACAAATCCCATAAAGCGCGACCAGCTGCGCGCGAGGTCCATCACCGCCCGTGCCTCGATGCTGAGATCGGCGCGCGACATCACATCCGACCAGGCAAAAGGCTGGCGGGAAATCAGCGCCTCGCGCAGCATGGGATCGTGCCGGAACGCTTCCGTGCGCCGGTAATCCTTGAGAAATCCCTCATGCGGATTGCCGAAGATCACGCCAGCCTTGGGCATGCCGCGGGGCGAGTAAATTTCGGCGCAGGCAAAGCTTTCGACACCATAGGGAAAGACGAGATCGTGATAGATCGCGTTCAGGGCGTCGATGGAGCGAATATCCTCGCGCCGGGCAATGAAGCCCATGGCCTTGGAATAGAGCTCCCGGGTCTGTGTGCGATGCATAAAGGCAATACCGCGTGCATGCTCCCGGAAAGACGGAAGCAGCGAATATCGAATGTGAGACAGAAAGCTCTCTGTGAGATCGGCAGACTACACGCGATCACCAAAAATTCCGTGAAGACGATGCGCAATATTGACAGTGTTTCCGCTCGATCTACCGTATCGCGTGGCCGAGGCGCATTGCACTTTACGGCAATGGTGAGATTGCAAAGATCTTCACGGGCCCGAGCGCCATGTCGCCGTCCCGCAGCCGGAAAGGCAGGGGGGCCCGCCCGCCATTCAACGCTGCAAGCGACGCCGCCAGCCTCAGGGCTTCGCCGGCACCCGGGCTGACCATTTGCGCAGCGATCAACGCTTCGGCCAAATCGCCCACGCGGTTGACCTCGAGCCGTAAACTCCCTTGCGGGCGGCGCAGGACATCGAGCTGTAACGCACCTTTCCCGGAAATGAGGGCCGGGCCCCAATCCAGCCGCGATTCCTTCAATTGAAGCTCACCCCCGGCTGCCGCCCAATTGCGCAGCCGGAGGGGGGAGAACAGGCTCTGCAAGAGATCTGCGGATGCACCGCCTCCAAGTTCCAGAGCAGCTTCGGCGTTTTCGAGGCGCGCGCCAAGAAAGTCGTGCCGGTGCAGACCGGGATCGACGTCACCACCCTTGAGACGCAGTGCAAGGCGCACGATGTCGGGCGAAGCGGGGGTAATTGCGGAAAAGGCAAGCACGATGTCAAAGCGCATTTGCCCGTTGCGGTGAATGGCGCGCAGATTTTCCGCTTTCAGTCCAAGATCCACCAGCCGCCCGCTCTTGACCACCGACCGGCCGAGCATCCGGCGGGCATCGATCCGCCATTCCTCGCCAGTCCGTGTCGTGACGACATGTGTTCCGCGCGACAGGTCCAACGAGGCCCGGCTGATATCGAGCGGCGAAATATGAATGACAGCGCGTTCGGCCTGCCAGCGCCAGCCGGTATCGAAGCGGATATCGGGGCGGCCGACAACAAGTGTCAGGCGATAGGGAAAACCGGACACGTGCAGGTATTCCTGACTTATTTCCACGCCCGCTTTGCCCTGGGCATGGACAAACTTCCCGTATTCAGCGCCGAGATGTCGGGCGGCGAGCAGCCAGTAAATGCCATAGAAGGCAAGAATCAGCGCGCCAAAGCCAAAGATCAGGCCGAGCCGTCGCAAGCGCTGCTTTCGGGCGAGCGGGGCAGAAGCAGACAAATCAATGTCGGAACCTGCGGCCCCGGATTCCGCTTTTGCCATGGCTAGCCTGAATTCACTGAAGGAGGGCGGGGCGCGTGGTTACCGGTGGCCGAATGTGCATGGCCATTGGCCAGGGCGCGCGCTTCCGCTACCAGCCGGGCCGTTGCGGTTTCCGTCGCTTCCTCCAGCGCTGCCATGAAAGGCCCCGATTTAAGTCCCGTCGGTATAAGCGGAAGAAATTCGAGAATAATGGTTCCCCGATAGCGACGAATGCCATGGGCCGGCCAGCACACGCCCGAATTGAGCGCCATTGGAACCACCGGCAGCCCCAATTGCCGATAAAGTCCGGCCACGCCCGGCTTGTAGGCGGGGGGCGCGTCGGGTGCCCTGCGCGTGCCTTCGGGAAAAATGACGATCGAGCGCCCGTCGCTGGCCACCGCTTTCGCGCGGCGGATGAGGCTTTTGAGCGCGCCCGCATGGGCCTCACGATCGACCAGCAATTGTCCGGTGCGCCAGCAATACCAGCCGAAAACCGGCATCCAGAGCAGTTCTTTCTTGAACACAATGGCGGGATCATCGAGCACCAGAAAAATGGCGACGGTCTCGAACATGCTCTGGTGCTTGGCCGCAAGAATGATCTGGCCAGCCGGCAGGTGCTCGCGCCCGCGGATTTCCAGACGGATCCCGAGAATGACCCGCATCCCCCACACGATCGCCCGGCCCCATGCCCGCATGGCGCCTGCCGACAGTTTGCGGCTGATCGCGCAGGCCGGCAGAAAAGCGAGCCCCACCCCGACCATTGCGGCGTAGAGCCATACGACGAACAGGAGGGAGCGGAGAAAGTTCAAGGAGCGGGTCTTTCGCGGAGGGACCACCGATTATCCGGATCGTCCGGTGCCGGCGGACCTGGCTCCGTTCGCCGATTTCTATCCTTTGTTGCGCTGAGAGCAAGTGGCCAGACCGGCCGACGGCTCACCCATTCCCGGGTGGCAATTGCGCAATATTTCAGAAATTCCAGTGATACCCGCCGAAACGCACCTGCATCAGACCACCATTGCGCGGCGCGTGCCCGCGCTGCCCGCACCGGAAAGGCCTTCAGTTCCAGATCCCCGGCGGCGCGCTCGATCAACAGCAAAGCGCGCGGCAAATGGTAATCGGCGGTGACCACGATCGCCGAACGCGCATTTTCCGCACGCAGAAAGGCTGCCACTTCATTGGCATTGCCGAAAGTGTCGCGGGCGCTGCGCCCCAGCCGCACGCAGCATTCATAGTCCGAAGGCGGGCCCGTCCAGCGGGCCTTGACCTCGGAATCGCGCACATCGGGATGTACGCCGGAGATCATCAGGGTCCGAGCCCGGCCGGATTTCAGCAGATCAAACCCGGCTTCGATGCGATCGGCCCCGCCAGTCAGCACAATGATCGCATCGGCGCTGTCGGATGTTTGCTGAATTCGCGCCGCAGAGGCCGCGAAAAAGCCCATGCCCGCGCCCCAGCCAAGCAGAAGGACGAGGATCAGATCAAGTAACCGCCAGCGTTTGCGGCCCCGCAGGATGAGCGGCAGGTGCCCGGATGAGGATGGTCGGGTCAAGCCGGATCCCTTTGGCGATAAAAGGAAAACATCATGTGCATCCACGGGAGCTCCTGCGCTGGTGTCCAGCTCCGGATAAAAACCCCGCATTCGCTGTTCTGTCGCCCGGCTGTGTCCGGTCGCATCCGGTGCCGGTCCCCGCGGGGATCTCTTTCCTTGGGTGCCGGCCGGATGACCGCATGAGATTCTTCGTGTTTCGATGTCAGGTAATTTGTACCGAATCCCCATACACTGCGTCGTGTGTTCATGGACGCTGAAGAAGACGATTTTCCTCAGTTCCGGCCAGTCCACAGGCTGTTTTCCTGCGGAATCGTCCCGGCTTTCCCCGAATCGGCGCACCAATCCGCGCCGGAAAGTTCCCTGCGGAGAAGCAGATGAGCGAAATCATTAACGAATTCGCAGTTGAATTCTGATTCGAAAACGTCGCGGGCGCAATGCCTGAATCACCGGGGATGCCTGAATCACCGGGAAGAAAAATCATTCCGGGCCATAATTCCCGGCTTTTACCCTGTCCGCTGAAACTCCGCCGAAATGAGACCGTGATGATCCTGACCTGCCCCTCTTGCACCACCCGCTATTTCGCCGAGGACGAGGAAGTTGGTGCCCGGGCGCGCCGTCTTCGCTGTGCCGCCTGCGGGCATGTCTGGACCCATGCTTCGGCTGACGACGGCCCCAATTCTGACGGAGACGGGTCTGGCGAAGAGAGGGCCGATGCGCCGAGATGGAACCGCACCAGTGTCGAGCGGATGCGGGCCGGGCTGGGCGGCGGACAATCACCCGGCCATGATGCCGCCCGCCGCAACCGGGCAGAGACAGACCGCAAGGCAAAATTCAAGGGTGTCGCCATTGCCTGGAGCGCAACGGCGGTGGCAGGTGTGACCCTGCTGGCCGGGGCCTGGCTGTTTCGCGCACCCCTTGTTGCGGTCTGGCCGCAAGCAGCGGGGGCCTATGCCGCGATCGGCGCGCCGGTCAATGCCTTCGGGCTTGATTTTGCCGATGTGAAGGCCGAGCGGAAGATTTCCGGTGTCACTCCCGTTCTGGTAATCAGCGGCAGCGTGCGCAATGTCTCCGACCAGCCGCACCCGGCACCGATCGTGCGCGTGGGATTGCGCAATGATGCCGGCAAGGAGGTCTATGCCTGGAGCCTCGGGCTCGAGGTCGCCGAACTCGGGCCCGGCGAGACCGCACGCTTTGGGACCCGGCTTGAAAGCCCGCCTTTGGCCGCTTTCGACCTTGAGGTCCGCTTCGAGCGACGGGCGAGCGCGCCCTTCATCCAGTCGGCAAGCGAGTCTGTTCCGGCGGCAGCGTCTGCGGAGCCGCCAGCCGCTTCCCTGGCCGCTCCCGACGACCATGGCGCGGTCGCGCCCGAGGAAGCCACGCAAGTTGAACACAAGCCAGCCGGACACAAGCCAGCCAAACACGAGGCCGCCCGGCATTAGCTTTCAGATTGAGAGCGAAGTGTATGGAACGCGAAGGGCCAAAACTGGTGTGCGTGGTTCGAAAACACTGAACACCGGGATATCATGATCGCCATCTGAATGTCGTTGATGGCAGGCTACGCCAAAAATTCAGCGTTTCAGCAGGGTTTTCCCGATTGCGCCAATTGCCGAACCGGGGGAGCGTTCTCACATTCTGCGTGTCGATCACATCAGCCATGGATCAGATGCTTATTCCCCTTTTGCTGGTACGCGACCTGTCCGAGGCAATCGCCTTCTACACCAGAGTGCTGGATTTCGGGCTCGAATTCATTTCGCCTCAGGATCACCCCTTTTATGCGGGTTTGAAGCGCAACGGCGAGGAATTGCATCTCAATCTCGTTCACGGCGGGACCCGGGTCGGGACTTCCTCAGTCATCATTCTGTGCGACGACGTCGACGGGCTGTTCAATTCGTTTCTCGCACGTGGCCTGACAATACCGGCCAGGCCAGACTCGCCGGTTCACGCCGGTCCGATCGACCAGACCTGGGGATCGCGCGAAATCTACATCGATGATCCCAGTGGAAACACGATGATTTTTCAGCAACGCCAAGCGTAGTGCGTTTGACGATTGTTCATCAGGAAGCGGCCCGGTTTGCGGGTTTCATGGAACCATTCAAACCGGGCATCCTGGAATCGGCTTGACGCAAGCCGGACAAAATTGTCGGACCGGGGCCATCGTTCATCCCGCCGCCAGCGCGTCGAGCCTCGCAATTTCCGCGGCATCGGCGAGCGTAAAGCCCGAAAAGCGAAAGCCGGGGACCACGACGCAGCTGACCAGCCCGTAGCCGGCACCGGCCGCCGCCGCCTGCCAATGGCCGGCCGGCACGCATTCCTGTGGCGATTGCCCTTCGAGTACATCGGGGCCCAGCCGCACCTGGCGTCCGGGCGGCATTGTTTCATCGAGGATGCGCAATTCGATCGGCGCGCCCGCATGCCAGAACCAGATCTCATCGGCATCGACCCGATGCCAGGCAGAGGATTGGCCGGCCTCGAGGAGGAACAGGATCGCGGTCGCCGCCGGGCGCGCATCCCCTTCGCCGCTGCGTGCCCAGGTCCGGCGATACCAGCCGCCCTCGGGATGGGGCCCGAGGCCGAGTTGCGTGATGATCCGGCGGGCTTCGGCGGCGTTCGAACCATCGGATTCTGAATGGTCATCCGGCTTCATCATGTGTTCCATGTCGCAAAAAATTGGCTTCCCGTCGCTGGGCGGTTCAGGCATGCAGCCTTCTCCCTTACCTCTTTGCGCGGAATTTGTTAGGTCCGGAAGTCCGGGCCCGGATTTGTGAATTTCCGCGCGTCGTCACAATTTCGTGGCGACAGCGTCCCGATCGTCCGGCCCATGGCGCGAGGCCGGAACCAGTCTTTATTCTCCCCCAGTCCCGTGAGCTTTTCTGTGGCGAAAACCGCTTCTGCTACCCGTCTCTCTTCCCGCCCGAAAGCGCCCCGGATCGGGCTGGTATCGCTGGGCTGCCCCAAGGCGCTCGTCGATTCCGAACGGATTCTGAGCCGGCTGCGGGCCGAGGGCTATGAATTCGCCGCCGACCATTCCGGTGCCGATCTGGTGCTGGTCAATACCTGCGGCTTTCTCGACAGTGCGCGGGCCGAGAGCCTCGAAGCGATTGGCGAAGCCATTGCCGAAAATGGCCGGGTGATCGTTACCGGCTGCCTCGGGACCGAGGCCGAACTCATCCGCGCCGCCCATCCCAAAACGCTCGCAATCACTGGCCCGCATCAATATGAGCAGGTGATGGAAGCGGTCCGCGCGCATGCCCCCGCCTTGCATGATCCTTTCGTCCATCTGGTGCCGCCCGAAGGCGTGCGCCTGACGCCACGTCATTTCGCGTATCTGAAAATCTCCGAGGGCTGCAATAACCGGTGCAGCTTCTGCATCATCCCCTCGATCCGGGGGGATCTGGCCTCGCGCCCGGCTTCGGCCGTGCTCAAGGAGGCCGAGGCCCTGGTCAAGGCGGGCGTGAAGGAGATTCTGGTCATCAGCCAGGACACTTCGGCCTATGGCCTCGACCTCAAATTCGCCGAGAGCAAATTCAGGGACAAAACCGTCCGCGCGCGGTTTTATGATCTGTGCCGCGAATTGGGCGATCTCGGCGTGTGGGTGCGCCTCCATTATGTCTATCCCTATCCGCATGTGGATGAAGTGATAGACCTCATGGCCGAGGGCAGGATCCTGCCTTATCTCGACATCCCCTTTCAGCATGCGGCCCCGGAAGTCCTGCGCGCCATGCGGCGACCCGCGCGGCAGGACCGGGTGCTGGAGCGCCTGGCATCGTGGCGGCGGACCTGCCCGGATCTCGCCATCCGCTCGACCTTCATCGTCGGCTTTCCGGGTGAGGGGGAGGGCGAATTCGAAACGCTGCTCGATTTCCTCGAGGAAGCGAGGATCGACCGGGCGGGCGTGTTCAAATATGAAAATGTGGCGGGTGCCGCTTCTGCAGCTCTGGCCGGTCATGTGCCCGAAGAGGTCAAGGACGAGCGCCATGCGCGCTTCATGGAGATCCAGACTGCGATCATGGAGGCGCGGGCCGAGGCCATGGTCGGGCGCGAGATCCCGGTGATGATCGATGGCTGGGACGAGGAGGGCAGCTTCTATCAGGCGCGCTCCACCGCCGATGCCCCTGAAGTGGACGGGGCGGTATTTGTGGAGAGCGAGGCCCATTGGGAGCCCGGAACGATCGTCAATGTCCGCGTTACGGCAGCCAATGGCATGGATCTCGAAGCGGTGGCGTGAATGCGGATAGGGCGACGGAAATTTGTTCCTTTGATGTCCTGACGCAAAATCTCACGGCTCAAGCCCCCCGCTTGCGATTGGCGCTTCCGGATATTCCGCCTCGCGGTGCCACAAAGCGAGGAAATTGGCGGCTTCGAGCGCGCTTTCCTCCGGGCGCTCTTCCTGGGGCACATGGCCTGTCCCGGGCATGAGCACGAGGCGGCTTTCGCGGATCGCCTCCTGAATCTGGGGGGCAATGCGGGCGGGCAGAATGGCATCCTCCTCGCCCCAGATGATGAGCGTGGGCGTCCGCACCAGCCGCATCTGCTCGGCGCGGTCCGAGGCAACGGAATTGCCGGCCGGACGGGCGCGGAAGCGCTCCAGCAGGGCGGCGCGATTGCCGCTGCGCCGCAGCATCGACCAATAAAGCGTCACTTTTTCCGGCGTGACCAGACTGTCATCATGAAACGATGCCAGAAGCCCCTGTTTGACGAGGCTTTTGGGCGTGATGTACCGCACGAGCTGATTGACCACTGGCACCCGCGCCAGCGCGAATCCGCGCGCGCCCTTGCGCTTTTCGCTGTCGCTCAGCGTCAGTTCGGCTCCCGCTGGAGCGAGCAGGATGAGGGCGGTCATGCGGTCGGGATATTTCGCGGCATAACGCCAGGCCAGCTCACCCCCCATGGAATTGCCGGCAATGGCCAGGCGCTCTATTCCCAGTGCCAGGCGCAATTCCTCGATCAAATCGACCATGGCGGCGGGAAAATAGCGCGCTTTGGCATCCGGTCCGGTCAATCCATGGCCGGGCAGGTCGATCGAAATCACCCGATGTGTTGCCGAGAATCTTTCGCGCCAGGCCTCCCAGGTGAAGAGCGCCGAAGCAGAGCCATGCAGCAATAACAGCGCAGGGGCATCGTCTGCGCCCGAAATGCGGGCATGAACACGCAGCCCCGAGGGCAGGGTCAGAAATTGGGAGGGCGCGCCGGCATAGGTTTTTTCGAGCCGATCGGCCGGAAGATCGGGTGTGCGCAAAATGAAAAATGCGATTCCCAGCGCGGCGAGTGCGATCCCGAGCATCCCCGCCACCAACACGGAAATTCCGATCCGCGTCGGCTGAGCGCCGGCTTTTGTCTGTTGGTTGTTCGTCCCCATTGCGTCCCCGATTGTCGATATCCGGGGCCAGTCTGCCACCAACCGGGCATTTCGTGCAACCCATGGCCGCGAACACAGTCTGGCACCACCCTGCGAACAGCGCAATTGGTCCGATAGCGGCCCGGCGGTAATCCGGTCACCGGGGCGGTCACCGGGGCTTGACAACTGCGCTTGACATTTGCGCGCCACCCGGCGCGCCGGCACATTCGCTCCCCACTCAAGGGCGAAGTTTCATGCACATATTTCCTGATGTGGTTCACGCGATCGGGCGCACGCCGCTCATCCGCCTGCGCCGCGCTTCCGAAGAAACCGGCTGCGAGATTCTCGGCAAGGCGGAATTCCTGAATCCCGGCCAGTCCGTGAAGGACCGCGCGGCCCTGTTCATCATCCGCGACGGAGAGGCGCGGGGCCAGTTGCGGCCCGGCGGCACCATCGTGGAAGGGACCGCCGGCAATACCGGGATCGGGCTTGCGACGGTCGGCAATGCACTGGGCTACAAAGTGGTGATCGTCATCCCGCGCACCCAGAGCGAGGAAAAGAAGGACGCGCTGCGCATTCTGGGCGCAAGGCTGATCGAGGTCGATCCCGCGCCATCGGCAAGCCCCAATCATTATGTCCGCTTTTCCGCACGGGTGGCCGAAGAATTGAACGCCACCCTGCCCGCAGGTGCCTTCTGGGCCAATCAGTTCGACAATATCGCCAACCGGCGCGCCCATGAGGAGACCACCGGCCCCGAGATCTGGGAGCAGACCGCCGGCCGGGTCGATGGCTTTGTCTGCGCCGTGGGGTCGGGCGGCACCCTGGGCGGGGTGTCGAACGCGCTCAAGGCGCGCAAGAAGGAAGTCGCCATCGGTATCGCCGACCCGTTCGGGGCGAGCCTTTATTCCTGGTACAGCTCCGGCGTTCTGGCCGCAGACGGCAATTCGATCATGGAGGGCATCGGCCAGTCGCGGGTTACCGCCAATCTCGAACAGGTGGTGGTCGATCACGCCTTCCGGATCGCGGATGCCGAAGCCCTGTCGATCGTCTATGGCCTGATCGCGGAAGAGGGGCTGTGTCTGGGTGGTTCCTCGGGGATCAATATTGCGGGCGCAATGCAGCTCGCACGCATTCTGGGGCCGGGCAAGACGATCGTCACCATTCTGTGCGATCCGGGCGCGCGCTATCAGGGCAAGATCTTCAACCGGGAATTTCTGGCCGCGCGCGGGCTGCCTGTGCCGGACTGGCTGGCTGAACCTTTGGAGGCGGCGCAATGACGCGTCCTGCCTCTCCGCTCATTTCCACGGGCGCGCTTGCAGATGCCCTGGCGGATCCCGATCTGCGGATTCTGGATGCGAGTCTTGCGCCGATCGGTTCGGACCTCGATCCCCGCGCGGGATTTGCGGCCGCCCATTTGCCCGGTGCCCGCTTCTTCGACATCGACGCCCATTCCGACCAGCAGCGCGGATTGCCCCATATGCTGCCGGGGCCGGGAGCGTTCGCGACGGCGGTTCAGGGGCTCGGTATCGGGGATGGCATGCGCGTCGTGGTCTATGACCAGACCGGCATGTGGTCCTCCGCGCGTATGTGGTGGATGTTCCGGGCCATGGGGCATGAGGAGGTGCAAGTCCTCGATGGCGGCCTGCCGAAATGGCGGCGCGAAGGCCGGGGGCTGGCGGAGGAGGGCGAAGAGATCCTGCGCCACCATTCCTTGTTCACCCCGGTGATGCGCTCTGACCTCGTGCGCGAGCACAGCCAGATGCGCGCGATCGTGGAAGCGGGAGGCGAGATGATACTCGACGCCCGCCCGGCGGCCCGCTTTTGGGGGCTGGCACCCGAGCCCCGGCCGGGATTGCGGGCGGGGCACATGCCCAATGCCATCAATCTGCCTTATGCGAGCCTGATCGCGCCCGACCAGACCCTGAAACCGCGTGCCGAATTGCAGGCAGTGCTTTCGGAAGCGGGTGTCGATCCCATGGCGCGCGCGGTGGCGACCTGCGGGTCGGGAATTTCAGCCGCGATCGTGGCTCTGGCGCTGGCGCAGCTCGGGAACTGGCGGGCAGCGATCTATGACGGATCCTGGGCCGAATGGGGCCAGCCCGGGCCGGACCCGGTGGTCGGTGCGGTCGGGGGAGCCGGCGCATGAGTGCGCGCGACGAGGACCCGGCCATCGCCGCCCGGCGGGCGAATTGGCGCAATGCCACAAAAATGGTCCATGCCGGGCGGGCAACCAGCGAATGGTCGGGCCTCGTCAATCCGCCCATCGAGCGCGGCTCGACCATCCTGCATGCTGCCACTGCTGATCTGTTTTCGGGGCGCGCGGGTCCCACCTATGGCCGCTCCGGGCACAAGGCCCAAAGGGCGCTCGAGAGTGCGCTGGCGGAAATCGAGGGCGGCGCGGGGACGCAGGTCACATCTTCGGGGCTCTCGGCGGTCACCCTCGCCATCCTGTCGGTGGTCGAGGCCGGCGACGATATTCTGGTCACCGACAGTGTCTATGGGCCGACCCGGCGCTTTTGTGAGCGCTTTCTGCCGCGTTTGGGCGTGCATGCGCGGTTCTATGATCCGCTGATCGGGGCGGGGATCGCCGCATTTTTTCAGCCTGATACGCGGCTCGTCGTGATGGAGAGCCCGGGATCGCTTACCTTCGAGATGCAGGATTGTCCGGCCATTGCGGCGGCCGCGCGGGCCCATGGGGCGATAAGCCTGCTCGACAATACCTGGAGCGCGGGAATTTATTTCCGGCCCTTCGACCATGGCATTGATCTGTCGGTACAGGCCGCGACCAAATATCAGGTCGGCCATGCCGATGCCTTGATGGGAGCGGTCATATCGGGCAGTGCGGTTCTGGATTCACGGGTCAAGGAGGCAGCGCGGCTGCTCGGAATCTCGGTTGGCCCCGAGGATGTCTATCTCTGCCTGCGCGGATTACGAACGATGGGGGTGCGGCTCAAGGCGCATGAGGCCGGCGCGCGGATCGTCGCGGAATTTCTGGCGGGCCGGCCGGAGGTCCTGCGCGTATTGTATCCCGCATGGCCCGGCGATCCGGGGCATGAAATCTGGAAGCGTGATTTTACTGGCGCCACCGGCCTTCTGGGGTTTGAGATGGAACTCACCCCTGCCCCGGCGCTCGATGCATTTTATCGGGCGATGCGGCTGTTCGGCCATGGGTTTTCGTGGGGTGGCTATGAGAGCCTCGCCATTCCGGCGGATGGAGAGATGGCGCGATCCTGTGGTTCCTGGCGGGGTATGGGACCGCTGGTGCGGCTTCATGTCGGGCTCGAGGATCCCGACGATCTCGTCGCCGACCTCGAGGCCGCCTTCA
Organism: Hyphomonadaceae bacterium; assembly: GCA_021731815.1. Lineage (GTDB taxonomy): Bacteria > Pseudomonadota > Alphaproteobacteria > Caulobacterales > Aquidulcibacteraceae > JAKFWO01. Next base: position 947 of record JAKFWO010000004.1, on the reverse strand, counting down.
CCGCGCGGGCGGCTGAGGTGGGTGGTCATGGGACGGGTTCCTGAAATGCCCGTCAACCGGCCATTGCCGGGTGGATCCAGCCCGGGCTTCCCCGAAATCGCCGTAAGTTCTTGACATGTGTCGTCGAAAAGTCACACCTTGGGAATAGCCAGCGCAAATCTTTCGGTATAGGAAGGGCGCGTGTCGGTGTGGCCGCGGTTAATCGGGCTCAACGCAGTCCGGTTGTCCGGGAATAATTTCATCTGAGGGGATGGGCATGAAGAAAGCGCTTGTATGGGCCTCCGCTGCGGCGGCCATGGTTTCGGTTCCAACAATGGCAGTCGCCCAGGAGGGCTGGTATGGTCGGCTCGACGTCGGCTATACCTTTGGCGGCGACCACGATATCGATCCGCCGCGGCCGGCAGTGGCAGGGCAGCTTGACGAATCGCCTGGCACCGATGGCGGCGTCATTTATGGTGGCGGCATTGGCTATGGCTTTGGCTGGGGTATCCGCGCCGAAGCCACGGTGAGCTCGTTCCATAACCGGGTTGACGTAGGCACGACCCCCGGTCGCGACTTTATCGGAACCCAGCCCGCGGGCACGTTTGTCCGGACCAATGGCAATTTGCACGCCGTGCCGGTACTGTTTAATTTGATCAAGGATTTCAACCACAAGGGTACGATCAAGCCCTATCTCGGTGGTGGGATCGGCATTGCGCGGATCAACAGCAATGTGCAGAATCTGTTTAACGCGTCGGGACAGGCCTTTAACGGCTTCGACGACACCGATACCGGCTTTGCCTGGCAGGGCGTGGCCGGCGTTGGATTGAAATTGTCGCGTCGCCTGCATTTCGATCTCGGTGTCCGTTATCTCGACGTCCCGAATCTGCGGTTTTCGGCGCGCCCGGTATCGTCGGTAGCGACCACGGCGGGTTTTGGAACGCATCCGGCCGATTTCTCGACCATTG
>JAKFWO010000043.1 GCA_021731815.1 Hyphomonadaceae bacterium | reverse complement strand
AAGGGGCCGGGCCAAGGTCAATCGCCGGATTCCTGACCCGCCTCGGAGGCCAGCGATTCACGGGGCCATTGGCCGTTTCAGGAACAGCTTTTCCATGAATCCGCACCCCATGGGTGGATTCGTTCCGGATTTGCCAAATCAACGCGCAAAGTGCACCATGGCCGTGCGCAAAACTGCCGAAAGGGAATGGCCATGGCCGATCTGTTCGAAAATCCCGTGGGTACGGATGGCTTTGAATTCGTGGAATTCACCGGGCCCGATCCCGGGGCGCTCGCGACAATTTTCCGACGCATGGGCTTTGTCGAATTCGGTCGGCACCGCTCGAAAAATGTCGTCCATTACCGCCAGCACGACATCAATTTCATTCTCAACATGGAAGATTCCGGCCAGCCGGCGGAATTTCGCGCCGTGCACGGCCCTTCGGCCAATGCCATGGCCTTTCGCGTGCATGATGCCGGTCACGCTTTCGCCGAGGCGATCCGGCGAGGGGCAGAGCCCGTGGATGGCCCGATCGGACCAATGGAGCTCGACATTCCGGCCATCAAGGGAATTGGCGGCGTCAATATCTATTTTGTCGATCGTTATGGGGCACAGAATATCTATGATGTCGATTTCCGGCCCCGTCCGGAAGCGTCGGTTGATTCAGCGCAGAACGCGATCGGCCTGACCTATATCGACCACCTCACCCATAATGTCCTGCGCGGCAATATGGCTAAATGGGCGGAATTCTATGAGCGGATCTTCAATTTCCGCCAGATCCGCTATTTCGATATCGAGGGCAAGGTCACGGGCCTCGTCTCGAAAGCCATGACCAGCCCCTGTGGCAAGATCCGGATCCCGCTCAATGAATCCAAGGGCGACGAGGGCAAGGTCGATCAGATCGAGGAATTTCTCCGACGCTATAATGGCGAGGGTATCCAGCATATCGCTCTGGGCTCGGACGATCTTTATGCGAGCGTCGATCGCCTGCGTGCCAATGGAATTGATCTTCAGGAAACCATCGGGACCTATTACGAGCTGATCGACCAGCGTTTGCCCGGCCATGGCGAGAGCATCGAGGATTTGCGCCAGCGCCATATCCTGATCGACGGTGCCCCGGGCGAGGGTCAGGGGCTGCTGTTGCAGATCTTTTCGCGCGATGCGATCGGGCCGATCTTTTTCGAGTTCATTCAGCGCAAGGGCAATGAAGGCTTTGGCGAGGGAAATTTCCGGGCGTTGTTCGAGTCCATCGAACTCGACCAGATCCGTCGCGGCGTTCTGACGGCGGAGGCCAAGTGAAACACCGGTTTATCCTCGCGGCCTGTGCCGCCATGGCTGTCGCGGGCTCCCTCACCATTGCACGCGCCGAAACGCCCCGCTGGTCGATCGTCATCCATGGCGGAGCCGGGGTGATCGATCGGGCGCAGCTGTCACCCGATCTCGACGCTGCCTATCGCGCCGCGCTCGACAAGGCGCTTGCCGCGGGTGCCAAAATCCTCGCCGAAGGCGGGGCGGGGCTGGACGCGATTGAGGCCGCTATCACGCTGATGGAAGACGATCCGCTGTTCAATGCCGGGCGCGGGGCGGTGTTCAGCGCGGAGGGGCGCAATGAACTCGATGCCTCGATCATGGAGGGTACGGGCCTGAAGGCGGGGGCCGTCGCGGGGCTCCGGACCACGCGCCACCCCATCTCGGCCGCGCGGGCGGTGATGGAAAAAAGCCCGCATGTCTTGCTGGCCGGGGCCGATGCCGACCGCTTTGCGGCGAGCAATGGGCTCGAACAGGTGAAACCGGGTTATTTTTTCACTGAACGGCGCTGGCAGGGGCTGGTGCGGTTTCTGGCGGCCCGGGGCGAGGCACCCCCCAAAAGGCCGCGCGGTGTCCCCAAAGCTGCGAAGAATGTCGCCCACACAGCGGTCAAGGCCGCCGCAATTGACTCCGCGACCCATGGCTTTGGCACCGTTGGCGTTGCGGTGATGGACCAGAAGGGACAATGGGCGGCGGGAACCTCGACCGGCGGCACCACCGGCAAACGCTGGGGACGGGTGGGTGACGCGCCGATCATCGGGGCGGGGACCTATGCCCAGGATGGAATCTGCGCGGTATCCGCCACCGGCACGGGGGAATATTTCCTCCGGCTCGGGGTGGCGCGGCGGATTTGCGCGCTGGTCGAGCTGCGCGGATTATCGATTCAGGCGGCCCTGCGTCAGGTGATCACCTCGGAACTGACCGCGCTTGGCGGCGATGGCGGGGTGATCGCCATCGGTCCGCGCGGAGAAACCGCGTTCGGGCTCAATACTTCGGGCATGTATCGCGCCCGCCTCGATTCGGCGGGCGACAAGGAAATCTCCATTTTCGCGGATGAGGGCGACCCACGATGAAGTCCCGCAATTTTCTGCCGATCCGCGCCGCCGAGGGGCAATATTCCCGCCAGGCCCATGCCGATCTGCCCGAAGGGGCCTATGAGCGCGAAATTTCCAAGGAAGGCTTTTTTGGTCCCGCATCCTTTGTCTACCACAAACGCCCCCCCACGGGATGGAGTTCATTCGAGGGTCCGCTGCGGCCGCGCGCATTCGACCTGACCGCGCTGAACTCGACCGAGCAATCCCTGTGGAATGCGCCGGTCGTTTTGCATAATGCCTCCTGCGAAATTCGCTTCTGGCAGGTGGCGGGCAACGGGCCGGGGCTGATGCGCAATGGCGATGGCGACCAATTGCTGTTCATCCATCAGGGAACCGGCGAATTCTTCTGTGATTACGGCCGGCTGGTGATCGAAACGGGAGATTATATCTATATCCCGCGGGGAACCATGTGGCGGGTCTCGCTCAAAGGCGTGATGCGGGTTCTGGCCATCGAGGCCAGCAATACCCATTTCACCCTTCCCGATCGCGGGCTGTTGGGGCCACATGCGTTTTTTGACCCGGCCCTGCTCGACACGCCGAAAATGGACAAGGCCTTTCGTGCGTTCCAGGCAATGGATGTCGAAACTTCGGTGCAGATCAAGAAGCGCAAGGAAGTCTCGGTGGCGACCTTTCCCTATAATCCGCTCGACGCGCTGGGCTGGCACGGGGAACTTGCCGTGGCGCGGATCAATGTGAAGCATTTCCGGCCGGTGGTCTCGCACCGATATCATCTGCCCCCTTCGGCGCATACGACCTTCGTCTCCGACCGCTTCGTGGTCTGTACCTTCTGCCCGCGGCCCTTCGAGACCGATCCCGGCGCGATCAAGATCCCGTTTTTCCACAATAATGATGATTATGACGAGGTTCTGTTCTATCATTCCGGGGATTTCTTCAGCCGCGACAATATCAAGGCCGGCATGATGACCTTTCACCCGGCCGGCTTCACCCATGGCCCGCATCCAAAGGCACTCCGCAAGATGCTGGTGCAGGACAAGCCCGCCACCGACGAATATGCGGTGATGATCGACACGCGCGACCCGCTCGATGTCGGCCCGGCGGCCGAAGGCGTCGAACGTCGCGATTATGTCGATAGCTGGAAATGAGTGAGCCGACCGGGCCGCGGCTCATCGCGATCGGAGGCCGGTTCGGGCTTGATCTCGACCGGATCGAGCTTATTCCCATCCGGGCGTCCGGCCCAGGGGGCCAGAATGTCAACAAGGTGTCATCGGCCTGCGAATTGCGCTTTGCGCCGCTCGCAGCCGGCATCCCTGAGGATATTGTCGAAAAACTGCTCCGCCTCGCCGGCACCCGGGCGAGCAAGGATGGCGTGATCGTCATCAAGGCGCAGCGTTTCCGCGACCTTGAGCGCAACAAGGCCGATGCGGTGGAGCGGCTCACGGCCTTATGCCGGCAGGCGGCCTTGCGCGAGAAGAAACGGATTCCCACGCGGCCGGGGAAAGCCGCGAAAGAAAGAAGGCTCGATGGCAAAGCCCGGGACAGTGCCGTCAAGCGCCTGCGGCGATCAGGCGCGGAGCGGGAGTGACTCGTCAAAGGCGCGCCTGATCGAAACCCGACAGGTGAGAGGATTGTGACAATCCCCTCCGGAACAAATATTTTAAATCATATTGATTTTAAAAACATTTATTAAAGGCTTCCTGATCCGATCGGCCAATTGTCGGTGGGATCCGAGACCTATTTGAGCTCGCTTGCAGTGCGGATGACCGAACCGACCAGGCCATATTCCTTCGCCTCTTGCGCCTGCATCCAGTAATCGCGGTCGGTGTCGGACTTGATCCGCTCATAGCTCTGGCCGGTGGCGGCGGCGAAAATGCGGTTGAGCCTTTCGCGCATCCGCAGGATCTCGCGCGCCTGGATCTGCACATCGGAGGCCGCACCACCTACGCCGCCGCGCGGTTCATGCAAGAGAAACCGTGTATTGGGCAGGCAGAAGCGGTCCGCGAGCGGCGCCCCGCAAAAAATCAGCGCGCCGGCCGAAGCCACCCAACCGGTGCCCAGAATTTTCACCCGCGGTGTCACAAAGCCGATCATGTCATGGATCATGTCGCCGGATTCGACATGCCCGCCGGGCGACGAGAGTACCAGCGTGATCGGGTCATCGCTTTCGGCCGCGAGCGCCAGCAAAAGCCCGCACACCCGATATGCCTGCTTGTCATTGATCTCGCCAGTGAGCAGGATGGTGCGCGCTTTCCACAGAGCCTTGCCAGCTGGCACGCCTTCGCCCGCTTCGGGTTGGGCCTTCTCGTCGTCCTCACCCTCGAAGCGGATGATATCTGTCATCTGGCGGATCGGCATTCTCGCTCCCAACACCCGGTGGCCCCCAAAGGGGCCCAAAACGCATGGCACACCATGCTGATAAACTGCTTTCACCGCCGCGCACAATAGAGCGCCTCAGCCCGCGTCAATGGCGTTGAGTGCCCGAACCGAAGCGGGCGCGTCGCTGGGGTCCGGTGATTTCTCAAATATTTGCTGTGCCAGACGACGGTGCCACACGTTCCAGAATCTGCGTGGTAAAGGCCGCCGAATTGCGATCATCGGCGGGATGGAAGCTTGCCGGCGCTATGCCGACCCATTCCGGGCCGATGGCCGGCGCAAATACATCGCCGTCGGGTTCTGCATCCACTTCAGTCAGATAGATCCGGTCGGCGATGTCGAGACATTGCCGGTAGAGCGCCGCGCCCCCGATCACGAATATCTCGTCAGCCCCGCGCGCGGTGGCCATGGCGGCAGCGGCGGCGCGCGCCCTGTCGAGGGCGGAAAACACGAGCGCTCCGGGCAAGGGGCCGGTCTCTGTCCGGCTCAAAACCACAGCGGGGCGCCCGGGCAAGGGTTTGCGCGGCAGGCTCTCCCAGGTTCGTCGTCCCATCAGCATCGGCTTGCCAAGGGTCACGCGCTTGAACCAGGCGAGATCGGCCCCGAGTCGCCAGGGAAGCCCGCCGCCGACCCCGATCACGCCATTGCGCCCGCGCGCGAGAATGAGTGACAGCATGACCGAATCCGGTTCCCGGCAGGAGTGCGACTGGCGCATGGCCCGGTCTCTGGAGCATTTTCAAGGAAATCCGGGCCGAATGTCTGAATTGAAAATGCCCGGATTCAATGATTTGGAGCGCGTTCAGGCGAGAACCGGATTCCACTTTTTCTGAACGCGCTCACATCTAGCCGGGAATGAGGTGAAGAAGCTGTTCAGCCCCCTCCCAGGTCATTTTCAGCGCGACGATGATGATCACCACAAGGCCGGCCCAGCCGATCCAGCGATGCTTGTGCAGCGCATTGGCGATCCAGGTGGCACCCCAGCCCATCAGCGCGACCGACAGAACGAGGCCGAATGCCATGATCACCGGATGCTCGCGCGCGGCCGCCGCGACCCCCAGCACATTGTCGAGCGACATTGACAGGTCCGCAATCAGGATCTGCCGGAAGGCCGCGCCCCAGGTCTTGGGCGCGGTTTCGCTGATCGGGTGGTCACCGGGCACCATTGACTGGGATTCATTTGCGGCGATTGACAATTCCCGCCACAATTTCCATGCAACCCAGATCAGCAACAGACCGCCGGCCAGCAGCAGGCCAGGCACCGCCAGAAGCCGGGTGGCAACCAGGGCAAATGCGATACGCATTACCACTGCCGCAGCCACGCCCCAGAAAATCACCTTCGCCCGCATCCCGGCGGCAAGGCCGGCAGCCGCGAGGCCGACAGCGACTGCATTATCGCCAGCCAAAACGAGGTCAATCAATATGACCTGAAACAACGCAAGGGCGGCTCCTCCGGTTAATCCTCCGGATCCGTGTCCTCCGTCTGCGGCAGGGGCCGCGACCGCCGTGACGATTTGCGTGGTATCAGCGAGCAGAAACCAGGTCGAAATATCCAAGTTCAATTCCGTTCGTTACAAGGTGGCGCATCCCCCGCAGGCCCGACGGAGGCGCTATCGGGTCATGGATACCGAAATTTCAGGGCGTTTCCATCGCTAGATGGCTTCGCATTTTTCCACAAGCGCGCGATGAAGTGCGGTAATCTGTCGTTAACAGATATGCGCAGAATCATTTAGGCTTCAAGGATGACTGTCTCCCCAACCTCACCTGCCACATCTGCCGCCCCTTCCGCCGGAATTCCGGTGTCCCAGCGCGCAGCACCACGAGTGGCCATTTCCGCGCCTTATCTCGCCGGACTCAATCCCGAGCAGAAAGAGGCCGTGGAAGCCCTGGACGGGCCCGTTCTGGTCCTCGCGGGTGCAGGCTCGGGGAAAACCCGGGTGCTGACCACGCGGCTGGTTCACCTTCTGGCCACCGGACGGGCAAAACCCTGGCAGATTCTCGCCGTGACCTTTACCAACAAGGCCGCGCGCGAGATGAAGGAACGCGTCGCCCACATGCTTGGGCCGGCCTCGGAAGGGCTCCAGTGGTTCGGAACCTTTCATTCCATCGCCAACCAGATCCTGCGCCGCCATTGTGAATTGGTCGGACTGCGCTCGAGCTTCACCATCCTCGACACGGATGACCAGATCCGGCTGATCAAGCAGGTGCTGGAAGCCGCCCGGGTGGACGAGAAGCGCTGGCCGGCACGGCTGTTTGCCGGAATCGTCGATTCCTGGAAAAACCGCGCGCTGTCACCCCGGCGCGTGGATGCGCATATGGCCAAAAGCTTTGCCGACGGGCGCGCGGCCGAGCTCTACCAGACCTATCAGGACCGGCTTAAAACCCTGAATTGCTGCGATTTCGGCGATTTGTTGCTCCATAATATCACGATTTTTCAGCAGCATCCCGATATCCTGGAGGATTGGCGCGGCCGGTTTCGCTTCCTGATGGTCGACGAATATCAGGATACCAACACCGCCCAATATCTCTGGCTGCGGCTTCTTGCCCAGGGAACCAAGAATCTCTGTGTGGTGGGCGATGATGACCAGTCCATTTATGGCTGGCGGGGGGCCGAGGTCGATAATATCCTGCGTTTCGAGCGCGACTTCCCCGGTGCGAAAGTGGTCCGCCTCGAGCGCAATTACCGCTCGACCGCCCATATTCTGGGGGCGGCTTCCGGCCTCATCGCGGCCAATTCCGGGCGGCTGGGCAAGACCCTGTGGACGGAAGCCGAAGGCGGCGAAAAGGTCGAGGTCCGCGGGGTATGGGACGGGGAGACCGAGGCACGCCAGGTTTCCGAACTGATCGAGGACTGGCGACGCAATGGCCGGAAATATTCCGAATGCGCCATCCTTGTGCGCGCCTCATGGCAGATGCGGGCCTTTGAAGAGCGCTTCATCCAGCTCGGCCTGCCTTATCGGGTGATCGGTGGGCCGCGCTTCTTCGAGCGCGCCGAGATCCGCGATGCCCATGCCTGGCTGCGCCTCGTCCACCAGCCCGACGATGATCTGGCATTCGAACGGGTGGTGAACAATCCGCGGCGCGGGGTGGGCGAAAGCTCGCTGCAAAAGCTTCAGATATTTGCCCGTGCGCGCGGGGTGTCGCTGTGCCAGGCGGCTGATTTCCATGGCGGGGCCGATGAAGTCCGCGGCGTCGCGCGCACCGGGCTCAACCGGTTCCTGACCGATCTCTCGCGCTGGCGGAAACAGGCCACCAGCCTCCCGCTTCCGGAGCTCGCGGAAATTGTGCTCGAAGAGAGCGGCTATGTCGAAATGCTTCAGGCCGAGAAGACACCCCAAAGCCAGTCCCGGCTCGACAATCTCAAGGAACTGGTCGAGGCCATGCGCAGCTTCGATAGCCTTTCGGGCTATCTCGAGCATGTGCAATTGGTGATGGATCTCGATCGTCCGGGTGCCGATGACGAGGTGGAGATCATGACGCTCCATGCGGCCAAGGGGCTGGAATTTCCGCTGGTCTTCCTGCCGGGCTGGGAGGAGCAGGTCTTCCCCTCGCAACGCTCGGTCGATGAAAACGGGATCAAGGGGCTTGAGGAAGAACGCCGCCTTGCCTATGTCGGCCTGACGCGCGCGCGGGAGCGGGCAGTGATCCTGTTTTCCGCCAATCGACAGATCTATGGGCGCTGGCAGAATGTGCTGCCATCCCGCTTCATTGACGAGATCCCGGAAGCGCATGTCGAGGCCGTCTCCGAGACCGGCTTTTTCGGACAGCGCGGCCCCGCCACAATTGCCGAACCGGCGGTGACCGGCGGCTATGACAGTCCCGGCTGGCGGCGCCTCACCGAAAATCGCGGGCAGGATTTTGCGCCTTCCGGCGGCCGGACCACCAATGGCCATACCTTCGGCGGAAGGCCGCCCATTCTCGAAGGCCGGGCCGGGCGGGTGGAGGCACCATCGGGTAAATCCACCGGCCCTAAATCCACCGGCCCTGGTGGAATAAAAATCGGAGCGCGGGTGTTCCACATCAAATTCGGCTATGGCCGGGTGCGCGAGATCGAGGGCGACAAGCTCACAATCGCCTTCGACAAGGCCGGCGAAAAGAAGGTGCTGGCGAACTTTGTGGAGGCCGCCTGAAACGGCATGCCCGCAAGGCGGTTCCGGGCTATCCCACCGGCCAGGTGACCTGCCGCCACGCGCTGTCCCAGAACATAAATTCATATTGGGTCGAGCGCAGAAATGCCTTGCCCATGCGGGCGCGTTCGTCGTCACCGGCCCCGGTGGCGGCCTTGTCGACATGGGCCTGCATCCGCGCGACGGCCGCCGCAAATTCCGGATCGGTATAGGTATTGATCCAGGCCTGATAAAAATTATCCGGCCGGGATCGGGTGGCGATCAGCGCCCCGACCTCATGATAGACCCAGAAGCAGGGCAGAATGGCCGCTGCCAATTCGCCAAAGCTCCCCAAGGCTGCCCGTGTTAGCAGGAAATCCACATAGGCCTGACAGGCCGGGCTGTGATCGGAAGCCGCCGCTTCGGCGGGATCGATCCCGAACTGGCCGAGATAATCGGCGTGCAATGCGCGCTCGACCACGATTGCCACCTGGGCCGCGCGGGCGAAATCCTCGATCTCCGCCGCCCCGGGTGCCTTGGCGGCTCCGAGACTGAGCGCGCGCGCAAAGCCCTGAAGATAAAGCGAATCCTGAATCATATAATGCCGGAATGCAGCGCGGTCGAGACTGCCTTCCGCGAGTTCCCGGTTGAAGGGATGGGCGTGGATTGCGTCGAGCAAGGGAGCCGCTTCAGTCCAGATCCGGTTGCAAAAGCTCATTTCAGCCTCATTTTTTCAGATCAATAACGTGCGATCAATTCCGCGCCGAAGGTCCGGCCGCGCGACAGGGTAAAACTGTCAAAGGGACCATTGGGTCCAAGCCCCTGAAGCAAGGGCAATTGGCCCTGACCAAAGGCTGAAATGGCGCTGCGGGAATCGGTGGCATTCTTGCTCCACAACGCAAGTGAGACTTTGCCCCGGCCATATTCGCCGCGCAGATCGAGCGTGGCGCGGGTGGGCGTATGGAGGACATTGTCGAGTTCGAATACCACCCGACCAATCAGATTGGCGTCGGCGCGCAAGGTGAGTTCTCCCGCTCCCAGGTTTTTCTGCCAGATCGCGCCAAAGGTGCCGGTGAATTCGGGGACATTGGGAACCCGCGCGCCCGAGGAATTCCGGGTGGCACCCGGAATCAACGGATCGGGACTGACGAATTCCGCGATCCGGGCGTTGACCAGGGCAAAGGCGGCCTCGAAGCGGAACCCTCTCGATTTCGGGCTCAGCGCAGAGATTTCGAGGCCACGAATGCGAACGCGATCGACCGACAAGGTGATGGATCGCCCGTCGAGAAAGGTAAAATTCTGATAATTGGTGACATTGGTGGCATAAAGCGCGCCATCCAGCCGGAAGCCCCGGAAACGGGCCCGTCCGCCGAGCTCCAGCGAGCGGGCGATTTCCGGTGCGAAGGAGGCCGCGAAAATGTCATCGGCATCGGGCAGGGGATTGAACCCGCCGGTGCGGAAGGCCTCGCCCCAGGTGGCATAGATTACCGGACGGTCGGCGGCGGCACCCAAAGGCCGCCAGGCCAGGGACAATTTCGGCTGCGCCCGCTCAAATATGTCCTGGCGGTCATCGATCAGCCCCCCATCGGCGGTGGAGTTGATGGTCTGGCTGCGCGCGTCGCGGTCATAACGCAGATCGGCCGCGAAAACGAGGCTGCGATCGGTGAGGATGGCCAGATCGAAACCGCCAAAGATGCCAAATTGCGTCGAATGGACATCAAAGCGCGGGGCAGGGGACCCAAATTGCAGCGGTCCGAAATCATCAATCCGGATGCGCGCGACATCCTGCACGAACAGGCCCGCGCGCCAGTCAAGACGCGTGCCGTTTCCGGGGCTTGCGATGCGCGCTTCAAAGGTTTCGACATCGAGATTGACCGGCTGGCGGATCGGCTGGATTCCGTCGGGAAACAAAGGCAGCCCGAACAGGCTCACCGGGCCATTGCGGAAATCCAGTTCTTCCTCGAAATTCTTGGAATAATCGTCATGGGCATAATGGAGCGAAACCGTGAATTTCTCGCTTTCGCGCGTTGCTTCCAGCGCGTAATGGCCCCAGCGGCGATCGGCGTGACCTGGAAAATCCCCGATCGGATTGGTGAGCGCGGCCCCCGCCAGCCGGCCGCCGAAATCACCGGTTACATCGCCCGAGGAAATGAAGGCCGCGCCCCCCTGTTCGTCCAGCCATTGCGCGCGCGCGGCCAGCCGCCAGGCACCGAGGTCCCGGGTGAGCGTAACCCGCAGCGCGCCATTGTCGAAAAAATCCGTCTTTCGTTCCAGAAATTCGTTGAAGATGAACCCATTGGCCGAGCGGAACAATCCCGCCACGCGCAGGCCGAAGCCGGCACCGATCTGGCCGCCCGCCGCGGCCTCGGCCTCGAAAAAGCCGCCATTTCCGAGTGCAAGGCGCAAAAAACCGTCCGGCGCGCTGAAAGACGGGTCCCGCGTACGGAATGACAACACCCCGCCCGCGGCATTCTTTCCGAAGGCCGCCCCCTGGGGCCCGCGCGCCACTTCGACCCGTTCGAGATCGAACAAAGGTGCGGTGAAAAACTCCGTATCGCCGAGCGGAACGCCATTCAGCACATAGGCCACGGCCGGCTGCTGGAGCCGGTCTGTCGTTACCCCCCGAAGATTGACGATATTGGTCCCCGGATCCTGATCATTGATCACAAACAGGCCGGGAACGAGCGGGGCGAGATCATCGATTGTCTGGACCCGCCGGTCCTCGATCCGTCGCGGATCCAGGACCACGACCGAGGCCGGAATATTGGCCACTTCCTGGCGGTGCCCGAGCACGGTGAGCACTTCGATCCCGGTATCGGTCTCGCGGGCCGGTTCTGGCCCGGCCTGGGCAAAGGCGGAGGCCGAGCCCAGAACGGCCCACACCGCGAAAGACAGTGAAGCAAACGGCACGCCACAGCGTGCGGCCCGGTATCGGGTCATCAATCCCCTCCCTTCGCCGGCATGATCCGGATCAAGTTCATGGGTCGCCGAAAATCGGCCTCTCAGCCCCGCAAGGGACTCCCCAGGTGATCGCGCCCTTTGCGCCGCCTGACCCGGGCGGGTCAAGCCCCGGGCGCAGTCAAGCAAAGTCATCCCATCGCTAATGGAATAAAAACCATTGTATCCCATATAATCCCATGTTATCCCATGACGGCTTATGCTAAATCTGTCATTCCCGTCCATGTTCTGTATTTGTTCAAGAGATTTCGGGGCGCGGTAATCGAAGCTTTCGCGGTTTGAACATGCGTTCCGCCTCGGCCTGATCCCGCCTTTTGAAGTCACACCACCGGAGTTCGCGTGTTCGTCTCGACCATCGCCAATGCGATCGATCTCAAGGGACGGGTATCCGTCCCTGCGGGATTTCGCGCGGCGCTGAAGGGGGCGGAGGGGATCTATTGCTGGCCCTCTTTCGAGGGGCCGTTTCTCGAAGCCGGCGGCGATGCGCTGATGCGCCATTACGCCGAGAGCCTCGCGCTTTTGCCGCCTTTCGATCCGACCCGGGAGGCATTGTCGGCGGCAATTTTCGGCGGCGCGTCCTTTCTGGCGTTTGACCAGACCGGGCGGGTAGGGCTGCCTGAGGAATTGCGGGCCCATGCCGGGCTCGGGGACAAGGCCCTGTTTGTGGGCATGATCGAACGCTTCCAGATCTGGGCCCCCGGGGCCTATGCCGAGCGCCGGCCCGACATTCTCGCCCGCGCCAATCGGGACAAGCACCTGCTCGGAGCCGCGAACCGGTCCGGCATGGGAGGGGCGGGATGACCAAAGCTGAGGGGCATATTCCCGTCATGCGCGGTGAGGTCATGGCCGCTTTCGGGCCCCTGTTGGGAGAGGGGAGGTCGCCGCGGATTCTCGACGGGACCTTTGGCGGCGGCGGTTATTCGGAAGCGCTGCTGGTGGCCGGCGCGCAGATCATGGGGATCGACCGCGACCAGAGCGCCATCGCGCGCGGCGAGGAATTGCGGCGTCGCTTTCCCGACCGGTTGTGCCTCGTGCATGGGCGGTTTTCGGCGCTGGAAGCGCATCTGGAGGACGCCCATTGGGACGAGGCCGATGGCATCGTCCTCGATATCGGCATGTCGAGCTTCCAGCTTGACGATGCCGGGCGCGGTTTTTCTTTCCAACGGGCTGGTCCGCTCGATATGCGGATGAGCCCGGAATCCGGTGGCCCCTCCGCCGATGATTACGTCAACCGCGCGTCGCCGGAGCTGCTGGAAACCATTCTGCGCATCTATGGCGAGGAAAAACGCGCGCGCCGGATCACCCAATTCATCGTAGCGGCCCGCCCGATCGCCGATTCCCTTGCGCTGGCCGGGATTATCGCCCGGGCGGCACCCGCTTTCGGGCGCACCCACCCGGCGACCCGCAGTTTCCAGGCGCTGCGCATCGCGGTCAATGACGAAATGGGCGAACTCGGCACCGCATTGCTGGCGGCCGAGCGCGTGCTGAAGCCCGGTGGCCGGCTGGTAATTGTCAGTTTCCATTCGCTTGAGGACCGCATCGTCAAGCGGTTTTTCACCTTGCGGGCCGGACGGGTGCCCGGTGGATCGCGTCATGCGCCGGAATCCGGACCCATGGCCGCGCCGGGATTCAGCCTGCGGCCGGAGCAAGGGGAGCCCGCACAGGGTTCAGGGCCCGGCCCGGCGGAGGCCGAGGCCAATCCGCGGGCGCGCTCGGCGCGGATCCGCTGGGGAAAACGGCTCGCCGCACCGGCCATTCCCGACACGGAATTCCTCGATCCGCCGGCCATCAACGTGCTTGCCGATATGACCCGCCCTGGAAATCATCCACGCAGGAGAGCGAAATGACACAGAAAATCGCCATTGGTCTGGTTCTGACCGCTGCGTTGATCGTCACGCTCTATCAGGTCAAGGAAAGGGCGGGACTTGCCCTTCGGGATGTGACAAATCTGAATGAGTCGCTGGCGAAGGAAAAGCGTATGATTGAGGCGCTTGAAGTGCAATTGGCGGGTGCCGAAACCGCGGCGACGCTTGCGCCTGCGATCGAACGCCTGAACATGGTGCCCATGACGGTCGACCGCGAATGGCGATCCTCGGAACTGAAGTCGGTATCGGGCCCGAAGCTGGTTGCCGCTTCGGAAAAGGCGTCCGCGCACGCGTTCCCCGCATCGAATTGGGAAACCACGCAGAGATGAGATTTTTTCCTGATCGCGATCGGCCATTCGTCTTTTCCCGGATTGCGGGCCCGCGTCCCCGTGGAAAGGGAAGGCATGCCGGCGATTTTCTTACGGCGCGCTTTGCAACACCGGCCGCCAGGATCGAATTCGTTGCCTGGTTGTTCTGCGCGATTTTTGTCGGACTCGGCGTTCGCCTGGCCTTTGTCATGGCCCGTGCACCGGATTCGCAACCGGCGAGAATTCGCGCAATCGCGTCGCAAAACCTGGTGTTGCGTGCCGAGATCCGCGATCGCGACGGTCAATTGCTCGCCCGCAGCGTCGCAACCCAGTCGATTATCGGCACGCCTTCAGATATTTATGACAAAAAGGCCTCCGCCGCGGCGCTGGCGGGTGCTTTTCCTGGGCTCGACGAAGCGCGAATCCTCGCGCAAATCAGCAGCAGTCGTTACGAAGTCCGTATCAAGCGCCATCTCGATGCCACTGAAACTGCCCGCTTTCTGGGGATGGGACGGGGCGGGTTTCGCCTCGCGCCCGATGTCAGGCGGATCTATCCCGGTGGGATGCTGGCCGCCCATGTGCTCGGTTATGTTGGAGGCGACCGAGGATCGGGGCTCGCGGGAATTGAGGCCGGGCTGGAAACCCGGCTCGCCCCCGGCAAGGCCGCGCCGGTTCAACCGGCTCCACTGGTGCTCTCATTGTCGTCACCCGTGCAGGCCGCGCTTGAAAGCGAACTCGGCACCGCAGCCAAAAACTGGCAGGCCAGGGGAGCAGCCGGAATCATTCTCGATTCCCGCACTGGCGAGATTCTGGCGCTGGCGTCGTGGCCGGCGTTCGACCTTAACAGCTTTGCTACCGCCGACGCGGATTGGCGGCGCAACCGCGCATTGACCGAAGCCTTTGAAATGGGATCGGTTATCAAGCCTTTTACCTATGCCGCGGCGCTCGAGGCGGGAACGCTCCCGGGCGATGCAAAATTCGATACCCGTGGCGGCGTGGCGGTTGGCCAATGGCAGCGACGTGATCCGGTGCCGGTGGGACCGGGGGCCAGCATTGACGATGTTCTGGCGGTTTCGTCCAATGTCGCGGCGGCGCAAACCGCACTCGGGCTCGGAGGCGGGGAACTCCACGCCTTTTTTCGCCGGCTTGGATTTGAAGGCACGGCGGGGGTTGAAACGGTTGAGGGATTTCGTGCGCCGGCTCTGGTGTCGGGAGACCCCGCGCAGACCGCGGTGTCCGGGTATGGATATTCCTTTCAGGTGAATCTGGTCATGCTGGCTTCGGCCTATGGGGCGCTGGCCAATGACGGGGTGCGCGTGTTGCCGACGCTCGTCAAACGGGATCCGTGGCGCGATCCTGAAAGCGTTCGGGTCATGTCGGCCGCCACTGCCGGGAGTGTCCGTTCAGCCTTGCGCGAGGTTGTCATCCGCGGCACCGGCAAACCCGCAGCGGTGGCCGGGCTCGATGTGATCGGCAAGACCGGCACCGCCGAAAAAGCCGTCGAAAATGGCTATGATCCAAATCGCCGACTGGCCAGTTTTGCCGGCATCTTCCCCGGATTCGCCCCGCATTATGTCGTGGCCATCCTTCTGGACGAGCCCGCGGGTGCTGAAGGTGAAGCCGGCGGGGCAGCGGCGGCGGCTCCGTTGGCCGCGCGGGTGATCGCACGCGCAGCGCCGCTGCTGGGGATTTCGAAACAGGAACCGGCCACGGTCGATGAAGGAAATGTGCAGCGCAAACAGGACGGCGAAAGCCGACGCGGTTTATGAGCATTCATGCATTGGTTAACGCTCGCCAGACGGGCGATGTTTTTCGGGTATAACTGGCGGTCTCATGAAAGTGGCGGAGCTTTTTCCTGAACTGGTCGCAGGCCTCGGGCCGGAGCTTGCTTCCATATCGGTGACAGGTCTGTCTTCGGACAGCCGTAAGATCGTGCCCGGCGACGTTTTTGCAGCGCTTCGCGGGGCAAAGGCCGACGGGGGACAATTTGCTGCGTCTGCAAAGCTCAATGGGGCCATTGCCATTCTGGCCGATCACGACGCCGTTCTCGCGGCCGATCCGGGAATTCCGGTCCTGCGAGCGCCCGATGCACGGCGTGCGCTGGCATTGGCAGCGGCCCGGTTCTTCCCGCGCGCCCCTGAAAATGTGGTGGCGATCACCGGAACCAATGGCAAAAGCTCGACAGTCGACTATTTCCGGCAAATTCTGGCCACACTGGGATTCCGGGCGGCGAGCCTCGGCACCCTGGGTGCGATCGGACCCGAGGGAGTGGTCGATCTCGGCCACACGACGCCGGATCCGGTGGCGATTCACGCCACGCTCCAGCGTCTGGCCGAGGAGGGGGTACGCTTTGCCGCCATGGAAGCATCGAGCCATGGCCTCGACCAGAAGCGGCTCGATGGCGTTCGTCTCGCGGCGGTGGGCTTTACCAATCTCACCCAGGACCATCTCGACTACCACCACGACATGCCGACCTACCGCGCGGCCAAATTGCGACTGTTCTCGGAACTGGCACCGAGGGGCATCCCGGCCATTGTCAATGCCGACAGTCCCGAACGCGACGCGTTTCTCGCTGCCTGCACCGAACACGGGCTCGAGGCCGCGACCTTTGGCTGGCGGGGTGCAGACCTCAAGATCACCGAACTCATGCCGCGCAAGGCCGGGCAGCGGGTCTTTGTGCGCTGGCGCGGCCAGGATTTCGCGTTCGAACTGCCGCTGATCGGTGAATTTCAGGCCCTCAACGCCATTTGTGCGGCGGCCTTCGTGCTGGTGTTGAACGCGCGCGCGCCGCAATTCGAGGCCGGGGCGGTGTTCGCCGCCATGGAACATCTCAAGGGTGTGCGAGGGCGACTGGAGCAGGTCGGCGAGACCGCCGCGGGTGTACCCGTTTTCGTCGATTACGCCCACACGCCAGACGGGCTCGAAACCCTGTTGCGGGCAGTGCGTCCCCATGCGGCGGGTCGGGTGATCCTCGCTTTCGGCTGTGGCGGGGACCGCGATGCTCTCAAACGGCCCAAAATGGGCGCGATTGCCGCACGGCTCGCCGATCTCGTAATCGTCACCGATGACAATCCCCGCTCCGAGTCGCCTGCGGCTATCCGTGCAGCGATCCTCGCGCAGGTGCCAGGCGGGCGCGAGATCGGCGATCGGACCATGGCGATTGAAACCGCACTCATGGAAGCCCGGGTCGGGGATGTCGTGCTGATCGCCGGCAAGGGGCACGAGACCGGCCAGATCGTACAGGACATGATTCTCCCGTTTTCCGATCACGAAACAGCGCGCAATTTTCTCGGTTCGCAGGGAGGATCGGTGACATGAGCGATTCCGATCATTTCCCGGCCGACCACGCCTCGATCAGGCGCGACAGCGATATTCTCTGGACGGCCGCGGAATCCGAAGCCGCGACCGGCGGGACCTCCAGCCATCCATTTGCGGCGACGGGCGTGGCCATCGATACGCGCGACCTCGTGCCCGGTGATCTGTTTGTGGCCCTGAAGGGCGCACGCGACGGGCATGATTTCGTGCCCGAGGCCTTCGCCAAAGGGGCGTCAGCGGCGCTGGTTGTGCGGAGAATCGAAGGCGGTTCATGTCTTCTCGTTGATGACACGCAAGCGGCACTCGAAAGGCTCGGCGCGGCCGCGCGCGATCGCGCGCGGGCTTTTCGGATCGGCGTGACGGGCTCGGTGGGGAAAACCAGCGTCAAGGAGTTGGTGGCATCGATCCTCCATGCCAGCGGGCCGGCACATCATTCCGTGAAATCCTACAATAATCATTGGGGGGTTCCCCTCACGCTCGCCCGCATGCCGGCCGCGACACAACGCGCGGTGTTCGAGCTCGGCATGAGCGCAGCGGGTGAAATCCGGGTGCTTGGGGCGCAGATCCGACCCCATTGCGCCATAGTGACGCGGATTGCGCCCGCCCATCTTGAATTTTTCGACGGCATTGCCGGGATTGCCGCGGCCAAGGCCGAAATTTTCGAGGCCCTCGGCCTGGAAGGCATCGCATTGGTCCCCGGCAGCGATGTCGATGAATTCGGCGATTTCCTCGCCGGAAAAGCTGCTGCGCACGGGGCCGCCGGCAAATGGCGCTTCGGGATGTCGGCGGGAGCCGAAGGCCGGCTTTTGTCCTTTGCCACGATTGGCCCGGGCGAAAGCGCGGGCGAGGCCGAAATTCTGGGAACGCGGGTGCAATTCCGGCTTCCCATTGAAGGAACGCATTGGGGTGTCAATGCCGTGATCGCCCTGCTGGCCGGGGCGGCGGCGGGTATTCCGGCCAAAGAAGGGGCGGAGGCGCTGTCGACACATTTCCGGCCGCCCGAGGGCCGCGGCGCGCGTTTCGAACTGCAATCGCCATCGGGGAAAAACTTCACGCTGATCGACGATTCCTACAATGCCAATCCGGTCTCGATGGCCGCAGCACTGGTCGGCCTGTCGCAGCATCCTGGCCGGAAAATCGCAGCATTGGGCGAAATGCGGGAATTGGGCCCGGCTGCGGGCTCGCTTCATTCCGGACTGGCGGCGGGGCTCACCGACATTGATCTCGTTTTTCTCGCCGGCGGAAGCGTGTGGGATGATTTATGGGCGAGCCTCAGCCCCGTAAAAAGAGGTGCGCGGGCCGGGAATGCCGCCGCACTCATCCCCGCGATCGAAACAAAGCTGGAATCAGGCGATCATCTGCTCGTCAAGGGGTCCAATGCCTCGGGCATGCGATCCATCGTTACGCATTTTCGTACACCATCATACCGGGGGGGAAGCGGCGAATGATTCCCCGCCTTCTTTCCGGTGCTCCTTGCGCCCCCACAGCCATCTGACGAAACGCAAACAGAGGGAAATTCATGCTGTCGATCCTGGGCGAGCATTTCGCCGGTGAATTGCCGCTCTTCAATCTGCTCACTTATTTGACCTTCCGGACCGGCATGGCGCTGGCGACGGCGGCGGTCGTGGTATTCGTGTTCGGACGCCCTTTCATCGACTGGCTGCGCTCGAAACAGGGCAAGGGGCAACCGATCCGCGATGACGGCCCCCAGAGCCATTTGCTGACCAAGAAGGGAACGCCCACCATGGGTGGTTTTCTTATCTGGCTCGGCGTGTTCGCGGGCGCGTTATTGTGGGCGGATCTGTCCAATCCCTATGTGTGGACCGTGTTGTTTGTGACCGCATGTTATGGGGCGATCGGCTTTGTCGACGATTATCACAAGGTGACGAAACAGCGGGCCGATGGCGTATCGGCCAGGCTCCGGCTTGGCGCAGAATTCCTCGTTGCTGCGCTCGCTTGTGCCGTCATCATGGGGTTGCATGGAGCCTCTACCCAGGAAGGATTCGCCCAATGGGGACCCTTTGACGGGCTTGCCAGATGGCTCGCCAATCTGGCGCCGGTCACACCCGACACGCCCCGTGTGGCGCAGGCCTTTGCCGGCGGTTTGGCGCTGCCCTTCTTCAAGGACACCGTTGTTCCACTGTCGGGTTTCTTCATCCTGTTCGGAATGCTGGTGATCGTGGGGGCCGCGAATTCCGTCAATTTCACCGATGGGCTCGACGGGCTGGCCATCGTTCCGGTGATGTTTGCCGGAGCGACCTTCGCTGTAATCGCTTATCTCGCGGGCAATGCGCTCTATTCCGATTATCTGCAGATCCATTTCACACCCGGCACCGGGGAACTCGCGGTGGTGCTGGGGGCATTGATCGGCGCAGGGCTCGGCTTTTTGTGGTACAATGCCCCCCCCGCCAGGGTGTTCATGGGTGATACCGGCTCGCTCGCTTTGGGCGGGCTTCTGGGGGTCGTCGCGGTGGCGACCAAGCACGAGCTGGTGCTGGCGATTGTTGGCGGCCTGTTCGTGGCCGAGGCACTGAGCGTCATCATCCAGGTCGGCTATTTCAAGCTCACCGGAAAACGCGTGTTTTTGATGGCCCCGATCCATCACCATTTCGAAAAGCTTGGCTGGAAGGAGCCGACCATTGTGATCCGGTTCTGGATTATTTCGGTCCTGTTGGCGCTGGCGGGCCTCGCCACGCTGAAATTGCGTTGAGAATGGCCAAACACAAGGCCAGGGAAAAGTCATGATACCGATCACCGAGTTCAGGGGACGCGAAGTCGCTGTTTTCGGCCTGGGCCGTACCGGGCTCCCGGCTGTGCGCGCGCTGATGGCGGGCGGGGCGATCGTTCGCGCCTGGGACGATACCGAGGCATCGCGGCTGGCGGCTCTTGAGGCCGGAATTCCGGTCGATGACATCAATCGGCGCGACTGGCGGCAATTTGCCTGTCTGGTGCTCTCACCCGGGGTGCCGCTTCGGCATCCCAAACCCCATCGCGTCGTCGAATTGGCCGAGATGGTGGGTGTGCCAATCGTTTCCGATATCGAATTATTTGCGCGTGCGGTGAATGCATTGCCGGAAGCCCAGCGCCCGAAGCTGGTCGGGATTACCGGCACCAATGGCAAATCCACGACGACCGCACTGATCGGGCACATCCTTGCGACCTGCGGGCGCGATGTGCGGGTGGGGGGCAATATCGGTTACGGGGTGCTGGGGCTCGAGCCCTTGCATCCGGGTGCTGTCTATGTGCTGGAGCTGTCGTCCTATCAGCTCGATCTCGTCGATCAATTGCGGCTCAATGCGGCAATCCTGCTCAATATCAGCCCTGATCACCTTGTCCGCCATGGCGGAATGGACGGTTATATTCGTGCCAAAAAACAGATTTTCCGCAATCAGACGGGCAAGGATTGGGCGATTGTCGGCACCGACGATCCCATCACACGCAGCATTTGCGGAACGCTTGCCACCGAAGGCAAGGGATTTGTCTGTCCCGTTTCCAATCAATCGGCACTGGGGCGTGGAATCTGCGTGGTGGGCGGGAAACTCTATGAATCCTTTCGGGGACGATCCTCGCTCGTCATGAACATGGTCGAGGCCGAGTCCCTTCCCGGCCGTCACAATTGGCAGAATGCCGCCGCGGCCTATGCGGCAGCACGCGCGCTGGGACTTGCCCCGCGCGACATCGCGCAGGCCATTGCGAGCTTTCCGGGCCTCGCGCATCGGCTGGAACGCGCCGGTCGGGTGGGCAAGACGATATTCATCAATGATTCCAAGGCAACCAATGCCGATGCTGCCGAACAGGCCCTGAAAACCTTTTCCGGCGTGCGCTGGATTCTGGGTGGCGAGCCCAAAGAGGGCGGGATCGCGAGCCTCGTGCCCTTGTTTCCGGGAATCGTGAAGGCCTATCTCATCGGCGACGCCGCTTCGGAATTCCAGGCGCTGCTGACCTCGCACGGGGTCGATGCGATGATCTGTGGCGACGTTGATACTGCGACCCTCACGGCATTTGCCGATGCGGAGCAATCCACGCGTCTGACCGAGATCATTCTGTTTTCCCCGGCATGTGCGAGCTTTGACCAGTTCAGGGACTTCGAACATCGCGGCGACGTGTTCAAGGCAATAGTAGCGGACGTCATTGAAGGTGCGGAAGCCGGGGCGGCGGGGTCCCGAATTCATGCAGGCAAGCGGGGATAGGCGCATGCGTCAAATGGCGGCAGCTCCGGCAAAACCCGCGCGCTTTCGGGCGATGTGGGACGCGTTCTGGGCTCCCGTCTTTGTCCCGAGGCCCTTTGCGATCCTTCCCGACCGGCTCATTCTGACCGCGATCGCCGGATTGGTCAGTATCGGCCTTGTTTTGCAATTGGCCGCCAGCCCCGGAGCCGTTGGATCGGCCGGGGCCGATCCTTTCATCTATTTTTATCGGCAAGCGGCCTTTGCGGGTGCAGCCCTTCTTGCGGGAATGGTTGCGCATGCGCTGACGCCGCGTGGCGTCCGGCGCCTGGCGCTGGCGCTGTTTTTTGGCATGTTCATCCTGACACTGGGGCTGAATATTGCCGGCACGGCCCGATCAGGGGCGGCGCGCTGGATCGATTTCGGGCCGGTTTCCCTTCAACCCGTCGAATTCATGAAGCCCGGCTTTGTTGTGCTGTGCGCCTTCGGCCTGAGCGAGCGGGCCCGCCAGGGATCCGGGCCGCGCGGCCAGTCGATGAAGCGGCTGTGGACATTGGTTGCCTGTACAATGCTCGCCACGACGGCGGCGGTTCTGATCGCCCAACCCGATTGGGGACAGACATTCCTGTTAACATCTGTCTTCTTCATGCTCTTTTTCGTCACCGGTATGTCCTGGCGCTGGATGGCGGCCGGAATCGCCATGCTGACCACCGGAATGCTGGCAGCCTTTTTCTTTTCGACCCATGGGCGCGTCCGATTGCTTGACTTTTTCAGTTTCGGTGAACCACCTTATCAGGTACAGCGCGCCCTCGATGCCCTTGCTCGCGGTGGGATGTTTGGTACCGGGCCCGGGCAAGGCAGGGGGAAGACGTCGATCCCGGAGGCCCATGCGGATTTTCCGCTGGCGGTTTTCGGAGAGGAATTCGGTTTTCCGGGAGCCGCGGCAATTCTGGCAATCTTTGCGTTTCTTTGCCTGCGGGGGATGAAGCTTGCCGCGGAATCCAACGATAATTTCTCCCGGCTCGCGGGTTTCGGACTTTTTGCCCTGTTGGGTGCGCAGGCGACGATCAATATTGCCGTGAGCCTTGATGCCGCGCCCGCCAAGGGAATGACCCTGCCTTTCATTTCCTATGGTGGATCTTCGCTGATCGGTACTGCAATCACGGTGGGAATGGCATTGGCGCTCATGCGCCCCCGGAATGGAACCGCGATCGGCCTGTAACCCGCCCCGGCGCAGGCCCACGTGAAGCAAGTGTGCCGTTCCGTTCCGTTCGGGTATGTGAGACCCTGCTCAAGCCGGACAATGTGTGGAGGATGAAAGCGGAATTCTGAAAGCCTCGTCGAAACGGGCCGGCATTCGGATGGCCTGGGGCGGAATTATCTGCGCTTCGAACAGCGGCTGAACGGGCTCCGCATCCATGGGGCCGATCTCCGGGCCGCGTTCGGCTCCAGTGGCACACCCGTTCATTTGGTCGAACGCACTGCCGGGACGGACGGGGCCCCACGCAAAACCGGGATCAGTGCCAGCGATACCTTTGGCGCGGCCCTTTTCGTATTGGAGGTGGGTCTCAACCGATGGTCGGGGCGAGAGGATTCGAACCTCCGACCCTCTGCTCCCAAAGCAGATGCGCTACCAGGCTGCGCTACGCCCCGATCGGGTCTGCATAATCCGGCAAATGCCCCGTGGGAAGACCCAAATGCGCCGACCGTGCTATGATGCACTGCACAATCCTGCCCGATTATGCCCGCAGCCACTGGCGCGGCGATATGATCCTCTGCAATATAGCCGACCAGAACATCTTTTGATTACGCCCATCCGGGAAGATTGATCGATGTGATCTCGTATCGAAACAGACGCTTGCCAGGGGTTAGCAGGATCTGCTGCGCGATCGGGCAAAGCACGACAGGGCGAGGTCTGTTGGCGGTCCTGATGGCGTAGATGGGCCGGAAGCGTGGGATCGGGAACCCGGGTGGCGTGACATGCCGGATCTGTGGTCATGTCGGGTATATTGAAGTGCCGGATCTTTTGACATGAAAGTGGTCTTATGACCGAAATCAAAACAATTGGCGTGGTCGGTGCCGGCCTGATGGGCAATGGTATCGCCCATGTCTGCGCACTTGCTGAATATGATGTCCGGCTATTGGACATCGACCGCGCGCGGCTCGAAACCGGAATGGAGACCATTCGCGGCAATCTGTCGCGACAGGTGGCCCGTCATCTCATCACCCAGGATGCGATGGATCACGCACTTGCGCGCATCCGGCCTGGGGATGGTTTGACATCTCTCGGGGATTGCGAACTGACGATCGAGGCCGCGACCGAGAAGCCCGAGGTCAAGCGCCAGATTTTCATGGAATTATGCCCGGTTTTGCGGCCTGATGCCTTTCTGGCGACCAATACATCCTCGATTTCCATTACCCGGCTGGCGGCCGTGACCGACCGGCCGGAGCGCTTTATCGGGCTTCATTTCATGAACCCGGTTCCGGTCATGAAACTGGTGGAGATCATTCGCGGGCTGGCCACCGATCAGGCAACCTATGACATGGCTGTTGGCCTGACGCGCCGGCTGGGCAAGACGGTCGCCAATTCCGAGGATTTTCCCGCCTTCATCGTCAATCGCGTGCTGATGCCGATGATCAACGAAGCCATTTATACCCTCTATGAAGGGGTGGGAACGGTCGAAGGAATCGATACCGCCATGCGGCTCGGGGCCAATCACCCCATGGGCCCGCTGGAACTTGCGGATTTCATTGGGCTCGATACCTGTCTTTCCATCATGCAGGTGCTGCATGAGGGGCTGGCCGACACCAAATATCGCCCCTGTCCGCTGCTCGTCAAATATGTCGAGGCGGGTTGGCTCGGCCGCAAGACCAAGCGCGGCTTCTATGATTATCGCGGGGACATCCCCGTTCCCACGCGGTGAGCGATTCCGTTTGGGGGCAAAGCGGTTTGGAATTTTCTTCTCCTCACCTGTCCGGCACCTTCTGGGCCATGCTCGGCCGGGCATGTGCGGGGCAGGCTGCGACCGACGCAATTCCCGGGGCCGTCTACGCTTTTCTCGGAATTGCGCGGGGCGAGGACCGGGACACGGCCACCGCCCGACTGCTCACCGAAATGACATCGGCAGACTGGCGCGATATCCGGATCGAACGCGCCGACCCACTCTCACCCTCTGGCCTGCCTTGCGATGAGAGTCTGCTCGCGGCCCTTCGCCAGGCGGCCATGAAGGGTGCGGCCTTTGTACTGTTTCCTGATCCTCTGCAGCGTATTGACTGCCAGCGTATTGACTGATTGACAGCGCGGGCGCGCGGCGGGAAACCCTATGTGCCGGAAATGCGTCCGCGCGGCGGGGATTCGCTTCATGAGCCTGCTCAGATCATCCGCGGTGACCGGCGGGCTGACCATGGTCAGCCGGTTTCTGGGACTCGCGCGCGACCTCGTGCTGACTGCTGTGATGGGGGCAGGGGGGGCGGCGGACGCCTTCAATACCGCCATCCAGTTTCCCAATCTGTGGCGGCGGATTTTTGCCGAGGGGGCCTTTGCGACCGCCTTTGTCCCGCTTTATTCGCGCGAATTGAGCGGCAACGGACCGGGCGAGGCCGACCGGCAGGCCTCCGAGGCCATGGCCGCGCTGGCGTTCGGCACTATCCTCCTGACCCTGGCGGCACAATTGGCCATGCCCTGGCTGATGGCGCTGATTTCGCCGGGCTTTGTCGCCGATCCAGAAAAATTCAAGCTCGCCGTGATCCTGACCCAGATCACCATGCCCTATCTGCCGGCCATGGCGATTGCGGCGCTGTTTTCGGGCGTTCTCAACGCCCGCGGGCGGTATATTGCGGCGGCCGGGGTGCAATCCCTGCTCAATCTCGTGGTGCTGGCCTTTGTCTGGCCCCAAAAAACCGCGGAGGGCGCTGCTTTCTATGGCAGTTGGGGGGTCGCGGCCGCAGGCGCGGTGCAGGTCGCGGTGCTCTATTGGGCGGCACGCCGGGCCGGCGCGCGCATTCGCATTCAGCTTCCTGGACTGACGCCGGCGGTACGGCGCATTCTGCTGCTCGCAGCACCCGGCGCATTGGCTGCATCTGCAACCCAGGTCAATATTCTGGTTTCCTCGTGGTTTGCGAGCTTTGTCGACGGGGCTCGCACCTGGCTTGCGACGGCAGACCGGCTCTATCAATTGCCGCTGGGCATTGTCGGGGTGGGGATCGGGGTGGCGCTGCTGCCGCGCCTGTCCATGAGCCTGAAGACGAAGGATGCGGCGCGCGCCCAGGGCCAGATGGATGAGGCGCTGACCTTCGCCATGGCGCTGACCCTGCCGGCGGCGGCGGCGCTGCTCGCCATGCCATTTCTGCTGATCGACGGGCTGTTTGCACGCGGGCTGTTTTCACGGCAGGACGCCGCCCAGACGGCGCTGGCGCTGTTTCATTATGGCTGGGGCGTGCCGGCCTTTGTGCTGATCAAACTCTATACGCCGCCATTCTTTGCCATGGAGGACACGCGCACGCCGATGCGCTATGCGCTGGTATCGGTGGCGGTGAATATTGTTCTGGGCGCGACCTTGTTCCAGCTCATCGGCTTTCAGGGGATCGCAGCCGGAACTTCGGCTGCCGCCTGGGTGAATTTTGTACTGCTGGCGCGCGGCGTGCATCGGCGCGGATTATATCGCCCTTCCTGGGAGGCCATCGACCAGCTTTTGCGCATTTCAGCTGCCAGTCTGGTGCTGGCCGTGATTCTGGGTTTTGCCGAACTTGAGCATGTGTGGATCGCTGACGTCCTGTTCGATTCGGTGCTTCTCGCGGCGCTCGCGGCGAGCCTGATCGGGGCCAGCGCCTATTTCCTTCTGGTATTCGGGCTTGGTGGCATGAATTATCGCCAGCTGCGCAAGGCTTTTTCGCGCGCACCGAAGGAGGAGGGGCAAGTCTCAACCGGTGAGGAATGACGAAGGCAATTGTCCTGATTGTCCCGTCCCTGGTCTCTCCACAGCCGCTGGCAAGGAGCTCAGTGACATATCACGGCACGCCCTTGCGCAGGACAAGGGTCGTCCAGCCTTCGAGCTTTCGCCAATGCTCGAGCGTCAAGCCACGGCTTTCATAAGCCAGCCGCGCGAGGGGTGCCTGGGCGTTCAGAAGGCCCGATAGTACAACCCTCCCGCGCGGCCTGAGGACGGCAACGATGGAAGGCGCGAGCCGGACCAGGGGCCGGAACAGGATATTGGCAAAGACGAGATCGAATCTGCCGGCCTTGCGCAAATCCGCCCGGTTAAGTCCCGCGCCAATGCGAATCCTTACGCCCGGTGTGCGGTTTCGCCGCGCATTGGCCCGGGCATGACCGGCCGCGACGGGGTCGATCTCGCTGGCCCACAGCCCGCGTGCATGAATTTTTGCCGCCGCGATCGACAGGATGCCGGAGCCGGTTCCGATATCGAGTGTCCTGCCCACCGGTCCCATTCGCGCCAGGCGATCAAGTGCCAGCAGGCAGCCACGGGTGGTCCCGTGATGGCCGGTGCCAAAGGCCTCGGATGCCTCGATAAATATCGCCTTCTTGCCTGGCGAAATTCCCGCGGCCGCATGGGCCCCGGCGATCACGAAGCGGCCGGCATGGATGGCTGGCAGTCCGGCCAGGGACAATGCGATCCAATCGGCCTCGGGTGCGATTCCCGCTGAAACTTCGAGTTGGGGCGAGATATTGGAAATCAGTTCACCCAGAGCCGCGGCGGCCATCTCATCGCTGGCCAGGGCTTCCAGCCGCCACTCATTGCGATCGAGTTCAAAGCTTGCAAGCGAGAGCATCGGCCAGGGATCGACCGCATCAAGCGCGTCTGCCGCAGCCTCAATGGCGGCCCGCGCGCCCTCGGCCCTCACCAGCCAATGTCCGCCAGTGCCACCGGTCATGGACGCCTATCGCAATGGCTTGCTGGCGTCGCGGGCTGCGGCCTGGGCCTGCAATTGTGCCGTGAGAGTCTCAAGCCGCGTAATGAGCGCCTCAGGCTTGCCGCCGGCCTGTTCGAGAAAAGCCTCGAAATCCGAGCGCTGCTGGATCGCCAGAAATACCCCGCCCAGTTCGACATCAATAATCCGGAACTCGCCATTGGAATAACGTTGCACGCGCCAGCGAACGAGCAAAGGCGAACCCGCACGCCGGCTGATGCGTGACGTTACGATGGATTCTCCGGCTCGTGGATCGATTGATCCCGTGACGCGTATGGAATCGCCGCGGAACTGGTCGAGCTGGGTAGCATAGACCGCGATGGCATAACGGGTAAACCGGTCGCGAAACAGATTGAGCTGGCTCGGGCTTACATTGCGCCCATAACGACCCAGCACAAAACGGCTGATGCGCGGGAGATCGGCAAAGCGCGCCATAAGTTCAGCAAACGCCTTCTGGCGCTGCTCCAGCGTGAGTTTTGGATCGTTGAGCGAGACAAGCGCGAGATCGGCATTTCTCTGCACAAAACTTTCGGATCCCCGGTCGGCGAAGGCGGATGGCGCGAGCATCGCCAGCCCCGTCAATCCGGCCACGAAGCGCAGCACGGACCGGCGCCCCGGGCGATCTGCAGGAACGGGGGTCATGTCAGAATTCATGGCGATCAGAGTGATTCCTGCACGAAGGGGACAATGTCGTAGCCAGAGGAACCAGTCCAGGCGGATGCGGACCAAAGAGACGGCTCTGACGCGGATTCGGATTCCGGCGTGGGCTCTTCGTCGGGCGTCGGTCCGGTTTCAGGACTGACTTCGGAAGGCAGATCCGGAGTCGCAGGGTCAACGGCTTCGCCCGCTGGAACCCCGACTTCCTCTTCCTCAAATTCAGGGAGATCGTCGAATGATTCCTTGCCATTGCGAATCTCGAAAGCGCGATTCTGCGCATAGGCCGCCTTGAAGGCCGTGTATGGGTCGGCGGCGCTGGAATTGATAGACTCAATCGCCTCAATGGCACCTTCGCGCCCGCTGACCGCTGCGAGTGCAAAACGGCTGACACGCAAGGGCGTTTCCCCGCGGAAGCGGAGATAATTGAACGGCTCGAAGGCGTTGTCGACCATTGCCCCCAACGTATCGCGAACCGTTGAAGGTCCGAGCAGGGGCACAAAGAGATACGGTCCCGACGGAACGCCCCAGACCGCCAGGGTCTGGCCAAAATCTTCCTCGCGCCGCTGGACACCCATTTTGGCGGCCACGTCGAAAAATCCGCCAATGCCGATCGTAGAATTGATCGCGAATCGAAAAATGCTTTTTGATGTTTCCAGCGGACGCCCCTGAAGCAGGTTGTTCGCCACATTTTTCGGGGCCCGCATATTGGCCAGCATGTTCGAAATGCCGCGCCGCAGACGCCGGGGCGTAACAGCCCGGTAGCTCTTGGCTGCTGGCTCGAGGGTGTATTTGTCAATGACCAGATTGGTCGCGAACAGCCTGCGATTGAGACCCTCCCATGGATCCCGGACTTCCCCCTTCCTTGGGCGGACATCGGTCGCGGCTGCGGATTCCGCAGGCTGAAGCTCAGCATCCGGCTGGGTTCGGGATTCCGCCGGAACAGTGGCCGGAATTTCCTGCGAGGCCGCCTGCTGTTCGGGCCCCGAAACTGGCAGGGCCTGACTCACGGCTGCACTTCCCCCGGCGATTGCTGCGAGCGCGGCCAAGGCCGTTGACCGAATTAACATGCTGGAAATCCTCGTTCGTTCCTTCTCCGCACCAGATCACTATCCCATTGTGCCGCGATGCAATACTGACAAAATGGATCCGGACCCGGCATTTTGCAGTACGCAGGCGGCAGCGACCGGTGGCAATCGACTGCCCGCGGTTCCCGAAATGCCCATGGAGCTGTGCCAGGGAGCGGCCATCGGGGAGCTCAACATGAAGTGTCGCGACGATCCATTGGATGAGAAGGGGATTGTGCACGGCTTTTCCCTGGCACCGAAGACTTGACGCGAAGTGCAAGCAATGGCCACTCTGCCGGTAGCGGGGGAGGCACGGCGCTTTCCTGCGGCTGGTCAGACTGCCGGATTAGCACAGATGGCTTGTTCATTCCGGGAACTCCGATTCTTCGCATAATAAAAATTGACATTTGAATTTTAAAAAAATCGGGGGGCATTCAGTGGAAGAAATTAAAAAAAGCAATACAGGGAACAAAACGCTCATTGCCTTCGCAACGATTACAACGTTGTTTTTTGCGTGGGGATTTATTACCTCCAACAATGACCCATTGATTGCATCTCTTAAATCAATTTTTGATTTAAGTTATACGGAAGCTCTTCTCACCCAATTTGCTTTTTTCATCGCCTATGGCCTGTTGTCACTGCCGGCTGCCGGACTGCAAAACCGGATCGGTGCCGTCAATTCGATCCTGCTTGCGCTGATGGTCATGGTGGGCGGATGCCTGATCATGCAGGGCGTGGGCCCGCTTGATGCCTATTGGGTGATTCTGGTTGGACTGTTCGTTCTGGCGACCGGAATTATCATGCTGCAAATCGCGGCCAATCCTCTCGCAGCTGCCCTTGGATCGCCGGAAAAAAGTCATTTCCGGCTGACCTTTGCGCAGGCCTTCAATTCTCTCGGAGTCGTGCTGGGCGTTCATTACGGTTCCCGCCTGATGCTGGGCGACGGAATCGTTACAGATGCGACTGTTCTTGCTGCCAACCCTGACGCGCGCGGCGAAGCTATTGCCGCCGTCAGCCGGGCTTTTCTGCTGATCGGTGCCTCACTGCTTGCGCTTATGGCCTTCATCTGGGCGCTGCGAGCACGAATTGCCGCGGCGGCGGCCGGCATTGCCAGCGGTGAACACGGATCCGTCTTTTCTGCCTTGCGCGCGCGCTGGGCATTGTTCGGGGCGATGGCCATCTTTCTTTATGTTGGTGCCGAGGTGTCGATCGGCTCGATCATGATCAATTTTCTTCAACAGCAGCAAATTCTTGGCTTGCAACCGGAAGAAGCCGGGGCCTGGCTCGCCAATTTCTATTGGGGCGGTGCCCTGGTCGGCCGCTTCATCGGCAGTTTTCTGCTGACCCGGATCAAGGCCCCGACCCTGTTGACGGGGGCCGCCATAATCGCGGCATCGCTGTGTGCGTTTGTGGTTTTTGGCTCGGGTCCAGCCGCGGCCTTCGCAGCGCTTGGCGTGGGCTTCTTTAATTCAATCATGTTCCCGACCATTTTTACGATCACATTGGAGCGTTCCGGTGTCTCGCAATCCTCGACCTCCGGATTGCTGTGTGTGGCGATCGTGGGTGGAGCACTTATCCCGCTGCTGGTCGGCAAGGCGGGCGATCTCCACGGCTTGTCTCCGGCTTTTGCTATTCCTGCCCTGGCCTATGTCGGAATTGCTTTCTTTGCCGCTGCTGCCCACAAGGCAAAAATCCATTCCCTGGGCGGGGAGAGTGGTTCACCGAAAATTGCTCACTAGCTGTGGAACTTCAACAGGTTGTCCCGGCCCGGCAAATAGCTGAAATCCGGTGAAAAACCGAACCGAAACAGCGCCGACGCAAGACCAGCAACGCCTTATTGTTAGGCTAAGACATTGTTTTCATGGTAGAACCATAGCGCTTGTCTAGCGATCGTCAAGGACGCGCCGAAGGCGCGCCGCATAGCGGTAAATCCTTGACTATCGCTAGCCAAGCGCAAAAATACCTCCATGAGAACAAAGGGTTACTCCGTCCGTTGGACGAAGCGTCACTGCCGCGAACTCATCGGGCAGATCGCGCGGCTGGTACAACCTGTTGAAAGCCCACAACTAGCGCGCGCTCAGAAAAAGTGGAGTCCGGTTCTTCGCCTGAGCGCGCTCAAAATTATTGAATCCGCGCATTTTCAATTCAGACATTCGGCTCGGATTTCCTTGAAAATGCTCTAACGCCCGGTTCCTGAATATATTTCTTGTCCCCTGCCCAGCGCACTTATGGCAATCTTCGACGGTTTTCCTTCCTGCCGCGATCTGACGCGGATCCCTGTCGACGCGGGGCGGGCGCGCGAGTAAGGTTTGGCTCCGTTTCATTCATACACAGAATGTTTTCAAACATTTAGAGTGCGATTGGACATAAGCCAGCTCCGCTTTTTCGGTGCGAACCCCGTCATTTCGTACCCCGCTGTTTCCTGCGCACCGGCTGGCTGACCGAAATCCGGATGACACGGCCATTGCTTATTATGCCTGAGCACCGGAATCAGCATTCCCGTGGGTCCGACAGGCCGCGGATCGGGGAAAGCTCTCGGTCGGTAACGCAACAAATCCCGACAAGGATTCATCCATTAAACCTCTGTCCGGTGACGATGACCCAACATGGTGGGACGGGTCCCGAAATTCATGGATCAAGTCATTTGGAACCCCGGTACGGCGAGGTCGCTTTTGTTGATCCCTTCCGCCGGATTCCGCCAGCAACCGTTCCGCGGCCCGCCATGCCTCGGGAGACAAATGCTCGCCAGACAACATCCGTGCAATTTCCTCGCACCGTTCGCGGCCCGAGAGCGTCTCGACCTCCGAGAATGTGACGGTGCCCGCGACCTGCTTTGTCGCTTTCCAATGGTGATCGGCGCAGGCTGCGACCTGTGGCGAATGTGTGATGGCAAGAACTTGCCGCGCGCCCGCAAGCCGGGACAGAATTGCCCCGATTGCCGCCGCCTGCGCCCCTCCAAGTCCTTGATCGGCTTCATCAAAAACCAAAGTGGGTAAGTCCTTATGCACCGGATTTCCCATGGGTGTGCGTGTCGCAAGCGTAGCCGTCAGCGCCAGCGCCACCCGGGACAGTTCACCGCCGGATGCCGTTTCGCGCAGAACGCCACCTGGTTCACCCGGATTGGCGACCAGCATGAATTCACACAGATCTGCGCCGTCCGGTCCTGCCTCCGACCATTCGCGTGGCATCAATTCCACCCCGAATTGCGCAGCACCCAATTGCATTTGCGCGAGATCACGCATAACAGCCCGTGCCAATTCCGGCGCCGCGGCAAGTCTCGCCGCACGCAATTCCATGGCAAGGTCGCGATAACGTGCTTCGCTTTCTCTCGCCGATACTTCAAATCTCGCCAATGTCTCGTCATTCCGGACAATGGTCGCGAGATTTGAGCGTATCCGTTCGTGGATGACGTGCGCTTCCTCCCCGGCATTCCCGAATTTTCGGACGATCGCGCGCAGCGCAAACAAGCGGTTTTCCAATCGCTCGAGCGCGGATGAATCGACCTTTGTCTGGTCGAGACATGCGTTTACCTGTGCGGAGGCTTCTTCAATTTCCAGCATTGCTCGCTCAATTGCGCTCGTGCCTTGTTCGAGGGAATTCACCAGCGATATCCGCCCGGACATTGCGTCGTGGTTTTCAAGCCCCGGTCCGCGTGCGGCGCGTTCCAGTGCCCGCGCAATCGCGGAACATTGGGGAAGTGGGCCATTTCGGTCCGAAACCCGCGCCTGCGCTTCGGCAAGGGCTTCAGAGACCCGATTGAGCGACAGGAAAAAAAGTCGTTCCGAAACGAGATTTTTCTCTTCGTCCGGAAGGGGGGCCAGTCCATCCAGTTCCGAAAGCGCCGTTTCAAGATATTCACGTTCCCGCACAATCCCGGCCTGTCTCAACCGTGCTTCGGTCAGACCGAATTCTGCGTCCTTCCAAATTGCGAAGACTTGTGCGCATTGGAGTCGTCGCTCCCCAAGATCCGCAAATTCATCCAGCATCGCGCGACAGCAGGCCGTATCGAACAGCCTTAAGGCATCGAACTGGGAATGGATCCGACACAGGCTTTCGCCAATCAAACGCAACAATCCGGCGCTGACCGGAATGTCATTGACGTAAGCACGGCTTCGCTCGTCAGCCCCGATTACACGGCGCAAACAGAGGCCCGACTCGGGATCTGCCTCGACTCCTGCGTCAGCGAGAATCTGCCAAGCCTTATGCGTGGGTGAGACCTCAAATCGCGCCGCGACAATCGATCTTTCGGCCCCGTTCCGAACGAGTCCGCGCCCGGCGCGTAGCCCTAATGCAAGGGACAATCCCGTCAGGATTATGGATTTCCCTGCTCCGGTCTCGCCGGACAGCGCTGTCAACCCCGCCCTTGCTTCTATGTCGAGGGCGCGAATTAATAGCAGGTTTCGGATCGAAAGGTGAACAATCATGCCGCGCGATATAGCGCATTTTTCGGCACTTTGGAACAAAAAAAGAACGCATCGCTGCAGTTTCTTTTGCGGTCACTATTGCGACGGAGGCACCTCTTTGTCGGGCGCGGGCGCGATATCAACCGGTGCCGGGTTGGGGCGTTCGTCCGGTATATCGGCCGGTCGCGACGCATTGCTGGCGAATTCCTGCTCCACAAGGCCAGCCTGCGCCATGATCCGATAGGTATCCTCGTACCAGACCGTTCCCGGATAATTATATCCGAGCACTGCGGCCGTTCGCTTTGCTTCTTCCATCAGGCCAAGGCTGGTATAGGCCTCGACCATCCGATGCAGGGCTTCCGGCGCGTGCGACGTGGTCTGGTAACGGTCAATGACATTTCTGAAGCGATTGATAGCCGCGATATATTGGCGCTGCCGGAGGTAAAAGCGTCCGACTTCCATATCCTTGCCGCCCAATTGGTCCCGGACCATGTCCATCTTGACGCGGGCATCGAGCGCATATTCGCTGTCGGGAAAGCGCTTGACCACTTCGGTCAGCGACTGGAGAGCATTGGCACTGGTGGCCTGATCGCGTCCCACATCCAGAATCTGATCGAACCAGCTCTGGGCGATCAGATAATATGCGTATGGCGCGTCCTTGTTGCCGGGGTGAAGCCCTATGAAACGATCCGCCGCCGCGATCGCTTCTTCATATTTATTGGCCTTGTAATTGGCATATGCTGACATGATCATCGATCGCCGCGCCCATTCAGAGAACGGATGCTGGCGTTCCACTTCCTCGAAGGCTGCGGCTGCTTCAGCATAGAGTTTGCGTTCGATCGCTGCAGTTCCGCGGTTATAGAGGGTCTCTACGGGCCGTGCGTCCTGAAACTGCGCCGATACCCGCCGCGACCCGTTTCCACAGGCGGCCAACAGGCAAAGCGGCAAGAGCGCAATCGCCCCCAATACACGTGTGTCGGTCATCGATCATCCTGTTTCTGATGGCCGGTCTACGGTCAGGCACCCCGCCAGCCTGACAGTCTGGCGCGCGGAGATTAAACCGTCAGGAACCGAATGGGAACCCGTGTCCCGCAGCGCGCCGGGAAGAGCCATTTTGGCTTTCACGTGTTGGAATTGCGTGTCCGGACGCAAAGCGGGCCGCGCGACACGATTCCCGCCGGGCACGCCGGTGCCGAGGCCGGATCTGGCAGTGCGAATCAGCCGGAGCCGTCGTTGATTCCCCACCCCTCGGGCATAAGCGCGAGAAACCGGACGCGTCCTTCCTCTTCGCGCGCGGATAATTCGGCTCCGATCTTGTCCGCAAGTCGCCTTACAAACCAGGCCTGCACATCGCGTGCCGCCAGATCCGGAGGCAATGCCATTCCACCGAGTGCCCCGCTCACATGTGCCTGAAACGCCACATGTGCCCCTTCGACTTCGACGACAGCTTCGTTGCGCGTCCTGGAATCCGATAATTGTACACTGATCCTGCCGCCACGGGGGGCGCATTCGAGCCCGAGGAGAACCAGATTGGTCATGAATTTGACAAAGAGGCCGGGTGCCTGGCCGCTCCCCGCATTCCACAAGAGCTCAATCCTGGTATTTTCGAGGGCCGCAGAAATAAAACTGCGTGCATTCTCAAGACTTTCTGGGGATCGTGAATCTTCGCGCATGGCATAAGCGAAACGATTCAGATGCACGCGGGTCATGGCATTGTGCGTGCTCGACTTCAAAAGATCGAAAGCTACTTTCGGGGGAGTTCCGGATGCCTTGTCATCCATCAATTCCAATACGTTGTTTATTGTTCCAATGGGTGACGCAAGATCGTGAAGGATCTTTGCGCAAATGAGGGTCGACAGGCGATCAGCGTCGATCATGGAAGCCTTCCGGAATGATCGGTGAGAAGAAGCGGGTGGCGGTTACGAAAGAATTGTCTGTGCGAGTTGGGTGAAAGGCAGTCGCCGGACGAAGGACCCGGGAGCGACAATCGTGATCCAAATTCCGGGCACCAGGATGTGCCATCAAGTGGTATTCCGTTTAAAACCCGGCCCGGGCCTTCTCCCGATTGCCGAGACCCGGTTCCAATTACGCATTCGGTCGGGTTCCCGGAGATGGTCCTTGCAGGATGCGCGCAGTATTCTGACAACGCCCGGCGACCTTACACGATTCGGAGTACCGCTTTTGACCCCGGCACTGACTTTGTCTGAATCGGCACCACCAGTCGTTACCAGGAAGTCGCCGATAACCAAGAAGGGGCAATTATCAGCCGCCCGCCGGGATTCACCGGCACCATTAAGAGGCAGTCAGGCGCGGTGCGCCCAAATCACCATTGGGCGTCCGGGCTGATTTCCCCACATTCCCGGACGCCGGCAAAGAAAAAGCTTGACGCAGTTCCGCATTACGCGTGATACTGACCCACAGGAAATTACAACGGGGTTGTTTTTGATATTGCCCTGCAGTCTCCCGCACGGGAAGTTTGATGTGCGGGTTAATTTTTTATAAAATTTACGTAATATCAATACTGGATAAAGTTATTTTCGGGAAGTCATCGCTTGCAAAGTTCGTACGGAATATCGCATTTCCTTGTTGTCGGAGATGTCGGGTGGCTTTGCCTGAATTTTTGGGTGTTTCAAATTATATTCAGGAAAGTTTCTGGAGTACTGTCCGAATTCCTTTTACAATTGGACCGGATTGACGGAGCCATAATCGGGAATCGCGGGTTCTTCGACGACAAGGTTTGATATCCGGGTCTCAGACCAGGTGTAGAACCTCGGGTGCGTGTGTCACCGAACGGGGAGAGGGAATGCCCTGGTCAAGGATTATCAGTGTGCACTGTCGACAAGAAAAATCCGTCACTTGATTTGGCGTGATTTGTGCATAGCGCGGTTTTTGCCGCCGGGCGCATCGATGGCACTATAAATGGGTGTATTGGCACCAATATATAGTGCCAATGTGAATGGATGCTTATGCCGGATCGCGCGGGAAGTGCCCCGTGTCCGAATCGGATTTGCGAAGAGTTCAGGCTTGGGGTTGGTTCAGGAACAGGTTGGTATAGGCCATGAAGAAGCAGGAAGAAGACGAGCTTCACTCGATCGGGGAAATGTCCCGGGCATTTGACGTTACCCCTCGCGCATTGCGGTTCTATGAAGACAAAGGGCTGCTGAGCCCGTTTCGCTCAGGTGTCGTGCGAATGTATTCAGGCCGCGATCGCGCCCGGCTCAAGCTGATCCTGCGCGGGAAACGCGTCGGGCTTACCCTCATGGAAATTCGGGAATTGCTCGATTTGTATAATTCTCCGGACGGAAAAGTTGCGCAAATGAAGCGCACCGTCGAAAAATACAAATCCCAGGCAGAAATGCTGGTTCAGCAACGGTCGGAAATTGATGCCGCGCTGAATGAATTGCGCAATGAAGTGGCGTCGATCGAATCGCATTTGGCCGTTGCTTCGGAAGAAGTACCGGAACCGACCAAGATCAAGCCTGCAAAACTGCGCAAGGGTCAGAAATAACCTGACCGGGGTGACCTGACCGGGGTGACCTGGCCCGGATGACCTGGCCCGGATGACCTGGCCCGGATGACTTGGCCCGGATGACGTGGCATGAGGGATGGGCCTTCTTGCTCGCGGTGAGTTCTGGCTGAATGCCAGCTTCCCGGCGCAGAAGGCCCGGTGGTTTCCGGGCAGAGAAATGATCGTGCGGACATGTGTCCGTTCACATTGTTTCCGATGGGTCTGAGGTCCAATGGGGGCACCCCGACCGCCGTGACATTCCGACAGCAAATTCCCGATGATCAAGGCGAATATCTGGGTATCGGCGTTGATCCGGCGCGCGGAAACCGGCGGGGCTTTCGCCTGCGTATTGCGGCGGGGCGATCCCGATGCCGGTGCCTGTCTCGTCCTTGTCTCGCAGGACCGTAACAGGACGACGCTCTATATCCCCGCGCGTGATGGGGTCGGCGAACTCATCTATCTTGATGTGTCAGGGGGGAACCCGGACCAACAACCGGCTGCGATCGCTGCCTGGATCGAGAAACGCCTCATACAAGACCCGGATCTGTGGCTGGTGGAAATCGAGGACCGGGATGGTCGCCATTTCATAACCGAGCCCGTCCACCGGCGATGAACCGTTTGAGCGCTGGTCCCTCGCATCTTTCGCCACAGCCATTGTGTGCGCGAAAAATGCGGGGGATTGGGGGAGACACCCGGGCGAACAGCTTTCCCTCAGTAACGGTAATGATCACTCTTGAACGGGCCCTGGGGCTCGATTCCGAGATAGGCAGATTGTTCGGGTGTCAGGCGCGACAGGCGCGCGCCGACCTTTTCGAGATGCAGAAGCGCAACCTTCTCATCGAGATGCTTGGGCAAGGTATAGACCCGCCGCTCATATTTCCCGGGATTGGCGAATAATTCCACCTGGGCAAGCGTCTGATTGGTGAATGAAGCGCTCATCACGAAACTCGGATGACCGGTGGCGTTGCCGAGATTCACAAGACGCCCTTCGGAGAGCAGGATGATCCGGTTGCCATTGGGAAACTCGATCTGATCGACCTGCGGCTTGATATTGGTCCATTTATGATTGCGCAGGCTCGCGACCTCGATCTCATTGTCGAAATGGCCAATATTGCAGACGATGGCATTGTTTTTCATCACTCGCATATGCTCGATGCGGATGACATCCTTGTTGCCGGTGGCCGTCACGAAAATATCGGCCCGCGGGGCCGCATCCTCCATGGTCACCACTTCATAGCCTTCCATGGCCGCCTGAAGTGCGCAAATCGGGTCGATTTCCGAAACCATCACCCGACATCCTGCATTGCGCAGGCTCGCGGCCGACCCCTTGCCGACATCGCCATAGCCGGCAACCATGGCGATCTTGCCCGACATCATGACATCGGTGCCGCGGCGAATGCCGTCGACCAGGCTTTCCCGGCAGCCATAGAGATTGTCGAATTTCGACTTGGTCACGCTGTCATTGACATTGATGGCCGGGAAGAGGAGCTTGCCCTCTTTCTCCATCTGATAAAGCCGGTGAACGCCGGTGGTGGTTTCTTCGGAAACACCGCGGATACCGGCCGCGATTTGGGCAAACCAGCCTTTGGGCTTTTCCCGCAGCAGGCGCTTGATCAGGGCGAACAGGATTTCCTCTTCCTCGGACCCGGGTTTGTCGAGGAAGGCCACATCACCATTTTCCGCGCGAACGCCGAGATGAACGAGGATTGTCGCATCCCCCCCGTCATCGAGAATCATATTGGGACCATCCTCGCCTGGCCAGTCGAACAGACGCGCGGTAAAATCCCAATATTCCACAAGGGTCTCGCCCTTGAAGGCGAAGACCGGGATGCCGGCGGCGGCGATGGCGGCGGCGGCATGGTCCTGGGTCGAATAGATATTGCAGCTCACCCAGCGAATATCGGCGCCGAGTGATTTCAGGGTCTCGATCAGCACGGCGGTCTGGATGGTCATATGCAGCGAGCCGGCAATCCGCGCGCCCTTCAGGGGTTGGGCTGGACCATATTCGGCGCGAACCGCCATAAGGCCGGGCATCTCGCCTTCGGCAATTGCGATTTCCTTGCGCCCGAAATCCGCAAGACTGATATCCTTTACGAAGAATTCACCTGTCATGACAATTGCTTCCGAGATCATCTGCGCGAACAGACGCGCTGCTGATTGCCTTCTAGCAAAGGGTTCGGCAAAACGCCACCCTCATATAAAGATTTGCGCATGTGTTTATGCGCGTTGGTATGGTAATTTCGAAAAAGTGCACCGGACTTGATTCCTCAAACCATCCTCGCGCATGGTGCCGTTCTGGACGGCGGCGAGGAATTACAGCTTGATGGGCATTGAACGAATCGGTCGGGGACCGCGCGCAGGCTTGGGTCGTGCCATTGGCGCGGGCATTTTCGCGTTTCTGGGGCTTGTATTGCTTGCAGGATGCAATCCTGGCGCGCAAGCACCGGACAAGGGAAGTGCAAAGCGTTTCCCGGCTGACCGGCCCGAAGCGGGCTGGGCGGAAATCGAGCGGGAGGCCCGCGGCCAAAATGTCTATTTCAACGCCTGGGCCGGGGATAACCGGGTCAATGCCTTCATTGCCTGGTCCGCGGTCGAGTTGCGCCGGCGGCACGGCATTACGCTCGTCCATGTCAAGACCCAGGACACGGCGGAGGCCGTTACCCGCATCGTCGCCGAGAAAAGCGCCGGACGCGACCGGGATGGATCGGTCGATCTCGTCTGGATCAATGGCGAGAATTTTGCCGCCCTCAAGGCGCGCAATCTGTTGTTGGGGCCATTTGTTCCACGTTTGCCGGCGGCTGAATTCATCGACTTCGCCAGGCAACCGGTATTTTCGAGCGATTTTACCATTCCGGTGGAGGGATATGAGGCCCCCTGGGGGCTGTCCTTTTTTGTCTTCACCCATGATTCAGCTCGGACGCCGGCTCCTCCACGGGATTTTTCCGAACTGGCGAAATGGGCCAGGGCGCATCCGGGTCGCTTCACTTATCCTGCCCCCCCGGACTTTATCGGTTCGACCTTTCTGAAACAGGCGCTGTTGTC
Source organism: Hyphomonadaceae bacterium (assembly GCA_021731815.1). Classification (GTDB taxonomy): domain Bacteria; phylum Pseudomonadota; class Alphaproteobacteria; order Caulobacterales; family Aquidulcibacteraceae; genus JAKFWO01. Next base: position 18,396 of record JAKFWO010000043.1, on the reverse strand, counting down.
GCTCTCGCCCGGAAAAGCCGATATGTTCGCGGCCCCGGTAAAGATGGAGCAATTTGCAGAAATTTCGGCACCACTCTGGGCCTATCTCGATGCGCTGCATCCGTTTCTGTGGCGCAAGGGTGCGACCTTTCCGGCCAATGGGCCGGCCCAGCGCCAATTACTGGCCGATGGCGAGGTAGATCTGTCCATGGCCTTCAATCCCTCCGACGCGCGCGCCGCCGCCGCCAGCGGGCAATTGCCGGAAACGGCGCGCAGCTATGGTTTTCGTTCGGGAAGCGTCGCCAACGCCCATTTTTTGGCCATCCCGGTGAATGCCAAAGCCAGGGAGGCCGCGCTGGTCACCATCAATTTCATGCTTTCGCCGGAAGCCCAGGCCCGTAAATCAGACATCCGCCTGTGGGGCGATTCCGGGGTGCTGGCCATTGATCGACTGCCAGCAGCCGAACAGGCGCGTTTTGCAACTCTCGCGGCGAAAGGCCATTTGGCCAGCGCCGAAATTCCGGGTCCCGTTCTTGCCGAGCCTCACCCGTCCTGGATGGAGGCATTGGAGAAGGCCTGGCGCATCCGTTATGGCGCAAACTAGTCGCAGGGCCGGCCTCGCGGGGGATTGGCCGGGCTATGGCCTCGCAATTGTGCTGGGAGGGACTTTGGCCATCGCCGCCGCGGGGGTTCTTGCCCCCGCCTTCGGGTTTTTGCCGACGCTCGGTGGAACGGAACTGAGTCTCGATCCCTTCGTGCGGTTTTTCACCGCGCCGGGCATTTTCAGGGCGATGGGGCAGAGCCTTTATGTCGGTCTTTCGGCAACCTTTCTGGCAGTCATCCTCACGCATTCCACGCTCGCCGCATTTTATACCAGCCGCTGGTTTGCGCCGCTGGCGTGGCAGAGCCGGCTCATTCTCGTTGCCCCCCATGTGGCCATCGCCTTGTCGATCGCCTTCCTGTTCACGCCATCCGGGCTGATGATGCGCTGGCTGTCGCCCTGGGCTACCGGCTGGACCAGCCCGCCTGATTATCTGTTCCCACAGGATCCCTGGGGTCTCGCTCTCATTGCCGGCCTTGCGGTGAAGGAATTTCCGTTTCTGCTGGGCCTGGCGATTGCCCAATTGGGTCCGATCAATCCGCGCCCGGCGCTCCATGCCGCAGCCTCCATGGGATATGGGCCATTGCGCGCCTTCACTTTGGTTGTCACTCCCCAATTGGCCACACGCCTGCGCTTTCCGGTCTATGTCGCGCTCGCTTATGCCATTTCCTCGGTCGATCAGGCGCTGGTGCTTGGCTCAAGCCCGGCACCCATCCTGTCGGTGCGGCTTTTGCAATGGTTCAATGATTCCGATCTGGGTGCGCGCTTTCCGCTGGCGGCGGGCGCGCTGGTGCTCGTGGCCCTGACGGCGCTTGGTTTTGCGATCTGGTGGCTGGGCGAAAAGGGCTTTGCAGCCTTCATCCATTATGGCGCAGCGAGCGGGCGGCGCACCGGCCCGGTGGATGGCGCGATGCGCACCGGGGCCGGGCTTGGTGTCCTCACGCTGACACTGACCACGACCGGGCTGTTTGGCCTCGGACTGAACGCTTTTGCCAGTCATTGGCGCTTCCCCGACGACTGGCCTGGCGGATTCAGCCTCGATATTTTCGGGGGCGCGCTGAGCGCCATCGCGCCGGCGGCAGGCACCAGCGCGGGGCTGGCGCTGGCTTCGGCGGTCGTATCAACACTCTGGGTGCTGGCCGCTCTCGAAGCCAGCCACAATCACCGCCGGCTCGCGGTCACCCTGCACGCATTGATGTTTGTCCCGCTGGTGATTCCGGATATCAGTCTGATGTTCGGCCTGAGCGGGTTCTGGGCGGCCCTTCGGCTCGATGGTCATTGGCTGACCGTGTTATGGGCCCATTTGTTATTCACGATACCCTATTGCTGGTTGATTGTTGCGGGCCCCTTCCGGAACTTCAACGAGGGGCTGGTGATTTCAGCGAGACTTCTGGGTGCGGGACGCTGGGGGGCATTTTTTCGGGTAAAGATCCCCGGCCTCGCCGCCCCCATTCTCGCGGGCTTCGGTATCGCGGCGCTGGTATCGGCATCGCTCTATCTGCCTACTTTGCTGGCAGGGGGCGGGCGCATCACAACCTTGGCTACCGAGAGCATTGCCTTGTCGCAATCGGGTGACCGGCGGCTCCTCGGAGCGCTGGCACTGGCCATGATGGTGTTGCCGCTGATTGCGGTGGAGGGGAGTGCGCTTGCTCCGAAATGGCTGCTGCGCAACCGGTCCGGACTCAATGGAGCGACAGCGTGACAGGTCATGATCCGGATATTTGCGAAATCGGGGCGAACGAAATTCCGCGCACGGGATTGCATGCATGTAGCCTGGAATTCAGAATCGATGGCCGAATCCTGTTTCCGGCGGTGGAATTTCATGCCGGGCCCGGAGAAATCGTCAGCCTGATGGGCCCGTCGGGAGTGGGCAAATCGACATTGCTGGCCTTTCTTTCGGGTGTTTTGTCACCGGGAGTGACGGCTTCGGGCCGGGTGTTTCTCGATGGCGAGGATATCACGCAACGCCCGCCTGAAAATCGCCGGATCGGCCTGTTGTTACAGGACGCCGCCTTGTTTCCGCATTTGTCGGTCGAGCAAAATCTCGGCTTCGGATTGTCGCGTCGCTTCCGCGGCGAAGCACGGCGAAAAGCAATCGCCGATGCGCTGGAAAAAGCCGGGCTTCCGGGCTTCGAAAAACGCGACCCGGGGACCCTTTCGGGAGGAGAGCGGGCGCGGGTGGCCCTGTTCCGGGCGCTGCTGGCCGAGCCGCGTGCGATCCTGCTCGATGAACCCTTTTCCCGGCTCGACACCGATCTGCGCGCCCAGATTCGCCGGTTCGTGTTCGATGCCATTGCAGGCAGCGGGCTTCCGGCAATCCTTGTCACCCATGATGCTGCCGATGCTGAAGCGGCTGGCGGTCCGGTCATCACGCTTCAGGGGGTCAACGGGCCGGAGCGACCGGGGTGAGCGCATTTGTCACGCGATTTGCGCCGTCGCCGACGGGGTTTCTCCATCTCGGCCATGCGCTCTCTGCGCTGACGGCCTTTGATGCAGCGAGCGCCGCCGGTGGACGTTTTCTCCTGCGCATCGAGGATGTGGACCAGACCCGCAGCCGACCCGAATTCGAGGCCGCAATCCTTGAAGACCTCGCCTGGCTCGGCGTGGAATGGGAAATCCCCGTGCGGCGACAATCGGAGCATTTCAGCGATTACCGCGCGGCACTGCAAAAACTCCATGACCAGGGCCTGGTCTATCCCAGCCGCCGCTCCCGCCGGAAGGCCATGGCAGGGGAGGGGAGTGCCGGCGAGTGGATCGATTCGATGGAGGCGGTCACTGCGGAGTCCCTTTCAGAATCTCCAATCGCCTGGCGGCTCTTGCTCGCGGCAGCGCGATCGGCACTGCAAACCGGATGGCAGGGGCTCGGCTTTGTCGAAGAACGCGTGTCACGGGAAGGAATTGAGCGAATATTCCACCCGGCCGAGCCCGGGCGGCTGGGCGATGCGATTCTTGCCCGCAAGGACAGCCCGGCAAGCTATCATCTGGCGGTCGTGTGCGACGACGCGCTTCAGGGCATAACGCATGTCATTCGCGGGGAGGATCTGCGCGAGGCCACCCATCTGCACTGTCTGTTGCAGACTTTGCTGGGATTACCGGTGCCAATCTATCGCTTCCATAAGCTCATCCCTGATCCCGTTACCGGTCGCAAGCTTTCCAAGCGCGATGGCGCGACGGGTCTGCGCGCATTGCGCAGGGCGGGGGCGAGCCCGGCCGAAATTCGGGCACAAATCCACGAATTTTCGGGATAAATCCGGTCTTTTGCTGGAATTGACCCGGTGGGAAGGATTGCCGCCCCCCGGATCCGCAGCTATCGTGAGAGGATAGGGGAGCCCTCAGTCACGAGGGGCAGAGGCGAATGTCCTGCGAAATATCTGGAGAAACAAGAAGATGACCGATGTCCAAAGGGGCGGGAACGAAGGCGGCGGGCTTGGCCGGCTGTTCCTGCGCAAATCGATCGAACAGGTGCAGGCTGAAACCGAACATGGCGGGCTGAAGCGCACCCTCGGGCCATGGAATCTCATCCTTCTGGGCATTGGCTGCATCATCGGCACAGGGATTTTCGTCCTCACGGGACAGGCCGCCGCCCAGCATGCGGGGCCGGGTATCGTGCTCTCCTTCGTCATTACCGGCGTTTTGTGCGGTTTTGTCGCCCTGTGCTACGCCGAACTCGCGGCGGCCTTGCCGGTTTCGGGATCGGCCTATTCCTATTCCTATGTCTCCATGGGCGAAATCGTCGCCTGGGTCATGGGCCTGTTGTTGTTGCTGGAATATGGCCTCGCGGCTTCGACCGTGGCCGTGGGCTGGTCGGGCTATGTGTCGAGCCTGCTTTCAGAAAATCTCCATATCCAATTGCCGCCCGAATTGCTCGGTGCGCCAGGTGAAATGATCAAGAACAAGGCGGGCGAGGTCATTGGCACCGGGATCATCAATCTGCCGGCGCTGCTCGGCATTCTGGTGGTGACCATGATCCTCGTCGTCGGCGTCTCGGAATCGGCGGCCGCCAACAATGTCATTGTTGCAATCAAGCTCACTGTGATCATCGCCTTCATCGTGATCGGCGCGTTTTTCGTCAATCCGGAGAACTGGAACCCGGTCATCCCGGAACGGATCGAGGGCAGTGCCGACGAACAGGGGCGCTATGGCTTTCGAGGGCTGATTTCGGGCGCTTCAGTCATCTTCTTCGCCTATCTGGGCTTTGAGGCTGTATCGACCGCGGGCGCGGAATCACGCAATCCCAAGCGCGACATGCCGATTGGCATCATTGGCTCGCTGATCATCTGCACGCTGCTCTACATTCTGACTGCGGGCGTGATGGTCGGTATCGTGCCCTATACCGAGCTCGATGTCGCCGCCCCGATCGCCAAGGCAGTCGACCGCATGAACATGCCCTGGTTCGCAATTGCCGTGAAAATCGGTGCCATTGCCGGCCTGTCTTCGGTCATGCTGGTGCTGTTGTTCGGCCAGACCCGGATCTTTTTCACCATGGCGCGCGACGGCCTGCTGCCGCGCGCATTTTCTACTGTTCATTCCAAATTCCGGACGCCCTGGATCAATACTTTGGTGGTCGGCTTTGCGGTGTCGCTGGCGGCGGGATTCCTTTCGCTCGACGCGCTCTCCAATCTTACCAATGTCGGCTCGCTGATGGCATTTGCGATGGTCTGTTTCACCGTGCTCTATCTTCGGGTAGCACGTCCGGACATGGCGCGACCGTTCAGGGCACCCCTGTTCTGGATTGTCGCTCCTGCCGGTGCCCTGATGTGCGGCTGGCTGTTGTTCGAGCTGTTTGCCGACCCCGAATCCCGGGCGTTCTTTGGGCTGCGCTTTACCACGGCGCAGTTCTTCGCCGCCTATCTGGCAATCGGGATGCTGATCTATTTCGGCTATTCGATGCACCATTCCCATCTGGGCAAGGAACGCCGGATGGGGACATCCCGGATCGCGCCATCGGAATAGGCCCGGACCATACGAAAACGCCGCGAACGAAAACAGCCGGTGGCATCTGCCACCGGCTGTTTGTCAATTCAGAAACCCGTAATTCCGCCTGGAAGGTCCGCCTGGAAGGTCCGATCTGGAAGGTCCGGTCTGGAAGGTCGGCGCCGAACGATCAGCAATGACCCGCTTCGGAGGAATAGCGCATGGGATCGACGCCGATCCGGTCGAGCGCGCGCAGCCATTTCTGCTCATGCTCAGGGCCAAAGACCAACCCGGAATCGGCCGCACCGATCAGCCAGGCATTCTGTTCGAGTTCGCTTTCCAATTGCCCGCCAAACCAGCTGGCATAGCCGAGTGCAAGTGCCGATTGGCGCGGTGCACCTTCGCGCGCAATGGCCGACAACACTTCGCGTGTGGCGGTGAGATTGATCCCCGGAACGACCTGATGGGTGGATTCCTCGAGATAATAATCATCGCTGTGCAGAACGAAGCCGCGATCGCGATTGATCGGGCCGCCATTGAGCACCCGGCGATCCGACAGCCCGCCCACGGGTCGAATATCCAATTGCTCGAGAATTTCCGGAAGCGTCACCCCCTCGAGGGGCTTGTTGACGACAATTCCGAGCGCGCCTTCATCGGAATGTTTGCACAGCAGGATCAGGCTTTGTTCGAATCGCGGGTCCCCGATCCAGGGGGAGGCGATCAGCACCCGGCCGGTCAGAAAATCGCTCATCAGCGGGGCTCCTTTCCGGGGGGGCAATTCGGTTGGCCAGAGAGAATTGGCCAGAGAGAATTGGCCAGAGAGAATTGGCCAGAGATATATCAGTTCCCGCTACGGCCAGGGAATCAGCCGTGGCAACTACGAAACATCCCCCATAGAAAAAGCGGAATGCGCCGATTTTACGACCACATTTCATCAGTCCTTCAGGGGGCCATCCATGGCCTCCCGATCTCTATACGCCCAATTTCCGCCACCCGAAAAGGGGCTGTTCAGGCGACTTTCGGCAATTTTGCGCGCAGATGAAATTTCAGGCGTGCTACGAGAATAGCAAAGGAAATCGGCTTGGTGATGTAATCATTGGCCCCGGCATTGAAGCTCTTCACGAGGGTCGGGTCATCATCGCGTGCGGTAACCATCAGGATCGGCAGATCCTCGATGCTCCAGCTTTCGCGCAGGAGTTTCACCGCATCCACGCCCGACATATCGGGCATCATGTAATCCATGAGCACGGCATCGGGCAGCACGCCGTCGGCCAGACGCGCGATGGCGCTCGGGCCATCAGGACAGGTCTCGCAGCGAAAGCCCGCCGCCATCAGACGGCGCGACAGCACTCGTCGGTTGTCCTCGACATCGTCAACGACCAGGATGAGAGGCCAGCCGCCTTCTTCGTCGGCAAACCCGGGATTGGCAGAATTGATCGTCATGGCCGTGGGTCTCCCCGAAAAGTGATCGCGCGGTTTCGCGCATCCCGGGACATCTATATACCGCGTGCTGCTAAGGTCGCTTTGCACTCTTGGCGCGGATTGCCAGCTTCACCGGAAGAAGCCGTTAACGCTCGCACCGCTCAGCCATGCTTGCATTGACCCGCGTAATTCATTAGAGGGCTGCGGGAAACGGGTGCTGTAGCAGACCACGACAGACAAAAATTCGCGATATCGAAGTCGCAAAGGTGCCGGATGGCAAAATCACGGTGCGCTTCCCTTTTCACCGGGAATGGACGATCGGCATGAGCGACGATCCTTTCAAAGATGACGGCGAAGAGAATCCGGGCACCGGGGTCTCGACGCGCACCAAACCCAAAACGAAAAAGCCGGCTTTTTATCGGGTATTGTTGCTCAACGACGATTATACGCCGATGGAATTCGTCATTTACGTGCTCGAGCGCTTTTTCAACAAATCGCGGGAAGATGCCACGCGAATTATGCTGCATGTCCACCAGCATGGTGTTGGCGTCTGTGGGGTGTTTACCTATGAGGTCGCCGAGACCAAGGTCACCCAGGTGCTCGACCTCGCCCGGCGGAACGAGCATCCACTGCAATGTGTGATGGAAAAGGACTGAGTTTCCGTCACCCCGCCGCAATATCTTAACAATTCGCCCGCAGGCTCGGATTTGACGGTGTTCCCCCCTTGGCACCGTCGCCGGTTTGTTTAAGCTGCATGAAATCCGGCGCGGTTGTGCCTTGTCTGTCAGCGATGAGTTTGTCAGCGATGACATGTCTCGCGACAGAGTGTCTTGGCGAAAGGCTTTATGCCGCCCATATTGTCTGTTGGCAGGGTGACATTTGGCCGGACCTGACCGCGCAGGCCGTTGCATATCCCGACAAAGGAGCGCCCCGTGGCTTCGTTCACCCGCAATCTGGAAGAGACCGTTCAGCGGGCCATCGCACATGCCGTGCGCCGGCGTCATCAATATGTGACGCTCGAACATCTTCTTCTGGCGCTGCTCGATGACGAGGACGCCAGGAAGGTGATGGAAGCCTGCCGGGTGGATCTCAAGAAATTGCGCGCCGATGTCACGCATTTCGTGGACAATACGCTCGCCAATATCGCTGATGACGAGCCCTCGGATGCGCGGCGCACCGCCGGCTTCCAGCGGGTGATGCAGCGGGCGATTCTGCATGTTGAGAATTCGGGCCGCGACGATGTGACCGGTGCCAATGTCATTGTGGCCTTGTTTGCCGAGCGCGAGAGCCATGCCGTCTATTTCCTGAACCAGCAGGAAATGACCCGCTATGACGCTGTGCAATTCATCAGCCATGGCGTGGCCAAGAAGCCGGGTGCCTCCCCCTCGAAACCGGCACGCGGCACGGGCGCAGGCGAGGAGCGGACCGATCCTCCCCAGAAATCAGGCGGCGAGGCGCTGCAGGCCTATTGCGTGAATTTGAACGAGAAAGCCCGCAAGGGCCGCGTGGATCCCTTGATCGGCCGAACCAGCGAGGTCGAGCGCTGCATCCAGATCCTGTGCCGGCGCCAGAAAAATAATCCGCTGCTCGTCGGTGATCCCGGGGTCGGCAAGACGGCCATCGCCGAAGGCCTTGGCCGGAAGATCATCGAGGGCGACGTGCCCGATGTGCTTGAGGACGCGACGATTTTCTCGCTCGATATGGGCGCATTGCTGGCAGGCACACGCTATCGCGGCGATTTCGAGGAACGTCTGAAGGCAGTGGTCCGCGAGCTCGAAAACCATCCCAAGGCGATCCTGTTCATCGACGAGATCCACACCGTCATCGGGGCTGGTGCAACCTCCGGCGGGGCCATGGATGCCTCCAATTTGCTCAAGCCAGCCCTGCAATCGGGTCAGTTGCGCTGCATCGGATCGACCACCTATAAGGAATATCGCCAGCACTTTGAAAAGGATCGCGCCCTTGTGCGGCGGTTCCAGAAGATCGATGTCAATGAACCTTCGGTCGAGGACGCAGTCAAAATTCTTCAGGGACTGAAATCCTATTACGAGGAATTTCATGGGATCCGGTATACTGCGGACGCCATCAAGGCGGCTGTGGAATTATCGGCCCGCTATATTGGCGACCGCAAATTACCTGACAAGGCGATTGATGTGATTGACGAGGCCGGGGCCTCGCAAAAATTGCTGCCGGAATCAAAGCGCCGCAAGGTGATCGGCCTCAAGGAAGTCGAGATCGTGCTCGCCAGGATGGCGCGCATTCCCCCAAAAAACATGTCGCGTAACGATGCCGAATCCCTGCGCTCGCTCGAGACGGATCTCAAACGCGTCGTGTTCGGTCAGGACAAGGCCATCGAGGCGCTGGCTTCGGCCATCAAGCTCGCGCGTGCAGGCTTGCGCGAACCCAACAAGCCGATCGGCTGCTATCTGTTTTCGGGCCCCACGGGTGTTGGAAAAACCGAGGTCGCGCGCCAATTGGCCTTGATCACCGGCGTCGAGCTGATCCGTTTCGACATGAGCGAGTATATGGAGCGTCACACCGTGTCGCGCCTGATCGGGGCACCACCCGGCTATGTCGGCTATGATCAGGGCGGGCAGCTGACCGATGCCGTCGATCAGCACCCGCATTGCGTCTTGCTGCTCGACGAGATCGAGAAAGCCCATCCCGACATTTTCAACATCCTTTTGCAGGTCATGGACCATGGCAAATTGACCGATGCCAACGCCAAGAAGGTCGATTTCCGCAATGTCATCCTTATCATGACGACCAATGCCGGGGCGGCGGATGCTGCGCGCGAATCGGTGGGCTTCGGCCGCGGCAAACGCGAGGGCGAGGACGCGGAAGCAATCAAGCGCCTGTTTACACCCGAATTCCGCAACCGGCTGGATGCGACCATTCCGTTTTCGGGCCTCACGCGCGAAATCATTCGTCAGGTGGTGCAGAAATTCGTGTTGCAACTCGAGCTGCAATTGGGCGAACGGCAGGTCAGTTTCGAGATCTCCGATTCCGCCGCCGATTGGCTGGCCGAGCGCGGCTATGACGAAGCCTTTGGCGCAAGGCCGCTTGGCCGCGTGATTCAGGAGCATATCAAAAAGCCCCTGGCGGATGAATTGCTGTTCGGGCGCCTGAAGCGTGGCGGCCTCGTCAAGATCGCCACCGATCCGGAAAACAAGGATGCGCTGACTTTCACGATCATCGAAAACGAGCCCCCCTCCCGCAATGCGAAGGAACCCGAGGAGCCGGAGCTCGCCGAATAGTCACCGGGTTCAGGGCCGGCGCAGCAAGGCTGCGGCGGCCGCGCCCCAGGACAAAGCAAGGCCGACGCATAGCAGGCCATAGAGCAGCGAACTGTTTTGGGCCAATTGGGCGATTTCGCGCTCGAATCCGGTCTTCGCGACATGGAAACTCGTGGTGGTGGACGAGATGAATCGCCCGTCGCGGAACAGATGCACCTTGGCTTCATAGAGTCCGACCGGGGCATTGGCGGGAATGCGCAAATCAACCTTGAACAGGCCACCGGCCCGGGTTTCGATGGCTGATTCCTCGACGCCATAGAGCTTTTCCGCGGTTTTGATGCGGACAAAGGCCCGGGCTTCTTCAGATACATCCGGTCCGCCCAGACCCGCGGCGACACTGTCGGGCAGCGCTTCGAGGCGCCGCAACAATCCGGCAGGGGCGGTCTCGACCAATGGTTTAGACGTCAGAACACGGTAAAATGCAGGCGCACCCAACAAAATCCGTGGTTCACCCGCGATCCATAATCCGAGAATCCGCCGGCGTTTCAAAATCCTTGCCGGAAGCTCCGGACCCTTGAGCGCGATCACGACATCGCCCCGCTTGCGGTCCGGCAAGGCCCCGAACAGGGCGATCTTGGCTCCGGCAAAGGTCGCACCAACGGCAATGATTTCGTCCGACAGCAGGGTCGACAATTCGCCCGCTTCATTGATGTCAGGATCAGCGGCAATCAGCGCCTCGTCGCGGATTTGCGTTCGCACGTCCGGCCGGGATCCGGGCAGGGATGAAGGCGGCGAGACCTCAGCCGGGTTGGTCGGGGCGGACAAAGTCTGGGCGGGGGCGGAGATCGGGATTGCGATCGCCCACAGGGTCAACAGCAATATTGCCGGCCGTTTCATGCAGCCCCCGGTGCCAGCACGAAAAGCTCCCGGGGTTCGCCCAGAAGATCGATAAACAATTTCAGACCCATGCCGAGCACCAGCAGCGCCAGCAAAGCCCTCAACTCATCCGCCTTGAGCCTTTGAGCCGCGCGCAATCCGAGCGGTGCCCCGAGCGCTCCACCCAAGAGCAGCAGGGCCGCGAGGACGATGTCAACGGTGTGGTTCTGGAATGCCTGGAGCAGCGTCACGCAGCTCGCGATGATCAGGACCTGAAACAGGGAAGTTCCGACCACCAGATTGGGCGGCATGCGCAAAAGATAGATCATGGCCGGGACCATGATGAAGCCGCCGCCCACGCCCATGACCGCCGAAAGCGAGCCGACCCCAAAGGCCAGAAACAGAGGCGGCAGCACGCTGATGGTCAGTTTCGACCGTGGGAAATGCATTTTCCACGGCAATCTGGCCCATCTGGTCCCGGCGGCTGCGGTGCTTTTGGGAATTTCCCGCCCCCGGCGGCGGCGGTGAATGGCAGCGACGCTCTCCGCCAGCATCAGCCCGCCAATCGTCGACAATAACACGACATAAATCAGCGGGATGAAAATATCGATCTGGCCGGAAAGCTTCAACAATGCAAAGATCTGGACGCCGAAAATGGTTCCGGCAAATCCGCCCCCAAACAAAACGAGCCCCATCCGGAAATCCACGGCCCGTCTGCGGGCCTGGGTAATCGCCCCGGAAACGCTCGACGCCGCCACCTGGCTTGCGCTGGTCGACGCCGCCACGGACGGCGGCACACCCATAAAGATGAGGAGCGGCGTCAGCAGAAAGCCCCCGCCCACGCCAAACATGCCGGACAGGAAACCCACCATGGATCCCACCGCCACCAGAGCGAAGGCGTTCAATGAGATTTCGGCGATGGGCAGATAGACCTGCATGAGGCCCCGGAACTTTCAATTGTATCTGCTTCAGGCCAGAAGCTGAATCGCCGGAACAGACATTACCCACAGGCTTAGCACGGCTGCGCTGTCGTCCGGTTAAATTCTTCCCCGAAATTCCTGGTGTCTATTTGTCTGTTGACGCAGAACTCGCATTGCCGGTGGTGGCGGTCGGCCGATCGGCGACATTGGCCCTGAACCGCTGCCCCGAACGGTTGAACGCCAATTGGGCAGGCGTGAGTTCAAATCCGACCACAATCTCGAAATTCTCGCCTGCAACATCGGACGAACGCCGCGGAATCGAAATGCGCTCGATCGCCTCGTTCGCCAGCATCACATCCGACCGCTCGGGGAATTTGATGGGCAGGGAATAGGTCTCGCGGGCAAGAGTTACGAGGTTCTTTCGTGTCACGGCCACGAAATAGCGATATTCATGCGCGCGTTCCGTGGCGGCGGGGCCCCGACCAAAGGCGAATTCGATCTCGACTTCCATCTCGATCGGCTGGTCATCCCAATAGCGGCAAAAACCGCGCACTTTCGTAATCTCGCCCGTGAAACTGACGTTTGCGAACCGCACGGAATCGGCCTCGAACTGCACGACGCGTTCGGCGTCGTGCAGAATCCCGGTGCCCGGGCAGGGCGCGGGATTGGGCTTTCCGCCCGAAAGCCTGCGCAGAAACCCGGATCGGGCCTGCTGTTCCTGCTCTGCGACATCCTTTTCAATGTCTTCGATCTTTTCGCGATTCGAAGCGCACCCCGCCAATCCGGAAAGCAGCCCGAAGCCAAGGATTGCTGGAACAAGGTATCGACCCGGTTTCATCATGAAGGAAGCCAATCGTGAAAACCCGCTCTGGCCGAAGGGCCAAGGGCACCATCTCCCTGATATCGGGCAGGCCAGCACCTCGCAATGCGCGAGGGCATAGCCTACATTAATCTTGCGAAATTAATGCTGCTATCTTGCGAAATCCCTGCCTCAAAAGCTGCAGGCACGGTATCATAAATCACAGGACCGTCCGATTCCGGTGCAATCGATCACGGGCACACAGGGAGAGACCAGTGGCAGACCTCCTCACGGAGAACCCGGGCCGGACAAATTCCATTCAGCTCCTCCTCGCGGCCCCGCGGGGCTTTTGTGCAGGTGTTGAACGTGCAATCCAGATCGTGGAGCGCGCGATCGAAAAATTCGGGGCACCCGTCTATGTCCGCCATGAGATCGTTCACAATACCAGCGTCGTTGAACGCTTGCAGCGAATGGGCGCGATTTTTGTCGAGGATCTTGCGGAATGCCCCGATGACCGGCCGGTGATTTTCTCGGCCCATGGCGTTCCGCGCTCGGTTCCCGCGGAAGCGTCGAGGCGCAATTTAATTCATGTGGATGGTACCTGTCCGCTGGTCTCCAAGGTCCATATCGAGGCCGAGCGCCATTTCCGCCTGGGACGCGAAATCCTGCTGGTCGGCCATGAAGGCCATCCCGAGGTGATTGGAACGATGGGGCAATTGCCGGAGGGCTCGATCACGCTGATCGAGACCATTGCTGATGTGGCGACTTTCAAGCCTCGGGATCCCCGGAATCTGGCCTATGTGACGCAAACCACACTGTCGATGGACGATGTTGCCGATATTGTGGCGGCTTTGCGGGTGCGCTTTCCAGATATCGCGGCTCCGCACAAGGAAGACGTGTGTTATGCTACCACCAACCGGCAGGAGGCGGTGAAAGCAATCGCCCCGGAATCGGACCTTGTTCTGGTGGTAGGCTCACCAGCAAGCTCCAATGCCCGGCACCTGGTCGAGATGGCGCTCAAATCCGGCACACGATCGGCTTTTCTCGTGGAGGATGTCAGGGCAATCGACTGGTCGTGGTTCGAGGATGTGCATATGGTCGGTCTCACATCCGGAGCGTCGACGCCTGAAGATCTGGTGGGCGGAATCGTCGCCGCGATTTGCAGCCGTTTCGACACTGAAGTCACCGAAATTCTCACCCGACGCGAGGATGTCCGTTTCAGACTTCCGCGCGTGCTCGACTGACGGGAAGCGCATGCACAGCCTGAAACATCCTGGATATGCGGAGGAGGCCCTCTGGACACTTGGCCTGATGACGGGAACCGCGCTCGATGGTGCGGTGGATGCGGCACTGTTGCGCAGCGATGGTGAGCGGATTGCGGAACTGGGCCCCTGGGGCCTGTTTCCCTATTCGGCAGAAGAACGTGTAACCCTCGCGGAAGCGATCAATGACGCGCGGCAGTGGAATTTTGTCGGACCCGAACCCGGGAGCTTCCGCCCCGCCGAGCAGGTCCTGACCGATATTCACGCCCAGGCGATTACCCGATTGCTGGATCAGGCCGGCATGAAGCCCGCGGATATTCATTGCGCGGGGCTTCACGGACTGACTGTCCTTCATCAGGCGCCGAAAGGCGGGCAGAGGGGGCGCACCCGTCAATTGGGCGATGGCGCGGCTTTGGCGCGGCGGGTGGGGATGCCGGTCATTCACGATTTCCGCAGCAATGATGTCGGTGCAGGCGGGCAGGGGGCACCCCTCGCCCCGGTCTATCACGCGGCATTGCTGGCCTTCTCCGGGATCGCTCCGCCCGCCGCGGTGCTCAATCTCGGAGGTGTGGCGAATATCACCTGTTGGGACGGCGCAACGGAATCCCTTGCGGCGTTCGATACGGGTCCGGCCAATGGCCCGATCAATGAATGGGTGGAGCGTCTGGGGCTCGGCATCATGGATCGCGACGGGGCGCTCGCCCGGGCCGGACAGGTCGATGAAGCCCGCCTCGCGCATTGGCTCGCCCATGAATTTTTCGCGGCACCCTTCCCCAAAAGCCTCGACCGCTATGATTTCAACGCTGATCTCGCGAAAGGCCTGTCAGCGGCCGATGGTGCCGCGAGCCTGACGGCGCTGTCGGCGGCTGGAATTCAGCGCGCTTTCGATCATTTGCCGACCCGCCCCGCAACGCTGATCCTGTGCGGTGGCGGGCGCAAGAATCCGGCACTCGTCGCCGAAATCACAGCCCGCACCGGCGCACGAATCATGCAGGCCGAGGAAGTGGGCTGGCGCGGGGACGCAATCGAGGCCGAGGCCTTTGCGTTTCTTGCCGCGCGTTCGCTCCGCCAATTACCCTTGAGTTTCCCGGGCACCACGGGCGTCACGGCACCGTTGTCGGGTGGGTGCCTGTCTCTTCCCGGCCAGGGAATCCCCGCCCATGCGTGAACCGCTCCATGGCACCACGATCCTCGCCGTGCGCAAGAACGGGCGGATTGTCATCGCCGGTGACGGCCAGGTCACTTTTGGCCAATCCATTCTGAAGGGCAATGCGCGCAAGGTTCGCGTGCTGGCGCAAGGCGGGGTGATTGCGGGTTTTGCCGGCTCGACGGCGGATGCGCTGGCACTGCTCGAACGGCTGGAGCAAAAGCTCGAACGCTTTCCCGCGCAATTGGCGCGGGCCTGCGTGGAACTCGGCAAGGATTGGCGGATGGACCGCTATCTGCGGCGGCTGGAGGCGATGCTGATCGTCGCCGATGCGCGCGAGACCTTTCTGCTCACCGGCTCGGGCGATGTCATGGAGCCTGAGCACAAGGTCGCTGCGGCCGGCTCGGGTGCGGGCTATGCATTGGCGGCGGCGCGCGCGCTCTATGAATATCTCGACGATCCCGAAATGATCGCCCGCCAGTCGATGGCGATTGCGGCCGATATCGACCTCTATACCAACCAGAGTGTCGAACTGGTCAGCCTGCCGGCCTGAACCGGCATTACGGCGCAGGATTTGCTTTTTCGGGCGTCCGGCCGCAGAAAGAGCGCCAGATTTCATCAGATTCCGGAAAGCGCGGCCCATGGCTGTCAAGCTCGCCATTATCGGGCGGCCGAATGTCGGCAAATCGACCCTGTTCAACCGGCTTGCCGGGCGGCGCCTCGCTTTGGTCGATGATCGCCCTGGCGTCACCCGCGACCGGCGCGAGGGGCCCGGCCAATTGGGCGATCTGGCCTTGTCGATCATCGACACGGCGGGCATCGACCGCACCAGAGGTGACAGCCTCGAGGCGCGGATGCGCGCCCAGGCCCTGGCGGCGGCGGCGCTGGCCGATGTCATCCTGTTCCTGTTCGATGCGCGCGAGGGCGTGACCGGGCTCGATGAAGAGGTCGCGGAAGTCCTGCGCCGGGAAAAAGCCCCCGTCGTGCTGGTCGCCAATAAATGCGAGGGCCGCAAGGGCGATGAAGGCCTGATGGAAGCGTGGTCGCTGGGGTTTGGCGAGCCGGTCGCGCTTTCGGCTGAGCATGGCGAGGGTATGAGCGACCTCTATGCCGCCATCAGCAGCAAGCTTGCGCCGGCACAATTGGGCGCGAAGCCTTCGAAAAAGCGCGCCGCGCGCCGAATCTTCGCCGCGGCCGCCGAACTCAGGGCGAAGACCGCGCAGCCTGAAGGGGAAGGTGAAGGGGAAGGTGCGGGCGCATCCGCGCCCGCACCGCAAAAGCCGCTGGCCTTTGCCATAATCGGGCGACCCAATGCCGGCAAATCCACGCTTGCCAACGCGCTGTTGGGCGAGGAGCGCCTGATCACCGGCCCGGAAGCCGGCATCACCCGCGATTCCATCAGCGTGGACTGGAACTGGCGCGGCCAGCCGATCAAGCTTGTTGACACGGCGGGTCTGCGCCGCAAGGCGCGGGTGGCGGAAAAGCTGGAAAAGCTCTCGGTCGCGGAATCCCTGCGCGCCATCCAATATGCCGAGATCTGCGTGCTGACCATGGATGCGCGCGACGCCTTCGAAAAACAGGACCTCCAGATCGCCGATCTGGTGGTGGAAGAGGGGCGGGCGCTGGTCTTTGTGCTCACCAAATGGGATCTGGTGGAAAACCCCCAGGCATTGTTTGCGGAACTGAAGGACAAGGCTACCCGGCTCTTGCCGCAAGCGCGTGGGGCGGTGATTCTCGCTTTGTCCGCCCAGACCGGAATTGGCCTGCAAAAATTCATGCCGGCATTGATGAAAGCGCACAAGGACTGGAACGCCAAGGCGAAAACCGGCGATCTCAATCGCTGGCTGAAATATATGATCGAGCGGCACCCCCCGCCGGCGGTGGACGGCAAGCGCATCAAGCCGCGATATCTCACCCAGATCAAATCGCGCCCGCCCACCTTTGTCATGATGTGTTCGCGGGCTTCGGCGTTGCCGGATTCATATAAGCGTTATCTGGTCAATGGCCTGCGCGAGGCCTTCGACATGCCCGGCGTGCCGATCCGCCTGATCGTGCGCCAGAACCGCAACCGCTTCGACCCGGAAACCTGAGGGCACCGGCCTGAAGCGTCAGCTCCCGGCGACCTTTATCGCCGCGTCAAGTTCCGCAAAGGCGCCGCGCATCGCCGCGACATCCGGGATCGGACCGATCTGTCGTTCATAGGCGTTGATCGCCGCCATGCCCTCGTCGTAAAAGCCCCGCGCCTCGGCGGGTGCAGGGAGCGCCATGGCGTTTAGACCCAGCCTGTGACACGACACCGCTACATCGCGCCGGGCCTCCGGTGTTTTGAGCTCGCCCGCAAGCTGGCGGGCGATGGCGAGGGATTCGGCGTAGAATTCCCGCGCCGCCTGCGGGCCGTTGAGGGCTTCCTCCACCCCGCCGAGCTGGTTGAGCGAGAGGGAGACATCGCGCCGGGCCTCCGGTGTTTTGAGCTCGCCCGCAAGCTGGCGGGCAATGGCGAGGGATTCGGCGTAGAATTCCCGCGCCGCCTGCGGGCCGTTGAGGGCTTCCTCCACCCCGCCGAGCTGGTCGAGCGAGACGGAGAGATCGCGCCGGGCCTCCGGTGTTTTGAGTTCGCCCGCAAGCTGGCGCGCGATGGCGAGGGATTCGGCGTAGAATTCCCGCGCCGCCTGCGGGCCGTTGAGGGCTTCCTCCACCCCGCCGAGCTGGTCGAGCGAGACGGAGAGATCGCGCCGGGCCTCCGGTGTTTTGAGCTCGGCCGCAAGCTGGCGCGCGATGGCGAGGGATTCGGCGTAGAATTCCCGCGCCGCCTGCGGGCCGTTGAGGGCTTGCTCCACCCCGCCGAGCTGGTCGAGCGAGACGGAGAGATCGCGCCGGGCCTCCGGTGTTTTGAGCTCGGCCGCAAGCTGGCGGCGAGTCGCGAGGGATTCGGCGTAGAATTCCCGCGCCGCCTGCGGGCCGTTGAGGGCTTCCTCCACCCCGCCGAGCTGGTCGAGCGAGACGGAGAGATCGCGCCGGGCCTCCGGTGTTTTGAGCTCGCCCGCAAGCTGGCGCGCGATGGCGAGGGATTCGGCGTAGAATTCCCGCGCCGCCTGCGGGCCGTTGAGGGCTTCCTCCACCCCGCCGAGCTGGTCGAGCGAGACGGAGAGATCGCGCCGGGCCTCCGGTGTTTTGAGCTCGGCCGCAAGCTGGCGGCGAGTCGCGAGGGATTCGGCGTAGAATTCCCGCGCCGCCTGCGGG
>JAKFWO010000011.1 GCA_021731815.1 Hyphomonadaceae bacterium | reverse complement strand
GGGTCCAGGCGATCTGCGGCGGCTTTGGCAGTTTGCGCCTCTGGCTCGCAGCGCTGCGCAGCGGGTTGCTTCAGCAAATTCACCAGGGCGGTTCGATCGCGACCGGCGATGGCGGCGCTGACGTCGTTATAATAATTGACGCACCTCGCTTGGGATTGCGCCCTGGCCGACGTTGCGTGGCTCAACAACGCACTGAGCCCGGCAAGCATAGCGATCATCATTTTTAACTGCATGGAGTAAACTCCGCCACGGTGCCATCCGCCCCTTGTTTCAACTGCAAATTCGCGCCCGTGCGCCGAACCCGGGCGCCATCGCTCAAAGTGATCCAGCCATCCTGCACGCCGACAATCGCGATCCCGTCACGCATAGCGCCGGCGCCAAAGGCCAACCCGCCGGGCTCAACGCTTACCAGAAGCGCGCCGGCTTCGCATGATCCGCCGCTGCCCACCTCATACCAGCGGCCGACCAGTTCGAGCGCCGCCTCCCGCGGGGTCTTCGCCGCCGGCGGCGGGGCGGGCTTGGCGAGCCAGGCCAAGGCGGCGGAAATGACGCCGGCAGCGATCGCGGCGGTCAGGGCGACGCCCGCCACCGCGCCCGGCCCTGCGCCCTTGCGGATGGTGATCGCGCCGGCCGCGTCGTCGGCGGCCGTGAGGCGTTCGGCCAGCTTCTCCATTTTCAGCGCCAGCGGATCCTTCGCATTGGCGTGCGCCCAGCGCAGCAACGGGGCGGCACCCTCGCCCAGAGCCTTCGAATAGCCCACAAGCCCCGGACGGCCGGTCAGCCCGCCCACGCGCTCCAGCAGCTTCAGCCAGCCGGGATGATCATCGGCGAAATCGGGCTCGAACAGATCCTCGTAATGGGTGGCGTGAAAGGCGAGCGGCAGTTCGCAGGGGCTGAGCCGGGCCGCGGCCAGCACGTTGCGCTTCTTGCCGATTCCGGCCTCGTTGCGCACCCATTCGCTCTCGACGCTCGCGGGCGACCACAGCACCAGCACCGCTTTGGCCGCGTTGATCGTGGTTTCGATCTCGCGGTCGAAGCTCTTGCCCGAAGGCAGGCGCGCATCGAACCACACATCGAGGCTGAGCGCCTTGAGTTTGTTGGCGATCCGCTCGCAGCGCGCGCGTTCCTCGCGCTTATAGGAAATGAAAACGTCAACCATCAGCCCGCCTCCGCCGCATTCCTTACCCTGAGTGAGGCGCGGGCGGCAAGTCTCATGCGCCGGTCGGCAGGTCCCGGAAGGCGATGTCCCGGAAGGCGATGTCCTTGTCGGCGCGGAGATCGGCGGGCAGGCCGAGCACACGTTCGGCGATGATGTTGCGCAAAACCTCGTCCGTGCCGCCGGCGATCCTGAGCCCCGGGGCCCAGAAAAAGGCGTGGTGGAAGATTGTCGTGTCGGGGGTTGTGCCGGGGGCGGCGCTGCCCGTCGCGCCCGCGGAAATCAGGCCATATTCGCCCGCGAGGTCGAGCGCCTCGCTGGCGATTTCCTGCAATTGCCGGGCGGCGATGATCTTGCCGATGGCGCTTTCCGGGCCCGGAACCTCGCCCTTGGACAAGGCAGTCATGGTGCGGAAGCGGGTGAGTTTCAGCCCTTCGAACCGCACCGCCCAATCGGCGAGCTTCTGGCGGAAGGCATGATCGCCCAGCACGCCGAGCCCGCGCGCCAGTTCCATGATCTCCATGTAATCCGGCCCGGTGGAGCCGCCAATGGCGAGGCGCTCATTCATCAGGGTGACCAGCGCCACCGACCAGCCCTGGCCGGGCGCGCCCAGACGCTGTGTGTCGGGGATGGCCACGGAATCGAAAAACACCTCGTTGAAATTGGATCCGCCCGACATTTGTTTGATCGGGCGCACCTCGATGCCGGGGCTTTTCATGTCGACAAAGAACATGGTCAGGCCGAGATGCTTGGCGACATCGACATTGGAACGCGCCAGCACGATGCCGTAATCGCTGTAATGGGCCCCGGATGTCCAGATTTTCTGCCCCGTCAGGTGCCAGACATCGCCGGTCTTTTCCGCCTTCATGCGCAGGCCCGCGACATCCGAGCCCGCCGCGGGTTCGGAAAAGAGCTGGCACCAGATTTCCTCGCCCCGCAGCGCCGGGCCGGCGAACCGCGCCTTTTGTTCTTCGGTCGCGAAAGCGAGCAGGGTCGGGATGCACATGCCCAGCCCGATTTCGAAGAAGCCGCGCGGCACGTCATATTCGGCTTCCTCGGCGGCATAGATGATGTGGAAGATCGGGCCGAGTTCCTGACCGCCATAGGCCTTTGGCCAGACGAGCCCGGCAAATCCGGCCCCGGCCTTTTTCAACTGCCAGGCTTTCGCGGCGGCGAGGTCGAGATCGGCACCGCTCGAATCGCCCGGCCGCGCGCCCGGCGATTTCCGGCGCGCATTGGCTTCGAGAAAAGCGCGTGCCCGGGCGCGAAAGGCCGCTTCGTCGGGGCTGTCGTTGAAATCCATGGCGCGGGTTCCTGTTGGTGCCGGAATGCGGTAAGGTTCGTATGGTCAAGTTTCGTGCGGCCAAAACTGGTGCGGCCGGCTGGTGCGGCCAATTGGTGCGGCCAAAACTGGTGCGGCCAATTGGTGCGGCCAATTGGTGCGGCCAATTGGTGCGGCCAATTGGTGCGGATAGAGGGACTTGAACCCCCACGCCTTGCGGCGACGGTACCTAAAACCGTTGCGTCTGCCAATTCCGCCATATCCGCGATCGGGGATTTCCTAACAGCTCAGGGCGAGAATGTGTATGGGTTCGAGTGAAATGGCGTGTCGCCCGTCATGCGACTCGCCTGCAAATCCACCGGCCTATAACGCCACCTGAATCGACAATGCGCCGAATTTGTCGTTCTGGAACTGGCCGAAAAAGCTTTCCGATCGCTGGACGAGTGTCAGGCTGACCTGGACCCGGCTGAAATTCAGCGCAGCTCCCCCCTGGATGTCCTGGACGAAATTGCGCTTGTCGACACTCGGGCCCGACGGGCGGAAGGAATTGCCGTCGAGGAAGATGTCGCGCAGAATACCGCGGCCCTCAGTGCCGAAAAACACATAGAACCCGCCAATTCCGCGCGGATTGAAGCTTGCGGGCGCGCTGATCGCGGGGCGGATGCGGGGCGGATAGGCGTCCTCGGGCAGATTGATCCCCACCCGGAAGGTGCCCCCGATCGCGCCATAGATCCGCACATTGCCGAACGCCGCCGAGCCATGCAGGGAGACATCGCTTTCAATGGGTCCCAGATCGAACACCCGCCATGCCTTTTGCCGCTGGCCGACAATTTCGACCGCGGGCTCGTTGCGCAATTGCGCGCTCCAGCCCCGGGGATCGATCCCGCGGATCAGGCGGTGGAAATTGCGCTGGGTGGGTTCGCCAAGCGCGGCCGGCCCGACGATCCCGAGATTGATCTGGAGCGAATCCTGAATGCGCCGCTCCGGGTTACGCGCGGTCGCCGTGCCGGAGAAATAGAGAAAGGCCGCATAGGGCCGGTCCGCGGGATTGGGATTGACGAGCGTGAGATCGCGCGGCGTGTAGATTTCTTGCGCAATCCCGAAACCCTGGCGGATCTCCTTGCCGGTCAGATAGGAGGCGACGGGCACGAATTTCTGGGCAAGCCCTGGCAGGCCGACGATGCGGCGCCCGCCCGTGACATATTCCAGCCGGAAGCCCTGGGAATAATTGCGGTCCTGGCCGGAGAAAAAGGCGTCGTTTTCTTCGACAAAGGCGATGACCGGATCGCAGGCCGAAAATTCATCGGCCTCGCAAAAGCGTTCGGCGATCGTTTTCGGTTTCAGGGGCTTTTCCGGCCCGGTTTCGGCAAGAGCCGGGGCCGCGGCGCAGATCACGGCCGCCGCGCCGAACAGGCCGACCTGGTGCAAGTGCCCCTTTTTCGCCCGCCGGCCTTTTTCTTTCATCATGCTTTCCCCGTCCGGCATCGGCTGGTTTTTCGCCGCACCCTCCGCATAGCGGCAAGCGCCCGACAGGGTAAAGCGAAATCGCCGCGGGGCGGATAAATCTGTGCGCGGGGGAGGGGTGCGAGAGCGAGGAAGGCAACCGAAAACCCCACCCGGTCCGGGCATCTGCGCGCCGGGCGGCACCTTTGCTTTTTTTTGATTCCTTTCATGCTATCCCGATTCACGCCTGTCAGCCGCTATGACGAGGATGTGTCAGCCGGAACGACCGGCGCAGCCAGAACGGAAATACGAGCATGACCACAAAAGCGGCATCGAAATCCGGGTTGTTTTCGGCGATCCGGCGCGAATATCAATTGCTTTCGGGCCTGCAGCGGACGCTCAAGGCCTATGGCGCGCTCAGTCCCGCGGGCAGCGAGACGGTCGCTGACGAGCTGGAACGCAGTGTCGACCGCTTTTCCGGGCGCGAAGCCTTTCGCTTCGAGGGCCGGTCCATGACCTATGCCGAATTCGACGCGCTCGCCAATCGCTTTGCCCGCTGGGCGCTGGCGCAAGGCCTGAAACGAGGTGACAAGGTTGCCCTGTTCATGGGCAATTGCCCGGAATATGTCGCCTTCTGGTTCGGGATGACCAAGGCCGGCATCGCCACGGCCCTGATCAATTCGCATCTCGCGGGGCATCCGCTCGCCCATTGCATCACGATCGCCGACGCCCGCCATGTGGTGACCACGCCCGAATTCGCCGATGCCATCGAAAGTGCGCGCGAGCTTTTGGGCCCCGACCGGGTCTATTGGTCGCTGGGCGGGCATTTTCCGGGGGCCCATGACCTCGACCCCATCCTTGCCGGCCAGAGCCCCGAACGCCTGCCCGAGGGTCACCGCGCGGGGATCACTTCCGGCGAACTCGCGCTTTATGTCTATACCAGCGGAACGACCGGCGCGCCCAAGGCCGCCCGCATGCCGCATTGGCGGGTGATGGGCATGTTGCGCGGCTTTATCGGTGGGTTGCAGGCCAGGGAGACCGACCGTGTCTATCTCTGCCTGCCGCTCTATCATTCGACAGGTGGATTGTGCGGGGTGGGGGCCGCGCTCGAACGCGGGGGCTGCGTGGTCCTGCGACGAAAATTCTCGGCGAGCCATTTCTGGCCCGAAATCATCGCCGAGCGCGCGACGATCTTTGTCTATATCGGCGAATTGTGCCGCTATCTCGTGAACGCGCCCGAAAGCCCGCTCGACAAACAGCACCGGCTGCGCGCCGCTTTCGGCAATGGCATGCGTCCTGAAGTGTGGGAACGCTTCAATTCCCGCTTCAATGTCGCTTATGTGCAGGAATTCTACGGTGCGACCGAGGGCAATGTCACGCTGATGAATTTCGACGGGCGGATCGGGGCAATCGGCCGCATTCCGGATTATCTGCGCAAGCGCTTCAATGTGCGGATCATCAAATTCGACCTCGAGGAAGAGCGCCCGCGGCGGGGCCCGGACGGATTGTGTATCGAGGCGGCGCTCGATGAAGCCGGCGAAGTGCTGGGCGAGATCCGCGCCTCCGAAGCCCGCTTCCGCTATGAAGGCTATTCCGGCGACGCCGCCCAGACGGAAAAGAAAATCCTGCGCGATGTGTTTGTGAAGGGCGATGCCTGGTTCCGCACCGGGGATCTGATGCGCCGCGACCGCGAAGGCTATTTCTATTTCGTCGACCGGATCGGCGACACCTTTCGCTGGAAATCAGAAAATGTCTCCACCAACGAAGTGGGCGAGGTGTTGGCTTCTTTTCCCGGCGTGCTCGAGGCCAATGTCTATGGAGTGCGGGTCGCCGATTTCGACGGCCGGGCCGGCATGGCGGTAATCGTTGCCGACCATGATCTGCCGCTCGATGCTCTCAAGCGCCATGTCGATGCCCAATTGCCGCCTTATGCGCGCCCGCTGTTCTTGCGTCTGCGCCGGGAGATGGAGACCACCGGCACCTTCAAATATCGCAAGGTGGAACTGGTGGCGGAGGGCTTCGACCCGAATGCGATCGCCGAGCCGATCCTGTTCGACCATCCTTCGACCGGCGGTTATGTGCCACTTGACACCGAAATCTATGCCCGGATCCAGGCCGGAAAACTTCGGTTGTAGGGAAAGGCAGACACGCTGATCCGTCGTTTTCCTTTGGCGCTTCCGGCGAGATGTGACTGGACCTGCAGGGAGAATCGCGATCTCCATCATCCTCCTGCCAGAATGCAGGCATGGATATCGGAGTGCGCGCATGATCCCCTTTGGCTGGCATGTCTGGAAGGGTGAGACCGGCAAACGGCACCGGTTTCGCATCGCCTTGTTTCGGAGCGATATCCCGAGTGATTCCGGCGGAATTTATGTTTTCGTGCGGCGAAGCTGGTTCTTCTTCCTCAAGCCCGTCTATGTCGGCAAGGCCGCCAATCTGCGCGAACGCCTGTGGGGACACGAGAAATGGGAAAAGGCCTTTTTCAAGGCCGGGGCCACCGAACGCCATTTCAAACGGGTGCGCACTGAAAGCGATCGCCAGATCATCGAGGAAGACCTCATTCGCGGGCTCAATCCGCCGATGAATACCCTTTTGAAAACGGGCGCGCGTGACGACGGCCCGAGCCAGGGCCGGCTGCGCAAGAAATGGCTGCGCCGGAAACGCCGGGCGGCCTGATTTTTCGCGGTTTCCGGGATTGCTTCCATTCCTCGCCAACCCGCAGAACAATCCCTTTCGCACGGCCGCAAATGCGCTATATTGATCGGGCCGGATCTTTGGATCCGGCTATGGCGATAGAGATTGCGTGGAATAAGCGGATCGGACCCGGGGGCAGTTCCCGGCGGCTCCACCATTTCCATGATGACCATGCATCGACGGAATGTGCCATTCGAGGCTCAGCTCCCGAAATATTGGTCATGCCGGCAATTCCATGCCGGGCTCCGCGCGGATGGTATCGTTGATCATGCGCAAGCGGAGATGTTTGGGGGCCGAAACAGGCTCGACGGACGTCTAAAGACGTGGATTTCGCCCGGATGGCTCCGACAAACGCCATTTCAATAGTTGCCAACGACAACTATGCTGAAGAGGGTCTTCTGGCTGCGTAACGCAGTCCGGGGAAACTCGAATCAAGCCCCGGGAACTTAGCGCTCCCGGGCGGGGTCGCGGGGCACCCGGCAACAGAAGCCCCGCATTTCGGGGGCGAGACCGGCGCAGGCATTCGATCGCGGGCCTGTGGCCCTGCGCAATCGGGCCTGTCCAATCGGGCCTGTCCAATCGGATACCGGCAAAACGTATAAGTTGACTCTCGACAAATTGTTCCGGATTGCGGTCCCTGCCGAATGTCCGGGCGCGGAGACGTAACGCCCAGATGTTGGAGCAACCAATTGTTCTCATGAAAATATTGCTGCGCAGCAACAGAAAGTGTCAAGGCTAAACCCGCTTCGCGGCGCGCCTTTGGCGCGGCCTTGACGCCTTCTGTTGCCACGCCATCGTTCCACCATGAAACCAATCTCTTGCTGTGACCACGGCCGACGTGTAACCGCACAGAATCTCCGGCTGAACCCACCCGTGGGGTCACTATGACCGATATTCAGCCGCGCGCCTTTCCCGGTCTGGAATTTTTGCCCGATTGGGCCTAAGATGGGCAGAGCAAAGCGCCCCTCACTTGAGCGCCAGTGCAGAAACTCTCAGGACCGCGACCATGGGCCTTGCGCCGGAAAGAAGGGTATTGCTGATTATCGGCGGTGGTATCGCTGCCTATAAGAGCCTGTTGCTCATCCGGCTTTGCGCCCGCGCCGGGATCGCGACGCGCGCTGTCCTGACCAAAGCCGGCGCGGAATTCGTGACGCCCTTGTCGGTCGCCGCCCTGACCGGTGACAAGGTCTATACCGATTTGTTCAGCCTGACTGACGAGGCTGAAATGGGGCATATCCAGTTGTCCCGTGCGGCCGGTCTCGTGGTCGTCGCCCCCGCCACGGCCGATCTCATGGCGAAAGCCGCCAATGGCCACGCCAATGATCTGGCCTCGACTGTATTGCTGGCGACTGACAAGCCGGTGATGTGGGCACCTGCCATGAATGTGCGGATGTGGATGCACAAGGCCGTGCAGCGGAATGTCGAAACGCTGCTTGAGGACGGCGCGATGATGATTGGCCCCGAAGACGGCGACATGGCCTGCGGGGAATTCGGCCCCGGACGGATGGCCGAGCCCGAAACCATTTTTGCGGCCATTGAGGCCTTTTTCAAGGCCGGCGAAGGCCACCGCCTCCCCGCCCCTGAAGCGACGCGATGTCTGTCGGATCGGCCGCTGGCAGGTCGGCGAATGCTGGTCACTGCTGGCCCGACGCTCGAGGCGATCGACCCGGTCCGCTTTCTGTCCAACCGCTCCTCGGGCAAGCAGGGTTATGCGATCGCGGCGGCTTTGGCGGAACTGGGGGCGGAGGTGGTTCTGGTCTCAGGGCCCACGGCGCTGCCTGATCCGAAAGACGTCCGGACCTTGCGCGTCGAGAGCGCGCGCGACATGCTCGCAGCCTGCGAACAGAGCCTGCCGGTGGATGCCGCCTTCTGCGTCGCTGCCGTCGCCGATTGGCGCCCGGCGCGCGCGACCGGCCGCAAGATCAAGAAGGAGAAGGATTCTCCCCCGCCGGCGCTGGCGCTGGTCGAGAACCCCGACATTCTCGCCTCCCTCTCGCGGCCGGGAAAGAACCGCCCGCGCCTCGTGGTCGGCTTCGCCGCCGAGACCAATGATATCGAGGCCCATGCCCGCGCCAAGATCGCCCGCAAGGGTTGCGACTGGATTCTGGCCAATGACGTCTCGGGTGATGTGATGGGCGGCGAGGACAACGAAATTCTCCTGATTCGCTCCGAAGGGACCGAGCATTGGCCGCGAATGCCGAAGGCAGAAGCGGCAGCACGGCTCGCAGCGGCCGTGGCGGCGCATTTGGGCGAGGAAAGCGGGCGGGGCATTGAGGGCAATCGCGGTCGAACCAGCCGCGCCTGATATCGGTCCTGATGCCGGCTTCATGTTGGACCTGTGGATAATTTGATTTTCGGGCGTTCTCAACGGCGGGAATCCGCGCGATCCTGAGCAGGTGTAACAGGTGTGGCGCGCCGGGATTGGCCTCACGACAACTCTGATGACAGGGCAAACAAGATGACGACTTCGCGGGCCTTTCGATTGCGCGATGAGAC
The DNA here is from genome assembly GCA_021731815.1 of Hyphomonadaceae bacterium. Classification (GTDB taxonomy): domain Bacteria; phylum Pseudomonadota; class Alphaproteobacteria; order Caulobacterales; family Aquidulcibacteraceae; genus JAKFWO01. Next base: position 50,360 of record JAKFWO010000011.1, on the reverse strand, counting down.
GCCGCCTGGCGAGACATTTCCAGCCCGCGATCCCCGAACGGTGACCATCGCGGTTCGGCGCCTCGCCCATAATCCGGACCTGCCTTTGCCTGCCTATGAGACCGACGGCGCGGCGGGCATGGATCTGCGGGCCGCCAATGCTGCCGGCGCCCCGATCACGCTGGCACCGGGCGGGCGGGCCCTCATTCCCACCGGTCTTGCCATCGCGCTTCCGCCCGGTTTCGAGGCACAGATACGCCCGCGTTCGGGCCTTGCGCTCAAATGGGGCATCACCTGCCTCAACAGCCCCGGCACAGTCGACAGCGATTATCGCGGCGAAATCGGCGTCATTCTCGTCAATCTGGGGGCGGAGCCTTTCGTCATCCGCCGCGGCGAGCGCATTGCCCAAATGGTCATCGCGCCGGTGATCCGGGCATGTTTCGATGAGGTCGATAATTTGCCCGATTCAGAGCGCGGTGCCGGCGGGTTTGGCTCGACGGGGCAATGATCCTCTGAAACCCGGCGCGCTCATTCATTGCGCCGCAGATTCTGGTCCCGCCATGCCCGGATCCGGAAGCGTAGCGCGTTGAGCTTGATAAAGCCCTCCGCGTCTTTCTGGTTATAACCACCCGCCGCGTCGAAGCCGACCAGCGCTTTGGAATACAGCGAGAACACCGATTTCCGCCCGATCACATAGACCCCGCCCTTGTAGAGCTTGAGGCGGACATCGCCGCTCACATCGCGCTGGCTCGCGTCAATGGCGGCCTGCAACATTTCGCGCTCGGGGGAAAACCACATGCCATTATAGATGAGCGCGGCGTAACGCGGCATCAGCTCGTCCTTGAGATGCGCGGCCCCGCGGTCGAGGGTCAATTGCTCGATCCCGCGATGGGCGGCGAGCAGGATCGTGCCGCCCGGTGTTTCGTAAAACCCGCGGGATTTCATGCCGACAAAGCGGTTCTCCACAAGGTCGAGCCCGCCGATTCCGTGGCGTTTTCCGGCCTCGTTGAGTCGTTGCAGCACTATATGCGGCCGCATGGCCTCGCCATTGATGGCGCTTGCATCGCCGCGCTCGAAGGACAATGTGAGGATTTCCGCTTTGTCCGGCGCTTCCTCGGGCGTGATGGTTCGGCGGTCGGCACGCCGGCTGACAATGTCCGGGACCTCGCAATCGGGGTCCTCGAGGGCCAGTCCTTCGGAGGACGTGTGCAACAGATTGGCGTCGATTGAGAAGGGGGCCTCCTGATCCTTGCCCGCCGCAATCGGGATATTATGGGCGCGCGCATAGGCAATGAGGTCGGGCCGGCCTCCAAATGCCCATTCCCGCCAGGGCGCGATCACCCGCACGTCGGGCTTCAGCGCATAATAGGCGATTTCGAAGCGGACCTGGTCATTGCCCTTGCCGGTCGCACCATGGCAGACCGCATCGGCACCCGTCAGATTGGCGATCTCGATCTGGCGGCGGGCGATCAGCGGCCGCGCGATGGAGGTTCCGAGCAGATATTGCCCTTCATAAACGGTATTGGCACGGAACATCGGGAAGACGAAATCGCGGACGAATTCCTCGCGCAGATCCTCGATATAAATGTTTTCGGGCCGGATTCCGAGGCCCAGCGCCTTGTCCCGCGCCGGGGCCAGTTCATCGGTGCCGCCATCGCTTTGGCCAAGATCGGCGGTGAAGGTCACGACTTCGCAGCCATAGGTCTCCTGAAGCCATTTCAGGATGATGGACGTGTCGAGGCCACCCGAATAGGCAAGCACGACCTTTTTGGGCGCGGTTGTGCTGGAAAGCTGTGTGGTTTCCATGGCCTGTGAGATCCCCGGGCATGACGTGAAAGCCGCGTGCCAATACCGGCAAAAGGGATCGGTGGAAAGCGGTTTTGCGGCAACGCAGGACAGACCGGAAACTGTCCGGAAAATTCCGGTAATTTCACTGTTTGTGGCACCGCTGCCGAAACATGGGTGCGACAGGGATTTTGCTTCAAAAAGGCATTTCACCCGCGCAGGCCGCCGGCGATCGCGCGCCGCTTGTCGTCACAGGAAAGACGACCCCGCATCCTTCACATTTTCCGGCAATACCACGACAAAGCGCGCGCCAATAATTTGCCCCTCGGAATTCACGCGGTTTTCGGCGGTAATCTTCCCGCCATGCCCGTTCACGATGGTGCGCGCGATATCGAGCCCGATCCCGGAATTCATATTCTGCCTTCCGATCGCGGTCGACGTGCTGGAGGGCCGGTCTGATTGAAAGCGTTTGAATATATTTTCGAGATCTGCCGGGTGGATGCCCGGACCCTGATCATCCACGGTGACCACCAGTGCGGAGGTCTCGGGCCCCGGCTTTCTCCCGGCACTCCGGCCGGCTGCGATCTGGCTGCGTGCAAGCCGGATGGTGATCGTGCTCTCTGGTGGAGAGAAAGACAGCGCGTTATCCACAATATTGTGGAATACATGGCGCAGGGCCGGCATGTCGGTAGCCGCATTCCAGCTCAGAACGGTTGCGGATTCGAGCCCGGGCTCGCTCTCAAGATTGATCCGCACTCCGCGCGATTCTCCATCCGGCCCCCAGATGATTTCGGCATTGGCCGCCAATAAATCAAAGATCCTGGTCGGTGCCCGGGGGGCGGTGCCTGATTGATCCACATAACGCGCAAGATTGGTCACCCCTTCGATGATCCTGAGCAGGCGTCGAACGGAATCGCGGATATTGCCGATTTCGGCCTGTTTGAGAATATCGTCCTGGATCACGGCAAGGCGGTCGGCGGCAAGGCCGATCGCATTGGCAGGATTTTTGAGTTCATGGGCGTTGTTGACCGCCTCGCGCGCATATTCCTCGCTGCGCCTTTGCAGGGCTTCGATCATGGCCTGCAAGGAAGAAGCGAGGTCGCCGATTTCATCCTTGCGGCGCAGGGCCCGATCGATCCGGAGCGCCTTGTGCGCCCCGCTTGCCACTGCTTCCGCCGCTTTTGCGAGGCTCAGAATCGGTACGGCAACGAGATATGCCAGCAGGATCGACAGGCCGGCCAGCAAGAGAGCCGCACCGGCAATATAGGGGAGCACTGCTGCGCGTTCCTTGGCAATGATTCTGTCAATATCGGCGGATTCGAGCGTTACCGTGCCAATGATCGCCGCTACCGGCGCGATCGGCATGGAGACCGAGGCGATCCGTTCTCCCTTGTCGCCGGCGCGCTCGCCGCGCATGATTTCGCCTGCCAGCGCCCGCCGCCATTCGCTGTCGAGGCTCGCGATCACCTCAATCCCGGCGCGGCGCATGCTCCATTCGCGGATTTGCTCGCGGACAGACCGCAACCCTTTGGCGAATGGCGCAAGGATCCCCTGCCCGGGGGCGCGATTGCTGACTGATTGGCGGTCGACAATGTCGTTGAGCAGGAATGAATCAGCAATTTCAATACCGGTGATTGAATGGATCCTGACGCGGGTCGGGGATGGTATCTGCAATGCCAGAAGGACGTCCCGGGCTTTCGCTTCGTTGAGGCGTGGATCGGCAATGTTTTCGCTGGCCTGCACGGCCAGTTGCGCGCGGATCAGCTCGCCCTGGGCTTCCAGCGAAGCGAGGCGGGCCCGCACCAGTTCGTTGCGGGTTTCCGAAAGCAGCAATAATCCAAGCGCGACCAGTGCGAACATTGCCAGATTGGCAAACAGGATCGCGCGTCCAATGCCCGAGCGCAGACCGGCGAAAAGGCGGCTGCGAATCCGTCGGCGCGGCACGGCAACCGGCGACTGGGTCAGGATCCGGGCATCAGCGCGGGAGGAATCGGCGACACCGATACGCCACCCGCCCGATTGGAATGCCTTCCCGTCATCCGCCATCGGCGTTCGCTGTTTTTGCGCACCGGGTCGGTCCTGGAGCCGGGACTGGCTTGATCCTGATACGTCCGGCGCCCCGATCTGCTACCGAAATAGTCCGACCCTGCCGGGATGAAGGATCGCGCCGCGAAGGGAATTGTCCGCTGATCATTCAGATCGTCGCGGCTGGCGGCTGGTTGAAGGAATATCCCGCACCATAGACCGTTTGAATCGCCTCAAAATCCGGATCGACGGCCTTGAACTTGGCACGGATGCGCTTGATATGGGTATCAATCACGCGTTCTTCGACATCATCCTGGTCGCGATAGGCGACATCGAGCAGATTGCTGCGGCTCTTGATATGTCCGGCGCGGGTGGCGAGCGATTCAAGGATCGTGAACTCGCCCGGCGTCAGCTTGATCAGTGCCTCGCCCCAGAACGCACATTGCTGATTGGGGTCGAGTTGCAATTTCCCCCGAATGAGCACACGGGCGCGTTCTTCGCCCGCAACCGGGCGTGGTGCCTGTACCCGGCGTAAAACCGCGTCGACCCGCAGCATCAGAAGACGTTCGGAATAGGGCTTGGAAATGAATTCATCGGCTCCCAATGTCAGGGTGATGATTTCGTCTGATTCCGTGTCCTGGCTGGTGAGGACGATGACCGGCATCTCGGAGGATTGCCGGATACGTTTCAACACGTCGATTCCGTGCATCCTCGGCAGGCCGAGATCGAGCAGCACGAGATCCGGAGGGGTGTTCAGAATCGCGGTCAGCGCGGTTTCGCCATCACGATAACTGCGGATCGTGAACCCCCTTGCCCGGAACATGCTTTCCAGAGTGCGCAGGGTTTCCTCGACGTCCTCGACGATTGCAATGCTGAGCATGGGTTTGGAACCTCCGAATTCTGCTGGCGCGGACTTTCTGTCGCGCGTCCGTCGCGTGCCACAAGGTTGCGAATTTATTGCCGCTTTCCGGTGGCCATAACAAATTACTCATGTTTGGTTAATTATTTCTTAACGATTGTCATGAGGGCTGCGGGCAGCAATCCCCGATCGAACCGCGATGATTCGATCGGGGTGGATCCCTGCCCATTGTCCTTGTGAGAGGGGAAGCCGGAATTTCAGCTGGCCTCCACGCAGAGCGCAATGCCCATGCCGCCGCCGATGCACAATGTGGCGAGGCCCTTTTTCGCGCCCCTCCGGCCCATTTCGAACAGCAGGGTGGTGAGGACGCGCGCGCCCGAAGCCCCGATCGGGTGGCCGATGGCGATCGCCCCGCCATTGACATTCACGATATCCGGGTTCCAGCCGAGATCCTTGTTGACCGCCAGCGCCTGGGCGGCAAAGGCTTCATTGGCTTCGACGAGGTCGAGATCGCCGATTTTCCAGCCCGCTTTTTCAAGCGCCTTGCGCGCCGCGGGAATGGGGCCCGAGCCCATGATCGCGGGATCGACCCCGGCTGTCGCCCAGGAGGCAATCCGCGCCATGGGTTTCAACCCGCGTCTGGCGGCATTGGCCTCGGTCATGAGCACCATTGCGGCGGCCCCGTCATTGATCCCCGATGCATTGCCTGCCGTGACGGTGCCGTCCTTTTTAAAGGCCGGGCGCAGACTGGCGGCGGCGGCCATGGTGGCCCCATGGCGGATATATTCGTCAGCATCGACCACGATATCGGCCTTCTTGCCCTTGATGGTGACGGGAACGATTTCATCGGCAAAACGCCCGGCCTTCTGGGCGGCCTCGGCCTTGTTCTGGGAGGAGGTAGCGAACTGGTCCTGTTCGTCACGCGTGATCTGCCATTTTTCGGCGACGTTTTCGGCGGTTACGCCCATGTGGTAGCCGTGAAAGGCGTCCCATAAGCCGTCGCGGATCATGGTGTCGATGAAGGACAGGTCGCCCATTTTCTGGCCGGCCCGCAGATAAGCGGCATGGGTGGAAAGCGACATGCTCTCCTGTCCGCCGGCCACCACGATATCGGCGTCCCCTGCGAGGATCTGCTGCATTCCCATGGCAACCGCGCGCAATCCGGAGCCACAGACCTGGTTGATACTGATCGCCGTCGAGCCATGAGCGAGCCCGGCCTTGATCGCCGCCTGGCGCGCCGGATTCTGGCCCTGGGCTGCCGTCAGCACCTGACCGAGGATCGCCTCATCGACCTCGCTTGCGGCCACCCCGGCGCGGGCAAGCGCCGCACCGACGGCGATCGCGCCCAGATCATGGGCGGGCGTGGTCGCGAACGCGCCGCTGAAGGAACCGACCGGCGTGCGGGCAGCGGCGGCAATGACTATGGAATCGCTCATGGAATTTCCTCTGAAAGGGGCGCTTGTGCTCACGCCGGCCGGGCGCTTTGGCCCTGAATGTCCCTGATGCGCAATCTATTCGACCGGCGGGAAAAGTGGAGTCCTCTTTTGCGGAGTGTCTGCGCCCGGAGTGTCTGCGCCCGGAATGTCTGCGTGCGGAAAAAGGTTCCCTGTTTACCCGGCTGATTTTCCGGGCCGGTTTTCCCTGGATTCGTGATTCCGTGAATCCTTCCTTAATTTAATTGTGGTTGTTGACGGCAAGCGAGGCCTGCGCGACTTTGGCGCGGCCCAAACGGAAGCCGGCAGCCATGACCCTTTCCCCACCTCCCGCGCCTGTGGCGCTTGATATCGTCCATGTCGGCGATTGCGCAGCGATCATGGACAGCCTGCCCGCAGGATCGGTCGATCTCGTCTTTGCCGACCCGCCCTATAATCTCCAGCTCGGCGGGGAATTGCTGCGCCCCGATCACAGCAAGGTCGAGGGGGTAGTCGAGGATTGGGACAAATTCGCAGATTTCGCGACCTATGACCGCTTTACCCGTGCCTGGCTGCGCGCAGCGCGGCGCGTGCTCAAGGACCATGGCGCGATCTGGGTGATCGGCTCCTATCACAATATCTTCCGGGTCGGTGCGATCCTCCAGGATGAGGGATTCTGGATCCAGAACGATGTCATCTGGCGGAAATCCAATCCCATGCCCAATTTCCGCGGGGCACGCTTTGCCAATGCCCATGAAACACTGATCTGGGCGGCGCGTTCGGCCACGCAAAAGCGCTGCACCTTCAATTATGACGCGCTGAAAAGCATGAATGACGATTTGCAGATGCGTTCTGACTGGCTGTTTCCCATCTGCTCGGGGGCCGAGCGCCTGAAGGATGAAGCCGGACACAAGGCCCATCCCACCCAAAAGCCGGAGGCCTTGCTGCGCCGGGTGATCCTTGCGACCTCGAAGCCCGGAGATGTCGTACTCGATCCGTTTTTCGGTACGGGCACGACCGGGGCTGCGGCCAAAGCGCTGGGGCGGTCCTTTATCGGGATCGAGCGCGATCCCGATTATGCCCGCATTGCCCGGGCGCGCATTGATACGGTCCAACCGGCTGCCGACGAAGATGTCAGCCATCAGCGTTCGAAGCGCGAGGAACCACGCGTCCCCTTCGGTCAATTGGTCGAGCAGGGCCTCGTAACACCCGGGGACACCCTCTATTGTCCGCGTGGGGAGCGCCTGGCCCGGGTGCGGGCCGATGGCGCGCTGCGTTACGGTGAATCGGTCGGTTCCATCCACCGCATGGGGGCCGAAGCCATGGGTGCGCCCGCCTGCAATGGCTGGACCTTCTGGCATATCCGCCTCGGGGATCGTCTCCTGCCCATCGATGTCCTGCGCGCCCAGATCCGCGCCCAGATCGAGGGTCAGGTCGTTTGAAATTTCCGGAAAGTCGATGGTGACGGGCCAATTGGCGATAGCCAGCGGGCTCGGATCCCGCTATGATACAAGTCGTCCGGGGTGGGATTCATGGAGGGCGACATGCGGCCAGGATCAGTTGGTTTTTTGCGCAATTCTTCTGGCGGGGAGACAAGGGACACGCGCGCCCGGGCTTTCTTCCTCGCGGCAGGTATCGCTGCCCTTTCATTCCTGCCGCTCGCATCCTGCGGCAAGAAAGCGGCAGAAGTCGCAAGCCTTGAGGATGTTCAAGCGCTTGAGGAAGCCGCCGACGAGGCCGGAAGCCTTGCCGGCGCGTCGGTGGATGTCGATGCCTATCTGACCAACCGCGCAAAAACCTGCTTCGGGATCGATGCGAAGGGCCTTGCCGTCAAACTCGGTGCAAAAGCAGGAAGCTGGAAGCAGAATTCCGATGCGTCCGATTATCCCGGATGTGCGTTGAACGCCCCCGACGGCGTCGAAATCGCCCGCATCGTGATCGGTGAATCCCGCGTGATCGGCGCAAATGCGGACGACGCGATCGCCGTGCGGGCATCCTCGCGCCTGTTTACCGAACTCGTTGGTGGAGCCGCCGCAGGCGGGGTCAATCCGGATGCCTTGATGCGGGCTGAATCGCCGGGCGTGGACATTGGCGGCGTGGTCCTGCCCTTGCCGCTCTATATTGGTGGCTTCCATCCCGATCGTAGCGCGGTGCTCCAGAACCGGATCGGTGTGAGCGTGGGGGATTTCTTCGCCCTGGTCACGTTTGCTGACGGCAAAAATCTCGATGCCGCGCGCGCTGCTGTGCTGGAACTGGTCTATCCGGCCGTGCAGGCCGTGCATGACGGATTGCCGGGCGAATGATGCGCCCGCGCGATTGACGTTGAAGCTGCGCACAGCGTAAAAGCGGCACCTGCCGGGTGCGCAGATGGATGCGCGCGGGCGGGTATAGCTCAATGGTAGAGCTCCGGTCTTCCAAACCGATGATGCGGGTTCGATTCCCGCTACCCGCTCCAGTTCCCGTCCGATGCGCGATTTTTCGGCAATCGAACAATTACGCCCCGCAGCTCTCGCGCACGATGAGCTCGGTCGGCAACCGCTCGGAAGTAACTTCCTGGCCCCCCGAAGCCGAAAGCAGTTTCGACACCAGCAGCCGCCCGGCCTTGGTCATGTCCTGGGAAATCGTGGTCAGTGCGGGACCCGAATAACGGGCCAGAAACACATCGTCATAGCCGATCACTGAAACGTCGCGCGGTACGCTGTGCCCGCGCCGGGCGAGGCCACGGATCGCGCCAAGGGCAATGAGATCACTCGCCGCGACGATCCCGTCGAACACCACCCCGCGCTGGAGCAGATTGTCGATCGCCGATTCCGCTGATTCGATCTCGAAATGAACCGGCACGACCAGATCATCGTCACGCATCAACCCGGCCTCGGCCAGCGCTTCGAGATAGCCGGTAAAGCGCTGCCAGGCTTCGGCCGATTGCGTTTCGCCGAAAAATGCGATTCGTTTGCGCCCCAGCCGCGCCAGATGCGCGGTGGCGCGCTTTCCGCCCTTGATATTGTCGGAACCCACCGAACAATAACGCTGTCCGGCGATTTCGGCCCCCCACACCACAAAGCGTTGTTCGGTTTTTGCCAATTGGTTGAACCGTTCATGCAGCACGCTCTGGCCGAGAAAGATCACGCCATCCGAGCGCGAGGATTCCAGCAGCCGCGACAGATCGTCAAAATTTCGCGGCGCGATATGGGAGATCAGCAGGTCGCAGCCCGATTCGCGGGCCGCTGCGCTGACTCCGGCCGTCAATTCCATGAAGAAGGGGTCGTGGAGATGGTCGGAGCGCCCCTGCGGGGTGGGAACCACCAGAGCGATCGTAGCCGATGCTCCGGTCAGGATCGCGGGCATATGGGGGCGGAAGGAATAATTGTGCTCGCGCGCGATGTTCCAGATGCGACGCTTGGTTTCCTCGCGCACGGCCGGATGGTCGTTGAGCGCGCGCGACACCGTGGCAATCGACACGCCGGCAATCGCGGCGAGGTCTTCGAGCGTGGCGTGGTGCTTTCTCATCAGGCGGCAGCCGGCCTCGCGGAGCGCACCATGCCGCGCGTGATGAGCGTCAGGAGAGCGGCCAGCCCGAAGGCACCGGCTGCGCAGAGAAAGGCTGCTCTGGCATCGCCATTGAACCAGTTGCGCATGATCGGCCCCATGATTCCCGCGACCATGATTTGCGGCAAAACGATGAAGAAATTGAATATTCCCATATAGACGCCCATTTTTCCGGCCGGAAGGCTACCCGACAACAGCGCATAAGGCAGCGAGAGGATCGAGCCCCAGGCCATTCCGATTCCGACCATGGAAAGGAGCAGCATTTGTGGGTCGGAAATGACGAAGATCGACGCAAATCCCGCCGCTCCGGCCAAAAGATTGATTGCGTGGAGGCGGCGCTCGCCCAGATTTCGCGCCAGCCATGGAATGGCAAAGGCATAGAGCCCGGCAATGCCATTATAGGTTCCGGCCAAAACCCCCGCCCAATTGCCGGCTTCCGCATATTCAGGGGTTTTCGGACCGGTTGCCCCGAAGGCCTGGGCAGCGATTGCCGGGGTGAGATAGATCCACATCAGGAACAAACCAACCCAGGAAAAGAACTGGACCATGGCCAGGCCGCGCATGGTGACGGGCATGGACAGCAGGTCGGACAGGATTTCGAACAGGAAGCTGCGTTTGGCATGGGGATTGGCGGCTTCCCGCTTCGCCACCGGAAAATGAACCGCAAACATCAGCCCAAGCGCGGCGATCCCGAAACCGAGGACATAAAGCTGCTGATCGCCGCGCCATTGGAATACGGCGGCCGCGATTCCGAGCCCGAGCGCCATTGCACCCAGGCCAAGCGTGAGAAATGCCCGGGGGCGGGCTGGCGGCAGGGTCTCTGTTACATTGCCGGAATCGGCGGCGGCGTGGCGGGCAAGCTGGGCGGGCGGATATTCCCGGCTTCGCACAATCGTCCAGACCATGGCCGCGAGCAGCGCCACGGCACCGAGATAAAAGGAATACCGAATTGAATCCGGGATCTTGCCTTCCGGTGCCACATTGGAAACATTGAACATTTCAGTCAGGATAAACGGGGCGAAGGAGGCGAGAACCGCGCCCGTTCCGATAAAGACTGTCTGCATGCCATAGCCCAAAGCCCGTTGGGAATTTGGCAGATTGTCGCCGACAAAGGCGCGCAGCGGCTCCATGGTGACATTGAGCGAGGCGTCGAGCAGCCATAATCCGATGGCCGCTGCCCACAGGGTCGGCGAATTGGGCATGAACACCAGGGCGCAGAAAGTCAGGATCGCGCCGGCCAAAAAATAAGGCCGCCGGCGGCCCAGCGGCCCCCAGGTGCGGTCGCTGAAATGTCCGATCAGGGGCTGTACGAGGAATCCGGTCAGTGGTGATGCCAGCCACAGCAAGGGCAATTCATCGATGCTCGCCCCGAGTTCCTGAAAAATTCTGCTGACATTGCCGTTTTGTAGCGCAAATCCGATCTGCACGCCGAGAAACCCGAACGTCATATTCCAGATTTGCCAATAGCTCAGCCTCGGTTTTTCCATGGCTTATTCCCCCTGCCGACATGTGTTGCACCGACATGCCGGATCATGTTCGGCCGGATGCAAATTTCTGGAATCCATTTCGGGACTTTTACCGTGCGGAAGTTGTGAACGAGGAATTTCCCGTTGTCGAGTGGCACGGCTCCGGAAGGGTCGACACGAGGCTTCATATATTGCGACCAGCCCTCCCCGCACAGGCAGGGGCTTGCGCAGCCTGAGCCGAAATCGTAACCGGGCCGGCACCTTGCGCCCGTTTTCCTACCCACGGGCTGAACTTTGACCTGCGAGTACATCCATGCCGCGCCCTTCCCCCGCCTTGCAGGTCATGATTGCTGCTGCCCGCAAGGCGGGTCGCGACCTGAAGCGTGATTTTGGCGAGCTCGAACATTTGCAGGTCTCCAAAAAGGGTCCGGCCGATTTCGTGACCGCCGCCGATCTTCGGGCCGAAAACGTGCTCTATGAGGAATTGTCCCGCGCCCGGCCCGGCTATGGGTTTCTGATGGAGGAGCGCGGCGCGGTCGAGGGCAGCGACCGTTCGCATCGCTTCATTGTCGATCCGCTCGACGGCACGCTCAATTTCATGCATGCCTTGCCCCAGTTTGCGATTTCCATCGCCCTCGAACGCGACGGCGAACTGGTATCGGGCCTCGTTTATAATCCGGCGACCGATGACGTATTTTTCGCCGAAAAAGGTATCGGAGCCTGGTGGAACGACCGGCGAATGCGGGTTTCGGCCCGTATCCGGCTCGATGAATCGCTGTTTGCCACGGGCATTCCGTTTCGCGGCCGCCCCGATCATTCATTGTTTTCCGCCGAACTCAGCAGGGTCATGGCGGAGACGGCGGGGGTGCGTCGCTTCGGGGCGGCGGCGCTCGATCTCGCTTTTCTCGCCGCCGGGCGGTTCGATGTGTTCTGGGAACGCAATCTCAAGCCCTGGGATATGGCGGCAGGTATCGTGTTGGTGCGCGAGGCCGGCGGCTTTGTGCGTGAGCTCGATGATTCCCGCGCCGATCCTTTGGTGTCGGGCTCGATCCTCGCCGCCAATCCGGGCGTGATGGAATCGGCCGTCAAATTACTGCACGGATAGGGCATCTGCCCGGGACTTCCGCGAATCGGCGTTTCGACTATCTTCCTTCGACGCGCATTTCTCGGGACAAACGGGCACGAATGGCATGCAACAATCGATTTTTGTGCTCCTTATGTGGCTGGTGCTCGCAACCGGGGCCGCGGCGCGGCCGCCTTATGCGCCGGGCAAGGATCCCTCGGAACAGGTTCCTGCTGTGCCGGTCGCGAAAAAGAGTCCGGCTGCACCTGCCCGCCCCCGTGCAGCGATTGCGAACGCGCCAGGCCGGGGAGCAGAACCGGTCGTTCTTCCGGAATCGGAACGCTATGAGCAGGCGGGTCCGGGCGATAGCCTGTTTGCCATTTCGCGTCGCCGTCAGGTGCCGTTACGTGCCCTGATCGAGGCCAATGGGCTGGAGCCCCCCTTCTCTCTGATCGTCGGGCAATATCTGCGACTTCCGCCGCCGCGAATCCATCTGGTCGAGGCCGACGAGACGCTGTTTTCCGTGTCGCGACGCTTCAATGTCGATCTGCGGTCGCTGGCGCTGTTGAATGCCCTGGAAAAGCCATGGATGGTCGCGGCGGGGGACCGGCTGATGCTGCCTGCATTGGCCCGCGACAATCAGGAAGCGCCACCGGGCACGGGACCTTCGGATCCGGTTGGGGCGAGGACCGCGCCGCGGGTGTTGACTTCCGTTTCGCAGGTGCCGGCGATTCCAGCGCAGAGAGCCACGACACCCGCGCCAACCGGCGCAGGCACAGGCCCCGCAGGACCTGTCCGGTTTCGCTGGCCGGCGCGGGGGGCAGTGCTGCGTTCATTTGGGCCACAACCGGGCGGGCAACGTCTCGATGGTTTGCAAATGGCCTTGCCACCGGCAGCCCCGGTCAGCGCGGCTGCCGCCGGAATTGTGGTCTATCGCGGGGAGGATTTGCCCGGCTTCGGGAAACTGATGCTGCTCAGGCATGAAGGCGGCTGGGTGACAGCCTATGCCCATCTGGGCCGGTTTCTCGCGGAGGAGGGGAGCAGGGTCCAGCCGGGCCAGGCGATTGCCGAGGCCGGCCGTCCGCCATCCCTGTCCCGGGTGACATCCATTGTCCGCGAGGAGCGCGCTGCACAAGACTCATTGCATTTCGAGATCCGTAATCCAAAAGGCCGGCCGGTCGATCCCCAGGCCCTGATCGGGCGGTTGTGAGCGTGGCCCGGCTGCGCCCAGGGCAGATTTTGCTGCGGATCGCCATTTCGATTGGCCGGGGGCTGTCATTCGCAAGCAGCCCATCGACGCCGCGAGCGCGAGCCTGTATAGGGGCGACCACTTCCGGGCCGGCGACCGCCGGGGGAATTCCACAACAGATCAGGGGAGCGGATGTCCAAAGAGGAATTGCTTGAATTCGACGGCATGGTGGCGGAATTGCTGCCCAATGCCACGTTTCGTGTCACGCTCGACAGCGGCCACGAGATCATCGCCCATACGGCCGGAAAAATGCGCAAAAACCGCATCCGTGTTCTGGCCGGCGACAAGGTCAAGGTCGAGATGACGCCCTATGACCTCACCAAGGGCCGGATCACCTATCGCTTCAAATAACCCGGCATGCTGCGCGTGACGCCGCCATTGCTTGCCCTTGCTTCGGCTTCGCCGCGTCGGCTGGAATTGCTGGCCACGATCGGGCGGGTCCCTGCGATCATCCTCAATCCGGAAATCGACGAGCGCGCGCTGCCCGGCGAACTTCCCCGCCATTGTGCCCTGCGTCTGGCCGAAGCCAAGGCCAAGACGGGGGCCGGGATGTATCCCGATCACGTCGTGCTGGCCGCCGACACGATCGTCGCCTGCGGGCGGCGTCATTTGCCCAAGGCCGAAAGCGCTGACGCAGCGCGGTATTGCCTCGAATTGCTGTCCGGCCGCGCCCATCAGGTGGCGACCGGCGTGGCATTGATCGGGCCGGACGGCGTGCTGCGCACCCGCCTCTCGCTCAGCCGCGTGCGCTTCAAGCGGCTGAGCGAGGCGGAGATCGAGTACTATCTCGGAAACGGGGAATGGCGTGGCAAGGCCGGTGGCTATGGCGTGCAGGGCCGCGCCGGAGCCTTTGTGCAGCATTTGAACGGATCATGGTCGGGTGTGGTCGGGTTGCCGCTGTTCGAGACGGCAGCCCTGCTCGGGGTCTATGGGCTGTGAGCACGGGATCTGCACCACCTGGCCCCGCCCCGGTTCGGCACATCCTGATCGACGAAGCCCCGGGCGAGATTTCAGTCCTGCTTGTAGAAGACGGTGCGCCGGCCGCCTTGTGGCTCGACAGTTTTCACGACCGGGGCCATCGTCCGCGCGTCGGGGAAATCTGGGGCGGCCGGGTGGTCGCTTCGGTGCCAGGGGGCCAGGGAATATTCGTTGACCTCGGCCCGGGGGGCGAGGCGCTTTTGCCCCTCCGTCGTGGGGCCAAAGCGCCGCCCGAGGGCCAGCGCGCGCGTTTTCGCATCGTGGCTGAAGGCCATGCGGAGAAGGGGCCGATTCTCGCGCGGCTGAATGATGCCCCGCCGGAAGGAACCGGCCTGCTGGTCCCGGGCCCTGCGACAGCGGACGCCATGGCTTCCGCCTTTCCCGGTGCCAGCCGCGTCACGGCCTTTGACGGTGAGGACGCGCGCGCCTGGGTCGATCGTGCCCGGGAAGCGATTACGTCCCCGGTCTGGCCACTTCCCGAGGGAGGGACGATCAGCCTCGAATCCACCCGTGCCTGCTGGACAATCGATGTGGATTCCGGGGCAGGGCGGGGCGGGCAGGGGATGCTCGCGGCCAATCGCGCGGCCGGCACTGTCATGGCCCGCGCGATCCGCCTGAAGGAGGCCGCGGGGCTGATCGTCATTGATCCCGCGGGCCGGGAACGCGCCGATTCCGGCGCCCTGATGGCGGCCCTGATGGCCGGGTTTCGGCATGCGCCCGATCCGCCTTCCGATATCAGGAGCGCCCCTTACGGGCTCGTGGTCTTTACCCGCAAGCGCGCGCGCCGGGCATTGGGCGAGGCGCTGTCCGCGCCAGGCCGTCGGGCCCTGCAGGCGCTGCGTGCGCTTGACAGTGCACTGCGCGCCGAACCCGGCCGACGGTTCCTGCTGCATCTTTCCCGCGATCTGGACATGGCACGAACCGGCCATCTGCGTGGCCTGTGGAAGGCCGGGGAAGAGTTTATCGTCGCCCGCCATGGCGGGCGCTATTGGATCGCGGGGCCGTCGGGCAAATTTCACCCCGATCCACACAGCCGCCCGGTTCCATTTCTGGTGCCGGGAAAGGATTTCGATCTGGAGAGGGAATAGGCCATGCCGCAAGAGCCCGGGAAAATTGTTTCGCCGTCTCCACGGCCCTGTCCGGTTTGCGGCAAACCCGTGCAATTCGCGTTCCGGCCCTTTTGTTCGGCGGCTTGCACCGACCGTGATCTGCATCACTGGTTCGCGGGAACCTACCGGCTTCCGGCCGGGGACGAAGACGACGCGCCCGAACCGGAAGCCGGTGAAAATATGTCGTGAATACGGGTAAAATCCAGCGTCGGCGCAAGAATTATCTCAAGGAAGCGCCTGGACAGGTGAGTAATGCTGCGGTGCAATATAGTCGGGAGTGCGACAGAAATCGCAGCTTGCCAACCCTGCGCGCGCTTGACATGGTTGCCTGTCCGTTTAGGGGTGACAGGGGGCCTGTTTTGGTTTGGCGGAGGTTTGGGACCCCCGGACCTCGCGGCAGCCGGAACGGGGAAGACACCGGCGATATGGCCCCGACAATTTGGCCCCGACAATATGGCGAATGCGCCATGGGGTCGGAAGCCAGGTAGCGATTGATCCTACTTGTAATTGCTGGATGAGGGTCGCGAACTACCTGAAAAGGTTCAGGTAACAGACCGGGAAAACCGGGGAAGCAGGGTCGTCGCGGGCGGATGATGTCATCTGTTGCGGTCCGATCCGTCTGTCGAATGGCTGAAATTGCTTTTGCGCTCTGCGCAGCCGGCGGTTTTGGCACTGCGACGTGACTGGCTGACACGACAAGCGGGTTAAAGCCTGCGGGTGCCAGACAGGAGCGGATGATTGGCGGGGGTGAATTGCCCGCCTTGCATCTGGTTCGACGGACATGAAAGAGCCGCAATCCAGGTTTCCTCTTCGGGGGTCTGGACATCATTTTGGGAAGTTCGGTCCGCGAGGCGGGCCGAATGTGGGAAGCAGAACCAGAAAGAGAATGGTGAACGCAATGTTCTTCAAGCGCAAAGGCATGCTGGCGGCCATCGCCGGCCTCGTGATGTTCGGTTTCGGTGCCCTTGGTGCCGCAGCCCAGACCCCGGAAGCGACTCCGCCGGCGACCGAAGTGCCGGCCGCCGAAGCCCCGGCCGCTGCAGCTCCGGCTCCTGCAGATGCACCGAAGGTCAATGAAGCGGTGGTCGCAGAAGCCCAGGAAGAGCTCGAGGACCTCAATGTCTTGACGATGTTCAATAATGCGGACGTCGTGGTCAAGATCGTGATGATCGGCCTGATCCTCGCTTCTGTGTGGTCCTGGGCGCTGCTTATCCTGAAATTCCTCGATTTCGGTTCGCTGAAGAAATCCTCGGCCTCATTTGAAGCCGATTTCCGCAAGGCCGGTTCGCTCGCCGAAATGGGCGAAAAGGCCCGCAAGCCGATGTATCGGGAAGACCCCAAGGCGCAGATGGCGCTGGCCGCGGTCGATGAAATGGAGCGTACGCGTCAGGCGGGCATTCCGATCTCCGACCACACCCGCGCCCATTTGCTGGAACGCGTGACTGCCGCCGTTGACGGCCAGCAGGCCACCTTGTCCACGCGACTGTCGAAGGGATTGCAATTTCTGGCCTCGACCGCATCCTCGGGTCCGTTTATCGGCCTGTTCGGCACGGTCTATGGGATCATGAATTCCTTTATCGGGATCGCGAAATCCAACACGACCAATCTCGCCGTCGTCGCGCCTGGTATCGCCGAAGCGCTGCTGGCCACCGGGATCGGCCTGTTTGCCGCCATCCCGGCCGCAATTTTCTACAATATCTTCCAGCGCCAGATCGCGACCTATGGGACGGGGACGGAGCAATTCAAATCCGAACTCATGAACGCGATTTCGCGCAATCTCGATCGCGGGAACTGAGCCATGGGTGCCAAGGTCGGCGGTGGCGGCGACAGCCGCTTTAACATCGGGATGAACAGTGACCTCAATGTGACGCCCTTCGTGGATGTCATGCTGGTGCTGCTGATCATCTTCATGGTGGTCGCCCCTTTGGCGACCGTGACGATCCCGGTAGACCTGCCTCCGGCGGTCGAAACGCCGGAGCCTCCCAAGGAAAAGCCGGTCTATATCTCGCTCGGCGAATATGATGTGCTTCTGGTGGATGCCGGGTCCGGTGAGGTTCAGGTTCCGGTGCCGGAACTCGGAGATGCGTTGTTCACGCGGTTCGGAATTGGCAAGACACGGAAGATCTTTTTCCGGGCCGACGATCCGGTGAAATATCGGGCAATCATGAATGTGTTCAATGTGTTGCAGAATTCCGGCTATTTCGAAGTGAATCTCGTCGCGGAAGCGGTGTCCTCGTGATCAAATCGGCGTGAGTGTGGGACCGGGTTGCCGGATCTGCACTCACGCCGAAGCGATCGCTCCCGTACAGGAGAAAGTTCCATGGGCGCGAAAGTCGGCGGCGGGCAGCAGAGCCGCTTCAATATCCAGATGAATGATGAAATCAACGTTACGCCATTCGTCGATGTCATGCTGGTTTTGCTGATCATCTTCATGGTGGTGGCCCCCTTGGCCTCGGTGAGCATTCCGGTGGAATTGCCATCAACCCAGGTCAAGGCCAAAAAGAATCCCGACGACCCCATCTATGTAACGCTGCAGAAAGATGGTAGGGTCTATATCGGTGACTTCCCCGTTAAGGTCGAGGATTTGGGCGAGGCCTTGCACCGTCAGAAGATTTCGATTGATTCCCGTCTGTTCTTCCGCGCGGATGCCGAAGTTGAATATCGGTATATCAAGGAAGTGTTCAATACACTTCAGGATAACCAATATTACAAGCTAAATCTCGTCGCCGAAGACAAAATCAAATAGGGCAGGATCATGAACAAGAATGCACCCTTTGTCATCGGTGGTGTTTTGGGCCTGCACGCAGCGGCGTTCGGCTATCTGGCGCTGAAGGAATTCGAACTGCGCGAGTTCAAATTCGCCCAGGAAGATTTCATCGTCGACATCGATATTCCGCCGCCTCCGCCGCCGCCGCCTCCGCCGGATCTGGAACCGCCGCCACCGCCGCCGGAAATTGAAATTCCCCGCTTCCAGCCGCGCCCGGCGCAGAATGTGGCCGCGACAGCACCTTCGCTGCCGGTCCCTCCGGTCGAAGAACCGATCAAGGCACCGCCGACGGCAGCCGTCGCTCCGCCGCCGCCACCGGCCGCCCCGGCGGGACCGCGAACGATCCAGTCGAAAAACGTGAAGTGGAAGCGCAAGCCGCAATCTTCCGACTTTGCCGATAATTATCCGGAGCGCGCGCAACGGCTGGAGAAAGAGGGCACTTCGACGATTGCCTGTATCGTGAATGAGCGCGGCAAGCTCACCGAATGTCAGGTGGTCGAGGAAGACCCGGCCGGCTATGGCTTTGGGCAGGCGCATATTACAGCGATGAAGCGGCTCGAGGCCGAGCCGCAGCAATTGAATGGCGAGCCGGTTGCCGGCGGCCGTTTGACGCTGAAGGTGCGGTGGACGCTGCCGGAAGAATGAGGCGAGTCCGTCTGGCGGGGATTGTGGCGCAATGGTCCAGATTCTGGCGGAAAAGTGCCGCGGTTCTCGCATCAGATCAGGAGGCCCCAAAGGTCCTTCGGCGCTGTGGGGAGATCTGTGCATCACGCAGCCTCGTCGGAGCGGGTAGCCCGTTCCCGGCGCATTTGGCCAGAAAATTTGTATGAGGAAGGCAAGAAATGAAGCGTTTTGTGATGGCGGTATGCGCTGCCAGTTTGATCGCCGGCCCCGCTTTTGCGCAGGCCTCGAAATGTGCGCCGCCGCCGGCCCCGCCGGTTGTGGGCGAAGTGACGGATGACAATATCAAGCCGGACAAACTGAAGGCCCTGTCGGATGTCATGGTGCCGGGAATCACTGCAGCCAATGTCTATGCCAGATGTTTGAGCAAGGAAATCGCACGGGTTAATGCCCAATGGGCACCGGCGCAGAAGAAATACAAGGCGCTGATCGCCGCCTATGACAAGAAATATCAGCCCCAGACAAAAACGAATTAAGGATTGTCGAGCAGGCCCGGTCTTTGTCGGGAGGAGGTTCCTCGCGGAGCTGGATCTGGCGCAATCGTGGCGCCTGCAGGCTGATAAAAGCCGGCAGGCACCACCGCGACCAGTCCGGCCGCGCGGGTGAGCCCCGAGCGGCACGGAACGCCCGGACGAATTCCCGGTTCAGGTGAATGCGGCCAGGTCCGCCGGCGATACCTGCCGGATGCGCTACCTGCTGGATGCGCTACCTGCCGGATGCGGTTTGCCTCTGGGGTCGGTTTGCCTCTGGGGTCGGTTTGCCTCTGGGGTCGGTTTGCGGCGGGGGTCGGTTTGCCTCAACTCAGGTATCATGCATGGCCGCCGGCAAATTGGCGGTCGGTACTGTTCCCGGAACTCAGCTTCGTCGCTGCTTCATAGAGGTTGCCAGGCCGCTTTGGGTTCTTGACCTTATACCCGTTGAGTGTAAAAGACCCAGCTCGGCGTCGCGTGATCGTCGGAGCAGACGCGGGCTGCGGCCATGAGGCCGTGGTGAGGGTTGGTGTTTTGTCGGACAATTCGTTGGCTGACGAGCATCACCGGACCGGTTTGAAATTGGCCGGACCGGATAGAGGTCGTCGGGTCGTCGATCTTGTCTTTCGCGCCGGGGTCAGGATCATTGGGGCCAATGTTGAGAGGCCCAATATGATCGCAGCGCCGCAAGGCGCGGACACAACAAGGCCTGCGCTGCAAAGCGCGGTCACAACAAGGCCTGCGCTGCAAGGCGCGGACATAACAAGTCCTGCGCTGCAAGGCGCATATTGATCAGGTTTACGCTGCCCTGGGCGGCTTTGGCGCTTTCGGGCGCAATATTTCGGAGTTCGGCACGTGGCCCGCATCGCAGGCGTAAATATTCCGACCACCAAGCGCGTAGTGATCGCCTTGCAATATATTCACGGCATCGGGGCAACGCGTGCCCGCGAGATCGTGGACAAGCTCGGCATTGAGGCGGCGCGCCGTGTCAATCAACTGACCGATTCCGAAGTTCTGCGCATCCGCGAAACCATTGATGGCAGTTTCAAGGTTGAAGGCGATTTGCGTCGTGAAGTTGCCGTCAATATCAAGCGCTTGATGGATCTGGGCTGCTATCGCGGCCTTCGCCACCGCAAGGGGCTGCCGGTACGCGGCCAGAGAACCCACACCAATGCGAGGACCCGCAAGGGACCGGCCAAGCCGATCGCCGGGAAGAAACAGGCCACACGCAAATAGATTTGAGCTTCGGCTCGGCGGATGTGGAATGTGCACAGGACCCACAGCCAGGTTTCGCTTATGCTGCCCGGCAATGTGGAAACAAGGAATTCATGAGCCGGGGACGGTCTTTCCGGAAATCAAGCCAGGATTATGGTCCTGACCTCCGGGATCGGGACATATTTCAGCCGTCGAACGGATACAGGAAACAGGCGTAGAGAACTGACATGGCCAAACAAGAAACGACCCGCGTCCGACGCAAGGAACGCAAAAATATTTCCAAAGGCGTGGCGCATGTCAATGCGAGCTTCAACAATACCATGATCACCATTGCCGACGAGCAGGGCAACACGATTGCCTGGTCGTCATCGGGCACAATGGGGTTCAAGGGCTCGCGCAAATCCACTCCCTATGCCGCTCAGGTCGCTGCCGAGGATGCGGGCAAAAAGGCGCAGGAACACGGAATGCGCACGCTCGATGTCAATGTCTCGGGCCCGGGCTCGGGACGCGAATCGGCGTTGCGTGCGCTCCAGGCGGTTGGTTTCACGATCAATTCGATCCGCGACGTCACCACTATTCCGCATAATGGCTGCCGCCCGCCCAAGCGCCGCCGCGTCTAGATTTTTTCGAATCTCCGAAAATCACCGGGTACGGCGCACAGGCGCCTGGAGCATTTTCAAGGAAATCCGAGCCGAATGTCTGAATTGAAAATGCTCAGATTCAATGATTCAGCGCGCGTTCAGGCGAAAAACCGGACTCCACTTTTTCTAAACGCGCTCTGGTGGAGAATTGTTCCCATTCGGTTGAACAACCAAGGAATGAAGCCCGGCGCGTCCTGCGCCGAATATCTGTGAAGAAGGCGGGGCGTCAGCCCTGCACCCGTCCAGGGCGCGCGGAGACAAATTGGATCCGGTTTTGTCTGAACGCACTTTGAATTATTGAAACCGGGCATTTTCAGACTGAGAATCCGGCTCGGATTTTCTTGAACATGCTCCAGGGAGACGCATTCGCAATGGTGAACGAGAAGAATTGGAAAGACCTTATCCGTCCGTCCAAGCCTGCCGTGGAACATGATTTCGATCCCCAGCGCCGGGCGACACTGGTGGTTGAGCCGCTGGAGCGCGGATTCGGGATCACCATCGGCAATGCGCTGCGCCGTGTGCTGCTGTCATCCCTGCAAGGGGCGGCGATCACTTCGGTGCAGGTTGAAGGCGTGCTGCACGAATTTTCCTCGCTGCCCGGGGTACGCGAGGATATGACCGATATCGTCCTCAATCTGAAGCAGGTGGCCATTCGCATGCTGGGCGAGGGCCCCAAGCGCATGTTGCTGCGCGCCAAGGGGCAGGGTCCGGTGACCGCCGGCCAGATCCAGATGGTTGGCGACAGCCAGGTGCTGAACCCCGATCATGTGATCTGCACGCTCGACGAAGGTGCCAGCGTCAGCATGGAACTCACGGTGGACAATGGCAAGGGCTATGTCCCGGCCGACCGCACCCGCCAGGAGGACAGCCCGATCGGGTTGATCGCAATCGATGCGCTGTATAGCCCGGTGCGGCGATGCGCCTATCGGGTCGAAACGACGCGTGAGGGCCAGGTGCTCGATTACGACAAGCTGATCCTCGAAGTGGAAACCAATGGCGCTTTGAAGCCCGAGGACGCCGTGGCCTATGCCGCGCGCATCCTGCAGGATCAATTGTCGATCTTTGTGACCTTCCAGGAACCGCGCGAGGCGCTCAAGAAGCGCGATGAGCCCGAACTCGGATTCAATCCCATTCTGCTCAAAAAGGTGGATGAGCTGGAATTGTCGGTCCGTTCGGCCAATTGCCTGAAGAACGACAATATCGTGTATATTGGCGATTTGATCCAGAAATCGGAAGGCGAAATGTTGCGCACGCCGAATTTCGGACGTAAATCGCTGAATGAAATCAAGGAAGTCCTGTCTTCGATCGGCCTGCATCTGGGCATGGAAGTGCCCAATTGGCCGCCTGAAAATATTGACGATCTCGCCAAGAAATATGAGGACGCGATTTAGGACGCGCTCCGCGCCTGAACGGGGATTAAAATGCGCCACGGCAATGCTTTTCGGAAACTGAACCGCACCCATTCGCACCGCACTGCGATGTTTGCGAATATGGCGGCTGCGCTCATCCAGCATGAGCAGATCACAACTACTCTGCCCAAGGCCAAGGAATTGCGCCCGGTGGTGGAAAAGCTCGTGACTCTCGCCCGGCGCGGCGGGCTGCATTCGCGTCGGATCATCGCCGCACGGCTGCGGGATGAAGCGATGACGAAGAAGCTCATGGATGTCCTGGCGCCCCGTTATAGCACCCGCCCGGGTGGCTACATCCGGATCCTCAAGGCAGGGTTCCGGTTTGGTGATAACGCCGCCATGGCGGTCATCGAATTCGTCGAACGCGATGAGAAAGCCAAGGGCGCGGTGGATCGCGCGCGCATCGCGGCGGAAGCCGAAGCGGCCTGAGCCGGCCCATCTCCTCCGTGGTCGGGCCTCGCTGTCCATCGCAAACCAAAAAAGCACCCCACGCCTTCAGGCAGGGGTGCTTTTATTTGTGACTTCAGGGCCGACACTTGATTGATTTCGGTCGTACCACGATCGAATCACTCTGTGGCGGACGCGTTCGCAGCCCTCAATTCACCGTGAAAATTCCGCGGGACCGGGGTTTTTACTATGCATTTTGAGCGTATCTAGATGTGTTTTCTATGCAATATTGGGTTGATGGATTTTCGGCAAGTCGGGTGCCCGAGCTCCAGAAACTCAAAAAAGATATGAAATTACAATGTGAAAACGGATCTGGTTTCGGAGTACAGGCCAAAAATATGTCGCCCCGATCGCGGCGGGTCCATCACTCACGTCAGGTGCATCTACAGGGGGCCCGTTGCATTGCACCGGCATCCTCGTTTAAACGCGTAGCGCCACAATAGTTCGAACGTTCACTTGACGAAAATGGTTTTCTCAAGCAGGGGCGTTTCGGGTGTGCCTGGCGGGCTTGCTGGCTTTTGTTCAGCGGTCCTCCAATGTTTAGAGGAGAGGGACATGAAAACGACATTGAAAGCATTGTCGATCGTCCTGGCCGCCGGCTTCGCCTTGAGCGTTGCCGCCTGTGCCAAGAAGGCCGAAGAAACCGCACCGGTGGATGCACCGGTTGCTGAAGCTCCGGCCGCGGAAGCGCCCGCTGCTGAAGCTCCGGCCGTGGAAGCACCGGCTGCTGACGGTACCGTTGCTGCTCCGGCTGCTGACGGCGCGACCGCGGCTCCGGCTGCTGAAGCTCCAGCCGCTCCGGCGACTGAAGCACCGAAGCAATAATCGCTTATCGGCGGCTGGTCTTGTGACCGATCGCCGGCGATTGGACGATGAAAACGGAAAAGGCTGGGGAAACCCAGCCTTTTTTGTGCCTGTCATTCGTTTCTGTGGATCGTGTCTGGCGCGCCGGCCCAGTCGGGAACATCCAGTCGGGCACATCCAGTCGGGAATATCCAGTCGGGAATATCGGGGCTCGAAGGCTCAGCTCACCGCCTCGACGCGGGAGATCTCGGGTACATAATGGCGAAGCATGTTCTCAATGCCGGCCTTGAGTGTCATGCGTGAGGAAGGGCAGCCGGCGCAGGCCCCGCGCATCCGCAGATAGACGGTTCCCGTTTCATGGTGCCAGGCATGGAACAACACATCGCCGCCATCCTGCGCCACGGCAGGGCGAATGCGGCTGTCGATCAATTCCTTGATCTGGGTAACGATTTCGGCGGCTTCACCCTCATAGTCACCCTCGGCATGACGATCTTCGCCATTGTCTCCGTCATCGCCGGTCAAAAGGGCCTGAGCACCGGATTCGTAATGGTCCAGAATGGCCGCAAGCGCCGCTGGTTTCAGTTCTGGCCAATCGGCATCGCCCGATTTGGTGAGCGTGATGAAATCGGGACCGAGAAACACCCGTGTAATCCCGTTAATGCCGAACAGGCTTCGGGCCAGCGGCGACATTTCCGCTGCCGTCGGGCTCGTGAACTCGATGGCACGCCCCGCAAAGACTTCCCGCCCGGGCAGGAATTTCAGGGTCTCGGGATTGGGGGTCGATTGGGTTTCGATGAACATGGAGTGACCAGTGCGGAGAGCGGTGAATATCCTGGTCAGGAACTAAGACTTTGTCCGCGAAAAACAAGCCCGCCGCAGCAGGCGCGCGAAGGGGCTTTGCAATTTTGACCAAGGCGGGCCACACTTGAGCAGTGCGACGTGACGGGCCAATGACCGGTACGGGCGCATCGCGAAAATGAAAATGGCTTCGGGAGCTATATTGTGGGCAAGGATTTGATCGAAGCGAACCGGATCGGGCGGTCAGTGCCGGGCGTTGGCGCGATCTTGCTGATGCTTGGTCTTGTACTGCCTTCGCTCGCTGCTGCCCGGGTGCAAAAAACCACGCCCGCCCCGCCGGCCAGATCCGCGCCGGCCACGATTCCAATTCCCCGCCCGGGGGCCCCTGAAAGTTTTTCGGGCCTTGCGGCCCGGCTGCTGCCGGCGGTGGTCAATATTTCGGCGCGGGCCGCCATCGATGACAGCGAATTGACCGAGCGATTTGCCCCCGGCTCCGCGCTTGAGCGCTTCAACGATCTGTTCGGCCGCGGTGAAAAGGGGCCGGTGAGTTCGCTGGGCTCGGGCTTTGTCATCGACCCCACGGGCCTCATCGTCACCAATAACCATGTCGTGGAGAAGGGCGAGAGCTTTGAAATCGCGTTTTCCGATGGCCAGACCCTGCCCGCCCGCTTGCTGGGCACCGATCCCGCCACCGATATCGCGGTCTTGAAAGTGGCCGCCAGGGGGCCCCTGCCTTTTGTCCGCTGGGGCGATTCCAAAGGGCTGAAGGTCGGCGATTGGGTGCTGGCGATTGGCAATCCGTTCGGGCTCGGGGGCTCGGTCTCGGCGGGCATTGTCTCGGCGCGCAATCGCGACATTTCGACCGGCCGGTTCGACGATTTCATCCAGACCGATGCCGCCATCAACAAAGGCAATTCGGGCGGACCCCTGTTCAATCTGGCGGGTGATGTGGTGGGGGTGAATACGGCGATCTTCTCGCCGACCGGTGGCTCGGTCGGGATCGGCTTCGCCGCGCCTTCGGATCTCGTATCATCCATCGCCCGGCAATTGGCCGAAAAGGGCGAGGTCCGGCGCGGCTTTCTTGGCGTGGCGACGCAAGGCGTCGATGCCGAGCTCGCCCAGGGCTTGCGGCTCAGCAATGCGGGCGGGGCAGTAATCACCGAAGTCTCGCCCAATGGCCCTGCCTCCAAAGCCGGGCTAAGGGTGGGGGATGTCATTTTGCGCTTCGACGGCCAGGCGGTCAGCGATACGCGCAGCCTGACCCGGCTCTCGGCCGAGGCACCGATCGGCAAGAAAGTGGCCATCGACTATATTCGCGCCGGAAAGCTCGCGCGGTCGGAAGCCGTCATTGCCTTGTATGTCGATCCCGCTTCCCGGCCCAAAACCGCCCCCAAAGCGGTGGCGGCGGTGTCAAATGCGGCATCGGCGGGGGCAGCACTCGGACTCGGTTTTGCCGATCTCAATGCCGGCGCGCGCCGCCAATATCAGATCCCGGCACATGTCGAGGGTGCGCTGGTTCAGGCGGTGGATCCGCGTTCAGATGCCGCAGCCAAGGTGAAAATTGGCGATGTGGTGGTGGAAATTGGCTTTCAGCGGGTCGCCAATGCTGCGGCGGCGCAGAAACAGGCCATTGAAGCCGCAAAACCCGGAAAACCGGTCGCAATCTATCTGTCCCGGGGGGGAGAAGCGCAATTCGTGGCTGTCCGGCCCAAGGGGAAATGAGTTTTCTGCGAACTGGCCACAAATCCTCAAACCGACCGGAAATTCCATGACCCGAAGCCCGCCCATCGTTCGCGAACAGCCGCGCGAAATGCCCTCCGAACAGGGGCCGCTCGCGCCCTATAAGGGGTCGGTTCCGCCGGCACCCGACTGGTTTCAGAACGCAATCGCCCAGCCCTGTGAGCATGCTTCGGTCGGGGTGGCCGGTGCCCGCGTGACCTATCAGCTCTGGGGCAAGGCCCATGATGCCGCAGGTCATTTGAAGCAGGGCCTGCTATTCGTCCACGGCAATGGGGCCCATGCCCATTGGTGGGATTTCATCGCGCCGTTTTTTGTCGATGATTATCGCGTTGCCGCCCTGACCTTTACCGGCATGGGCGATTCCGACCGCCGCGAGCGCTATGACATGGCAACCTTCGCCGAGGAGGAAATGGCGGTCTGCGAACATGCGGGCTTTTTTGCCGCCGACCGCGCGCCGATCATCGTTGCCCATTCCTTTGGCGGCTTTGTGACCATCCTTGCGGGGGCGGTCTATGGCGAACGTCTGGCCGGCGAGATCATCGTCGACAGCCCGGTCAATCCGCCCGAGCGCAAATGGAGCGGTCCGCCGCGCACAGCCCGCCCCAACAAGGTCTATCCCACGCTCGAGGCGGCGCTGGCGCGCTTCCGGCTGGCACCGCAACAGCGTTGCGACAATCATTTCATTCTCGATTACATCGCCCGCCACTCGCTGGCGCGCACGCCGATCGAAGGCAGCCATGATTGCGGCTGGCACTGGAAATTCGATCCCCTGATCTGGAACCATTTCGATGTCCGGCGTGATCCCGCCGAATTGCTGCGCGAGACCAAATGCCGGATCGCCATCATTCGCGGTGCGGAATCGGTGCTGATGCCCGATGATGTTCGCGATTACATGAGCCAATTGCTCAATCGCTCCGCCCCCTTCGTGTCGATCCCGGAGGCGCGGCACCATGTTCTGCTTGATCAGCCGATCGCCTTCATCTCGGCATTGCGCGCGCTACTGGCCGATTGGGACCATTCCGAGGACCGCCGCCAGCGTGCCTGATCGCGGAAGCGGGCGGTTTTCACCCCCGCATTCCGGCCTGCCTCTCAGGATTCGGGTGTTGCCGATGCCGGTTTCTTCGTGCGCACGCCCAAAAAGCGCCCGAGATCGGCGGCATTGAGGCGCCGCAACGCACCGGCCCGGAACACCAGCCCCGCCAGCCAGAGCATGACCCCGGTTGTGACCAGCATGAGCGCCATCATGCCCAGGATTTCCCAGGATTCGAGCCCGGCAGGAGCGCGCACCAGCATCAGGAAGGGCGTGAAGATCGGGATCCAGGACATGATCTTGATCCAGGCGAGATCCGGATTGCTCAAGGCAAACACCATGACCAGCAAGGGTGCCATCATCACGAACAGGATGGGC
Source organism: Hyphomonadaceae bacterium (assembly GCA_021731815.1). Taxonomy (GTDB): domain Bacteria; phylum Pseudomonadota; class Alphaproteobacteria; order Caulobacterales; family Aquidulcibacteraceae; genus JAKFWO01. Next base: position 22,509 of record JAKFWO010000011.1, on the reverse strand, counting down.
GTCATCAGCGATTGCGCTTCCTGGAGCGTTTCGCACAGCGAGCCCATGGCAAGAAACATCGAGCCATACATGAGATAGCCGAAAATGAAGCCGGTCGCGAAAATCCCGAGCAAAGCGGGATTGAAGGCCGTCTCGGCCGCCGATTGCACGATGCCGGCCGCCCCGCCCGAGGCAGCCCACATCCCGGCACCGGCCGCCATGATCCCCCAGCTTGCCAGCAGCGACAGGCTGACCGCCGCCACCCCCGCAAGCTTGCCGATCAGGATCTGCCCCGGACTGGCCGAGGTCAGCAGGGTATCAAGGATCTTGTTCGACCGTTCCTCCATCACCCCCATCAACAGCGTATTGGCCACACCCAGCACCGCCGACCACAGGACATAGGTCATGATCATGCCGACAATGAAGGGCAATTGGTCGCGAAACGTCACCGCCTGGGAGGCTGAATTTCCGGCTTCGGCGACCCGTTTGGGGTTGAAGGATTTGATTCGCGTGTTGATTTTTCCGATCGCAGTGATGTTATCCCGTGTCAGACCTGCATTTGAGAGGGATTTTTCGCGCGCGCCATCATAGAGCGCCGCATTGAGAAACTGCCGCAGCGCCGGATTGGTGAGATTGGCAGACCAATATTGCGCCTCGGGTCCGATCGAACCCGGCTTCGAATTGAGGATGAGCGCAGCATAGAGCTTGTCGCCCTCCTTCGTCCCATTGGCGAGCGTTTTCTCGCCGATCAGGAATGGTCGCAGGCCCTCGATGCTGGTTTCGGGCGGTGCCACGCGCCGGAAGCGCGCCGGCGCAGGTTTCAGGGCACTCTGCAAACTCGCGGGCAGGCGATCGCCGACCACATTGCGCCAGGCGGCCAGCGCAGCCTCAATATCGGGTGCCGCGTCAAACGCCTCTCCCGCCTGCTCGGCAAGATCTTCGGGCAGGCCGGAATTGAGCGCGATTTCGTCGAGCTTGTCTTCGGTCTGGTCCTTGATGTCTTTTACAAGGGCGGCATCGATCACTTGCGTCCATTCACTGCCTGTTTCGATGATGGCAAAGCTGCGCACCGGATCGGAATTGGCGGCGAGTCCCCCGACCAGTCCGCCCAATATTCCGAAAATCGGCAGCGCGATGATCTGGAGCCAGAACCCCCACGCGGTGACATAAGCCAGATATTCGCGGCGGGCGATCAGGAAGATTTCGCGCATCGGGATAATCCTGGTTGGTCAGTTCGAGAGGGCGGGGCGCAGATCGGAGTCAGGTGCCGGTCATCCGGCGGGAGTGGCATTTTCGCCGACCAGCCGGACAAAGACGTCATGCAGATGCGGTTTTCTCGGCTCGAACAGGCGCAATGGAGCCTGTGCCTCGACGAGCGCCGCGAGCAGGCGACGGGAATCACTGTCGGTTTCCAGCACGATTTCGGCGCGCTGCAGATTTTGCTCCGCAACGGACAATATCGCACCACGCAGCGAAAAATTCCGGGTGGTCAAAATGCCCGCGAGGTCAAAGCCGGCATCGGTTTCCACCAGAGCTGAGCGCGGGGCGAGCGCCAGTGCTTCTTCCACCCCGCCCTCGAAGACCTTGCGGCCCTTGGCGATCAGCACGATGGAATCGCACAGGCGTTCTGCATGTTCCATGACATGGGTCGAGAACAGGACCGTGCGCCCGCGTGCGCGCAGATCGCGCACGATTTCCTCAAAGGATTTCTGGTTGACCGGATCGAGCCCGGAAAAGGGCTCGTCCAGAATGACGAATTCCGGATCATGGGCAATGGCAGCAAGAATTTGAACCTTCTGCGCCATGCCTTTGGACAGGGTTTTCACCAGCTTGCGGCGATGGGCCCCAAGCCCGCCGGCTTCCAGAAGTTCGCGCGCGCGCTTGCGGGCATCAGCACCCGACAGACCCTTTAATGCGCCGAAATAGGCGATGGCGGCATCCGCGCGCATCTTCTTGTAGAGCCCGCGCTCCTCCGGCAGAAAGCCGATGCGCTTCAGGGTCTTGTGGTTGGGCGGGGCACCGAGCAGCCGGATTGTCCCCGCATCGGGGGCATGGATCCCGGCAATCATGCGCAGACTGGTCGATTTGCCGGCACCATTGGGGCCGAGAAAACCGCACACCGTGCCGGGCGCGACCGAGAAGCTCAGTTCACGAACGGCGGGTGCGCCACCATAGGATTTCGAAACCTGGTCGAAACTGAGGACCGGATCCATGTCATTTTCCCCAAACCGGCAAGTCACCGATGCGCCCGATTCGCCGCACTCGACCAGAAATAATCACCCGGCACAAGAAGCCCGGCGCAAGGGCGGGCATTTCCGGCCCTTCTGCCCTCCGGCCCTTGCCCCCTGGCGGACAGGAAGCAAGGACCGGACAGGAAGCAAGGACCGGAAATGGACGGGCAAAGGCGCGCTTATTTCGCTGCGCGCGGGGTAACGATCATGCGCACCGTGCGGTCGCTGGTCAGATATTTGCGCGCCAGCGCCTGAATATCGGACGGAGTGACCGCTTCCAGCAAAGCGAGCTGGGTGCGGATCCGCATCAGCCGGTCCGGCGTGCTCTGGGCATCATTGAGCACGGCCAGCCAATAGCCATTGCCCTTGCGCTGGGTGTTGATACCCTCGATCAGCGGCCGCTTGGCGCGCTCCAGCGCCTCGGCTGAGATCGGCGTATCGCGCAGGGATTTGGCGACATCCTCGGCGGTGACAAAGAAGCCGTCGATCCCGGCAGGCGGCGTTTCGATCGACATCCCGACATAGCCAAAATCCTTCGCGTCCTCGTCGAACTCGCCGAGCCCCCGCGGAGAATAGGTGGCACCCTGTTTCTCACGCAGGATTTCGGTCGCCTGATTTTGCAGGACCGCGCGAAGCATTTGCAGCTTGCGGAATTCGCCGATATCGCGCGCGCCGGTCGTTTTCCAGGCGATGAGCCCGATGCCCTGATCGGCGCGGCCGCCATGCTCGAATTTGCCGATTGTCCCGGCTGCCGGAAAGCGGACATCGAATGCATCCGCGGCCAAAGCGGGTGCCTTTTCCCGCCTGGGCAGGGCACCGAACGTGCCGGCCGTCCGTGCGATCGCTTCCTCGATCGTAACATCCCCGACGATTGTCACTTCAAGCGGGGCCGAGGAAAGAATTGGGGTCAGGAAGTTCCTGACGTCGGCTATTGTGAATTTCGCAGCACCTTCAGGGGTCGGCAACGCCTGAAAGCGAACATCGCCCGAGCGCAGAAATGCACCTTGTTCAAGCTGCGCGCGGCTGGCTGCTGAAGAATCCACCTGCTGGAAGACATTTGGCAGGAGCCCCTTGAAGCGGTCCACGCCTTCAGGCCGGAAACCCGGATCGGTCAGCCTCGCGGCCAGCAAATCCATCTCGAGCGCAAAATCCTTCGGTGTGGTCCGGCCGGAAAAAGTGAAGCTGTCCGCACCCGCCCCGAAACCGGCACCGACCTGACGGCCGGTCAGCGCCTTGTCCAATTGGGCGGCGGTCAGTTTTCCGAGCCCGCCTTCGATCACCCCCGGACCATAGAGCGCACCCAGCCCTTGCATGGTCTTTGGCAGGGCGAAGGTGCCGTCGCCGAGGCGAACCTGAATCTGGACGACATCCTTCTCGACGCTTGAAGGCCGGATATTGAGTTTGACCCCGTTTTCAAAGCGGATGAAGGTCGCGCCGAGATCCGCGGCTTCCGTCCGCGAAGCCACCTTTCCGGGCGTGCCAAAGGAATAGTCAAAGGCGACAGCGGCTTCTTCCGCGGCTTTGGTGACCGGGATGGCTGCGCTGGCACGCCAGGCTTTTTCGATCGTCGCCGGCGCGTCGGGAATGGCCTCGGAACCGGTAGCAAAAATCCGGGTGACACCGCCGGCAAAGGCCGATTTCAAGGCTGCCCGGGTCGAAGCAAGCGTCAGCTTGCTCACCATCCCATCAAAGATGACAAGGTCGGTCGCCGGATCGGTGAGCACGTCCTCCGCGCCATAGGCCGAGAAAATGGCATTGGCGAGCGCAGGTGTCTGGCGGGTATCGGCACCCTTGACCGCAGTCTCCAGCTCCGAACGGATATTGGCAATCACCCGGGCAAGTTCGTCGTCGCGGAAGCCGAATTCGATGGCGCGGCGCAATTCCTGCTCGCCCGCCGAAAGCGCTGCCTGCCATTTGCCCGGCTGGTGGTTGGTATTGACGCTGTAATTGCGGGCGCTTTTGATAAAATCGCCGCCGCCGGCGGCAAAAGCTGCGATAAAGGGCGCATCCGCCTTGCGGGCGATATCCGCGAAGCGCTGATTGAGCATGGCAAGGCTGATTGCAAGGATGGTGTCGGTCTCGCGCTGGGCCAGCGTGTCGCGTTCCATCACATAGGGCTTGACGACATTGATGCTGATCGCGTTCTGGCCCTGCGCCTCCTGATGAAAGGCGGCGATGAACGGCGTTGTGTCCACGGTCCCGAGGTCAGGGCGTGCCGCGGCCGGGCCGACACCCTTCCAGTCACCGAAGCGCTGCTTGATCATGGCCTCCATGGCCACCGGATCCATATCGCCGGTCACCACGAGGATCGCCCGGTCGGGGCGGTAATTGCGCTGATAGAGGTCGAGAAATTCGGCGCGCGGTGCCGTTTTGAGGATTTCCGGCGTGCCGATCGGGAAACGGTCGACCGCGCGCTGGCCCTTGAGGATGAGCCCGATCTGGGCCTTGGCGGTGCGCAAACCCGGCCCGTCGCGCAGGCGCTCTTCCGAGAGCACGACGCCGCGTTCCTTTTCAATTTCTTCCGGCGAAAAGCTGATCCGGCCGGCGGTTTCGCGCATCAGCAGCATCGCGTAATCGACGATGTCGGCATCATTGCGCGGCAGGTCGAGCCGGTAGGAAGTCTCGTCAAAACCGGTGCTGGCATTGGTATCGGCCCCGAAGGACAGGCCAAACGTCTGCAATTTCTGCACGAATTCGTCCGGCTTGACATTTTCCGAGCCGTTGAACGCCATGTGCTCGATGAAATGGGCGAGGCCCAATTGCTTGTCGCTTTCATCCAGCGAACCTGCCGAAAACCGCAGCCTGATCGAAATCTGCCCCTTGGGCGTTGCATTCTTCATCAGCGCATAGCGCATGCCATTGGCGAGCACGCCATATTTGACCGCCGGATCGGGCTTGATATCGCTGACGTCATGCGGCCAGACCGGCGCGCTTTTCGTGGCCGTTGTCACAGGCCTGGCGGGTTTCCGTGCGGCACTCTGGGCAAGGCTTTCCGGCACCATGGCGACGGCGATGGCACCGGCACTGGCAGCCAGCAGCAAGGATTTGATTGAATTCATGTGACGCATGGTTCCCTCCAAAAGGCGAGTTTTATCGAGCAACAATAAGGGCCGGCACGTGGCTTGACAATGCCTGACATGCAGCACCGGGCAGTAGCCCCGGCGGCTTACACGGCTTGCCGTTGCGGATCGCATTGCGCTTTGCGGGCAAACATGCTTTCCCGGCACAGGACATTGCGGGAGCCGAAATGCGCATTCTTCTGACCAATGATGACGGCGTGCATGGCCCCGGGCTCGAAGTCCTTGAAGCCATTGCCGGGCAATTGTCGGATGATGTGTGGGTCGTTGCGCCAGAGACCGAGCAATCGGGGGCCGCACGCGCACTGACGCTGACCGAGCCTGTGCGGGTGCGCAAGGCGGGTGAACAACGCTTTGCCGTGGCCGGACGCCCTTCGGATTGTGTGCTGCTCGGCGTGCTGGAATTGCTGGGCGAACGCAAGCCCGATCTTGTTTTGTCGGGGGTCAACAAGGGCCAGAACATCGCCGAGGACGTCACCTTTTCCGGCACGATCGCCGGTGCCGCCATGGCGATGCAGATGGGGGTTCCGGCCATTGCGCTCAGCCAGGCGCAGAATTTCCGCTTTCCCGGTTCGTGTCCCTTCGAATGCGCCCGGACTTTCGGGGCGGAGATGATTCGCAAGGTGCTTGCGGCCCAATGGCCGGCCGATGTGCTGATCAATATCAATTTCCCCGACCGTGAGCCCGGCGAAGTGGCCGGGGTCGAGATCACCCGTCAGGGCCATCGCGACGAGCGCATATTGTATGTCGAGGGCCGGATCGATCTGCGGACCAATCCCTATTACTGGATCGGCTATCGCAGTAAATTGTCCAACCCGCCCGAAGGCACTGATCTGCGGGCGATCTATGAGGGCCGCATCTCGATCACGCCGCTGCATCTCGATCTGACGCATGAAGCAACGCTCGCTGCCATGCGCGCGGCCTGTGTGCCGCCAGACTTTGTACCACCGGCCCCCGCGCTGGTCGGGCGAGCAGGCCCGGGACCTGAATGACCATGCCAGGCCCCGAGGAGGCCTTTGCCGATACCGCGCGCGTCATTCTCGAACTGCGCGGCCGCGGGATCGGCGATTTGCGCCTGCTGGAAGCGATCGAGGAAATCCTGCGCCCCGCTTTCGCGCCGGAGCGATGGGCAGCGGCGGCGGCCTCGGGCGAAGCGGTGCCGCTGGCCTGCGGACAGAGCATGAATCCGGTGGTCGATATTGCCACCATCCTCGATGCGGCACGGATCCAGGCTGACTATCAGGTATTGTTGCTGGGGCTTGGGTCGGGATATTCATCGGCTGTGGCGGCGCGCCTGTGCGCCAGTGTCACCGCCGGTGACCGTTTCCGGACCCTGGTGGCCGAGGCCTCGGCTTCGCTCGCATCGCAATCCATTGCCAATGTTACCTGTGTACAGCTCGATGCCCTGTCGTCCGAATCATTGCCCGCCGGGGTATTTCAGGTTGACCGTATCGTCGCCTTCGGGGCATTTCCGTCTCTGGAGCTGCCGGCCTTCGTGACCAGCGCACTTGCCCCGAACGGAATGATGGTCGCGCCCGTGGCACTTGCAAAAGGCGGGATCCTGGCGCGGTTCAGCCGGTCGGGAACCGGATCCCCCAATTACGAAATCCTCTGCCCATTCTATACGCAGGCCTTTGTTCCGGGGCTGGCCAGGGAATTGTGACCTGTGTCGGTGGTGCCCGTTGCAAATCTGGCTTGGATATTGCGCCCCCACACGCCATCAGATGCCTTTGTCGGATGATTTTATGCCCGATCCGGCTTGCCAGGCGACGCAAAGGCGATCACAACCACGCCCGCTACCTGATGGCAGCAGGAATTTCGCCGGACCGACTGTATCAGGAGGCGAGGGAATCAATGGCGGGAACGGAATTGGGACCATCACGGGCAGGGAACACCAATGATTCGATCCCGGCATTTTGTTCCACCGGGTTGCATTTTCCGGAATATAATCGTTAGTTTGCCATAACATGCTCAGGCATGATGACGCGAGTGGAGTTCCGGTCGCCAAAATCGCCTGAATTCGCCTGAATCAGACAAGAAAGAGGAATACATGTCGGACGTTTTCGATCGCGTGAAAAAGATCGTTGTGGAACATTTGGACGTCGAAGCGGAAAAGGTCGTGAGCGACGCGAGCTTCATCGACGATCTCGGCGCAGACAGCCTTGATCTCGTCGAACTCGTCATGGCGTTCGAAGAAGAGTTCAACATCGAAATCCCGGAAGACGACACCGAAAAGATCCACAAGATCAAGGATGCTGTGACCTTCATCGAAGGCCGCAAATAATCTTCGACCCCGTGGAAATCGGCGGCGCGCTTTGTGCTCCGGGGAACCGGAGAGGGACAAAGCGCGCCGCTGGTGTTTGCGGGTCGGGAACGGGGTGTCGCGGTAATCCTGTGCCCGTGACTGGCCCGTGACTGGCCAGACACCATGTCAGACACCATGTCGGACGCCATGTCGGACATATAGTGAGGATCACTATGCGAAGGGTCGTCATCACAGGGATTGGTCTCGTCACGCCTTTGGCAGGCAATCGTGAGGCGAGCTGGTCTCGTCTGATCGAAGGGCGATCCGGGATCGGGCCGATCACGAGATTCCGGACCGATGACCTTGGCTGCCGCATTGCGGGCACGGTGCCGCGTGTCGATGGGTCGGGCGGCGGCGCGGGCGATCCCCATGCCTTTGATCCCGACAAGGCCCTTCCCCCCAAGGAACAAAGACGGGTCGACGATTTCATCCTCTATGCCGTGGGTGCAGCTACCGAAGCGGTTGCCGACGCCAATTGGATGCCGCAGGATGCAGAATCGCGCGAACGCACCGGCGTCATGATGGGTTCGGGGATCGGCGGATTGTCGCCCATCGCCGAGACCTCGCTGATCCTCGAACGTGACGGACCGCGCCGGGTGTCGCCCTTTTTCATCCCGTCAGCTTTGGTCAATCTTTCTTCGGGGCAGATTGCGATCAAATTCGGATTCCGGGGGCCCAACCATGCGGTGGTGACGGCCTGCGCCTCGGGGGCCAATGCCATCGGCGATTCGGCCCGCCTCATCCGTTATGGCGATGCCGATGTCATGCTGGCGGGCGGTGCCGAATCGGCGATCTGCCGCATCGGGATTGCGGGCTTTCTGGCCTGCCGGGCGCTGTCGACCGGTTTCAATGATACGCCAGAGCGCGGTTCGCGCCCCTATGACCGCGACCGCGACGGCTTCGTAATGGGCGAGGGCGCGGGCGTGCTGGTGCTCGAGGAATATGAGCATGCGAAAGCGCGCGGTGCGAAAATCTATGCCGAGATCAAGGGTTATGGCATGTCGGGCGATGCGTTTCACATCACCGCCCCGGCCGAGGACGGCGATGGCGCTTTCCGGGCCATGCGCAATGCGCTGAAGGATTCCGGGCTCGGGCTTTCGGATATCGATTATATCAACGCCCATGGCACATCGACTCCCAAGGGCGACGAGATCGAATTGCGCGCGGTCGAGCGCCTGTTCGGCAATCGCGCCGGCGCGCTGGCGCTGAGTTCCACGAAATCGGCGATCGGCCATTTGCTGGGGGCTGCCGGCGCGGTCGAGGCTGCGTTTTGCGCGCTGGCCATTCGCGATGGTATCGTGCCGCCGACCCTCAATCTCGACAATCCCTCGCTCGAAACGCCGATTGACCTCGTGCCGCACAAGGCGCAAAAACGCGAAGTCCGGGCGGCCCTGTCCAATTCCTTCGGCTTTGGCGGCACCAATGCGGCTTTGGTGCTGCACCGGGTCGAGTAGGCCGGGTATCGGCGGCGGGGCGCGGGGGCCGGCACAACACGGCCTGGCAGGGGCCAGAGAGGGGAATTATGGCAAAGGCCAAAACCGGTCGCGCGCGGCAACCGATACGCAAGAAGAGCGGCGGAGGCGGCTTTGTTGCCGTGCTGTTGCTGCTGACCATCCTCGCGGGGGCGGGGGCACTCATCTGGCAGGAAGGTGAACGCTTCCTGTTCGGGGCCGGCCCGGTGGCGCGCGAGGGCGATGCGACCCTTGTGTTCATCCCCAGGGGGTCGGGGGCCGGGGCGATTGCGAGGCAGCTCTCGGAAGCCGGGGTCATTCGTTCGGCACCCCTGTTCCGGCTGGCCGCGCGTGCCTTGCGCGCCGATTACCGCTTCAAGGCCGGCGAATACCGGATCGCGTCCGGCGAAAGCGCCAAATCCATCATGGACCGGCTCGCGCGGGGCGACGTGGTTACCTGGTCGATCACCATTCCCGAAGGCCTGCCTTCTGTCCTCATCGTGGAAAAATTGCTGGCGGATCCCATTCTGACCGGAGAGATCGCCAAAGTCCCGGATGAGGGCTCGCTGCTGCCCGATACCTATGCCTTTGCGCGGGGCGAGGCCCGGACCGCGATCCTCGACCGCATGCGCGAAGCCCATGCGGATTTCATCGAACCCCTGTGGGAGAAGCGGGCAAGGGACCTCCCGCTCAAGAGCATGGAGGAGGCGCTCATTCTTGCCTCCATCGTCGAGAAGGAAACCGGCCTCGCCAAGGAACGGCCATTGGTCGCCTCGGTCTTTGTCAACCGGCTGCGCAAGGGCATGCGGCTCGAAAGCGATCCCACCATCATTTACGGCATTTCGGGGGGGCGGCCGCTCGGGCGTGGGATCCGTCGCAGCGAACTCGATGCCCGCACGCCCTATAATACCTATCAGATCGATGGCCTGCCGCCTTCGCCCATCGCCAATCCCGGGCGTGAAGCGATTGTTGCCGTGCTCAATCCGCCCGCCAGCGATTATCTGTTCTTCGTCGCCGATGGCACGGGCGGCCATGCTTTTGCCGCTACCTATGAAGAGCATGAGAAAAATGTCGCCAAATGGCGCGCCATCGAACGCGGGGAATGAGGCTGGAGCCCTGCGCCGCGCCCCGAAATTAACTGCTGCTTAAAGCGCTCTGCCCAATTCTCGATTCGCAGTTTCCCGGACGGATATCCCGCCCGGAACCCGGGGTTGAAGGCAGAGAGCCTCCATGTTTGCCGAACTGGCCAGCGATATCGCCCGCACCGATTACCGCTATTTTCGCGGCCGGGTGGCGGGACTCAACGGGCTGAAGCTCGAAGCCACGGGTCCGCTGGAAGCCATGCGCATCGGGGCGCGGGCGCGGCTCGGGGCGGTGGACGGGCCGGCCGCCGAGATCGTCGGCTTTGCCGAATCGCGCGCCATTCTGATGCCCTTTGCAACGCTGGAAGGATTGCGGCCAGGTGCGCCGGTGTTTTTTCTGCCGGAATCGAGTGAGATTCGCGTGTCCCCCGGCTGGCTCGGGCGGGTCGTCGATGCCTTTGGCGCGCCGGCCGACCAATTGGGGCCGTTGCCGCGCGGGCCCCGGCCCCGCGCCATCCGCGCCAATCCGCCTTCGGCACATGGGCGGGCGCGGGTCGGGCCGCGGCTCGATCTCGGGGTCAAGGCGGTCAATCTCTTTGCCGCCATTTGCGAGGGCCAGCGCATGGGCCTGTTTGCGGGCTCAGGTGTCGGCAAATCGGTGCTGATGTCGATGCTCGCCAAGGGGGCGGCGGCCGATGTCGTGGTGATCGGCCTGATCGGCGAACGCGGCCGCGAAGTGCGCGAGTTCATCGAGGATTCGCTCGGCCCCGAAGGGCTCAAGCGCGCCGTGGTCGTGGCTGCGACCTCGGACGAACCGGCCTTGCGCCGCCGGCAGGCCGCCTGGATGACATTGGCGATCGCGGAACATTTTCGCGATGAGGGGCTGAAAGTATTATGCCTGCTCGATTCGGTTACGCGCTTTGCCATGGCACAGCGGGAAATCGGGCTGGCTTCGGGCGAGCCGCCCACCACCAAGGGCTATACCCCGTCGGTTTTCGCCGAATTGCCGCGCCTCTTGGAGCGCGCCGGCCCCGGCATGCAGGAGGGGGGCGGCAGAGCCTCGGGTTCCATCACCGGCATCTTCACGGTTCTGGTCGATGGCGATGACCATAACGAGCCGGTGGCGGATGCGGCGCGGGGCATTCTCGACGGGCATCTGGTGCTGGAACGACGCATCGCCGAACGCGGGCGTTATCCGGCGGTCAATGTGCTGCGCTCAATTTCCCGGCTCATGCCCCAATGCCATACGCCCGACGAGCAGAAACTGGTGGCCGCCGCCCGGCGGGCGCTCGCACATTATTCCGACATGGAAGAACTGATCCGCATCGGGGCCTATGCGCGCGGGGCCGATCCCGAGATCGACCGCGCGATCGCGCTCAATGGCCCACTCGAGCGCTTTCTTTCCCAGGCCCCCGGTGAGCGGCAGGGCTTTCACGAATCCTTCGCCGAACTCGGCACCATCCTTGCCTCCAAATGAACGGAACCCAGACCGCCATGAAATCAGCCCCGGCACTCCTCAAGATCGCACGCCACCGGATCGACGCGCTGCAAAAGGCGCTGTCGGCTGCCGATGGCGACAAGATGCGCCTGCTCACCGGGGTGGAGGCGCTGGAGCGAACGCGCTCGGCCGAAGCCGCAGCCGCCGACCCGACCGTGTCCGGCCGGGTTGATCCGGTGGAACTCCAGTCGCTGGCGGCGTTTCTGCGCGCCAGCCGCGACAAGCAGAAGACCCTTGAAGCCCAGGTCTCGGAAGTGGGTGAGCGGGTGGATGTGTTGCGCCGGGCGCTGGTCTCGGCCTTTGCCGATGAAAAGAAGGTGGAGCTTCTGGCCAATGAGGCCAAAGCCCGGCGGGAACGGGCTTTGGCGGCGGCCGAAACCGCTGCCTTTGACGAAATGGCGATCCAGCGAATGGCCATGCGTTCCTGAAGGATGCGAGGAAAGTCTTTCTCAGCCCGGCCAGGCGACGCGATAGAGCGCGCGGTAATCCGCTGCAATCCATGGCCTTGGATTGGTGAGATGAGCGAGATCGGCAAGGCACAGGCCGATGGTCTCGTCCGACACGGCTTCCGGCAGGCCGAGTGATTGCAGGCCCGGCGCAATGCCGAGATCCCGGTTGAGTCCGTCGATGGCGTCGGCCACCACGCTTCCATTCGGAACGCCCGTAGAGCCGGGTCCTGCCACGCCCATCGCATTCGCGAGGCGCTGCATCTTTTCCGGGGCCGCACCGCCATGCATGCGCAGGACATGCGGCATGAGGATCGCATTGAGCGTCCCGTGATGGAGATTGAACTCCCTGAGCCGGCCGAGCGAATGGCTGAGCGCATGCACCGCCCCCAGCCCTTTGACAAAGCCCAGCGCCCCTTCGAAGCTCGCCATCATCATATGCCAGCGCGCATCGCGGTCGGTGCCGTCCCGGAAAGCGCGCAGCAAATGGCCCTCATTGACCGCGCGGTTGAGTCCGTCGAGCGCCACGGCTTCGGCCGGCGGATGAATGGCGGGCGATAGCACGGATTCAATGCAATGGGCGACGGCGTCCATACCGGTGGCCGCGGTCAAAGCCGGCGGAAGTCCGAGTGTCAGTTCGGGATCGCATAGCGCAATGGTCGGGATGAGAAAGGGAGAGACAAAAATTTCCTTGCGCCCGTCGCGCAGAACGAGCACGGCACCGATCGATGCCTCGCTGCCCGTCCCGGCGGTGGTGGGGATGGCAATGAGCGGCGGAATGGGCCGGATGATGCGCCCGCCGCGTGCCGCGGCACCGAGATCGGCCAGTTTTTCGCCGTGGGTCACGAGGAGCCCGATTGCCTTGGCGAGATCCATCGGTGAGCCCCCGCCGAGCGCAATCAGGCCATCACAACCCGATTCACGATAGAGCCCGGCCGCGGCTTCGGCAGCTTCCTCAGTCGGATTGGCGGGGCAATCGGCAAAGATCGCCGCGGGGGGGTGTTTCAGGGTGGCGCGCGCGCGCGCCACCAGTCCGGCGCTCTCCACGCCGCGATCGGTGACCAGCATTGGCCGGCTTATGCCCGACTGACGCAGCAAAACCGGCAATTGCGCGATCGCTCCATGATCGAAATGGCAGCGGGTCAGATAATTCATCACTGCCATGAATCTCTCCGCTGGGGGTAAGAGAGCGCCGCAATTGATTGCGATTCATCGATTTGACCGACGCGCATTCCCATGCATCAACTCGCTGCACCACGGCCCGGTGGACGGCCATTTACGCGCTTTTAAGGGAAGTTTGCGAGGAGCAATAGATGGAGGGCACATGATGCAATTTGGCAATGGCCCGAAAAAGAATCCGCGGATGAATGCCAAAGTCACAGAACCGGCGGACAGTGGAACGCAATCCACACGGCCCGGCAAGATGGCGCGCCGGGCACCGCGGATCATCTCGGGCGTGGATGAAGCGGAGCTGACGCCGGCCATGCGCAAGCTGGTGCGCCGCCTGCTGGCCGATATCGAAAAATTTCGCAACGAAGCCGAGGATTTGCGCGCCCGCCTCAAGGAGGCCGAGGAAGCGGCCGATCGCGATTCACTTCTGCCGGTGCTCAATCGCCGCGCCTTTGTCCGGGAATTGTCGCGGGTCATTTCTTTTTCCGCCCGCTACCGGGTGCAATCGAGTCTGCTTTATATCGACCTCAATGATTTCAAGCATGTCAATGATGGATTTGGCCATGCGGCCGGCGATCTGGTGTTGCGACATGTGTCGGAGAGCTTTCTCGGCCAGGTCCGCGCGTCGGATTATGTCGGGCGGCTCGGGGGTGATGAGTTTGCAATCATTCTGACCCAGGCCGATCAGGATCAGGCGCAGACCAAAGCGCAGCAATTGAGCGCGCATCTGGCCGCCCATCCGCCGCGGTTCGAAGGGGCGGTATTGCCCATCGGCTTTTCCTGGGGCGTCTATTGCCTTGAAAAGGGAGACAATCCCGAAACCGCATTGGCGCGCGCCGATGAAGCCATGTATGCCGCCAAGGTCTCGCGGCGCGACGAGGCGCAATGATTCCGGCCGAATGGTGCCGGGGCATTCGCTGAGGCCCGCCCTTTTCTTGCCCAATTCTCCGGTTATCCTGACACGCAGCCAGGTTCAGATTCGGGCTGGATCGCTGTTGGACGCGGACGGGGCGAGGGTCGCATGGCGGACGGTTTTGGCAGTGCGTCGATTTCGAATTCCGGGTCGGATACCGGTTCGGATTCCGGTTCGGATTCCGGATCAGGCCCGGGGACAGGTGCCGGAGCGGGGCTTTTGGAGCGCTCCATGCCCGCAAGCTATGCCCGCGAGGACATGCCCCCGCCAATCGACAGCACGGTCAGGCACGGATTTGACTGGGCCGGCTTCGGGCGGCTGATCGGCGCGCTTGCCTTGCTGGGGACCATGGCATTCGCTGCCATCTGGTGGTGGGGCTTTTCCGAGGATGCCCGTGCCCGCGGTGCCCGCCAAAGCAGTGACGCGGCCGACACCGATCTGGCCCGTTTGCGGCAGCCCTTTGCCTTTGCAACCTTTGCGCCCCATGTGGAAGCCCGCGAGGCGGCTGCACATTTCGCACGTAGCGCCTCGCGCGGGCTGGTCGGGTTTCGCATCAGCGAGACCGCCGATTGCTTCCATTTCGGAGCCCCCCTGCGGCAAATTCCCGATTGCATCCGGCTCGATGTGGGCGTGCAGGGCGCGGCAACCCAGCCTTTGCTCCTCGCCCGCCGCACACCGGAGGGCTCGCGGATTTTCATCGACCTCACCCCGGCGAGCGACAATCCCGGCCAGGAAGCGCGCATGCAGATGGTTGTGGACTGGCTCGCCGCCCGCAATCTGGAGCGCGAGGGCAAGGTCGCGCTGCTCGCCACCTATCGGGCGTTTTGCAACCCGGACTTCAAGGCCATGCCTTATTGCTGGCGCACGCGCCCGCGCGGCATCGGCGTGACCTATGGATTGACCGCCGCCGGCCAGCCTTATCTCGCACTCGACGAAGCCGGGCCCAAGGCATGTCTCGACCCCGCCGATGCCGCCTTGATCGGGCAGCAATTCCCGCTGCACAGCGAGGACCCGCTGACCGCCTGCCGCTGGCTTGCAGGGGCGGAGGCCCGTCTGGGGCTGCGCCTGTCCGCACCGCGCTGATTTCCCCCGTCGCCAGGTTTGGCCCAGCGGAAACCAGCGTGCGCCAGCGCTTGGAGCATCGCGCCGAAAAGTGGGAACCGGTTTTCGGCAAAAGCGATGCGGCAGCAAGGAAACAGAGCACCGCGCCGAAAAGTGGGAACCGGTTTTCGGCAAAAGCGTGCGCCAGCGCTTGGAGCATCGCGCCGAAAAGCGGGAACCGGTTTTCGGCAAAAGCGATGCGACAGCAAGGAAACAGAGCATCGCGCCGAAAAGCGGGAACCGGTTTTCGGCAAAAGCGATGCGGCAACAAGGAAATAGAGCAAATCAGATGATTCATATCATCGGCATTTTGCTCACGCCCGGCCCGCCGCCATGTTGCGCAGCATGAAGGGCAGAATGCCGCCATTGAGGAAATAATCGACCTCATTGGCGGTATCGATCCGGCACAGGGTGGCGATTTCGCGCTTCGCCCCATCCGGCGCTTCGATGACCAGCATCACCCGCATGCGCGGGCTGACTTCGGCCACGTTCGCGACGCTGATTTTCTCGGCTCCGGTCAGGCCCAGCGATTTCCAGCTTTGCCCGTCGGTGAATTGCAGCGGCAGCACGCCCATGCCGATCAGGTTCGAGCGGTGAATGCGCTCGAAGCTTTCCGCGACGACCGCCCGCACCCCCAGAAGCCGCGTGCCCTTGGCCGCCCAGTCGCGCGAGGAGCCGGTGCCATATTCCTTGCCGGCAAACACCACGAGTGGTGCGCCTTCGGCGGCATAGCGCATGGCTGCATCATAGATCGGCATGTCCATGCCCGAGGGATAATGCTTCGTGACACCCCCCTCGATCTCGGGAACCATGGCGTTGCGGATACGGATATTGGCAAAGGTGCCCCGCATCATCACTTCGTGATTGCCGCGGCGGGCACCATAGGAATTGAAATCCGCCACCCCCACACCAAGCCCGGTGAGAAAGGTGCCGGCGGGTGAGGATTTGCGGATCGAACCCGCAGGGCTGATATGGTCGGTGGTGATCGAATCGCCAAACAAGGCCAGAATCCGCGCGTTTTCAATATCCCTCGGCGCTTCCGGCACCAGTTTCATGCCTTCGAAATAAGGCGGGTTCTGGACATAGGAGGATTTCGCATCCCAGTCATAGGTCACGCCGCCCGACACCCCGATCGCACGCCAATTGGCATCGCCCGCGAAAATATTGGAATAGCGGTCGGTGAACAGGTCGCGCGAGAGCGCCCCGCGCATGGCGGTCTGGATTTCTTCCCGGCTCGGCCAGATTTCCTGGAGGAAGACCGGCTCATTCTGCTCGTCATAGCCCACCGGAGCCTCGAACAGATTGATATTGACCGAGCCCGCCAGCGCATAGGCCACCACCAGCATGGGAGAAGCGAGGTAATTGGCCTTGACATCGGGATTGACCCGGCCCTCGAAATTGCGATTTCCCGACAGGACGGCAGCGGCGATGATGTCTGAACCGCCGATCGCCTTTGAAATCTCGGCCGGAAGCGGGCCGGAATTTCCGATACAGGTCGTGCAGCCATAGCCCACGAGCTGGAAACCCAAAGCGTCGAGATCGTCCTGCAAGCCGGCCTTGTTGAGATAATCCGTCACCACCTGGCTGCCGGGCGCGAGCGAGGTCTTCACCCACGGCTTTACGGTCAGACCGCGCTTGCGCGCATTGCGGGCAAGCAATCCCGCCCCGATCATCACGCTCGGATTGGAGGTATTGGTGCAGGATGTGATGGCGGCAATCACCACATCGCCATGGCCGATCGTATAGGTCTGGCCATCGACAATGGCGCGGTTATTGCCGTCTTCAGCCTTGTTGAACTCGCCGCCCAGCGAATTGGCGAAGGAATCGGCGACATCCACCAGCGCCACGCGGTCCTGCGGGCGCTTGGGTCCGGCCAGTGAGGGGACGACCTCACCGAGATCGAGGCCGAGCACATCCGTGAATACCGGTTCGGGGGCCCCCGCCTCGCGCCACAGCCCCTGGGCCTTGCAATAGGCCTCGGTCAGGGCGACGCGTTCGGGCGCGCGGCCGGTCTCGCGCAGATAGATGATGGTCTTGTCATCAACGGGAAAGAATCCGCAGGTCGCGCCATATTCGGGGGCCATATTGGCAATGGTCGCGCGGTCCTCGACCGTCAGCGCATCGAGTCCGGCGCCGAAAAATTCCACGAATTTTCCGACGACGCCGCGCTTGCGCAATTTTTGCGTGACGGCGAGCACGAGATCGGTCGCGGTTGCGCCTTCGGGCAGGGTTCCGGTCAGGCGGAAGCCGATCACTTCGGGAATGAGCATCGAGATCGGCTGGCCGAGCATCGCGGCCTCGGCCTCGATCCCGCCCACACCCCAGCCCAGCACGCCGATGCCATTGATCATGGTGGTGTGGCTGTCGGTGCCGACCACGCTGTCGGGCAGGGCGATGTCGCTGTCGCCCTCGCGGTTGATCCACACGCTCTGGCCGAGATATTCGAGATTGACCTGATGGCAGATGCCCGCCCCCGGCGGCACGACGCGGAAATTGTTGAACGCCTTCTGACCCCAGCGCAGGAACTGGTAGCGCTCGCCATTGCGATCATATTCGAGCGCCACATTGCGGTCGAAACTGTCGGCTGCACCGAAATGATCCACCATCACCGAATGATCGATCACCAGATCGACCGGGATGAGCGGGTTGATGGCGTTCGGGTCGCCGCCCATCTTTGCCATGGCATCGCGCATGGCGGCCAGATCGACCACCGCAGGGACGCCGGTAAAATCCTGCATCAGCACACGTGCCGGGCTGAAGGCGATTTCGTGTTCGACGCTGCCCTTGTTGTCGGGCCAGGCGTGCAGGGCCTCGATATCGGCCTTCGTCACCGCCTTTCCGTCTTCCGTGCGCAAAAGATTTTCGAGCAATACCCGGAGCGAAATCGGCAGGCGGGAGAGATCGCCGAGCCCGTTGGCCGCCGCGCGCGGCAGGCTGTAATAGACGTAAGAGCGGTCCCCCACCGAAAGCGTGGTGCGGGATTTGAAACTGTCGGAAAAACTGTCGGAAACGGACATCGGTTCCTCATGAAATGGCGCAAGGAAGGGGACAAGCGTCAAGCGTTATACGTATTTTTGGGTGCCCGCCAGTGTTTGCGGAGGGCGCACCAATGACATTTGCGGTTCGCGTCCAAAGATGAGTTCAGGATCGGCGTTTTTTGAAGATGACGGAAAGGAACGGACGAAGAAACGGAACAAATGGTGACATGAGCCTCATTTTTCTCCGGGTCAATGCGCCGGAAAAAATCCCCGAAAAGATCTGGTCAATCCGTTGGAACTCGAATCCTGGATCGCGGGTGGCGGACACCGCATGCGGCACCAGAGGGCAGGGATCGTGACTAAGGGGTTAAAGCCAGGCGGGAAATTTCCATGAGCCGCAGGCCTGGCTTGCTATTTGCCCGGTCGCTCCGGGAACGGATGACAGGGGGAACACTCGCGGCCGCCGATGTGAACGCTGACCTCTCCGACAGCCTGACGAAGAATCCGGATGCTTGCATATCTTATGCATACATAGTATTTGTCTCCCATGCTCACCAAACAGGATGATCTGGTCGGATCGCTGATCCATGATGTCGCACACTTGCTGCGCCTCGAAATTGATCGCCGGGCCGCGCCCTACAATCTGACGCGAACGAAATGGCTGGCGATCAGCCAAGTGCATGAGCAACCCGGTATCACTCAAAGCGAACTTGCCGGACGACTGGAACTGGGCGCTGCAGCGACGGGCAAACTGGTCGATCGGCTGGTCGATCGCGGGTTCGTCGAACGCCGCGCCGACGCCGCCGATCGCCGGATCAATCCGCTCCACCTCACAGAAAAGGCAACCCATCTCCTGCAACAGCTTGAAGCCGAGAGCGAGGCGCTGCGCCAGGATTTGCTTGGCGATTTTTCGCCCGAAGAACGCGAAAAGCTGCGCAGCGGCCTGCTCAAGCTGAAGACGCGCCTTCAAAGACAGACAGCGCCCGATGCCCAATAAAAGTCCGAACCAATCTCGCCCGCACACAGGTCGGGCCATCTGGCGCGGCGTGCGCCATCTGTGCCCCGCATGCGGCAAGGGTCGTCTTTTTTCATCCTGTCTGAAGCCGGTGTCGCAATGTGCCGTGTGCGGCGAGGATTACGCCCACATCCAGGCAGAAGACGGTCCGTCCTGGCTGACCATCCTCCTGCTTGGACCTGTGCTTGTCCCGCTGACGCTCTTTGTGACCTTCAGCGGCTTGTCCATCGCTTTGGTGCTCTCCGTCGCAGTGGTCTCCATGATCGGCGGGGTTCTGCTGGCGCTTCCCCGTGTGAAGGGCGGGTTTATCGGCGCGCTTTGGGCGCTGGGTATCCGTTCAGGAGACCGCTGATCATGACCCAATTATCCTCGAAGCCCACATTTAGCGACTTGTTTGCACCCAAGCTGGTGACCGTTTTGAGGGAAGGTTACAACGGCCGCCATCTGCGGGCCGACATGATCGCAGGCCTTACAGTCGCCATCGTCGCCCTGCCCTTGTCGATCGCCATCGCAGTCGCCTCTGGCGCGAGCCCTGCTCAGGGCCTGGTGACCGCGATCATTGGCGGCTTCCTCGTCTCCCTTCTGGGCGGCAGCCGGTTCCAGATCGGCGGACCGGCCGGGGCCTTCATCGTCCTCGTGAACACCACCGCAGCCACGTATGGCATGGATGGCCTGATCCTCGCTGTCTTGTTGTCCGGTGTGTTGCTGGTGGCGGCGGGAATCCTTCGGCTCGGTGTGTTCGTTAAGTTCGTTCCTTACCCCGTGACGGTTGGCTTCACCGCCGGGATCGCAGTCATCATCCTCGCCAGCCAGTTGAAGGATTTGTTCGGATTGACGCTTGCGGGCGATGAACCAGGCCCCTTCGTCGAAAAGCTGGTTGCGCTTTGGCAGGTCGCCCCAACAGCCAGCCCCGGCGCCTTCGGCATCGCGCTCATGACCATGGTGCTGATCTTTACCTTCAAGCGCTTTGCGCCGAAATGGCCGGGCATCCTCATCGCTGTGGCTGGCGCAGCCCTTGTGACAGTGCTGGCCGGGCTCGACATCGCCACGATCGGTTCGCGGTTCGGCGAGATGCCGCACGGCCTTCCAGCGCCCTCCCTGCCGCAGATGTCAATTCAAAAGGCCGTCGAGGTTTTTCCGGCGGTACTGTCCTTTGCGCTGCTTGGATCGATCGAGTCACTGCTGTCTGCCGTGGTCGCTGATGGTATGACGGGACGGCACCATCGCTCGAACAGCGAACTGGTCGGTCAGGGTGTCGCCAATATCGGCTCGGCCTTTTTTGGCGGGATCTGCGTCACCGGAGCGATTGCGCGCACGGCGACCAATATTCGCGCCGGCGCGCACGGGCCGGTCGCCGGCATGATGCATGCGGTGTTTCTCCTGCTGCTCATGGCGCTGGCCGCGCCGCTCATCGCGTTCATTCCCATGGCCGCACTGGCCGGAGTGCTTGCCGTCGTTGCGTGGAACATGTTCGAGCGTCACGCCTTTGTGCGACTTGTGAGGGCATCGCGCGGGGATGCCGCGGTGCTGCTCGTCACGTTCGGCCTGACCGTGTTCCGCGATCTCACCGAGGCGATCATTATAGGCTTTGCGCTCGGCTCGGTCCTGTTCATCCATCGCATGTCACAGACGGCGGGTGTTGAACCGGGCACACCTCTGGTCGAGCCCGACAGGGCCGATATCGCAAATGGCGACCGCGCACCCTATGACGAACGCACAGCACGCCATGGCGACACTGTGGTCTACCACCTCTCCGGCGCGCTGTTTTTCGGCGCAGCCGCGAATATAGGATCGATTCTGGACAAGATCGGCGATCGACACCGCACGGTCATCCTCGACTTCACGAAAGTCCCTTACATCGACGCCTCCGGGGCCAGAACAATCGGCGACATTCTGGACGCAGCCGGTCGAAGCGGCGTCAGCATATGGTTCACCGGGCTCAGCCCAGGCAATCACAGAAGCTTGCGCGCCCATCTCCCTGATTTTTCTGACGCGCTTGTCGCTGCCAACGTCGCGGACGCGCTTAACGCCGCGACCTTCAACTTTCCGACGCCTTACGGCGGCGGATGACCGCGATGGTGCGACGGACACGGAAGCCGAGTATGACCAGCCCAGCGACGGCGACGAGGACGCTGATCGCCGGGATAGTGCCTAAGCTCAATCCCTGCGGTCCAACCGTATAGTCCATGACGCCGATCGACGCGAAATCGAAGCCGCTGCCAATGAGATAATCGACGCCATCGAAGATCGCGCCGACCAGCAGCATGTGATGAAGACCCGGCGCCCCGCCCTGCCAGAGCAGACTTGCATCCACCTTTGTCTCTTCGATGTCGGTGGGCAGCTGGCCCTTGATGATGGCCGCCTGCGTCCCGGCGAGCGGGAAGAAGCTCAGGAAGGGGAGGGACGCGAACCCGTCAAAGCGCGATTCATAGCAGCGGGCGCGCAGAGGTCCGCTCAGGCTGGCGCTGGGTGCCGTTGAAGGCGCGCCCCGCTTCTTGATCTTGTCGCAGCGCTGCCGGACATCCTCGCTCGTCGCTTCGCGCAAGGTGTGATTGCCCGATGCCAGGATCAGGTCACGGTCGACGATGTGCCGACGCATGTCGCGGGTCGAGTCCGACATCTCGCTCTCAGCGAGCCAGCGCCCCGCGAGCTCCCCGAATGTCCCTTCGGATTTCGCCTTGGCCTTGGTCCGCTTCTTTTCCTTCGCGGGTGAGACACCCTCATCCACGCGCTTTTTCGCATCGATCAGCTTCTCGCGCGCAGCCGCCAGCGTGATCGCGTACTTGCCATAACGTCCGATGGTCAGCGTCTCGCGGCACCCGTTCACACGGTAACCGTAGCAGAAGGTCTTGGTGCCGGTCGGCGCGACGGACACACAGAGACCGGCCCGGTCTGGGGCCTTGTAGGGTTTATCTATTGATTTCAACGACTTGATTGCAATATCGGTGAGCATGTTGCGCCTCCTTCCCACCAATTTTACCGTCAGGCCAAAATGACCACTTTTCGACAAGGGAACGCTTTTTTTCAATGCGTTACGCCGAAAAATACCGTCGGGCCGCCAAAATGGGCTGTCGGTATTTTGACTTCAGGCAGGATGAGGCAATTTGTATACCGTCAGGCGATACCGTCAGAATGTTCCGTTGGCCCGCGACAGAGGGCGACGGACACCGAACGAAAATCATTATCAAGCTATTGTATTTGTTGGATTTATTGACCGTTTACGATAGTCCGCGAGAGACGCGGAATCATTCCCACTCGATTGT
>JAKFWO010000045.1 GCA_021731815.1 Hyphomonadaceae bacterium | reverse complement strand
TCGGCTGAGAATATTCGACGCGTCTCACGACGGATCGATTTGACGACCTGTTCAGCCGCCGGTTTAGTTATCTTAAGGGTTACGGGTTTGGGTCTCATCTTTTGCTCCTTGATAGCAAGATGAGACCCAAACCCTCCTTATCTCAATATCTCAATTTAGTCCCATGTGCGCTGACGCCGGACAGGTGAGGACCTGAGGCCGACAATCTTTTCTCATCAGAATTTGTAGATCGGGAACGCGTCGATCGCGCGCGTGAGCGCGGGCCAGCCGGCGTCGCCTTCAAGCGCGTAATAGCCGTCGCCCACGGTCTTCGGGGAATGGCCGCAGATGAAGTCCGCCACGACGCTGTCGATCCCCGCCACCAGCGCGCGCGTCTTGAAAGTGTGGCGCCAGGCGTGGTTCGGCTTGATGTTGAGATCGCTGACGCCCAGCTCGCGGACCCAGCCCGCCAGCCGCACGGATACTTTTTCGTGCGCATGGCGCCGCGGATTGGATGGGTCGTCAGGTGTTGTCCGCCGTAACCGTTCCGGCGCGAAGAAGAGCGGGCCATCCGCTTCCGCCTGGATGAACTCGATCAAGCCCTGTTTGAGCAGATGGTCGTGGATCGGGATGATCCGCGCCTCCCGGTCCTTGCCAAGTAACGCTTTTTTGGCCGGCCTCCGGCGTCAGCCGCAGCGCCCCCGACCAATTCGCAACGCGAATTGGTCTCTCGCAAAGTAGCGCGCACGCGAACGCCAAACCACTCTACACTTTCGCTGCGTGCGCGCGGGCCCTGCACTTTGCGCAGATCCTCGCGCCGGAGCTGAGATATCTCGCCGGGGCGGGCGCCGGTGTAGGCGAGCAGCCAAGGGACCCAATCTTCAATACTCAAAAATCCCGCCGAAAGGGACCAGGCCGATCTGCGGCTCAATATAAAAGTCTTGATGGTGCGGCGTTGGAATTGATTTACTTTAATCCGCCAGTGTATGGTTGCTCGCCAGTAATTTCTTTGATTTTGGAGGCTGCCCCGAGCACCCGCCTCTTTCTGTCACGTTTTCCGGGGATGTCGAATATAGAAAAGATTCCAGCCCAAATGCTGGCTAAAAAACCGCCCCCCAACACCGTGCCAGTAAGAAGCAACAACTTAATCCAGATTGACGGTTCTGCAGCAATGACCGGATAAACAAGAGATAAAAAGAACAACATGATTAAACATGCGACAAAATATCCCCACTTTGTTGCGGTCCTCGGCGTCTTGTAGTCTCGGATAGCTTTTGATAGGTCGGCGTGATAACGAGCTAGTTCGTTAGCTTTTTCTTGTGTGGCTTTTTGCTTAGCCGCCTTCACAGACTCAGCTTTCGCCCGCGCAGCTTCTGCTAGGCGCTCGGCTTGCTCCCGCCTCTCAACCGCCTCTTTCAATCCTATCAGGTCTTTTCGGTCTAGCCTCTGGCCAAGGGCTGCCAAGAGACGCAAAAAATCCGTATGGTCTGCGGTTTCATCCCAGCCGCGAAGGTCTACGACTTGTCGCTGATTATAAGGCATGGCAGGTTCACCATGAGAAATAACGCAACCAAAGTATTTATTCTGTCCATCGGCCATGTGCGATTCGGCTCTCACCCAATCTGAGTCTTTTGCTGCTGCACTCCAACATACAACCGCGATCTTTGCTAGAGTAATTTGGGCTTCGATAGTGCGCGCAAATCGCGAGTCTTGTTCCAAAGATCTATCCCACCATACGGTAAGACCAAAAGCGCTCAGGCATTCGACCAACTTTGCAATTCGCTGAGAATCCAGCCGCGAATATGACAAAAAAATGTCAGTCATTCTCCACTCCAAAATCCACGCTAAGCGGCAACTTTTCTCGATTTGCCGTTGTGTGTATGACTAACAGTCACGCTGCAAACGGACAACCGCGCGGGCCGCGGATCGGGCGAATAATCCCCCTTGGCGCGGCGGATGAGCAGAGCGTTCGCGGCCATCAGCTCCTGGACCAGAGCAGCGAGGAAGCGTCGCCGGCCCGCCGCCGACAGGATCACGCGCTCCTGGGCGAGGAAATCCGGAACGAGCGCTGCAGCCGCGAGCCTGTCCAGCACCCGGCCTTGCGTCTCTGTGAGGGTGTCGAGGAGTTCGGCGAGCCGTTCAGGCGCCGGGCGCGCCCCGGAGGCCGAGAGACCCTTGGCGACTTCCTTCGGCAGCAGTCCGGCGAGGCCCGCGATGAGCGCCCCGATCTCCTTGGACCAGCGATCGGCCGCGCCGGGGGCGTCCTGGTGGCGGGCGACCTTCCATCGATACCAGCGGCCCGCCAGCGCGTGGGCCTGAATGTGGGAGAGATCGACGCCGTCATTGGTATTGGGCCGCGCAGGCCGGCGGTGACGAAATGGATGCGGCCTTCGACCCCAAAACACCCCTTGGCGCCAGCCATTCGGCGAAGGCGACCCGCACTTCCTGCTCGGAGAGCGAGGCCGGCCGGGCGAACTTCTCGGCCCAGCCCTTCCCGAAAGCCGCCGTATAGGCGGCCCTCAACCGGGCCGGAATCTGTTTGCGGGCCACCCAAAAGCGCTTCTGGCTCGCCCGACTTGGCGTCACGTGCAAGCATCCAGTTCAGCGCCACGCTTAGTACCCCGGTTTAGTACCGAAGGCGGATTTTGCGCTTATGAAACTCAACAAACCCAGTGTTTACAAGGCTTTTCGCCTAGTATGGTGCCCAGAAAAGGATTCGCACAGGACAGGATAAAGGCCGTCACGGTCGAGCCTGTTGGCAGCGGGATCACGCCCGCGCAAAATGATTGCAGCGCGAAAGTGCTGAATCAGGCTATGGTGACGCGCAATGATCCGAACTGGTTCCGGCCAAATTGTTTCCGAAAGAAAACCGGACTCCACTTTTGCGTCCATGCGTTCTAAGTGTCGCCACCACACCCGCGAACGGGACAGCCGGCGAGTTTCCATGCCATCCAGCCCACCCCCCTCCCCGTCCGGTCGTTTCGGCGCAGAACGCCGCAAGCACGCGACCAGACAATTCGAGACCCGGCAATTTATCGGCACGCGACGACGGGGTCTGGTGCCGGGGGTGATTCTGGCGGCGATGGGCGTCCTGCTCGCCGGCTGCACCACTGTCGCCATCACCACGCCGCCGGGCACGCGCGAAGCCGAGCTTGCGTTGACGAGCC
Organism: Hyphomonadaceae bacterium; assembly: GCA_021731815.1. GTDB lineage: Bacteria > Pseudomonadota > Alphaproteobacteria > Caulobacterales > Aquidulcibacteraceae > JAKFWO01. The sequence continues at coordinate 57,151 of JAKFWO010000045.1, read as the reverse complement.
CCCTGCGCGCCGAAGCCCGCCGGCTGATCGCAGAATATCAGGCCCGGAAATGGGTGCCGGCACCTGGCAACCCGCTCGGGGCGATCGCCAATGTCCTGCTGGGCGGGGGCGGGGAGGCGACGACACCCGAAGCGCTCCGCCGCGACACGCTCGACAAATATCTTGCCGGCAAGCAGACGGACGCCCCCGATGTCACTGCGGTGCGTGCTGCTGTGGAGGAGGATCTTCGCCTCGCTTTGCGCGCGGCGCGAGCCCTCAACCGCGCGGCCGAGAACGCGCTCAAGGCCCGCGAACTTTCGCCGCTCTGGCGGGAGGAATTGACCGATCTCGAACGGGCCAGCTTTTCGCTCGATCGCGGCAATCAATTATTCGCCGATGTCCGGGAATGGCTGTCCCTCCCGCCTGTCGCACCTGATGCCAATGGTGCCGAGGTCACGGGAGAGGCCCCGGCTGCAATCCCCGCTCCGGCAACGGAACTGGTGCGCATCGACATCGACCGTGCGCATCTGCGTGCTGAGCATGATCGGTCGGTGGCGCTCTCCGAAGCGCTTGCCCTGCGCGGAGCGCAAACGGAGGAGAGGCGCGGAGCGCAAACGGAGGAGAGGCGCGGAGCGCAAACGGAGGAGAGGCGCGGAGCGCAAACGGAGGAGAGGCGCGGAGCGCAAACGGAGGAGAGGCGCGGAGCGCAAACGGAAGAGGGACGCAGGAACAGCCTCCGCACCAATTCCGTGCCGCCCCGAACCCCCTCCACCGGCACCTGACGGATAGATGCGATGGGGCGGGCAAAGAAGGCGGGAAAACGGAGCGGATCACGGACCGGCACAAGCGGAACGATTCTCATCGTGCGGCACGGAAAGCCAATATTGTCGCCCCGTGATGCCCATCCGGCAATGAAGGCCGCCGATTACCGCGAATTCTGGATCCGCTATGATCAGGCCGGGCTGTCGCCAGGCTCGATGCCGCCCCTCCCCTTGCGAAAGGTGGCGAATGATGCGCGGCGGATCTTTGTCAGCGTTCTTCCCCGATCGCAGGAAAGCGCGCGCGCAGTGGTCGGCGATTCATCCGTCGAGATCGATCCGGTGATGGTGGAAGCTTCTTTGCCGCCACCGCCGCTCTGGGGGTTGCGGCTCAGGCCGCGGCATTGGGGCATCGTCGCACGCCTTGCCTGGCGGCTCGGCCGCGCCGGTGGCATGGAAAGCCATACCGCCGCCCGCGAACGCGCTCGTGCTGCAGCCGGCAAGCTGGCCGAAGCCGCCGAAAACGAACAGAATGTGGTGCTGTTCGGCCATGGTTGGTTCAACCGCATGATCATCAGCGCGCTGCGCGACATGGGCTGGAAAGTTGTGGACCGGCGCGGCGGTCATTCCTATTGGTCGTGGCGGTTGATGGTGCGTCGCGCCAGCTGACGCGGTTTCGAACGAAAACCATTTGTCAGCACGGCATAAATGTGTAGAGCGTGTTTTTCTGGAGCATCAGGCATGAGCGAAACCGGGCAGGCCGGCACGGAAATTTCGGCACTGAGTTTTGAGCGTGCCTTGCAGGAGCTCGAAAAAATCGTGACGCTGCTCGAGCGCGGCGATGTCGCGCTCGAGGATTCCATCCGCTATTACGAGCGCGGGGCGGCCCTCAAGGCGCATTGCGAAAAGCGGTTGAAGGATGCGCAATTGAAGGTAGAGCAAATCGTTCTGCGGGCCGGCGGCGAGGTCAGTACCGAGGCCGCCTCGTTCGAGTGAGAGCGCCATAACAGCGACGGGTCAGACGGCAGAAAGTGCGGGTGAAGGCGGCGTGGCGACGACAAAACCGGAAATTCCGCGCCCCCATTCGGCGATCGCCAAATATATCGCCGAATGCGCGGATCAGGCGACTGTCGCGCTCGATGCGCTGATCCCCGCTGCCGACGGGCCCGAGGCGCGTCTGATGCGCGCCATGCGCCATGCGGCACTCGCGCCAGGCTGGCGCTACAAGCCGTTTCTGGTCATCGAAAGCGGCCGGATTTTTGGCACGGATGAGCGCAGCCTGTTGCGCGCGGCCACCGCCGTTGAATGTATCACTGCCTTTGCGCAGGCCCATGAGGATCTGCCGAGTCTCGGCGGCGGCCCCCGCCGCAACCAGATGCGTCTGCACGAAGCTTTCGACGAAGCGACTGCCATCCTCGCGGGTGACGCATTGTTTGCGCTGGCTTTCGAGATTCTGGCCGACCGCGACACTGCGCCGGACGCCATTTTGCGCGTCAGACTGATCCAGCGTCTGGCCCATGCAATCGGTGCGCGCGGACGGATGGCGGGGCGGATGTTGCAGAGCCTGTCGGGAGAATTTGCGGGTGACATGAATTTCGCCGCGCGCCAGCACCGTCTGACCGCCACACCGCTGACCATCTTTGCCGTGGAAATCGGGGCGCTGATGGGCGGGGCGAGCGACGAACACCGCCATGCATTGTCGGGCTTTGCCCAGGATCTGGCGCTGGCGCGCGAGATCCATTCCGATCTCGTCCAGGACGCGGGGGCGGAAGCTGAACGCCAGCGCAGTGGCGCGCCGCCCGATGGCGGCGGCTATGTCGGCCTGTTCGGGCGCGAGGCGGCCGCCCGGCGGATCGATATCCTGGCCCAGCAGGCCCGCGCCCATCTCATGCCGCTCGGCGCACGCGCCAATGCGCTCAGCGATTCCATCGATCTGGTTCTGGCCCGCAGCGCTTCTGACGGATCCGACTGAGCACAAAAGCGCGTGGAGACAAAACCGGCCCGGATTTCCTGAAAATGGTTCGGATGTCCCGGCCGACAAAAATCAGCTTCTTCCTCATTGCGCCGGCCATATTAGTTTGTATTCTTTGGCGATGAAACTCGCTTCGCTTCCTTCCGAACGCCGTGACGGGCGCCTCGTTGTCGTCTCCGACGATCTCCGATTTTGTACCGATGCCGGGCTGATTGCGCCGAATCTGCAAGCCGCACTCGAGGATTGGGCAAGGGCGGGTCCTGCGCTCGAGCGCCTTGCGGGTACCCTGCGCAGCGAATCGGTGCCTGTCGAGCGCTTCCATGAGCGTGAGGCGCTGTCACCTCTGCCGCGCGCTTATCAATGGGCCGATGGCTCGGCCTATGTGAATCACGTGGAACTGGTGCGCAAGGCGCGCGGCGCGGAAATGCCTGAAAGTTTCTGGACCGATCCCCTGCTCTATCAAGGCGGGTCGGACGGGTTCCTCGCGCCGCGCGCGCCGATCCCGCTGACCGATCCGGCCTTTGGTTGTGATTTCGAGGCCGAAATCGCGGTCATCACCGATGACGTGCCCATGGGAATTTCGCCTGAAGCCGCCCTTGGCCATATCAAGCTGGTGATGCTGGCCAATGATGTCAGCCTGCGCAATCTCATCCCCGGGGAGCTCGCGAAGAATTTCGGCTTCTTCCAGTCGAAGCCGGCGGGCTCCTTCTCGCCGGTGGCGGTCACGCCCGCTGCGCTCGGCCCCGCCTGGGCGGGCGGGAAAGTGTCGGGGCCGCTTATGTCCTGGCTCAACGGGAATTTGTTCGGCAAACCCGATGCCGGTCAGGAAATGACCTTCGATTTCGGCCGCCTCATTGCCCATGCAGCGCGGACACGCGCACTCGCGGCGGGCACGATCATCGGCTCGGGTACGGTGTCCAACCGCTCGGAGGATGGCGGCCCCGGCTTTCCCGTGGATGAGGGCGGCAAAGGGTTTTCCTGCATCGCCGAATTGCGGATGGTCGAGACCTTGCGCTTTGGCGCGCCGCGGTCGGAATTTCTGATGCCGGGCGACGAAGTGCGCATCGAGATGACGGATTCCGCCGGGCGCAGCATCTTTGGGGCCATCGAGCAGAAAATCGTCGCGGCCTGACCGCCACCCGGCCGGGGATCATTCGGCCGGCATCGCCTTTGGACTATCGGCCAGTGCCGGCTCCTTCCGGGCGGCTTCCTTGATCGCGCATGTGGTCAGGCGCGTGCCATCCGGTGACCAGCCCGGCGGGCCAAAGGCATAAAGCAGGACTTCCCGCAGATTGCGGGCGCTCCGCCAGTCCCTCAAAATCCCCGCCCATTCGTGAAAGGCGATGCGCAGCGGATTGAATGCACCGAGATTGGCGATGATCCCGTAAACCGGCGGATTGTCTTCGGCCTCCCGCACAAAGGTCCCGAACAGCCGGTCCCAGATGATCAGCACGCCGGCATAATTGGCATCTAGATAGTGCGGATTGACCGCATGATGCACCCGGTGATGCGAGGGCGTGTTGAGCACCCATTCAAGCGGGCCGAGCCTGCGAATGCTCTCGGTATGGATCCAGAATTGATAGACAAGGCTCAGGCCCGAGAAAAACACGATCATCACCGGATGCAGGCCCAGAAAGGCCAAGGGCATCACGAAGATGAAGCCGAGCGAGAAGGTCCCCGTCCAGGTCTGGCGCAAGGCCGTGGACAGATTATAATGTTGCGAGGAATGGTGCACGACATGGGAGGCCCAGAACCAGCGCCGCTCATGCCCGAGGCGATGGCCCCAATAATAAGCCAGATCCTCGCCCAAAAAGCACAGGACCCACACCCACCATTCCCGGCCGGGTTCGAAGATGCGGTGCTCATAGGCCAAATAAAGCGCCGCCAGCCCGACAAATCCGAAAATGATCCCCGATACGACATTTCCGAGGCCCATGAACAGGCTCGCCGCCATGTCCCGCCGCTCATAATGTCCGCGCAGCCAGCCCATGCGGATACCGACCAGCTCGATCAGAATCAGCACGACAAAGGCCGGGATCGCCCAGGTGACGACATCTGGCAGATTGGGCGGCAGGTCCGGCGTCACTGGCGGGAGATTGACACTCATCAGCGGGTTTCCAACGATTCCAAAGGCCACCAGGCCGGGAGCACGGAAGGCACCGGGACGGTGAAATCGGGAAAGCCGGCATCGCCAAAGCCGAAATGCCACAATTTCGTCCCATCCGCGCCAGCCTGCGCCGAAATTTTCAGGCGTTCGGCGGGCAATGCGCGCACGGCCAGGTGAATCCCCATCGCGCGCGCGATCACCACCCGTCCATCCGCCGCGCGGCCAAAGGCGGCCCTGCCGTCCGATGTCACGAAATAATCCACCAATTGCGCGCGCGGGTCAAAGCGGACCAGCCCGGACGCGATCGCCGCACGCGTCAGATCCGGCTGGTCCGGAAGCCGCAAAAGTGCCGCGAGCCCGACCAGGGCCCCGATCGCCGCGAGCGATCCCAGCGGAATCAACAGGGCTTCCGGCACCACGCCCATGATATCTCAAAACGTTAGAAAAATGCCCTATTGGCCCGGACGGCAGGCTAAACCTTCCTGTTCATGCCGACAAGACATCTGCTCCTCCGCCACCGCCGGAACGGGGATTTGCGTGCGATGCCGGGGACCGGCAGAGCGCCTCGCGCAGATCGGCGCTTGGCAAGCCCGTAATTTTCCGGAACAAGCAGCGGGCGGACGCGCGCCCTCGCAATATTCCGGAAGGACAAGCCGTGATTTTCAGGACGATTGAAGAAAGCATCACGCCGCTCGACCGGCTGCTCGGTCCGCCGATCGACGCATTGACCGCCGCCGTTTTTTTCAAGGTCGAAGTGCTGAATGTGCAGGTCGAGGCCCTCGTCCTCGCTTTGGCAGCGGGGATGATCTTCTTCACGATCTGGCTCGGCCTGCCGCAATTGCGCTTTCCCGGCCATGCAGTGTCGATCCTGCGCGGGCGCTATGCCGATCCCGACGCACCCGGTCATGGCAGCCATTTCGCGGCATTGTCGACTGCACTGTCGGGCACGGTGGGGCTCGGGAACATTGCCGGCGTGGCGATTGCCATCACGGCAGGCGGGCCGGGCGCGGCCTTCTGGATGTTCATCATCGGCTTTTTCGCCATGGCGCTCAAGGCCGCCGAGGTGACTTTGGGCATGAAATACCGGCGGCTGGACCCGGTTTTGGGGGTAAGCGGCGGCCCGATGTTCTATCTGCGCGACGGGCTCGGCAAGATCGGCGGGCTGAAGCAGATCGGCCTCATTCTCGGCGGGTTTTATGCGATTGCTGCGCTGGGCGGTGCCATTCCCATGCTCCAGACCAACCAGTCCTACGCCCAAATGGCCGCCGTTACCGGCCTGAACCAATGGCTGGGCGAGGCCAATGCGCGCTGGGCCTATGGCATTTTCATGGCGCTGGCGGTGGCGCTGGTCGTGCTGGGTTCGGCCAGACGGCTTGCGACGGTCGCCTCGGCGCTCGTGCCGGCCATGTGCGGGATCTATCTGCTGGGAGGGGCCGCCGTGCTCATCGCCAATGCAGCGGCGATCCCCGACGCGCTGGTGCTGATCGTCACCAGCGCCTTTGCGCCCAAGGCGGTGGCGGGCGGTGCAATTGGTGCCTTTGTCGTCGGGATGCGCCGGGCAGTCTATTCCTGCGAAGCCGGGATCGGTTCCGCCGTGATGGCCCATACGCTGGCGCGCACGCGCGAGCCGGCTTCCGAGGGCATGGTGGCATTGCTCGAGCCCTTTATCGACACCATGGTGATTTGCACCATGACGGCGCTGGTCGTCGTGGTCTCCGGTGCCTGGCAGATCGAGGGCGCGGAAGGGGTGGCCATCACTTCGGCCGCCTTTGGCAGCGTGTTTGCGTGGTTTCCTTATGTATTGGCGCTGGCGGTGTTCCTGTTTGCCTATTCGACATTGGTGAGCTGGGGCTATTACGGCACACAGGCCTGGGGCTTTCTGTTCGGGCGCTCCAGCGCCTCGATCTGGACCTATCGCGTGCTCTATTGTCTGCTCATCCCGTTCGGGGCCGTGTTGCCGCTGGGAAAAGTGGTCGATTTCATCGATTCCTGCTTCTTTCTGATGGCGGTTCCCAATCTCATCGGCCTGGCCGTGCTCGCCCCCGAGATAAGGCGGGAATTCCTGTCTTATGCACAGCGCCTGCGCAGCGGCGAGATCCGCCCGATCGCCGCCCTCGCCCGATAATCTCCATCTCCCGGTGAGCCCGATGTCCGAACCACCTGCTCCGCCGATCCGGGTCGTGCTCATCCCGGTCACCCCCTTGCAGCAGAATTGCTCACTGGTCTGGGTGCCCGGATCCATGCGCGGTGCCTTTGTCGATCCGGGCGGCGAGCCGGAGCGCCTGCTGGCCGAAGCGAAAAAACATGGCGTGACCATCGAGAAAATCCTGCTCACCCACGGCCATCTCGACCATGCCGGGGGTGCAGCCGCCATCCAGCGCGCGCTCGCTGTCCCGATCATCGGGCCCCATCCCGGCGATGACTGGCTTTTGGAAAGCATTCCGACCCAGGCGGCGCTGTACGGCCTCAGGGGGCTTGAGGCCTGTGTTCCCGATCAATGGCTGGACGATGGCGACGAGGTCGAAATCGGCGGCGAAACCCTGACCGTCCATCACTGCCCCGGCCATACGCCGGGCCATGTGGTATTTGTCCATCACGGCGCACGGATCGCCTTTGTCGGCGATGTGCTGTTCCAGGGCTCGATCGGGCGCACGGATTTTCCCCGGGGCGATCATGGCGCGCTGATCGCGGCGATCCGCGAAAAGCTTTTCCCGCTTGGCGATGATATCCGCTTTGTCCCCGGCCACGGGCCGATTTCGAGCTTCGGGGCCGAGCGCGCCCAAAACCCCTATGTTGCGGACCGGCTGTTCGGGTGATTTTGCCTCAGAGCGGGCTCCATTCATCGGAATCCGGCAGCGGCGCGAAAATGGCATCGAGCCGCGCATCGTCCATTTCCGCGAGGGTTGCGGGGGCCCATTGGGGTGCCTGATCCTTGTCGATGATCACCGCGCGCACGCCCTCGGCAAAATCATGGCTGTGCACCACCCGGCAGGCGATGCGATATTCCATCGCCATATTGGCTGCGAAATCCGTGAGATGCGCGCCGGTCCTGATCTGGCGCAGCGAGATTTTGAGCGCCTGCGGTGATTTGCTGCGGAGCGTCGACAGTTCCTTCTGCGCCCAGTCAGAGGAATTGGCCGCCAATGCCGCAAAAATCTCCTCCACCCGGTCAAAGGCGAAAAACGGGTCGATCCGTTCCCGGTTTTCAGCCAGCCGCGCCGGGCCCGGATCGGTATGGAACCCGGCGAGAATGGCGGCGATTGCTGAATCATCTCCCGGATTTGCGCGCTCCAGGGCTGCCTTCGCTTCATCGAGCCGATCGGCGGGAATAAAATAATCGGCCAGCCCCGCATAGAGGCATTCCGCGCCATCGAGCCGCGCGCCGGTCAGCGCCAGAAAGGCACCGGTCTCCCCCGCCAGGCGCGGCAAAAACCAGCCACCGCCCACATCGGGGAACAGGCCGATCCCGGTTTCGGGCATGGCAAAACGGGTACGTTCACTGGCCACCCGGAACCGGGTATGCACCGAAATCCCGACGCCGCCGCCCATGGTGATCCCGTCCATAAACGCGATGACCGGCTTCGGATATTCCTTGAGCAGGTGATTGAGCCGGTATTCGACCCGGAAAAAAGCCTGCGCATCGGCGCCGTCACCGGCACCGCTTTCGGCGAGCATGCGGATATCGCCGCCGGCACAAAAGCCGCGGCCGTCATGATGATCGATCACCAGTGCGCGGATCGCGGGATCGGTGCGCCAGGCCAGCAGCACCTCGATCATCGCGGCGCACATGGCTTCATTGAGCGCGTTCAGCGCCTCGGGCCGGTTGAGCCGCAAGCGACCGATACCCCCGCTGGCCGACGCCAGAATCTGTCCCCCGGCAAGGGCGCGTTGCGTTGAAAAATCCGTCATGTTTCAGGGCTCCCGCCAGAATTTCTCTGCCTCGCGCGCCCGCGCGCCGGCCGCCGGAAAGTCGGTGAAGATCCCGTCGACCCCAGCGCGAATGAATTTGCCGATTTCGCTGTCGAGATCCCCATGCAATGCCTGATAGCCAGAATCGGCGGGATCGCCGCGTCGCAGTTCCGCCGGCAGAAACGCGTTTTCAGCGCGGAACGTCCAGGCATGGACCAGCAGCCCAAGGCGATGCGCGTTGAAGATCAATGGCGTGACGCCTTGACTTTGTTCCTTGCGGTTACGGGGGAAAATCATTATTTTCTCGACCCCGATGCCGGCCGCATAACGCTTGACCTCCGCCATCCGGTTGCGAATCCGGCTCGTGTCCCACCACCCTTCGGCACTCCACAATTCGATCAACGGAATCCGGGTCTCGGCCGCGAGTTTTTTGAGGGTATCAGCCTCAAAACACTGGATATAGACCGGATTGGCGGCAAAAGCCGGGCCTTGAGGATCATCGAGCCCCGCCATCTTCAATTCGGCAAGCAGGGAAGAACCCGGCGAAAATCCCAGCCCCTCGAAAAATGCCGGGTGTTTCAGCTCCGGATAAAGGCCGATGGCCCGACCCGCTTTGGAGCCAGCCGCGCGCACCAGCGCAATGAGTTCGGCGAAAGTCGGGATGACATCCTGCCCGTCGAAGCGCGTATTTCCCGGCCTGAGTCCCGGCAGGCGCTCACGCACGCGCAGGGTTTTGAGTTCGGCGAGGGTGAAATCCTCGGTAAACCAGCCGGTCAATGATTCGCCATCGATGGTTTTCGTGGTTTTGCGATCGGCGAATTCGGGATGGGTGGCGATATCGGTCGTGCCGGAAATCTCGTTCTCGTGCCGACAGACCAGCACCCCATCCTTCGTGAAGACCAGATCGGGCTCGATGAAATCGGCACCCTGTTCGATGCCGAGGGCATAAGCGGTCAGACTATGCTCGGGGTATTGGCCCGAAGCCCCGCGATGGGCGATGATCAGCGGCTGTTTGCGACCCTGTCCGGCCGATTGCGAATACAAGAGATATGCAGGATCGCATCCGGACAGCACCAGCGCCCCGCCGGCTGCGGTGATCCATTCCCGTCGATTGTGCATCGAATTTCTCCACCTGATCCGGTTATTTTGAACCCGCATGTCCGGATTTACCGGAATGATGCACCAGATAGCTGAACCCCGGGCTTTTGTCCTGACCGGGTGATTCCGGCTTGCCCACCGAAAAACACCGATTGGGGAATTTTCAGCATTTTGTCCCGTAACGCGTGCGCATTGAAGCGCCCGGCGCGCAATGATGTTTCATCCAACCGAACGAAATTCCGGAATCGCAAATGGCATGATATCGGGACGGCATGGAAAGTTTTCCGCGCGAACATCTGGATGATCACGATCCACAGCCCCCAAGGCCGGCGTTATTGATGGCGGCCGGTTGCCGATGACCCATGCCCCCCTTCGGGAGTTTGCCTTTACCCTGCGCGCAGCCCAAACTGCCGATATTCCCGCTTTGCAACAGGTCGAATATGATTCCGGGGCGCGGTTCATCCCAACCGGGCTGATTGCCACGCCCGATTGTCGGCCCGAGCCCATTCCGGTCTCCGCCTATCACGACAGCGTCGGGGCCGGGCTTTTGCTTGCGGCGTTCGCCCCCGACGATTCAGCGATTGGATACGCCCTGTGCCGGGATGAAGCCCCCGATCTGCTGCTCGAACAGATCTCCGTCAGTACGCGCCATGGCCGCAGGGGCGTGGGCTCGGCCTTGCTGGCCCGGGTCGAGCAAATGGCCCGAACACGCGGACGGTCCGGTGTGGTGCTCACCACCTTTCGGGATCTCGCCTGGAACGGGCCCTTTTATCGCCGCCGCGGCTATCGCGAAATCCCCCGCGCGCGCTTGACGGAATGGCAGCGCTCGATTGCTCGGGCCCATGCCGGGATCATGCCCGGTGATTTGCGCTGCTTCATGCGCAAGACACTCATCAGACCCGGCCTGTTCAGACCCGGCCTGTTCAGACCCGGCCTGTTCAGACCCGGCCTGCTCCGGCGGGATTAACCGATGCGGGGTGGGGATTATTGCCTGACCAACCCCTTACCGCAGGATCACCCACCAGACCATGGCGGCCCCGATCGCGCCCGGGCCGAGCAGGGCGGCATCGCGCAGCAAAGCAGCTCTCGTGGCGATTGACCGGCGCGCGGGCCGCGACTCTGGCTGATATGTCTTGTCCTCAGCCTTGTGGCTCGCAAGCGCACCGCGCCCAGCCCCTGTTCGCAGAAATTTCGTCCCGCGCCAGACCAGACCAGCCTGATGCGACCCGAATTCAAACAAACGCTTCAGCGGGCCGTCACCATAATCCACCACCCCCGCAAGCCGTTGTGCCAGCCGGCTCTCGGGCAACAGCCCGCGCCCGAAAAACGCCAGGGCGATTGCCCCGCCACCGAGAATCTGGAGCGACACCCACAGAAATCCGCCGGCATAGGGTTCAAGCACGTCAGGACTGGGCGTCAGCGCGGCCAGCCAATCGGGCGCGACGCCCGAATAGAGACAGATGCTCGCCGCAAGTCCAAAGGCCAGGATCTGAAGAACACCGGTCCCTGCCGCCGGCGCCGGTGCGCGCGGGTCCGTCGGGGAAAACTGCGCAAGGCGGGTATCCGCATCCCCGCCGATCGCAGGTGCAAGCCTGAACATCATCACCCGGAGGCCCGCCACCGGATAGATGATCAGCGCCGCAAGCGCCCAGACAGGGGCACCGTCAATTCCGGCATGGAGCAAGGCAAAGCCGGCAAACCCGCCAATTCCCGGAACTCCGATCAGGACTGCCCCGCCCAGAGCAAAGGCGGCCGCCGTCAGGGGCATTCGCCCGGATGGGCCGGCGGAGATGTGGTCAGGGGGGCGACGAACAGGCTGGCGCAAGGTTTGGGCATCACTCATTGCCATCATGACCAGCAGGATTCCAAGACCTTGTACGGTGGAATAAACTCCCGCCCCGACCAGGCCGAAGGGAGCACCCATCCCCACCCCCATGATCATGAGAGCGAGTGAACCCGCCAGCAGATGGGCCACGGCGCGTCGGGCATCGCGCTCCGAGAGTGCTGCGATCGCTGCCCAGACGGCTCCGAATGCGCCGATGGCCAGCAGGGAATCCTCGCCCGGGAAGGCGCGCATCAATGCATAGAGCCCGAGCTTGCCTGCCAGTGGGGCGAGGCCCGCTGCCCCATGCGCCCCGGACCAGGACACACCCTCGATCAGCCAGAGATTGATGAAAGGCGCACCGGCGGCGGTCAGAATTCCCGCCAGAATGAGAAATCCGGCCGGATTATCGGGACTGAGTCTGACAAAAGCGAGCCCTGTCCCGGCGTCGGCGGCATGCAGTGAAACCCCCGCCAGCAGCACGACCCAGGCCGCTGACAGCAGCAGCAATCCGCGCAGGGCTGCATTGAGTCCCCTTTCATTCCGACCTGACAACGGAACGACTGTGAATGCCAGCCCCCACAAGCCGAACAGGACCGAGAAACTTGCAAGGTCGCCTGCCAGAATGGCCGAGACCGCCGCACCCGCCTGGACAAGGCCTGCCGCATCCTCGCCCTCCCGCGTCCGGTTCCATGAATGAACCGCCCACAGGAATTGTGTGATCAGGGCGGCGACCGCAAAACCAAAGCTCAGCGGATCAAGCCGATAGGTGACAAGCTCCATGCCGAGCAAAGCCGTACGGCCATAGGAATCGTAGCGCGCCAGCAACAACAGGCCGAGCGCAATCAACGGCGCGAGCGTAATCAGACCGGCGCGCAGACGCCCGCGCGGGGGAAGAAAAGCGATCACGCCCAGCACGATCAGGACAAATCCCGGATTGATTTCGCGCCACAGATTCATCGGGGCTTACTCATGACGCTTCACCATTTCGTATTTGTGGCGGAGTGCCGGCCTCGCCCGTCTCCAAATCGTCGCCGATTCCGGCATCGAACAACGCCGCCCACAGACGCCCCAGCCCGAGGCCCAGAAAAACACTCGCAAAACCGGCCAGCGCATAGATGCCGGCATAATCCTCCCACCGGAACCGGCTGGCGCGCAGACCGATCCAGTCTGGTATCGCAAGGATTGCGAGTCCGGCGAGAATGAGCGCGCCCTGGCGCAGGAAGCCGAACAATGCAGCTGCCATGCGACCGGTCCGGCCCGCACGGCGCAGGGCACCGGGCCTGCTCATGGCTGTACCTCCCCGGAATTTGCATTCCTGCGGGATTCTTCGACATCCGCTGGAACCACACTCTCCCGGCCCAACGGGCTCCATTCGGTTCCCGCACGCACGAAATCGCCGATTTTACCGGCATATAACAAAACCAGCATGCATCCGATAGCACCAAGCCCGGCAGCGAGCACCGACAAAGGATGGGCTCCGCGCGGGCGACGAAAGAGCGGTGGGGGTGCCGATCCCTTGGGTGGCAACATGGCGCGCGCCGCGATCGGGGCGAAGCCGAGCAGGACGAGAACACTCGCGGCCGCGCTCGCCGCCAGCAGCAGATAATCATGGGCCTCACCTGCCGCGCGGATCAGCCCGATCCGGGCGGCGGCGCCGCCTCCGGGCGGAAGACTCGCCAGCGACAATGCCGCCGCGGCAAAACATGCGGCAATCGCAGGCATGCGCCGGCCAAGCCCGGAAAGGTCCGCGATCGGGTGCTTGCCGATCGCGGTTTCGACAGCGCCCGCACAGATGAAAGCGGTGGCACCCGCGATCGCGCTTGCCACCACGGTCAGCGCACCCGCCTGCAAGCCAAGCGGGGTGGCGGCAAGGATTGCAGCGGCCGCAAAACACAGGCCGCTGGCATGCGCCGCCGATGCCCGTGCCCGCAAATCACGGCCAAAACAGGTGACAAGAGCCGCAGCAAATCCGGCCAGAGTCGAGGCGATACACAGAACCATACCCCAGGAGGTCGCACCGATTTCGCCGGGCCCGAAAACAAAGCCCGCTACCTTGAGAAAGGCTGTGGCTCCGGCAAGCCCCCCCATGATTTGCACAAAGGCCCCGGTGGCACCAGTCCCCGTTTGGGTCGCAAAGACCCATACGACCATCGGGGCAATCCCGGCGAGCGAAAACCCGATCCCGAACATCAGCGCCAGCAGATTGCGCAGCCCCGGTTCCGTCTGCCCGAGCAGTGGCCCCTCACTATAATCCGCGCTGCCGGCCATGCGCAGGGTCAGAACCCAGCCGATCGTCAACAAGGCTTGTGCCGGCAAGGCGACGGAGGCAGCAAACAACCGCCCGGCCCGACGCGCGGAGGCATCGGCCCGCAGGGTCAGCAAGGCATACAGAACGAGGCCAAGCAGGCCATAGGCCGTCACCGTTGTGAGCAGATTTCCGGAAAAAGCCAAAGCAATGGAGGACGCAACCGCAAGGTCTGAGCCTGCAAAGAAGCGGGTCTGATCGCGATCCCTTTCGGCACGCGCCATGCCTGCGGCATGCAGCTTGAACAAGAGATGGACACTGCCGATACATACCGCAAGCACCGCCGCGAGCGGCTCCATTCCGAGCGAAAAATCCAGACCCGGCTCAAATTCCAGCAAAGCGATGGTCGCCCGGTTCCCGGACGCCGACAGCGACAGGACCGCGCCCGCCGCCGCGAGCGACAGCGCACCCGCAACGAGCCCGATCGTCTCGCGCGCGTCGGGCGCCTCGTCGAAAAACATCGCCAACAAGCCTGAGACCAGCGGTGCCAGAATCGCGATGCCAATCAGTAGTTCCGGGCTCATGATGCCCCCTTGTCGTCGCGTGGGGCCTGTACCCGATCATCCCCGGCAAGACCCCGAAAGGGCCGCGCCGGCGGAGGAAAAACATGGGTGCGAACCGGTGACAGCCCGCCAGCAAACAGCGCACTCATGCGGGTAAGCGCCGGATTGATCACGCCCCCGGCCAGCCCGGCCCATAACAGAGCCAAAGCCAGCGCACCTGCGGCCCATTCCGCCCAGATCGCGGTGCCGGAAATCGCCGCGGAAGTTCCCCCCGCCCTCCCGGCCGCTGCCCCGTCGCCGCTCTCCGGTTCTGGCCCGGAGAGCGAAATATTTTCGATCAACCGCCCGACCGCGGCAAGCAAAAGCGCCGCAACAACGCCGATGCCCGCTGCCGCCCAAAAGGCACCCGCCTCGATCGCCGAATCGATCATGCGCCAGCGCACCAGAAATCCAAGGGTAAGAGGTGCCCCCGCCATGCTCGCCCCGATCAGTACCAGGGATGCACCCGCCCAGGGCGCGTTGCGTGCGGTCCCGGCAAGCGTATTGAATCCATAACCGCCCCGGGCATCGACAAGCCGTGCGAGGAGAAATGGTCCGCCGATCGCCAGAGCCCCGCCATGGGCAAGCGCCAGCATCGCGGCCTCGGCCCCCGCGCGCGACCCCGAGGCAAGCGCCAGGACCATCAATGCGAATTCTGCACAGACAAACAGGCTGAGCACATGCTCCGCATCGCGGGACAGGACTGCCCGAAACGAGGCAATCGCCGCGACCCCAAGCGCCACGATCCCGAAGAGCTCGCAAAATATCGGGCTGGCAGGGTGGTCCGAGCCCGCAATTCCGGCCAGGGTCCGCATCAGGGCGATCGCGCCCACAAGACTGATCCATCCGCGGATGGCGAGCCCGCCCACGGCCTTAGGATCACCCCACCCCGCGGGGAAAACACCCCGATGCCACACTATCCCCGCGAGCCCGATGGCAGTGAGGACTGCACCGATCATCCCGGCATTGCCTTCGCCGCCAAAGGAAAAGGGCGCGAGTGCGATCCCGGCGGCCATCAGCGCCAACCAGGTGCCCGAGGCCAGCAATTGATCCGGTTCTCTTCCGGTTCCGGTTTCTGTGGCGCCCGATAATGCGGGCCGCGCGATCCCGGAGAGCCCGAACCCTGCGAGTTCGACGATCGCCATGCCTGCAAACAAGATCATTGGCATGTCGGCCAGCGCGACCAGCCCCCCGCCGCCGAGCAACAGCCCGAACAAGGCTGGCCCCGCACCATCGGCCCGTCGCTCCGGAATCTCCGCGCACGCCCGGTAAATCGCGACAAAAAGACCCGCAATGGCGACCAGCACTGCGAGCATCATTTCAAACGGGCCGTCCTGAAACCCGGTGCCGGCGCGGTTGGCAGCGAAGGAATGGGCGTGCGCCGCACCGATCAGCGCACAGCACAACCCCGTCACCGCCCCCGGGAGCACGAGCCCCCAGCCCCACCGTGCGCCAACGGTCATAGCGAGTACGGCGCCCAAAAACGGGGCCCCCACAGCCGCGAGCGAGGCGTGACGCACCAGGTCCGCGGGCAGCAAGGCAAGAAATTCGTGGACGCTCATTCAGCATCCTTTGCGAATGGCTCGGGCGGCACCGATGATGCGCTTTTCGCAATATCGGGCGGGGAATCCGGATCAAGACCTTTCCCTGCCTCGAATCCGCGCAGCGCTGACGCGAGTCCGGCCATGACAAGACCCCCACCAATCATGACGAACATCGCGACCACCGGTTCGGCGGCCGCACCGCGGGCAGCGGCAAGGGCGGCGAGTCCGAAAAATCCGAGGCCGAGCCCCAGAAAGCGTTTGAAATAATGACGGCTTCTTGTTGCCAGCACGAGACCGAGCCCGAACAGCCCGAGCCCCAGGGCCAGCCAGATCGCCGAAAGGACAAGTGCCGCCTCGAGTTCGCTCACGTTTCGATATCCGTAGCGGGGCCCGCGCTGATAATCCTGCTGACCCGTCCCGAAAACGAGAAATACAGGGCAGGCAACGCTCCGGCGGCGCTGGTCGCAAGCCCCGATCCGAAGAGAAGAAGGAGCTCATCGTCGCGCACAATTCCGCGATTGATGGCCGCCGCTTCCAGAAACAGGAAAGGTGCGGTCCCATCGACCAGATCGAGGGCGAGTGCGCCAAAGCCCGCCAACAGGCCCAGCCCGAGCAGCACACGCGCTGAAAAAGGGCCAAAGCCGCGCGCCAGCGCTGAAGGGCCGAATACCAGGCCATAAAGACAGAGCGAAAGGCCAAAACTGGCACCCGCCGCCGCAAGCAGCAGCGGATTGGTCCATGACTGACCGGCTGCGACCATGCCGATCGCCGAAATCAGTGCGATGGGTGCAAAGGTTTTGACAAAGACGGCAAGGGCAGCGTTGCGCATGATCATGGCCGGGGACCGTCCCCACCGCGCGCGGATTCTGCCCGCGGTTCAAATCGCGACTCTGGTCGAAACCCCGGGCGCGCTTCCGCCCCCCGATCATTTCCGGATCGAACATCGTGTCCGGCAGCAATTCCGGACGCTTCTGTCCCAAAACTTCGTGAATCCCTGCCGAGCCGGACATGGACCGCCAGTGCCCCGGCCATAAGCACGATCACGCCACACAGTCCGGCGATTGCCGGGGCGAAATCAGGTCCGGCTGAAACAAATATCCGCTCCGCGGCCGCAATCGCATCCTCGGGCCAATCACCTTTCTCATCGCGAAGGAGAGAGATGATTCCCGACAAGCCAAAGGCACCGGTCACCAATGTTGCGACCACAACGCCAATCGTCTGCACGGGCTGGCGCGCGCGCGCGGCGCTCTCCGTGAGGCCGAGAAAGGCCGCCCCGGTCAGCGCAAATGCGCCGCCGGTCACGATTATGGTCAACAGGCCTGCGGCGACGAAACCCGACGCCGCAAGGCCGACCCCCAGCGACAGCCCGGAAAAACAGGCGCAGACCAGCGCCGTCGGCAAATGACGCGCGAGTGCCGCAGCGATCGCCGCGGCCAATGCGCCCGGCGCCGAAAGCCCCACCATGCACACGACCATCCAGTGATCGAGCCCGGCCCGGGCCACGTCCAGCATTTCGGGTTTCAACTCGCCCCCCCATCGGGATCAACAAAAATGCCTGTACGGGGGGAATGTCCACGCGCCCGGGCATGCGTTCCGGCAAGATAGATGAAGGCCGGTCCCGACGCGCCAAGCACGCTCCCGGCCAACAGGGTGGCTCCGAAAGCGGGTGTGAACGCAGCCATGAATACGGTACCGAGCGCTGCCAGCGACAGACCCGGTCCGAAAGCGAGCGCCGCACCATGCAACCGGCGCAATGGATCGGACAAGGCGGCAAAGCCAATGATCCCGAGCAGGAACAGCAGGCTTCCGCAGATGGCGATGACCGCCCCCACCAGATTGGCGATATCAGCCATCGGCGCGCGCTCCCGGGTCGGGCCCGTCGCCCGAAAAGGTTTCGCCGGCGCTCATGGGGGCCAGCCGGCCCGAGGGGGCCCCCTGAACCGAAAGCTTGTGCAGGCTTAAGGCGATGACCAGAATAGCTGGAACCAGGACGGAAACGAACAGTGTCAGTTCCCCCGAGCCGCTGCTGCCGGCCAGCAGGAGAATTCCCAGCCCCAGAATGAGCCCGGCACCGTGGAACGCCGCGAGGCGATCGCCAAAGGAAGGGCCGCGCAGCAGCCGCCACATGACGAGGCTGAATGCGAGACCCAGAGCCGCGAGCGCGATGCCCACCATCATTTTTCGCCCCTTTTCCAACATCCGGCCTACATCCCGGAACCCCCGACACGGGGCCTGTTCACGCACCCGGCCCGCCCATTTACGCCGCCGGACCCCTGACCTGTTGCCGAACAGGCCTGGTTTCATCGGAAATCATATCTTTCCGGACCTACCCTCATTCGCCCGCGATCGCCGCTTCGGATGCGAATTCCGCCCGGTTGACGTGACCCCCGCAATTCCGGACCGCTCGTCGCCCTCCACCATCACATGAGCCTCGAAGCCGTCGTCGTCCTCCCGCGTGGGCACGAGCAATCCTGTCCAGGCTGCACCAAGCGCTGTCGCCGCCCGTCCGATCCGGTCGAGATTGCCCGCACGCAGATGAACCAGCGCCGAATCGCCCTTGCGTCCTGCCATTCGCATCGCCAGTCGACCGATCTTTCCCGATCGCCCGGGCACGCTGCTGATGGCCCCAATTATGTGGGGCAGCAGCCGCCGCAGGATTGCAGCCTCCCGATCCATGGCGCGCAACCGCCAGACCAGCCAGGCGACGGCGACAACGGCCAGCGCGAGCGCGATTTGTCGCGATGGTGTCACCGGAAAGCCCGCCATGAGAACGAGGGCTCCGGCCAGTCCGGTTACAAGGGCTGCGGCATTCAGCATGGGCCTCGAACTTTCCCCCGACACCGGGATCGCCAAACCGACGCTGTCCGCCGATCCCGTCCATCACGGTTAACGCCGTGCAGCCGGATTCGCCAGCGTGATTTCCATTTTCTCTGTTACGATGCCAAGCGTGGCTTCTGTCGAATCACTACACAGGAAAAGTCGGATCACAGGGGAATTGGGACAATGCCGGATTCCGATGCCAGGGATCTCTGGAAGCAGCTTGCCGAATTGAGCGGCGTGGATTGGCGGTTGTCGGTCGATCAGATCCGCTCGGCCTTTTTCCGTGCGGCGCAAAAGCTTGAGATCGATCCGCCCGCGCTGGCCAGCGTCAATGATTTGCTGGTCGATGGCGCGGAGGGGCCTTTGCGCGCCCGGCTCTATGTTCCGCGCGCCTGTGGACATCCTCCGGGACCCGGGATTGTATTCTTTCACGGCGGCGGCTTCGTGCTGGGCGATCTCGAAAGCCATGATGCCCTGTGCCGGCGGCTCGCAGATGCCTCGCGATGCCGGCTGCTGGCCCTCGATTATCGCCGCGCGCCCGAGCACAAATTTCCTGCCGCATTCGAGGATGCGCAATCAGCATGGGCATGGGTGATGGCGCGGGCCGAAGCGATTGGCTTTGATCCCGACCGTGTGGCGGTGGCGGGGGATTCGGCGGGGGGTAATCTCGCAGCCGGAATTGCCCTCCACACCCTGCGCACCGGAGAAAAAGAGCCAGCGATGCAGGCCTTGCTCTATCCGCTTTTGCAGCTCGCCGACATCGCACCGGGGCGTTTTGGACTCAAACAGGGCTTTTTTCTGTCGGGTGCCGCGCTCGATTATTTCAAGCGGGCCTATCTGCGCGCCGGCGCGGACGCCATGGACGAACGGATCTCGCCTTTGCTGGCCAATGACCTCGCAGGAATTGCGCCGGCTTTCATCGTCACCGCCGGGCTCGACCCCCTGCACGGGGAAGGCACGGCTTACGCAGCCAGGCTCGCGGCTCTGGGGGTGCCGGTTACCCACCGGGATTATCCCAGCCAGACCCATGGCTTCTTCATGATGACAGCCTTGTCGGTTGTCGCCCGGGATGCAGTGCGCGATGCCGGACTGGCGATCGGGCGGACATTGGGCGCGATCGGGCCGGAATCGGGGGCAAGACCCGCATGACCGGGCCGAAAAAATCTGCTTCTCCTGTGGGGACCCGACCCGGGTCGAAGCCAGAACCGAAACCCGGGCCGAAAAAATCCGCTATCCCCAGCCCCGAAAAAAAACGGGAGAAATCATCGGCTTCCGTCTGGACACCCGAGCGCGTCGCGGCTTTTTTTGAGACACTGAAAACCGAACGTCCCGACCCGCGCACCGAGCTCGACTTCACCAATCCCTTCACCCTGCTCGCCGCGGTGGCGCTGTCGGCGCAAGCCACTGACAAATCCGTCAATCAGGCGACGCGGGGCCTGTTTGCCGCGGCGGACAACCCGGCCGCCATGCTCGCTTTGGGCGAAGACAGGATCGGTGACTATATCAGGACCATCGGGCTCTGGCGCAACAAGGCCAGGAACCTTGTCGCCATGTCGGCCTTGTTGATCGAGCGCCATGGCGGCGAGGTTCCCCATGACCGCGCGGCCCTCGAGACCCTGCCGGGGATCGGACGAAAGACCGCCAATGTGGTGCTCAACGAAGCCTTTGGCGAAGCGACGATCGCCGTCGACACCCATATTTTTCGGGTGGCCAACCGGACCGGACTCGCGCCCGGAGCCAATCCGCTGAAAGTGGAACTCGAATTGCTGAAGGTCATCCCCCCTGCCTACGCGAAAGGGGCCCATCACTGGTTGATCCTCCATGGGCGCTATACCTGCCTTGCCCGCCGGCCGCGATGCAGGGAATGCGTGATCCGGGACTATTGCGCCTTCGAAAGCAAGGAGATCGACGGCAGGGGATAATTGCTGGTCAGTCGGCGGCTTCGGCCTCCAGCCATTCCACGAACAGGCGGGCGGCGGGCGAGAAGCTGCGGGTTTTCGGCCAGACGATGTGATAGGCAAAGGCGATCGGGGTGGCATCCTCGCGCGAAAAGGGCTCGACAAGACGCCCCGCGGAGAGATCGGCCCCGGCGATCGCGCGCTTGGCCAGTGCCACACCTGCACCATTGACCGCGGCCTCGATCACCAGACTGCCCTGGTTGAAGCGCGGCCCGCGCGTGGCATCGATGGTGGTCTGCCCGCGCGCCATGAGCCACATTGCCCAATCGGGACAGGAAGGATCCTGTTCGGGACTGCCGTCATGCAACAAGGTGAGCCCGGCAAGATCGGCAGGCCCGCGCAAGGGCAGGTTTCCTGCTGCGAGCGATGGCGCGCAGACCGCGATCACGGTCTCCGACAGCAGAAGCCGGCTGTCGAGCCCCGGATAGAGCCCCCGCCCGTAACGGATCGCAAGGTCGAGGTCGGCCGAAGCCAGATCGACGATCTCCATGGCCGCCGAAATCCACACTTCGATTTCGGGATGGGCGCGATGGAAGGATTCAAGCCGCGGCACCAGCCATTTGGCCGCGAAGGACGGGGCGATAGCCACCGCCACCCGCCCCTTGCGCCCCGGCTGGCGCAGGAGCCGCGAGGCCTCGGCGAGGCGCTCGAACCCTTCGCGCAACAAGGGCAGCGCGGCCTGACCCGAATCGGTGAGCAACACCTGGCGTCCCACGCGGCGGAAGACCTGAACCCCCAGATGATCCTCAAGCAGCCGGATCTGCTGGCTGATCGCGCCCGGCGTGACATATAATTCCTCGGCTGCGCGGCGGAAGCTCAGATGCCGCGCCGCCGCTTCAAAAGCCCGCAAGGCGGTGAGCGGAGGAAGGCGGTCTTCGGCCATCAATTGCCTTTCAAGCATTCCGGACAGCGCAATTGGATCGAAACCCTGTCGAACGCGCTTGTAGGACAGATTGGAGGATTTCCCGGAAAGTCAAGCAGTTCGGCGAGGGTCGCGCAAAACGGGGGCGGAACAAATCAGGGCTCGCCGGGCGCGATCCGTTCGCTTATAGGTCGAAAAACATGAGCTGCGGAAGGATTTTCGGGTGAGCGACGGAATGAGTGACGAGATTCGCAAGGTCCATGTCATCGACCAGACGGGCACCCCGCATGAAGTGGACGGCCTTGACGGCTGGCGCGTGATGGAAATCATCCGGGACAATGGCATTCCGATCAAGGCGGAATGCGGAGGTGCCTGCGCCTGCGCGACCTGCCATGTCTATGTCGATGCGGACTGGCTGGACAGGCTTGTCCCTGCCACGGACGAGGAAATCGAACGCCTCGATGAAGCTTTCGAAGTGAAACCCAATTCCCGGCTGTCCTGCCAGATCCTGATGCGTCCCGAATTCGACGGTCTGCGCGTGCGTCTGGCACCGGGAACCGAGCCCTGACCGATTGGCCCAAAATTCCGAAGCCTCCCTGGCTCCCGGCCCAAAAAATGCATCTCCGGATTTGTAGTCTCAAGACCGATTCATGATAGGACATGTCCATTGCCCCGGATGGGGCCGCCTGGTTTCGCCGCAATTGGCGACGAGAATGGTAAATGCCCTGAGTTCTCGCTTCACATTGGCATCTGATTTCGGTCCGGACCGGCCGGGAGCCTCCCGGAAAATGCTGCGCTCTCCGGCGCGAGGAGGACATTGAATGGAGCCCTCCGGAAAATCGCAGGCCACCCCGTTCGGGCGTGCGTCCCGCGCGAATCCGTCAATGGAAGCCGAACCGGCGGAACCGACCGCCGAAATACCGTTGACACTTACGGTCCGCGCCGATGCCCGGCGTCAGATGATGCCCGAGCGGCCGCGATTCACGTGGCAGGGGCCTGGGCAAGGCGCAGGATCATCGGATGATGGTCGGCCGGGTTCCCGCCGCATCAAGGCCCTGGCGGGGTATTCCGCGATCGCGCTGACCGGTGCCGGAATGATCGCGGCCGCTTTTTTTGCCTTCGCCCACTGGCCTCTGACGCCGGAATGGCTTGAAGAACTCGCCAATCCCAAGATCGACTATCGCAATGTCCAATTGCTGGAACATGCAGCCTTTGCCGACCGGCCCGCATCCTGGGAACAGGTCGAGATGCGGCTGGGGTCTGGGGAAACGGTCATCGCTGCCCTCTCGCGGAGCGGTGTGAACCGGACGGAGGCCGCCAATCTCCTGCTGGCGCTCACCCGGGCGACAACAAAGCCTGTTTTCAGGGCAGGCCAGAAATTCCGGATCTTCTTCACGGGCGAAAACGAAAACCGCCAGATTGCCGCGCTGACCACACGGATTGCACCGGAATCGACAATCCTGCTCGAGCGCAGCGCAAACGGAGACTATTCCTCACGCATCCTTACGCTCGATCTGACACGCAGCATGGCGTTCGTCGAGAGCGAAATCGAAGGCAGTCTCTATCAATCCGCCCGGATCGCCGGCGCAAGCGACCGCGAGGTCGATCTGTTCATCGATGTGTTCAAATATGACGTTGATTTTCAGCGTGATATTCAGGCCGGCGACCGCTTTTCGATCTTTTTCGAGAAATTCGCCGACGAGCGCGGCCGCCTCGTCAAATCCGGCGATGCGATGTATCTGGCGCTCAAGACGGGCAAGCTCAGCAAGGAATTCTACCGCTTCACCACGCCTGACGATGGCAAATCCGATTTTTACGACGCAAAGGGCCAGTCGGCGCGCAAATTCCTGATCCGCACACCAGTCAATGCCGCGAGGGTCTCGTCGGGTTTCGGCTATCGCCGCCATCCGGTGCTCGGCTATACGCGGCTGCACAAGGGCGTCGATTTCGCGGCTCCGACCGGCACACCGATCGTGGCGGCCGCCGGCGGGGTGGTCGTCAAGGCGAGCTGGTTCGGCTCCTATGGACGCTATGTGCGCATCCGGCATTCCAAAGGCTTTGAGACCGCCTATGCCCATATGTCGGGCTTTGCCAAAAATATCCGGAACGGTGCCAAGGTCTCCCAGGGCCAGCGTATCGGCTATGTCGGAACAACCGGTCGGTCAACGGGGCCGCATCTCCATTACGAAGTGCTGATCAAGGGCGCAGCGATCAATCCCAATTCCCTCAGACCACAGACAGGGCGCCAGTTGAGCGGGACGATGCTTGCGGCCTTTGCAGCCGAAAAGGACCGCATCGACGCATTAAAAAGCGCGCCGGGGAACAGCGCACCGGGGAAAAGCGCACCGGCCAACCTCGCACCCGGCGCTTCGGGCGATACGGGGCAATTGCGGTAGATTCGGCAGCGTTCCGGATTTTGGCGCGCGGCGCGACGCCCATATTGGTTCTGGCCCAAGGCGGGAAGCAGTGTTCGGCGCAACACAGCCTGCGCCCGCCGCGTTCTACGCCAAAGCGTCCAGCCGCTGGCGCTGCCCTTCAACCAGGGTCAACAGGATCGCGAGCCCGAGCAGAAACGACGCGAAGAAGAACAATGCGCCGCCATCCGCTGGTGGTCCTCCGGCAGCAATCGGTGCCTCAATCCCCATCCAGGGGCTGAAATGCACGGACATGGCCAGGCCGCAGGTCAGCAAGGCCAGCCATGCCCCGAGCCTCCGGCTGCCGGGCATAAGAAGCAGGACGGCAATCACCAGTTCCAGCAGCCCGAAACCGACCCGCAGGCTCGGTTCGAACAAGGCGAAGCCCGATTGCGCCGCGAGTCCCGAGAAAATCGCATCCTCACCCGGCGCATTCTGCAATTTTGCGGTCAGCGCATCGAGCGCAAGAAACGCTGCCATGAGGAGCGCGAGAACCCAGCTCGCAGCACTTGCGATCAGCCGCATATCTGTCTCCCGTCCTGGTGCCCGCCATATCCCGCCCGGCCGCTATCGCATTTAACAGAGCTTTTCGCCACCACCAAATGCAAATCCTGATTTCGCCCCTTTTTGTCGCCACGCTGGTGGAGGCGTTTGATATTTGATACCGTGCCGACTGACTTCTGACTTCTGACTTCTGACTTCTGACCGACTGGCCGACTGGCCCAGCTGCGCGTACCCCCGATTGGCGTAACCAAATGACTGCCCCTCCCCCCCTGCCGCGGGCCATGGCTGCGATCCGGACCGGCCGGCCTTATCTTCACGAAGCCGAGCTCGATCTCGTCGCCGACCGGCTGGTCCACGCCGCCAGATGTCTCGAGGATCTGGCGATTGAATCGGCCGAAGCCCACGCCATTGCCGCGTCGCAATGGCGGGTAATGTCCGCGCTTGCCCCCTGTTCCTCGCTGGCGCTCGGCGATTTGCGCAGCAAGCTCAATGTTACGAAACAAAGCCTTCACGGGGTCGTGGAATCACTTCTGACCCGCGATATCATCATCAAGCACGGGGATGCTGCCGATGGGCGGCGAAAATCGCTGCGACTGAGCACTGGCGGTGCCGTTCTGCACGCAACGATCGCGGCAGGAGCGCGCCTGCGTCTTGCCCGATGCCTGCGGGAATTCGGCCCCGAACAGGCCGGCATTTTTCGGCGAATATTGAACCTGCTGACCGAGGCACCATGATTCCTGAACCCGCTGCCCATGATGCCGTGCATCTCATGGTGGTCGATGACGACGACCGCATCCGGACCCTGCTTCAGCGCTTCCTGATGAACAAGGGATTTCGCGTCGCTGTCGCCGCCAACGCGGCTGAAGCACGGGCGCAAATGGAGCGGCTCGCCTTCGACCTCGTGGTTCTCGACATCATGATGCCGGGCGAGGACGGCCTGTCACTCTTGCGCTTCATGCGCAGCACCAATGGTCCGCCGGTGCTCATGCTGTCAGCGCGCGGCGAAGTGGAAAGCCGCATCGAGGGGCTTTCCGCCGGAGCTGATGATTACCTCGCCAAACCCTTTGAACCCGAGGAACTGGCGCTGCGGATCCATGCGGTCCTGCGCCGGAGCCGGAATAGCGAGGAATCCGTTTTTCCACGGGTCCGGTTCGGACAGGCCCTGTTCGATGGCCCGAGTGGCGAACTGAAAATCGCCGGCGAAGCGGTGCCGCTGACCGACAAGGAGATCGAATTGCTGCGACTGCTGGCGCAGGAATTCGGCCGCCCGGTCTCGCGCGAGGCGCTCGCGCAGGCCATGGGAGGACTCGAGCGATCGGTCGATGTCGCGGTGACGCGATTGCGCCGCAAGGTCGAGACTGATCCCGACAACCCGAATTTCATCCGGACCGTGCGCGGCATAGGTTATGTCCTGACAGCGGCCACCGGCCCGTGAGCATCGCGTCCAGATTACGCAGCCTCGCGCCCAAAGGGCTATTCTGGCGCACCCTGCTCATCTTTGCGACTCCGGTCGCGCTGATGCAGATCGCCATCATCCAGGCGTTTTTCGATGTGCATTGGGAGCGTGCAGCCCGAAATCAATCGGACGCCATGGCAAGTGAAATCGCCTTTCTGGCGGAACTCGCGCGCGACGTGCCGGAATCGGAATTTCAGCGATTCGTCGGGAAGATTTCGCGACTGAAGCTTGCGGAGGGCCGAATTTCTCCTGAGCCGGTGCGAGGACAAACGCGCATGAGCGGATTCGAGGACAAGGTCGCCTTGAGAGCGATAAGAAGGACCTTGCAAACCCGCTTCGACTTTATCTCCGACCGGCTGGCAAAAACCGTTATCGTGCGCATTCCGCTCATGGATGAAGCTGAAGATGGACAGCCCCGCACCCTCGAACTGCGCATACCGCGCGCGCGCCTGTCACCTTCCCGTTCCTACCAGTTTCTGGTTGCCGTCGGGGTTTTTACGCTGCTGATGACGGGCGCTGCACTTTTGTTCATTCGCAACCAGATCCGTCCCATCGAGGAACTGGCGCGCGCAGCCCAGGCTCTGGGCCAAAATCTTCCGGTACCCGATTTCCACCCCTGGGGAGCCCGCGAAGTGCGGCGGGCGGGCCAGGCCTTTCTCGACATGCATGCCCGGATCAGGGCCCAGATTGAACAGCGGACATTATTGCTGGCCGGCGTCAGCCATGATCTGCGCACGCCGCTTACCCGCATGAAACTGCATCTCGCGCTCGCGCCACCAGGCCCCGATCGGGACGCGCTGGCCGCGGATGTCGAATTCATGCGGCGGACACTTGAATCCTATCTCGACTTCGCCCGCGACGCGCAAACCGAAGCTGCCAGCCCGACCGATCTCGGCGCGTTGCTCCGCAAGGTGGCGGATCATGCCCGTGTTCGGGGCACGAGGATCATTCTGAACGCCCCGGGTCCGCTGGTTGTCCTTCTGCGTCCCAATTCCATCGAGCGCGCCTTGCGCAATATCCTCGAAAACGCGAACCGTCATGCGACCGAAATCCACATCGATGCGACGGAGGGTGTGGATGCGACTCATGTTCTGATCGACGACAATGGCCCCGGAATCCCCGAGGATCGCCGGGAAGATGCGTTTTCCCCCTTTGTGCGCCTTGATACAGGACGCAATCTCAATGATGCGGAATCCGCTGGCTCCGGCCTCGGACTCGCCATCGCACGCGATATCGTTCGCGCCCATGGTGGCGAAATTTCACTCGAAACCAGCCCGCCAGGAGGCCTGCGTGTCAGATTGTGGCTGCCCAACCCGGAACGAATCTAACCTGCGTCGATCCCCGCAATTCCGCTTCCGGAAGGCGCCAGACCCTGCATGATCGTGCGGTTGAGTTCGATGAGATCACGGATCGAACCTTCGCGCGTTGCCACGAGGCTCGAATGCTTGCTCACCCAGATGGACAGCGAAATGATCTGTGCGCGCAATGCCTCTGGCAATTGATTGCCGGGATCGCTGCAATCCAGCGCCAGTGCACTCCACAAACGGCGGTTGAGATCGAGTGCACCGACCAAAGCCGTTGGCGAAGGAGCGGATTGCCCGGCAATTTCCAGCAGCGCATGCGTCACGCGGGCAAACACCCGATATTCCGTGTCGCGCGGTGCCTCAGCCTGGCTCGCTGCTTTCTGATACGCCTTGAGCGACATGGCCAAGCCTTTCTTCTTCCCATTCGATGATCTTGCGGCAGCGCAAGAGCGCCTTGTAATATTCGCCTGCCATGACGTCGCGGGAAATCGCCACACAGGCCGTCATTATGTCGGGTGAAATCACCGCGCCCATGAATTCGCCGGTACGGCGAACAAATTCATCGTAATATTTAGGCTGATTGTCCTGCTCAAGATACATCATCATGATCGGGAAATAGATATGTTTCGCCGGCGTATTGACATCGTGCGGCTGCATGATGTCCTTCTCGCGCAGGATCGACGCCTTGTTTTGCAGTACGAGAACCCCGCGGCGGTCACCATTCATCATGACCGCCCCGTTGACCACGAATTTCTCGCCGGGCTTGAGGGAGAGTTTGAGAGCCATTCCGTATGTCCTCCGACGCCTTCTGCACCGCTACTTGTTCAGATTCCCGGAGCCTGCCCCCGAACCGGACCACCTAACCAAAGGGCGGTTTCGTAAACATTAACGCCGCCGCTTTGTACGCTTCGGGTGCAATGTCTGGTTGCGCGCCTGCCAGAGTTGCAAATGCCAGAGTTGCAAAAGACAGCATTCTCCTGCCCGGGATGGAGTGGTGAAGCAATTTCTGCCATGTTGAAATAGCGCTTCCGATTCGAATGCTGACGGAATCCCATGGCTCTTACTGCCTCTGCGGAATATGAATTCGGTGCAGGTGCGGAAGCAGCCCGGCCTTGCATCCAATTTCACCCCGCTTCCCGCCCGACGGATATCTCGCCTGCTCAAGTCGATCCGGGCTTCCGCTTCGTGGATCTGTTTGCCGGGATTGGCGGCTTGCGGATCCCCTTTGACGAGATCGGCGGGCGCTGTGTGTTCACCGCCGAATGGGACCGCTTCTCGCGGCAAACCTATGCCGCGAATTTCGTATCCGATGAGAACCATATCCATGCCGGCGATGTCCGGCCCTTCGCTGCTGAGCCGGGCCGTGTACCCGCCCATGACGTCCTGCTGGCCGGCTTCCCCTGCCAGCCCTTTTCGATCGCCGGAGTGTCAAAAAAGAATGCGCTTGGGCGTCCGCATGGATTTCAATGCACCACGCAAGGGACCCTGTTCCATGACCTTGCCGCAATCATCCATTATCGCCGCCCCGCCGCTTTCCTGCTGGAAAATGTCAAAAATCTCGAACGGCATGATGGTGGGCGCACCTTTCACACGATCATGGATGTCCTCGAAAAGGAACTCGGCTACGAGGTTCACACCCGCATCATCCATTCGGGCCCATGGGTCCCGCAAAAGCGGGAGCGGATTTTCATCGTTGGTTTCAGGGAAAAATCGCGCTTCGACTTCTCCGCGCTGGCCATGCCGTCCGGGCCTGCCCCCGTGCTCGGGGACATCCTCGAGTCGGACGTTCCGGCGAAATACACGCTCACCCCGCTTCTTTGGGATTATCTCCAGGCGTATCGACGCAAGCACGAAGCGGCCGGGCACGGATTTGGATTCTCGCTGTGCGGCCCACGCGATGTCGCCCGTACCTTGTCGGCCCGCTATCACAAGGACGGCTCGGAAATCCTGATCCGGCAGGAAGGTAACCGGCCGCGTCGACTGACCCCGCGCGAATGCGCGCGTATCATGGGCTTTGATCCGCCGCGGGGTTCGGATTTCGTCATTCCGGTTTCCGATACACAGGCCTGGCGGCAATTCGGGAATGCGGTGGTGGTTCCGGTGGTCCGGGCGGTGGCGAAGCTGATGCAGCCTCATCTGCCAATGGCTGCCCTGGCATCCGGTCCCGTGCAGGGGGAATTGCCCTTCCGGCGGCACCATGGCTGACGTGGTTTCGCCCGTAATTCGCTCGAAGATGATGTCGGGCATCGGCGGGACCGACACCGCGCCCGAAATGATGCTGCGCAAAGGCCTGCACCGCCGCGGATTTCGGTTCCGCCTGCACGACCGGACCCTTCCGGGCACGCCCGATCTCGTTTTCCCGAAATACCGGGCACTCTTGTTTGCCCATGGCTGTTTCTGGCACGCCCATGAATGCGCCCTGTTCAAATGGCCGGCGACCCGCAAGGACTTCTGGCACCTCAAGATCACCGGCAATCGCGTGCGCGATGAACGCCAGGTCGCGGAACTCCGCGCGCTGGGCTGGCGCATCGGGTGCGTGTGGGAATGTGCGATCAAGGGCCGAAACCGGCTGGATCCGGAAATTGTCCTCGAAAGCTGCGCTGCATGGCTGAAAAGCGAAGCTGCCGAACTGGTGATCAGCGGGTCAGTGCCACGCGCGCTTGAGTCCCCATGAAGGCGAACTATGCTGGCTGAAAGGGAGAACAGCATGCGCTTCAACGGATCGGCCTCTTACGTCGCCACGCAGGATTTGCAGGTCGCGGTCAATGCCGCCATCGCGCTCGAGCGGCCTTTGCTGGTCAAGGGCGAGCCGGGGACCGGAAAATCCGTGCTGGCGGTCGAAATTGCGCGCGCGCTCGGTGCCCCGCTCATCGAATGGCACATCAAATCGACGACCAGGGCCCAGCAGGGACTCTATGAATATGACGCGGTCAGCCGCCTGCGTGACAGCCAATTGGGCGATGAGCGGGTGCGCGACATCCGCCATTACATCAAGCGCGGAAAATTATGGGAAGCCTTCATCGCCCCGGAGCGCCCTGTTCTGCTGATCGACGAAATCGACAAGGCCGATATCGAATTCCCCAACGATCTCCTTCAGGAACTCGACCGGATGGAATTCTATGTCTATGAGACCGATGAAACCATCAAGGCCACGCGGCGGCCGGTGGTCATCATCACGTCCAACAACGAAAAGGAATTGCCGGACGCCTTTTTGCGCCGCTGTTTCTTCCATTACATCAAGTTTCCGGACGAAGACACGATGCGGGCGATCGTCGATGTCCATTTCCCCGGGATCAAGCAGCGTCTGGTGGCAGAGGCGCTGAATATTTTTTACGACATCCGCAAGGCTCCCGGTTTAAAGAAAAAGCCCTCGACTTCGGAATTGCTCGACTGGCTGAAATTGCTGCTGGTCGAGGATGTGGATGAAAAGGTCCTGCGCGAGCGCGATCCGACAAAGCTTATTCCACCCTTGCACGGTGCCCTGCTCAAAAACGAGCAGGATGTGCATCTGTTCGAGCGCCTTGCCTTCCTCGCCCGGCGCGATCAGCGGGGCGGCGGAACCTGATCCTGCACTGCGGGATCCGCAGATTCCGGATCCCGCGCCCCCGGAATTTTCGGATTTGCTTCCCCCCGCATCAATTCCCGTTGCATCCGGGCGCGCGTGTGGAACACAATGGATATCCACACCGCGCCAGCCAGCAGCGCCAGGACGGCCGCGGCCCCCAATGCGCCTTTCGCGGCTTCGGTCAGCGTGCCTCCCGCAAGCGCGATCAGCGCTATTTTGGGAATGATCCCCAGCGCTGTTCCAAGGGTGAAGGAGGCCGTGCCCACGCGCGCCGCGCCCATGACCATATTGACCACGATGAACGGAGCGGATGGCGCATTCCGGATGAGAAAGGCCGCCATGAACCCGTTTCTTGCCACCAATTGCGTGAGCCGCGCGATGCCCGGGCCGCCAAAGCGCGCCAGAGTCTCTGCCCCCCCCCAGCGTCCGACGCAGAAGGTAAATACCGCCGAAAACAATGTCGCTGCCCATGCATGGATCGCGCCGGTCAACGGGCCGAAGACCCCGACGCTTGCCCCGATCAACACGAATTGCGGTATCCCCAGAAAGGCTCCGGCAAGGAACAGCATCCCGACGGACAATGGACCGAAGGGGCCATCGGCCCAGTTCCGCAATTCATCGAGGATCCGGACCGAATAATCGGGCAGCCAGCCCAGGCGTCCGGCCGCGAAAACAGCGGCGATGGCGACGAATAATCCGCCGGAAACCAATGCGGCGCGCCAGGCCCCGGCATCAAGCGTCAGAAGAAAGCGAAACAAGGCGCGCATGGGCCGGTTTCCCGGACCCCGGACGGGCTGTCAAGCCTTCGCCTCAAGCGGGCGGCAGGAGGGGTGCCACCGCCGACACATCATAGCCGGCCTGACGCGCCAAGGCGAGGATCTCTGTTCCCGGTCGGCCATTGCGCGCCTCAGCAAGTGCCCAGAGAAAAATCGACCGCGTTCCCGACCGGCAAAAAGCCAGCACAGGACCGGGATTTTCCTGGCGCAGCGCGCAGAACCGGTCGACAATTCGGGCATCCGGCAGACCGACAAAGGGCAGAAATACGAAAGCGAGGCCGAGGTCCCCGGCGCAGGCCGCCATTGCGCGCGACAGGATCTGGCCCGGTTCTTCGTGGTCGGGGCGGTTGCACATGATCAGCCGGAATCCGAGGCTGGAAGCCGCGCGGAGATCGGCCGGACCCAATTGCGGCGCCGTGGCAAAATCATCACTCACGGGAATAATCGGCCAGGTCATGAAGCCTCGGTCCAGTGCCATTTTCGCATGATGGGGTGGGCCTTACGGGTATGAGGGGTGTCTTTCAACCGGAAAGTCCACGCCCGCCCGCCAGATTTCGCCGCCATGTGCCCGGATCGCGTGGCAATGGGCAGTTCAGACTGCACCCCCTTGGATCAAGGCGGGTGTCTTTGTTCTGTCACTTTTGCGTCATTCCGTCGTTACAAATCTGGCCTAGTAGGCTCTCGCTCATCCAGGCCCGGGACGCCAGTCCCCGGGGGCCATTCCAGCGGGGATTATCACATGGGGCGTCTTCCTAAATTCAGTTCTTTGCTTCTGGCCGGCAGCGCCCTGGGCTTGCTCGCCGCCTGCACGGAAGCCGAAGTGGTGTCTCCGGGCTCGAACACCCCGATCACGCCGGTCGTCATTCCGGGCGGTGGCGCGACCGGGGCCTTTGGCCAGAACAATGTCCCCGGCGCAGGTTGCCCAGCCGGGACCACGCAGAACAACAATGTCAATCTCGGCGACAATGTCATCCGCGCTTTCTGCCAGCTTTCGGGCAATATTTCCGGAAACGTTACCCTGCCCGCCAATGGTGGCCTGCCTTATCTTCTGAACGGTCAGATGTTTGTGGGCACCGATGGCGGTGCGTCGGGTGTCCTGACCATCATGCCGGGTGCGGTATTGATCGGCAATGATGCCGACAATGTCGCATCGTCGGGATCGGTTGATGCCCTGACCGTCACGCGCGGCTCGCAGATCATCGCCAACGGAACAGCAGCCGCACCGATCGTGTTCACGAGCGCCCAGGATATGCTCGACAATGGCCGCCCCGACGCTTCGATCACTGGCCGCAGCCAATGGGGCGGACTGATCGTCAACGGCTTTGCCCCGATCAATGATTGCTCGGCCAATCCGGGTGCCACGGGTGGCACTGCCGCCTGCACCAAGAATGGCGAAGGCGGATCGGGCCTGTTCGGCGGTGACCGCCCCGCCGACAATTCCGGGATTCTGCGTTTCGTGCGCATCCAGCACGCGGGTTTCCAGTTTTCGTCGACCAATGAACTCAATGGCCTTGCGCTTCAGGGTGTGGGCTCGGGGACGGTGGTCGAAAATATCGAAATCTTCAACAATGGCGATGACGGCATCGAGTTCTTTGGCGGCACGGTCAATGCCCGCAATCTCGTGCTGATCGGCAATGATGATGACAATATCGACTGGACCGATGGCTGGGTCGGCAATCTGCAGACTGCTTTGGTGGTGCAGACCGGAGCCAATGGTGATAACGGTATCGAAGGCGACAATCTGACGACGAGCGGCAATGCGCTTCCGCGCTCCAATCCCAATATCTCCAATGTGACACTGATCTCCAATAACCGGACCATCAATACCAATGAGGGCATTCAGGTTCGCGCCGGCACCAATGGCCGCATCATCAATTCGATCGTGGCAGGCTTTGGTCAGGGGCTGGAATTCAACGCCGTGGCCGGTGCCCCCGTTCCGGTGATCAATGCAGTCGCCTTTAATGGCAATGCGGTGCTCGGCACCGATGCCGACGATCAGGCTTTGTTCAATGCCGGCAGCGCCAACCGGCAGAATGTCGTATCAACTCTCGCCGGTATCCTGCCGGGGCCGAACGAATCCTCGGTTCCGGCTCTGGTTCCCGCCACTGCCCTCGCCTCGAGCTTCTTCACCGGCGGGCAGTTTGCGGGTGCTTTCGCGGCCACAGACAGCGCCGCCAACAATTTCACGACGGGCTGGACTGTCGGCGTGCCCGGCGCACCTTCCGTGACCTGCCCCGCAGGTACCACGTTGCAGACGGGCGCGCTGCCGGCTGGCCGTTCCGAAACCAATGTCTGCCGCCTGATCAACCCGGTCAACGGCAATGTCACGCTGACGCGCGGCAATCTCTATGAACTCGACGGGTTGGTCTTTGTCGGCGCCGACCGCGGCGCGGATCCGGCAGCACCCACGGCCGGTACCGTCGTGACGACCCTGACGGTCGACCCGGGTGTAACCCTCTTCTCCTCCGGAAACCTCAATGGTCAGGACGCGCTGATCGTCTCGCGCGGCAATCAATTGATCGTCAATGGATCGGCCGCGGCTCCGGTGGTGATGACCAGCCGCGAGGCGCTGTTCACCAATACCGGCAATTCCGGGGACTGGAACGGTCTGTCGATCAATGGTCGCGCGCCGATCAATGATTGCTCGGCCAATCCGGGCGCAATTGGTGGCTCGGTGACCTGCGTGAAATCGGGCGAAGCCGGGACCGGCCTGTTTGGTGGCGCCACAGCCGCGGACAATTCAGGCCGCCTCAATTTCCTGCGCATCGAATTCGCCGGCTTCCAGTTCTCCGGCACCAATGAAGCTAATTCGCTGCAGCTTCAGGGCGTTGGCAGCGGGACAATGATCGATTTCGTGCAGACAACCTTCGGTGCCGATGACGGCATTGAATTCTTCGGCGGAACGGTCAATGTGCGCCATGCGATCGTGGTGGGTGCCGAAGACGATGCCTTTGACTGGACAGATGGATGGGTCGGACGGTCGCAATTTGTGATCGTGCGCCAGGACGCGCGCTTTGCCGCAAATGACAACGGGATCGAAGGCGACAATCTGTCTACGAACGCGACCGCGACGCCGGTTTCCAACCCCATCCTCTCGAATTTCACGTTGATCGGTTCCCAGCAGGGTGCGGCAAGCGAAGGAGTTCAGGTTCGTGCCGGTACCAATGGACAATTGCTGAACAGCATCGTTGACAATTTCGGGCTCGGCCTCAGCCACACGGTGGTGGCTGGAACATTGCCGGTGATTGCGTCCTCGGTCTTTACGCGCAACACCACGCTCGCCAACACCGCCGGCCTCGTCTTGTTCAATACCGGCCCGAATAATCTGTCCTTTGCAGCCTCGACCCTCACCAATGCGCCGAACACCACGACCCCGCTCATTCGCGGGGCCAATGAGAGTTCGGTGGTCCTGACCAATCCGGTTCCGCTCTCGCCCTTCTTCACAGCGGTGGACTATGCCGGCGCGGTGCGGGACGCCAACGACACCTGGTTCCAGGGCTGGACGACCGGCCTCTAGGATCGAATGGGCGGCGGGGGAGACCTCGCCGCCTCTTTTTCTCTCGGCGCGCCGGGGCGCGCTGGTGACGTAAATTCACAACGATGCGCCGTTGCGGCTGCGAGGTGGGATCATGAAGAAATATGCTTTTGCTCTGTCGGCGCTGATGGCGACCACCATGCTGACTTCGGTCAACGCATGGGCCCAGGAAGCCGAGCCCGCACCGGTCGAAGAGGAAGTGGCCGAGGAAATCGTGGTGCGCGGCGCGCGTATTCCTGACGAGAAGCGCGTGACGTCCGAGATTTCCAGCATTCTCGACGAAGCATCATTCATCCGCACGGGTGACAGCGACATCGCAGGTGCCTTGCGCCGGGTGACTGGTCTGTCGATCAGCGAAGGCAAATTCGTCATCGTGCGCGGTCTTAATGAGCGTTATTCTTCCGTGACGCTCAATGGCTCGCCTTTGCCGAGCCCCGAGCCGCTGCAACGGGTTGTCCCCCTCGACCTCATCCCGACATCAATTCTTTCCGGGACACTGATTCAAAAAACGTTTTCCGCCGAACGATCCGCTGAATTCGGTGGCGGGGCGGTAGAATTACGCACCAAATCGGTGCCCAAAAAGAACTTTTTCGAATTCGGTGGGACGGTCGGCGCAGATCTCGCCAGCACCGGCAGAACCGGGCTTGTCTATGACGGCGGCGCGCTCGACTTTCTCGGCATTGACGACGGCACACGCGATATTCCCGGACCGCTCAGCGAGGTGTTTGAGAGCGGAGCCATCACGCCGCAAAACCAGCAGGCGATCGATGTCAGCCTCGAAAATTTCCGCACCGCGGTCATCTCGCAGGCACGCATTCAACCCAATTACGGCGTCAACACGGCCTTTGGCGGGCGGATCGATCTCGGCGGCGATATCAGCATTGGCGGGACGATCGCCATCGGTTTCAACAACACCTTCCAGACCAGGGACGGCCGCCGCGAGCAAGGCTTTACACAGAGCGCCGCGACACCGACCATCGAATCGACCCAGGTGGATTTCGTTTCGACCCAAAACGTTGTTGAGACCAGCGCGATCGGTTCCTTCGGGATCGATCTTGGCGCTCTTGGCGAGATCACCTCGACCAGCCTGGTTCTGCGTTCGACACTGAAGGAAGCCCGTGTCACCCAGGGCGTGGATGGCGACGATGTCGGCCTCGAATTCAACCGCTCCAATCTCGAATTTTTCGAGCGTCAGGTCTGGCAAACCCAATTGCGGGGCGAGCATGACATTCCGCTGTTCGGCGATGCGGTCAATGTGAAATGGCGCGGGGCCTATGGCCAAGCCTACCGCAATGCGCCGTTTCAACGCGAATATACCTATATTCGTCAATTGGGGACCGACGATCCGTTCCTCTACGACGCCAGCGGCCTGGTCGGCTCGACCCCCAATACGCTCGGCTTCTCCCGGGTATCGGACCAGAATATCGATGCCGGCGTGGATTTCACGGT
The DNA here is from genome assembly GCA_021731815.1 of Hyphomonadaceae bacterium. Classification (GTDB taxonomy): domain Bacteria; phylum Pseudomonadota; class Alphaproteobacteria; order Caulobacterales; family Aquidulcibacteraceae; genus JAKFWO01. The sequence continues at coordinate 20,469 of JAKFWO010000045.1, read as the reverse complement.
GCCGTTTTCGCTGTTCAAACAGCAAGGCAAGCTGAAATTCGGTTACGCCTATACCGACAAGGAACGCAGCACGATCACCCGGAACTTCGAGTTCCAGAGCAATGCCGCGGTTCCGCAATCCATTCTGGGCTCGCGCATTGATCTGTTGCTCTCCCGGCCGGTCATCGAGACTGCACTGTTCGATCTGACCCTGTTGCAAGCCAATATCGACCTCGACAATTCGGCGAGCTCGCTGGTTGTGCATGGTGTCTATGTTGGCGTGGATCTCGAGCTCAGCCAATATTTCCGGCTCGCAGCCGGGGTGCGCTATGAAGATGGCGTGCAGCGAACGTCGGCCTTTGCCACCCTGTCGCCGATTACTTCACTGTCGGAAACCGCAATCGATGTCGATTACGCTTTGCCATCGCTGACCCTGACCTGGAATCCAATCAGCAGCCTGCAATTGCGCTTCGGGTTTTCACAAACCATCAACCGGCCGCAATTCCGGGAACTGACCCCGGCCTTCTTCCTCAATGAAGACACCAATCTGCTGGTTCGCGGTAATCCGTTCCTGCGCAATTCCCGCCTCGACAATTATGACCTCCGGGCCGAATATTATTTCTCGCGCGGGCAATTCATCACGCTGGGCGGATTCTACAAGCAGATTGAGAACCCGATCGAGGAACAATTTGCCCGTGATCTCGGCGGACTTCCGCTGATTTCCTTCATCAATGCTCCGTCGGCGGACCTCTATGGCTTCGAATTCGAATTCGAAAAGAATTACGAATTGTCGGAATGGTCGAGCGCCTCCTGGCTGACGACGAAATTGTTGGTACTCAAGACCAATTATACCTTCAGCGAATCCAATGTCAGCGGCGACGGAACGGTGACGACGCCGGTGATCAATGGCAATACTGGCGCGACCCCATCCGAAATCGCGGCGGTGTCAGTGTTCAATCCGGGCCGCGCCCTTCAGGGCCAGTCGCGCCATTTGTTCAATCTGCAACTTGGCTATGAGGACAAGGAAAAGGACTCCCGCGCCACATTCCTCGTCAATTACGCTTCCCAGCGCATTCGCAATGTGGAACTCGTGATCAGCCGCCCTCTTGGCGTCGTCGCGCCAGCCGTGCTGGAACGCCCGCCGATCACGCTGGATTTCGTCTATAGCCGAAAGATCGTGGCGCTGGGCGGGACCTGGGATTTCGGCTTCAAGATCGAGAATATTCTCGGCGAAGATTACGAAGCCACCCAGAATTTCGATGACGGCACCTTCACGAATTTCGACACCTATGGCCTTGGTCGGAAATTCACCGTCAATCTGAAGCGGGCGTTCTGATCCGAAAGACTTGCAGGTTTGGGCCTCAATGCGGGCTTGACAGCATCGGACAAAAAATCGGGTCGGAAGTACCGGTAATCACCGGTACCTCCGACCCGTGCGTCTATCTGGCGGGTCAAGGGTGGGATCAACAGAGCAACCCGCTGTCGGACAGCTATTCCTTAGCGTGCAGGGCTGACTTTCTGCGCCAGCTCGGCGGCGGTGGCCGCGACCTGCGCCACGATTCCTGACGATGCATCCGCGATCTGCGCCTGATGATTGGAGACATTAGTCGAGCTGGTCGTGGCGATTTGCCAGGAGGTCGGCTCGGCCGTTTCGCGCGTCATTGTCGCGGTGTTGATTCCGGCAATCCCCAGTGCCGTAATGGCCAGTGCGAGGCCGAAAGCGATGGCCTGACGGCCGGCGGCGGCGCTCAAGCCAGACTTTTGAGAGGCAATGTTGTTGGTAGCAGTCTCGTGGGGGGCGGCGTTGGTCATGTCTGTCTCCTGTTGTGATGACCCTCCCTACATATTGTTTATCGATGAGGATTACAAGAAGTTTTATCGATAATCATGCATTAATTTTTGCTAATCAATGCGGGCGGGGCGATTTCCGGCTTCCCTCTACCCGGGGGCATGGGTCACGGCGCAGCATGGCCCTGTGTGTTGGAGCCCTGTGTGTTGGAGCCCTGTGTGTTGGAGCCCTGTGTGTTGGAGCCCTGTGTGTTGGAGCTTACGGTCGAGGGGCAGTAGCGCCCGCGACTGATGCGGCCCGGGCCTGCGCCAGTGCTGCCCGCAATTCTTCCATGACCGTTCGGGTGGGAAATCCGTCTGCGATCTGCCCCCGAGAATGCTGGAAAAGCTGTAATTGGCGCCGGGTCTCCCGTCCGAAACGGCCATCCACAACGAGCGGGAATCCTGAAGCCGACAGCGCATTCTGCATTTCCAGCGCCTCCGCATCCGAAATGAGGGGAATGTGGCGCGGCCACGAGCCCCGCAAAGCCGCACGTCCACGTAATTCCTCGGCAATGCGCCATAAGGCCAGCGCATAGAAATCCGCTTGATTATAGACCTTTATTGCCTCGAAATTGTCGAACAACAGAAAGGCCGGACCGTGGCGACCGGCCGCAACAAAGAGTTCCGCCGGTAGATCGAGAGCCGCCGGACTGAAAGGCACTCCATTGGCCCGACCTATTCCCAGCGCGCGCCATTCGCGGATAGTGCGCCGGGCATCATGGGCGAGCAGATAATCAAAATCGGGTGGAATCCTGACTTCGGCGGCGATCGGCTCGGTTCCCCTGAACCCCGATTGCTTGAGGTAATTGGCCGCGGAAGCCAGGGCGTCAGCCGGATCATTCCAGATATCAGCGAAGCCATCGCCTCGGAAATCAACCGCAAAACGCGCAAAAGTGGTGGGAATGAACTGGACCTGTCCCGTTGCCCCCGCATAGGAGGCCCGCAATTGCGATCGATCCGCCCCGGGATTGCGCAGCATCCGGAGCGCCGCCAACAGGTTTTCCTCACCAAAACTGCGCCAGCGGGCTTCGGGATCGAGGGCGGCGCGGGTCGCGAGCACGTCAAGCAGATCAAAGCTGCCACGCAATTGCCCGAAATTGGTCTCCACCCCCCACAAGGCCACCAGTAATGCAGCTGGCACATCATACCGCGCCTCGATCGCCGCCAGAGTGCTTTTGTGGCGCGCGAGGAAAGTCCGCGCTGCCGTGATGCGTCGGGGATCGGCCAAAGGTTCGATCCGCCGCCAGATCGGCAGAAAGCGGCTTGCGGCCTGGGCCTGCTCCAAAGCGCGCGGCACGGGGGCAAGCCCCGCGATCAGGGGGCCGGAAAATTCCGCGGGCAGGCCGGCGGCAATCGCCTTTGGCGCAAATTCCTGCTTCCAGCGGGCAAAAGCGACCACAGGGTCGGCAGGCGGTGACTTCGGCCCCTCGGCTGCCGCGATTGCGCGCCCGGGGGATTGGGCACTGGTCGGAAAAGCCCCGAGGAAAGCGAATGCGGTCAGCCCGATCAGGATCACCACAAGAAACACGGAGGCAGAAGTCGGTCGGAAATCCGGCTTCACTTTGGTCTTTCTGGCGATCATCGGCGCGGCTCCTTGCAGGAACGGGTCCTGATCACCGGTAGAGGATGTGGCCAAATGGCCAGCATTTCTACCCTGATTCGCGGAATTGCCCGACGGAGGAAGCCGGGCCGGACCTCATCCGTCGAATGTCGGCCATGGCCGAACTATGCCCAGCGGCATTCTACCGAGAGCGTTTATCCGGATTAATATTGGCCGCAATAATATTGGCCGAAAATACTTCCGTCACACACCTTCGCCGAATTTGGCGGCCACGAGCTCGACCAATGCCGCTACCGCCTGCTCGGCATCATCGCCGCGGGCCTCGATATCGAGTTCCGTCCCGGGTCCCGCTGCCAGCATCAGCAAATCCATGATGGATCGGCCATCGGCAATCTCGCCATTGGCGCGTGCCGTAACGTCCGATGCAAACTGGCGCGCGCGTTCGGAAAAGCGCGCCGAGGCGCGGGCATGGAGCCCACGCTGGTTGGTGATCATCACCGATTGTCGGGCAATGGAATCCTGGCTCATCTGATAGCGCTGCATCCGGGGCTGGCGACCATTATCCCGCGGATTGGCTCAGTTCGGCCACATTTCGTCAAGCGGTAAAAGGGGTTGGCTTCCCGCTTCAGCTCGCCAATTGGGCCGAGGCCACGGCGACATATTTGCGGGCGGCGTCCTGGGCCTCGAACACGGCGCGCTCCAAAGGCCGGGTTTCGCGGACTTCCGCCAGCTTGATCAGCATGGGCAGATTGACGCCGGCAATGACCTCAATCCGACCGCGCGCCATCGCAGCGATCGCCAGATTGGAGGGGGTGCCGCCAAACATATCGGTGAGAATAACCACACCCGACCCGTCATCCACCGAACGAACGGTCTCGATGATTTCCTGACGCCGGATTTCCGGATCATCCTCTGGCCCGATGGAGATACCCGCCGCCTGGGGCTGCGGTCCCACCACATGTTCCAGAGCGGCGATGAATTCCTGAGCGAGCCTGCCGTGAGTCACAACAACAATGCCAATCATGGCGGTGATTCTACTCCGTTTCGCAGCGCAACATATTTGCGCTGATTCGAAGAGGATTCAAGGCCTGCACGCAGCACCCGCGCGGGCTGCGCGCCTGACACCACCGACGGAACCCGGGAAGCCTCATATCCGGACACAAAAAACGCAAATGAATCAGCTTACGGATCTCAGCGCGGCCACTCGCCTTCCCCATCCACTCCCACTGGTCCGGTCAGCAGGACATGGTCATCCGCCTCCGACCAATGAACGCCCAATTCCCCGCCATCCATGAGCAATACTGCCTCCCGCCCGGCCAGCCCACGTCGCGCAGCCGCGACAAGTGCAGCGCAGGCCCCGGTGCCGCAAGCCCGGGTGATGCCAGCCCCCCGCTCCCATACCCGGAGGCGAATCCGGTCGGGGGCAAGCACTTGCGCAAAGCCGACATTCACCCGATCGGGAAACAAAGGGTGGTTCTCGATCAGCGGCCCGATCAGATCCACGCGCAGACTGTCCACGTCATGATGGAAGAAAACGCAATGCGGATTACCCATATTGACCCCGCCCGGCCCATGCAGGATCGGCGCGTCGATCGGGCCGATCTTCACATCGAGCCGTCGCGTGTCCATCCGCTCGGCGAGCGGAATTTCTTCCCATTTGAGCAAGGGCGAGCCGAAATCCACCGTCACCCGGTGGTCGCCCGCCCGGGTGATGGCGAGAATTCCGGCTTCGGTCTCGATACGCAGGGCGTCGCGCCCGCTTTCTTCCAGACCCAGCCAGCCCACACAGCGTGCGGCATTGCCGCAGGCCTTGACCTCGCCACCATCCGAATTCCAGATGCGCATGAACAAATCGGCGCGAATCGAGGGCTCGATGGCAATGAGCTGGTCACAGCCAATGCCGGATTTCCGGTCTGAAATCGCCCGGACCCGGTCTTCATCCAGCAGCACCGCTCCATGCGTGCGATGGTCGAGCACCACGAAATCATTGCCGCAGCCGTTCATTTTCAGATAATGCATGGCAGCCCCGTCGGCCACTCACCCGTGGCGCGCGAATAAATTATCCGGCCGGCACGCTGGCTTTCACGATCTTGCCGGGCTTTTTGGGCGGCTCGCCCCTGGGCAGCGCGTCCACCGCCTCCATGCCCGAAATCACTTCGCCCCACACGGTATATTGCCCGTCGAGGAAGCCCGCATCATCGAGGCAGATGAAGAACTGGCTGTCGGCCGAATGGGGATCATTGGCGCGCGCCATGGAGCAGGCCCCGCGGGCATGGGGCGTGTCGGTGAACTCGGATTTGAGTTTCTGGCCCGACCCGCCCATGCCCGAACCCTGCGGGCAGCCACCCTGGGCAACGAAGCCATCCACCACGCGGTGGAAGGTCAGTCCGTCATAATAACCCTGCCGCACCAGTTCGGTGATGCGCGCGACATGGCGGGGGGCGAGATCCGGACGCAAGCGGATCGTGACGATTCCGGTGTCGAGCTCAAGGGTCAATTGGTCAGGCCGGGGGTCGGGCCGGGGGTCAGGCTGGAGGTCGGGCTGGGTCATGCATCTTCTTCTGCTGGAGCTTCAATTGGCCGGCACTCATTGCGGGCCGGTGGGTGATGGTACAGACAATCCGCCGCCGGATGTGCTGGCAGGACGGGTGGGAAGGTCAATATCGCAGGGGCTGAAATCGGCCCCGCGTGTGCGGCGGGTCTCGGCGAGAAGACGCGCAAATTCGGGCGATTCGGTGCGCAGGACGAGTATTTCCCGCCGCTCACCCGTCGGAATATCCGCCATCAGCCGCACGCGGAGCATGCGGTCGGGCGCGGATGGTGGTTCACCGGCCGCCAGTGCATTGACCGCTGCCTGGCCCGCGATCACCCGCCCCCAGATCGAATAACGCTTGTCGAGCGACAGATATGGCGCGCGCATCAGGAATATCTGGCTGTTGGCACTGTCGGGATTGTCGTCGCGCGCCATCGAGGCCACGCCGGGGCAATGCAGCCCCCAGGCGCTGACCTTTTTGTCGACGCTGCGGGCGGCAATCCAGTCGGGCTGGGACGCCACCGGCAATGCGCCGACAAAGCCCAGCCTCAGGCCGCCCTGGCTCGCAACTTCGGTAAAGGGGGCGGCGGGATCGCGCCGGAACAGGAATTCACCCTTGATGTCGGGCAGATCCGATCCGCCCTCGCCAGTGCCGAGCGGATCCCCGGTCTGGGCCATGAAGCGATCGATCACGCGGTGGAATTTGATGCCGTCGTAAAAGCCGCGCTGCGTGAGCGTCCGGATCTGCGCCACATGGGCGGGTGCGATGTCGGGAGAGAGTTCGATCAGGATTTCGCCGCGTGTGGTTTCCATCACCACCACATTGGCGGGATCGGGCATGCGCCAGGACGCCCCGGCCGCCCGGACCGGCGGGCCACCCCCCGGAACATTGGCGCAGGCCGCGAGAACAGCCACGCAAGAGAGAGCCGTCAGCCGAAAAATTGCTGTGCCCAAGGCACCGGGTCCCGCGCGACGATTCATGGACGCAACTCCCCCGGCAATTGGACGCTCGCCAGCAACATGGCCTTTTGCAGCCTTGATGGTCAAGACAAAACCGCGCGGGTCCCGAATTTTCCCACGGCCGCGGGGCTTGCCACCGGCCGGGTGATTCGTCATAGCAGAACCATGCACACTCCGAAGAAGCGGCTATTTGTTAAGACCTATGGCTGCCAGATGAATGTCTATGATTCCGGGCGGATGCGCGATCTGCTGGCACCGCTCGGCTTTGCGCCAACGGACATTGCCGAGGATGCGGATCTCATCATCCTCAATACCTGCCATATCCGCGAAAAGGCCACGGAAAAAATCTATTCCGAACTCGGGCAGATGAAGCTTTTGAAAGACCGGCGCGCCGCACTCGGGCTCGAGACCACGCTTGCAGTGGCCGGCTGCGTCGCCCAGGCCGAGGGTGCGGAGATTCGCGCACGCCAGCCGGCGGTGGATCTGGTGTTCGGTCCCCAGGCCCTGCACAAATTACCGGAAATGGTGGCGCAAGCGGCACGCAGCCAAAGGTTGGTGCTGGAGACCGATTTCGCCGCCATCGACAAGTTCGATGTCCTCGAATCCGCCCCGCGCGCGCCGGACGGCGTTTCGGCCTTTCTCTCGGTGCAGGAAGGCTGCGACAAATTCTGCACCTTCTGTGTGGTGCCCTATACGCGGGGCGCAGAATATTCTCGGCCCGTTGCCCAGATCGTGGCGGAGGCCCAGCATCTCGCGGAACATGGCGTGCGCGAAATCGTGCTGCTCGGCCAGAACGTCAATGCCTATGCGGGTGCCGCGCCGGACGGAGGGGCAAAATGCAGTCTTGCCGATCTCCTGTCCCGGCTGGCCGATATCAAGGGGATCGCCCGGTTGCGTTATACGACCTCGCACCCGATCGAGATGAATCCCGATCTCATCGCCTTGCATGGCCAATCCCAAACGCTGATGCCGTTCCTGCATCTGCCGGTGCAATCGGGATCGGATCGGGTGCTGAAAGCCATGAACCGGCGGCACACGATTGCCGATTATGTCGCGATCATCGAAAATATCCGCAAAGCCCGGCCCGATATCGCGATCGCCACCGATTTCATCGTCGGCTTTCCGGGCGAGACCGCGGCGGATTTCGAGGCAAGCCTTGCACTGATCGACCTGATCGGCTTTTCTCAGGCTTTTTCCTTCAAATTCTCGGCCCGGCCCGGGACACCGGCCGCGGAATTGCCCGACCAGATCCCGGAAGGGGAGAAAGACCGCCGCCTCGCTGTCTTGCAGGACAAGCTCTTCGCCGCACAATTGGGGTTTAATCGGGCACAGATCGGCGCGACCTTGCCGGTGCTGATGACGGGACCGGGCCGCCATGCCGGCCAGACCATCGGCCGCAGCCCCTTTCTGCAATCCGTCCATGTCGATGAAATTCACGCGCCCGGCACCATCCTGCCGCTCCGCATCGTTTCGGCGAGCCAGAATTCCCTGCGCGGGGAGACGATCGCGCATCTCGCGGGTTCGCCCGCTTGAGCCCGCGGGAGAGCGTCCGCGTGCGGGATTTCGTGGTCATTGACGACCAGGATCTGCTGCGCGACCTGTGTGGCCCCGGCCATCGCAATCTGGCTTTGCTTGAACAGGCATGGGGTCAAGACGAATTGCGCGCCGACAGCCCGGGCGGCGGCGTGGTGCTTGAAGGCGCGCCCGGAGCGGTTCGAGAAGCACGCGCAGCGCTCGAATTCCTCGCCGCGCGGGTCAGTGCCGGCGCACAGGCCGACGAACAGGAAATTCGCGGGGCATTGTTCCATGCGCGCTCGGGCGAGGGGCCGCTTGGGACCTTGACGGCAGCCCGGGACGGCGGGGCACGCGACCCGGCTGGTCGGGATTCGGCCGGGCGAGATGCGGGTGGTCGGGATTCCGGAGGAACCAGCCGAAAGAATGCCCGGATCGTCGCGAATAACGAAGCCCAGCAGAATTATCTCAATGCCTTGCGCGATCCGCGGACCGATCTGGTGTTTGGCATCGGCCCGGCCGGGACGGGCAAGACCTTTCTGGCTGTCGCCCAGGCGGTGGCGGAATTGCAGGCCGATCGTGTGCGCAAGCTGGTGATCACCCGCCCGGCCGTGGAAGCCGGCGAGCATCTGGGCTTTTTGCCCGGCGATCTGGCTGAAAAGGTCGATCCCTATTTGCGCCCGATCTGGGACGCTTTGGGGGAATTGCTGGGCCCCGGCCTCTATGAAAAGCACCGCGCGGCGGGGCGCATTGAAATCGCGCCGCTGGCCTTCATGCGCGGGCGCACGCTCAAGGACGCGTTCATCATTGTCGATGAGGCGCAAAACGCAACGCGCATGCAAATGAAGATGGCGCTGACCCGTCCGGGTTCGGGCTCGCGGATCGTGGTCACGGGCGATCCGAGCCAGGTGGATCTGCCACGACCGGCGGAATCCGGGCTCATCCATGCGGTGCGCCTGCTCGAACATGTCGAAGGCGTGCGCATTATCCGCTTCTCGGGCCGCGATATCGTGCGTCATCCCCTCGTCGAACGCGTGGTTTTGGCCTATGACAAAGAAGATGTGGCGCTCCGCCAGGCGCGGGACGCGGGCAAGGCCGGCGGGACGGCGGATCAGGGAGGCGACGCGGTTGACATTGCCTGAAGCCCGCATGGTGTCCGATCAGACTGGTCCTGTGTGCGGGGACGATGCGCGAGAGCCAGAGCAATGACGATTTGCGGCGCATGAAAATCCGCTTTGATCTCGACTGCCCCGCACCGGGCCTGTGGGAAAGCGCTCTCGGCACCCCGACGGACGTATTGCTTCCACAGGCGATGGATGCGTTGTGTACGGTTTTGGCCGAGATATCGCGGCCGGAATTTTCCGGCCGCTGTTTCAGTCTCGCGCTTTTTCTGGGAGATGATGAGGCGATCGCGGCATTAAATGAACAGTTTCGTGGCCGGAACAAGCCCACCAATGTCCTGTCTTTTCCTTCGCCGGAAGCCTTTCGCTCCGTGATCGACGAGGATGGTACGCAATCCGAATTTCTGGGCGACATCGCCATTGCCCGGGAGACATTGTTGCGCGAAACCACGATTCAATCGAAACTGCCTGCCCATCATTTCCTGCATCTTGCGATGCACGGTACATTGCATCTGCTTGGTTTCGACCACGAACAGGAACATGATGCCCGCGAGATGGAGGACATCGAACGCGCCTGCCTGAGGCGGCTCGGAATCGCGGATCCCTATCTTTTGCCGCCCGATCCGGAGCACCGGTCCGCATCGCCGGGCCGGCTGGATCAATTAACAGAAAACAATCATTAAATTCATGACTTCGCCCGATTCCTCGTCAATTCCTCCTTCGTTTCCGCCCGCATCGGCTCCCATCGCGGCCGGACCTTCAGATCGCCATTTGCTGTCGCGCGTCTCGCGCTTCTTCAACAAACGGCGCGCCGCACCCAATGATTTCGGGGGGCTCAGCCATGGCCCGCTGGCCGGTGCCGAGACCGCCAAACGCCGGGAGGAAATCCTGCGCGCCGCCCGGCTCGATGTCCTCAAGGTCTATGATATCATGGTGCCGCGCGCCGATATCGTGGCTGTCGAGGTCGCGACCCCGCTGGACGAAGTGGTGAAATTATTTGCCGCCGCCACGGTCTCGCGCATGCCGATCTATCGTGACAGCTTGGACGATCCGATCGGCATGGTGCATGTCAAGGATCTGGTGACTGAACTCGCAGCGGATAATGGCGTGCTCGACGAATTGGAAAGCCGCGCGCGCTCGAAGGAACGCGTCCTGCCCCGCCTGCGGCGCGACGTATTATTCGTGCCCCCCTCGATGCGCCTGTCCAGCCTGCTTCTGAAAATGCAGACCAGCCGCATCCACATGGCGCTGGTGATCGACGAATATGGCGGCACCGACGGATTGTTGTCGATCGAGGATCTGGTCGAACAGATCGTGGGAGATATTGAAGACGAGCATGACGAGGCCGAGCCGGCCGACACCATCGCGCGCGCCGGAGATGTGTGGGAGGTCGATGCCCGCCTGCCGATCGGCGCGCTGGAATCCCGCCTCGGCGCGCCGCTCACCCCGCCGGACTGGGAGGGCGAAATCGATACGCTGGGCGGTGTCGTGTTCGCGCTTCTGGGCCGGGTTCCGATCCGTGGCGAGATTGTCCATCATCCCGTGGGTCTCGAGATCGAGGTCACGGATGCCGATCCAAGGCGCGTCAAGCGCCTGAAAATCAAGCGCAGCGAGCCGAAAACCGCGCCCGAAGCCGGGCCTCTGACTGCGCCGCCTGCCGGAAGGGACCTTTCCGCGCCATGACAGCGACCTCGTCCACATCTTCGAAAATTGCGCGACCGGCCGTCAATTTTCACCATCTGATCGCCACCCTCGGCGGCGCGCGCGGGGCCATCCTTGATGTCGCGCTTGGCCTCGCTTCGGGGCTGAGCTTTGCACCGGCCAATTTCTGGCCGGGCTTTGCCATTGCCAGCGTGCTCTTTCTGTGGCGGCTCGATGGCGCGCACGGTCTGGACCGACGCTTCGCACGCGCCTTTGGCCGCGGCTATCGGTATGGACTCGGCTTTTATGTTGCGAGCCTTTATTGGGTCGCCAATGCCTTTCTGGTCGATGCCGACCGCTTTGCCCTGTTCATGCCCTTTCTGGTCGGCGGGCTGATCGCGCTGATGGCGCTGTTTCCGGCTGCGGCGAGCCTGTTGGCGATGCGCTTCTGGTCGGAGGGGGCCGGGCGGGTCTTTGTTCTGGCCTTCGCGATGTCGCTCGCCGATTTCCTGCGCGGGCATATCTGGGTCGGATTGCCGTGGAACCTTGCCGGTGAATTATGGCGCGCGGGCGGTGCCATGTCGCAATCAGCCTCTTTGTTCGGGACCTATGGCCTTGGAATCATCACATTTTTCGCGAGTTTTTCCCCCGCGGTGCTGTGGGATGCCAAGGGACGCCCTGTGGACCGCTTCCGGGACTTGTCGCCGATTTTCATCGCCTGTGGCCTGATGGGCGTGCTGATTGGCTGGGGCATGTTGCGGCTGCGCGAGCCAACCCAATTCGCGTCGGGTGCGCCCGTGGTCCGGGTGGTGGAGACCGGTTTCACCCAACAGGAACAACACGACCCCAATCGCCACGCCGAGCTGGTCGAAACCCTGTTGCAATATTCGGGTTCGCCCGGTCCCAACGCCCCCGGAATCATTGTGTGGCCGGAATCGGCCTTGCCCGATTTCGTGCTGGAGCGCAGCGACATTCTTGAGGCGATGGAGGCGCGCCTCGGCCCACGAACCCTCATTCTGGGGACCAACCGGCGCGAAACGGCGGAGAATGGAGATATCCGCTATTTCAATTCCATGGCGGTTCTGGCCCGCGATCCGGGTCTCGGGCTGCGGCCCTTTTCGGTCTATGACAAGACCAAACTGGTGCCGTTCGGGGAATATATTCCGGGCGGGACATTTCTGGCGGGGATATTCGAGCGCTTCGGATTCACCAGTATGTCGTGGATCGCGGGCGGGTTTACCCCCGGCGCGGGGTCAGGAATACTCAACGTGCCGGGCGCACCGGCGGCCGGGCCGCTCATTTGTTACGAAGCCATCTTTCCGGGCTTTGTCGCCAAAGAGGGGGAGCGCCCTTCCTGGCTTGTGCAGGTTTCGAACGATGCCTGGTTCGGTCCCACTTCAGGCCCTTTACAGCATTATAACCAGGCACGCTTTCGTGCGATCGAACAAGGAATTCCGCTGGTCCGCGCAGCTTCGGGAGGGATTTCGGGAATAATTGACGGGAAGGGCCGGACTGTGGTCAAATTGGGAACCAATGGTGGTTACGCCGATTCTGCTTTACCAAAACCTGAATTCATCACCTTGTTTTCACGCTTTGGTGATGCATTGACCTTGGGTTTGTTTACACTTCTCGGCTTGACGGGCTGGTTCATTTCCCGCAGAGGGCTAGCCCCATAAATGCCCGCCACAATCGCTTGCGGGGCAGGTTCCGGGCGTGAAATGAGTTTGGACATGACCGATCGAAAAGCGACGAATTCCGTGGATCGCCAATTGGGGTCCCGGCTAAGAATGCGGCGCCTCGAGCTGGGACTTTCCCAGGAACGCCTCGGTGATCTGCTGGGGATCACCTTTCAGCAGGTGCAGAAATACGAAAAGGGCCTTAATCGCATCGCCGCAAGCCGGTTATTTGAAATCGCCGCGGTGCTGGATATCAGCGTCGCCTCTTTTTTCGACGGTATCGGGGGTGGTTCGCACAAGAAATGGGGCGTTGCCGAACCCGGAGGCCCCGGTGCCACGGTGTTCATGACGGTCGAAGCCGAGGAATTGATCACCCTGTTCCTCCAGATCCCGAGCGAACGGCGGAAAAAATTGCTGCTGGAATTTGCGCGCAACCTTGCCGAAGTCGAAGCCGAAGCCGGGCAGTCACCCGAGCCGGCACCGCGTGCGGCCGTCGATCTGGAAAGCTGAACCAGATTCCCTTTGGATTCCCCCCACCCCGATTCCCTATCGGACCAGGCTGCGCATGGCGCGGTCGAGCCCGGCGAGCGTCATCGGAAACATGCGCTCACGCCCGATGATCTCGCGCACAAGGCCGATGGAAGGCGTGTAATCCCATTGCTTTTCCGGCGCGGGATTGATCCAGGCGGTCGCGGGATAGATGTCGCACAGGCGGTTCAGCCAGACGGCCCCCGCCTCCTCGTTCCAATGCTCGACCGAACCACCGGGATAGGTGATCTCATAGGGGCTCATCGTGGCGTCGCCGACGATGAACACCTTGTAGTCATGCGGGTATTTGTGAAAGACTTCCCAGGTCGGGGTTTTTTCCGTATGGCGGCGGCGATTATCCTTCCACAGGCCTTCATAGAGGCAATTGTGAAAATAAAAGAATTCCAGATGCTTGAACTCGGCGCGGGCGGCTGAAAACAATTCCTCGCATACGCGGATATGGGCGTCCATGGATCCGCCAATGTCGAGCAACAGCAAAACCTTGATCGAATTCCGCTTTTCCGGGCGCAGCACGATATCGAGATAGCCTCGATCGGCGGTCTTGCGAATGGTATTGTCGAGATCGAGTTCCTCGGGCGCGCCCAGCCGGGCGAATTTGCGCAGCCGGCGCAAGGCGAGCTTGATATTGCGCGTCCCGAGCTCGGCACTGTCGTCCAGATTCCTGTATTCGCGTTTGTCCCATACCTTGACGGCGCGGCCATGGCGGCCTTCCTTCTGGCCGATGCGCACGCCTTCGGGATTATAGCCATAGGCCCCGAAGGGCGAGGTTCCGGCGGTGCCGATCCATTTATTACCGCCCTCGTGACGTTCCTTCTGTTCAGCAAGGCGCTGTTGCAGAACTTCCATCAGCTTTTCCCAGCCGCCCAGCGCTTCGATCTGGCGCTTTTCCTCGTCGCTCAGATATTTCTCCGACAATCTGCGCAGCCATTCGGCCGGGATCGCGGCATTTGCGCCGGCCTCGGACAGGCTTTCGATCCCCTTGAAAACGCGCCCAAATACCTGATCGAAGCGGTCGAAATGCCGCTCGTCTTTCACGAGTGTCGTCCGCGCGAGATAATAAAATTCCTCGATCGCAGGATCGATCGCACCCTTTTCCATCGCCTCGAGCAGCGACAGATATTCCCGGAGGCTTGCGGGCACGCGTGCGGCGCGCAATTCGGCGAAAAAATGTTCGAACATGCCCTGACAAAAGCCGGCGGCAACGGAAACGTCAAGCCCGGCGGAGGCACCGGGGGGATATCCCGCAATATGCGTGACGTGATGGCCGTGATCGCGCCCAAAGACTTGCGCAGCGCGTGATTTCCCTTCAGACTCGAAAGCTCAATTCCAAAGCAGCAATTTCCGGATCAGGCAGGGCCATGCGCATTCTCGTTCTCAAGGACCATTTGTCGGGTGAGACCCGTGTGGCAGCGACACCGGATTCCGTGCGCAAGCTGATCGCCGGCGGCGATATGGTCGAAGTCGAATCCATGGCGGGAATGAATGCCGCCATTCCGGATTCCGCCTTCGCGGAAGCTGGGGCCGTCATCGTGACCAACCGGGAAAAGGCGCTGGCGAGCGCCGATCTCGTGCTCTGCGTTCGCGACCCGGGCAGCGAGGCCCTCGCGGCCATGAAAAAAGGTGCCGGATTATGCGCCCTGCTCAATCCCTATAACAACAAAGCGCTCGTCGAGGCCTGCGCCAAAGCCGGGATTTCGGCCTTCGCGCTGGAATTTGTTCCCCGCATCACCCGGGCCCAGGCCATGGATGCGCTGTCGAGCCAGGCCAATCTGGCCGGCTATCGGGCGGTGGTCGAAGCGGCAGCGCTTTATGGCCGCGCTTTCCCGATGATGATGACGGCGGCCGGAACGGTCGCGGCCGCAAAATGCTTCGTGATGGGCGCGGGTGTGGCAGGGCTTCAGGCCATTGCAACCGCCCGCAGGCTCGGGGCACAGGTGACGGCGACCGATGTTCGCCCGGCGGCCAAGGAACAGGTATTGTCGCTCGGCGCGAAATTCATCGCAATCGAGGACGAGGAATTCAAGGCGGCCGAGACCACCGCCGGTTACGCGAAACCGATGAGCGCGGAATATCAGGCAAAACAGGCAGCACTGGTGGCCGAACACATTGCCAAACAGGATATTGTCATCACCACGGCACTCATTCCCGGCCGCCCGGCCCCGCTGCTGGTCAGCGCCGACATGGTGGCCCGCATGAAGCCGGGTTCGGTGATCATCGACCTTGCCGCTGCCCAGGGCGGCAATTGCGCCGCAACCAAAGCCGACGAAATCGTGCGCACGGAAAACGGTGCCTTCGTGGCCGGGTTCAGCAATCTGCCCGGCCGGATCGCTGCGGATGCTTCTGCCTTGCTGGCCAAAAATCTTCTCAATCTCGTGCCCCTGCTGCGCGACAAGGAGAGCGGCGCTTTCAGCCCGGCCTGGAGCGATGATATCATCAAAGGCTGCGCATTGACCCAGGCCGGTACCATCATCCATCCGGCTTTTGCGCCGGCCCCGGCACTGGCATAGATTCCATTCCGTCGCGACCCCCAAGAATCCGGAGACATTCATGACCCCCGCCAATTCCTTTGAGCGCACGCAATTCTTCATTGACGGGGCGTGGGTTGATCCCGTTGAAGCCCGGCCGCATGCCATCGTCAATCCGGCCAATGAGGAGGCTTTCGGCACCATTTCGCTGGGCAGCAAGGCCGATGTCGATCGCGCTGTCGCCGCTGCCCGGCGGGCCTTTCCGGCCTGGGCTGCGACCAGCCGCGAGGAACGGGTCGCGCTGCTGGAAAAGATCGCGGCACTCTATTCGGCGCGAATGCCGGAAATTGCCTCGGCCATCTCGCTGGAAATGGGGGCACCCATGTGGCTGGCGCAGGCCGCCCATGCGCCGGCCGGGCTCGCGCATCTTTTGCAAAATATCGAAATCCTGAAAACCTATGCCTTTGAGCGGAAAATGGGCTCGGCACTGGTCCTGCGCGAGCCGGTCGGGGTGTGCGGCTTCATCACGCCGTGGAACTGGCCGATCAACCAGATCCTGTGCAAGGTGGCCCCGGCTTTGGCCGCGGGCTGCACCATGGTGTTGAAACCCTCGGAAAATGCGCCGTTTGACGGCATGATCCTCGCCGATATCCTCGCCGAAGCCGGCCTGCCCAAAGGCGTGTTCAACCTCGTCAATGGCGACGGACCGGGGGTGGGCGCGGCCCTGTCCGCGCATCCGGAAATCGACATGATGAGCTTCACCGGCTCGACACGGGCGGGGATTCTGGTGGCCAAGGCGGCCGCCGACAGCGTCAAGCGCGTCGCCCAGGAACTGGGCGGGAAAAGCGCCAATATCATTCTGCCGGATGCCGATTTCGCCCGCGCCGTGAAAGGCGGGGTCATGTCGATGTTCACCAATTCCGGCCAATCCTGCAACGCGCCCTCGCGCATGCTGGTCCCGGCCGAACGCCATCAAGAAGCCGCCGGCATCGCCGCCATGATCGCGAAGGCCGTCAAGGTCATGGACCCCGCTACTGCCGAACGCGGCGCGATCGGGCCGCTGGCCAATGCCACACAATATGCGCGGGTACAGTCGCTGATCGAGACCGGGATACGGGAAGGTGCCGATGCGGTCGCCGGCGGTCCGGGCCGTCCGGAGGGCTTCAACCGCGGCTTTTATGTCCAGCCGACCATCTTTGCCAATGTCACCAACGACATGACCATCGCGCGCGAGGAGATTTTCGGCCCGGTGCTGTCGATCATCTCCTATTCCGACGAAGAGGAAGCAATCCGCATCGCCAATGACACGCCCTATGGCCTGTCGGGCTATGTCTCGGCCGGGACGGTGGACCGCGCCCGGGCGGTCGCCCTCCGGCTGAGGACCGGCAATGTGCATCTGAACGGGGCCGGGGCGGATTTCGCGGCACCCTTTGGCGGCTATAAATCCTCGGGCAATGGCAGGGAATGGGGCGAATTCGGCTTCGAGGAATTTCTCGAGGTCAAGGCGATCATGGGCGCGGCGTGAGCACGACACTTCAGGCCGATTCCCTGCGCGCACCCGAAATCGCCGCCCGGCAGCGGGTGGAATTCTCGGTCGTCCTGCCCGCCCATCAGGAGGCCGCCAATATCGGCCCGCTGGTGCGCGAGATCGCTGATCTGCTGGAGGGACGGGCGGGCGAAATCCTGGTCGTGGACGATGCCTCGACCGATGATACACGGGCGGTCCTGATCGCCGCGCGCGCGCAGATTCCGGGCCTGCGCGTCATCTGTCACCGGACGCGCGCGGGCCAGAGCCGGGCGGTCCAAAATGGTGTCCGGGCAGCGCGCGGTGAAATCATCGTCACGCTCGATGGCGACGGGCAGAATGACCCGGCCGATCTGACGCGCCTGATCGCTATCCTGACCCGCGCCGACGCACCCGCCGGCCTCGCCCTCGTCCAGGGGGAACGCCGCACGCGCGAGGACGATGCCGGCAAGAAATGGGCGTCCGGCCTCGCCAATCGCCTGCGCGGGGCGTTGCTCGGCGACGGGGCGCGGGATTCGGGCTGCGGTTCCCGGGCCTTTCTGCGCAGGGCGTTTCTCGACCTGCCTTATTTCGATCACATGCATCGCTTTCTGCCGGCGCTGATGCAAATGGATGGCTGGGTCGTCGAATTTGCCGAGGTCGGCCATCGCGAACGCTTGCACGGGCGCTCGCATTACACCAATTGCGCCCGGATGCGGGCCGGAATCGCCGATCTTCAGGGCGTTATGTGGCTCAAAAAGCGGCGGCGGCTGCGGCCGGGTGTCGATGAAATCTGACCGCGGACACAATTTCAGGGGTGGAACATGGCGCGCAATATTCCAGGCGATACGGGCCGGGGACTAGCTAATTCCGGCGTTGTGGGAGTAAGACGGAAAGATCCGATCCGCGGAGGGGGAATCATGTCGTTGTTCACCGCTTTTCCATTGCTGACCATTCCGGTGGTCATCTATAATCTGATGGCGCTGTTTGCGGGCGGAAACGCCGGCGATGGCGGCTTTGCCGCGCAATTGGCGGCCCCCCTGTTCCACATCCCCATGGTCTCGGGCGGGAGTTTTTCGATCGCATCGGGCGATCTGCTGATAATCCTCGCGCTGGTATTGCTGTTTGTCGAGCTGATCAAATCGACAGGGACAGGGGCGACGGCCATTATCAACCACGCTTTGTCGATGATATTGTTCATCGTCTGCCTGATCGAATTCCTGCTGGCTCCCGGATTTGGAACAGCAACCTTTCTTATCATTACCATCATGACCCTGCTCGACGTGCTGGCCGGCGTGGTGGTGACCATCATCTCCGCCCGCCGCGACGTGGCCGTGGAGGACGAGAACCGGCGCTGATGGCCTGATCCCCTGCCGGATCCCCTACCATATCCGATGCCGGGCCTGCTGATCGATCGCGAGGATTGAATGGACGAATCCCACAGCCCGACCACCACGCCTGGAATCAGCGATTCGGGGCGTGTTGAATTTCCCGGCGCACATGGCGTGATGCTGGCCGGGCGGCTCGACCGGGCCAAGGGCGCACGCCGGGGTGTGGCCCTGTTTGCGCATTGCTTTTCCTGCGGCAAGGATGTGTTGGCCGCGCGGCGGATCTCTGAAGTCCTGACCGATCGCGGAATCAGTGTGCTGCGCTTTGATTTCACGGGGCTCGGCCATTCCGGGGGCGAATTCGCCAACACCAATTTCAGCTCCAATGTCCAGGATCTGGTCAAGGCGGCCGATTGGCTGCGCTCCCACAACCTGGCTCCCGATATCCTGATCGGCCATTCATTGGGCGGGGCGGCAGTGATTGCAGCCGCGGGCGAGATTCCAGAGGCGCGCGCCATCGCGACGATCGGCGCACCGGTCGATGTCAGCCATGTGCTGCACCAGTTTTCCGAAGCGCTGTCTGACATTGCCGCCATGGGCGAGGCCGAGGTCATGCTGGCGGGCCGGCCGTTCCGGATCCGGCAGCAATTCATCGAGGACGTGGCCGCCCAGAATATTCGCGCGGCCGCTGCCGAACTCAAACGCGCGCTGCTCGTCATGCATGCCCCGCTCGATCAGGTGGTGGGTATCGAGAATGCCAGCGCCATTTTCGCGGCGGCCAAACATCCCAAGAGCTTTGTCAGCCTCGACAATTCCGACCATTTGCTCAGCCGGCGGGAAGACGCTCATTACGCTGCCGAAATGATCGGATCCTGGGCCGGGCGCTATGCCCTGGCACCGGCTTCGTCCGCCCCGATTCCGGCCAGAGGGCCCGATGCCGTGACGGTCGCGGAAACGCGCGTGGGACTGGCTTTTCAGAACATCGTAGCGAGTGTGGGCCATATGCCTTTTCTGGTGGACGAGCCGATCGCGGTCGGCGGGGCGGATTCCGGCCCCTCACCCTTTCAATTACTCAATGCCGCTTTGGGTGCCTGCACATCCATCACTCTGCGCATGTATGCCGGGCGCAAGGGGATTGCGCTTGATCGGGTGGAAGTGTCGGTCACCCATCGGCGCGAGACCGATTCGGGCTCTGGCGAGCCTCTCGACATTTTCGAGCGCGTCATTTCACTTGGCGGCACATTGACGGCGGACGAACAGCAGAAACTGCTCGAGATTGCCAATAAATGCCCGGTCCACCGGACCCTTGAGCGCCGTTCGGAAGTGCGCACGCGCATCGCCCCGGACGCCAGGACATCCTGATCCACGATTCGCGGTCGCCCATCGTGATTTCGCCGCAATTGCCGGCTTGACTGCCCCGCAGGAAGAATGCGGAGGAAGTGGGCTGCGCCTCGCGTCAATGTGAAGGGAGACGACGGCACGCCCCCTGAATCCAGCGTCGCGACGTGATATTGCATCTATGAAGGTGACTGAAAATTAAGCGTTGCGACAGTGTAGTGAAAGGCGCAGAACCACCACATGCATATTCAGGGAATTTCGAATCCTCCATCTTCGGGATTGGGACCCTGTGTTCCGAACGCGTTTTATCGCAAATGCGTGTGGTGCAGAAAGCAAATGGAATCCTGACAGCTTTGCCCTGGATTTCATTTTGATACCCCAGAGACGACACATCAATCCAAAGACTTCCGCGCGAACCCGAAACCCCACTGAAAAACGAACCCCAAGGCGGACCCCAGATGACCCCAAGCCC
>JAKFWO010000023.1 GCA_021731815.1 Hyphomonadaceae bacterium | reverse complement strand
CCCCCGGTGAGTTCGGTGACGATTTCAGGTGCGGTAACATTCGATTTCGTTCCCTTGAATACGTTAACCAACGGCCTGGATTACAACGCTGCAACACCGCGTCCGGCGCGCGGCGTGGTGGTTGAAGCGGCCGGATCCAACGGAGCAGTCATTACGAGCACAGTCACGAGCACGACTGGTGCCTATTCCCTGACCGTTCCGGCCAATACCAGCGTTCAAATACGCGCGCGTGCGCAATTGTTGCGGACTTCTGCGGGAACATGGAATTTTACAATCCGTGACAACACGGCGGCCAATGCGGCCTATGTTCTGACGGGCGCTTCGGTCAATTCAGGAACGGCCAATTCGTCCCGTGATCTCTTCGCTCCCTCCGGCTGGGGCGGGACGAGCTATACCGGCCCGCGGACGGCTGCCCCCTTTGCCATACTTGATGCGATCTTTGAGTCCCTGACAGCTTTTTCGACGGCGGTTCCCGGCACATCTTTCCCGACCGGCCAGGTGTTCTGGAGCACCCAAAACCGGGCAGCTTCCGGTGCCGTCGCCAACGGAGAGATCGGATCGACCTCCTACACAAGGATCGGCGGCGTCCCGACCATTCTCGTGGTCGGAGAGGCTGATGTCGATATCGACGAATATGACCGGCACGTCATCGTGCACGAATTCGGACATTATGTCGAAGACCAGCTCGCGCGATCGGATTCGGTCGGAGGGCCCCATTCGCTGGGCAATCGACTCGATCCACGGGTGGCAATGAGCGAAGGCTGGGGAAATGCGCTTTCCGCCATCATACTCAATGATACGTTTTACCGGGATTCGAGCGGTGCCCAGCAAGCGCGGGGCTTCTCCTTCAATCTCGAGAGCAATTTTTTCACGACCAGCGGCTGGTTTGCTGAAGCCTCGGTTCATTCGCTGATCTTTGACGCGGCCGACACACCTGCCGACAATGCCGACACGCTCGCGGGCGGGCTCGGTGCGGTGTTCCGGGCGCTGACCAGCCCGATCTATGTCAATTCCATCGCACCCGCGACGATCTACACCTTCACCGAAGCCTTGCGCGTGCAATCCGGGATCAGTCCGAGCGGTGTCGATGCCCTGCTCAATCAGCAGAATATTTTCGGGCGCGGCATCTTCGGAATTGGCGAGACCAATGATTCGACCCTCCCCATGGCACTGCCTGTGGTTCGTCAGGTCGTGGTCGGAGCCGCACCGATCGAAGTGTGCTCGGTCGATGATTTTGGAACCGTAAACCGGATCGGTAACCGGAAATTGCTGCGCTTCAATGTTCCCTCATCCCGGTCCCTGACCTTCACCATGGTCCGCACCAGCGGCGCGACAAATCGCGACCCCGACTTCTTCGTGTTCAGCGCGGGCGACGCTGTCATCTCTGCCCAGGCCGCGCCCGCCGAATCCGAGACTGTTACAAGGACGTTGAATGCGGGTGATTACTGGATCGACGCTCATGATTTCATGAATACCGCTTCGGGCCAGACCAGTGGCGACGCCTGTTACAATTTCTCAATCCAGTAGGTCAGGTAGCAATCCATGCGCAACTTTCCCGGTAATCTGTCGCTTGTGACACTGATGACCTTGGGCGCGACCCTTGTTTTGCAAACCGCCGCGTGGGGAGCACCCGCGCCGCGTGGCCAGGGCACGCCCCACCACGCCACGGTCAAGCCCGGGGCCGCAATGGCATTCAGTCATGTCCTGAATGCACCCGCCCGGGTCGGCGATGTGGGTACGGCGGTGGTGACGGTATCAGAAGATTACGATTCGGGATCGTTACGCCTGACCGCCCGCGCCGGCGAAGGGCTCGAACTGGTTTCGAGCGAAAATCTGGCGACCCTGGCCATGGCCGGCACCGGCAAACATGTGGTCAATATCCGGTTCCGGGCTTTGTCCGAAGGGGTTCACTATCTTAACCTGATCGGAGAAGCCAGCGATTCCACAGGCCAGAATTCATCGCGAGCTTTTTCGATGCGCGTTCAGATCGGTAAAGCAACGACGAAGGCGGCCAATCCTGCGCTTGCGAAGGATGGGAAGGGCGGGTCCATTATCCTGATGCCGGCGACAGAGACAATCCGGAACTGATCCTCACATACGCGCCGGACCTTGTTTGCGACATTTGATGCGCAGGGCGGTTTCCCTCAACCGGATCGGCTGAGGGTCAGGCCGCGCAATTGCTGGCCGCATGATTGCCGGGCCACATTATTACTGACGACGATTATTTTGCGGAAACCGATTTGGCCTGATCGCCCGCGCCCTGAGCCTCGATCGCCTGTCTGACCGCGGCGGCCGAAGGCCGACCCGCATAGCCGAGCTCGGGCACTACCTGAATGATGAGAGCCTTGCCCTGGACCTGAGCACCCGGAATGCGCCCCCGTTCAATGCGCAGCGAGGTGAGATTGGCTGTCGGCACCGATTTCACCCCCAGAGCCGCCACCAGCGCCGCATCTGCGGTTTCGGCCGGAAAGGCACTCGCCTCGGGCGAGACATGCAGCTTTAATGCAGCTCCCGCGCGCGCCAGTTCGACGGTGAAACGATCGAAGGCCGCCTGAAGCCCCGCAGCAGGCCGCGCCGGCGGCTCGATCGCTTCGGCACCCGATTGCTCTATAGCCGGCGAGCCATTGGGGTTTTGCGCCGTATAAAGCGTAATCCCCCCCAATGCGGTAAGACGCAGGACCACCTCATCGGTATCGGTTTTGAACAATTCATCGCCCCGGGGACCGGGAACGATGCGCAGTGCCAGGACTTCCTCGGAATCTGCAAATTTCAGGCGCGCGGTACCGCCCTGACGCTCGACCACGAATTCACGCCCGTCATCCGTTCGACACAGCACATTGGCGGAGGACTGGCGCAAGGCCGTTACCGGTGCTGCTGGCAGGAAACCGGCGCTCTGCGCCGCGGCTTCGCCCAAAGGAATGCCTGCCAGCCCCGCAATCAGTGCTGCGTCGCGAACGCCACGCAAAAATCCACCCGCACCGACCTGTTCCCGACCATGCCTGTTCCCTGCCTTGTGGGAACCCGGCAGCGACTTCAGATCGAGCGACCAATCCGCATGGGGCATTGCGCGAGAAACATCCGAATTAATTCCGGTCAGGCCATCTTCAGGAATATTCTTCAATTGTCGCCCCCGTCAACAATGTTGGTCGAAAAGCCAACATCATCAAGCCGCGCAAAAAAGCGCTTGCACCATCGATTCACTCAAAGAAAGGCAATATTGCGGCGGAAATATTGGTCCATATCGATATGCAACATCGTATGAAGAATTGTTAACCAACGATTTATTTCACTATGTAACAAACAGGTAGGACAGCCCTCCACGCAAGCCGCGGGACTATCCTCAAGCCCGGTTTACATATGTCGGCAGGAAAGCCCCGGCGCTCAGCCCGAGATATATTGCGCGCCATTGACGCTGAGCGTGGCCCCGGTGATGAAGCCCGCATCATCGCCGGCCAAAAAGGCCACGGCGCGAGCGATTTCCTCTGCCTTGCCAAGCCGGCCGACGGGGATCGTGGCGATGATCTTTTTGAGCGCTTCTTCCGGCACCGCGGCCACCATATCGGTATCGATATAACCAGGGGCGATACAATTGACGGTAACGCCCTTGGCAGCACCCTCCATGGCCAGCGCCTTGGTGAATCCGATCATCCCTGCCTTGGCGGCAGAATAATTGACCTGACCCGCCTGGCCTTTTTGGCCATTGATCGAGGCAATATTGACGATCCGTCCGAAACCGCGCGCGCGCATGCCTTCGATGACCGGGCGCGTCATGAAGAACAGGCTGTCGAGATCGACGCGCATGACATCACGCCATTGCCCGGCAGTCATTTTATGGAAGAAGCCATCGCGTGTGATACCGGCATTGTTGACGAGTATATCTACCGGACCGAGTTCGGCTTCGACTTTGGCCAGGCCCTCACGGCAGGCATTTTCATCGCCGACATCCCATTTGTGGCAGACCACGCCCGGATAGCTGGCAGCGCAGGCGCGCGCGGCTTCGTCATTGCCGGAATAATTGGCCGCGACCTTGTAGCCTTCACTGTGCAATCGTGCAGTGATCGCGAGGCCAATGCCCCGCGTTCCGCCCGTAACCACCGCAATGCGTGCCATTTCCGCCCTCCCTCTTTTTGGTATATGGGCGTTTGTAAGCCGGCATCAGCCTGCTTGGCCACAGATTTTGTGAGAAACCCGGATCGGACTCCGAAATTTTGACTGCCGCAACGCAACAGAAATGCGGCGGCCCTCACGCCTCAGCCATGCACCCCGACCGGGCAGGTCACGCCGGTGCCGCCCACGCCGCAATAGCCGCCGGGATTCTTTGCCAGATATTGCTGGTGATAATCCTCGGCATAATAAAAAGCCGGTGCGTCGATGATTTCCGTGGTGATCGCGCCAAAGCCGGCCCGGGCGAGTTCAAGCGCATAATCAGCCCGACTCTTTTCGGCCTGCGCACGTTCCTCCGCGGAACCAACATAGATCCCGGAACGATATTGGGTGCCGCGATCATTGCCCTGGCGCATGCCCTGCGTCGGGTCATGGCCCTCCCAGAAAATCCTCAGAAGGTTGGCGTAAGACGTAATGGCCGGATCATAATGGATGAGAACCACTTCATTATGTCCCGTCCCGCCCGAACACACTTCCTTATAGGTCGGGTTGGGGGTAATGCCCGCCCCATAGCCTGCTGCCGTCATGACAATGCCCGGACCCTGCCAGAATTTCCGCTCGACGCCCCAGAAACAGCCCATGCCGAACATGGCCTGCTTCGTCGCAGGGGGAAACGGTCCCTTGAGCGGGCGGTTAAATACGAAATGATCGCGCGCGGTGGGAATCGGGTCGGCCCGGCCCGGCAAGGCGCGCGCCGCATTGGGTATGGTCGTCTTGTCGGATTTGGAAAACATGTTGAAATACCTTTTCTGACGGAAAAGAGTTGGGCACGCGAACCTGCCAGAAATGGCGTGTGCGGCACGCGCGCACAAGAGATCGCCAGGTCGCTCACAGAATCTTGACGCAGCCGGGATGCTGATTTCTGCATGACCATCGCATCAGCGTCAAACTCCCCGGCTATGACCGCTCAGCCGGGGAGTGACGATGTTCCAGCCCCGGGCGGATTTGGTTCTGGCCAGATGAGGTTCGGGCCCGTCTGAAGCCTGTTTTTCCAATATGGAGTACCATTGATGCAAAAATATATGTCCCGGCCCGTTGTGAAACGACTGGCATTGGCGGGAAGCGCGATCGCGCTCGCATCATTGGTCACGCTCGCGGCTCCTGCTGTGGCAAAGAAGCCCAAAGCTGCGCCGCCGCCAGTCGCCACCAGCGCCCAGGATGCGCTCAAGCCATTCTATTCCGGGCGTCTCGCCGATCTCCCGCGCGCGGGAGCCCTCAAAGCCTGGCCCGATGCCGGTCAACGGCTTGGCAGGATCGCGATTGGTTCATGCTCGAAGGAGACCCAGCCCGTGCCGGCCTTGCGCGCCGCGGCGGCGGCGAAGCCGGATCTGTTCGTCTATCTCGGCGACAATGTCTATGCCGATGCCGTATCGGGCGAAGCGGATCTGCCGGAATTACGCCAGGCCTACAGGGACCTTGCGGCCAATCCCGATTTCGCCGCCATCCGTGAGGCCGCGCCCATCATGCCTGCCTGGGACGACCATGATTATGGCTGGAACGATGCGGGAGGGGGATTCTTCGGCAAGGAATTCGCCGAAACCCTGTTCGAGAATTTCTGGGAAGCTCCGGCCGACGCACGCAGCCATCCCGGCACCTATTATTCGACGATCAATGGCCCGGTCGGCGCGCGGGTCCAGATCATCATGCTCGACACCCGCTTCTTCCGCTCCCCGCTGAAGACGAGCGAAGGCCCGGGCGGGCGCGGCCGCAATTACCTCGCCGATAATGATCCGGCCTCAACCATTCTGGGCGAAGCGCAATGGAAATGGCTCGACGAACAGCTCGCCAAACCGGCCGAATTGCGCTTCATCATGAGCTCGATCCAGATCCTGCCGCGCGAGCATCGTTTCGAAAAATGGAGCAATTTCCCGCCCGAACGCGCAAGGCTGTCGCAATTGCTGAAGACCCGCAATGCAAAGGGCGTCGTGCTGGTGTCGGGCGACCGGCATGTAGCGGGGCTGTACAAGGATCCGGATTTCGGCCCGGCCGCCGTGTTCGAGATGACGGCTTCTGCGCTCAACCGCTCGCTGCGCGCGACATCGGATGAGACCGATTCTCTCGTCCTCGGCACACTTTACGCGCCCAATAATTTCGGCCTGATCGATATCGACTGGAACAGGCGCAACCTTGTTCTGGCCATCCATGACGAAAAGGGCGAAGTCCAACGCAGCCAGAATGTGAGCTTTGCCGAACTCGGTTTGTCCTGAAGGCCGCGACATCGGAGCCCATGGTTGCCGTTCAGCTGCGGAATGGGTAAGGGGCTCCATGCCTTCCGTGACCCGGCTTTCCGCTTTTGACTTCGATGGTACGCTGAGCTGGACCGACAGTTTCAGCCTGTTTCTGGTCTATGTCGCGGGCCGGCGCGGCTTTGCGCGCCATATGGCGGAGCTTTCGCCCTTTCTCGTGGCCGCTCTTGCCGGAGGGGCAGCGCGCGACCGGGCCAAGGCCAAAACCTGCGAGGCCTTTTTTGCCGGGCACAGGGTGGCTGAAATCGAAGCGAAGGGTGCCGCCTTTGCCCGGGACATCCTGCCGCTCATCCTGCGCCGCGACGGGATGGCGCGCATCGCGGCTGCGCGCAAATCCGGCCTCCGCCCTGTCATCGTGTCGGCATCGCTTGCGGTCTATCTCGGCCCCTGGGCGCGGGAGATGGGCCTCGATTGCGCGGCGACCGAGCTTGCCCGGGACGGGCCGCTGTTCACCGGCGCTATCGCGGGGGCCAATTGCCGCGGGGCGGAGAAATTGCACCGCTTGCGCGCCCGTTTCGGAGCCGAAGCAGACATCGTCGAAGCCTTTGGCGACAGCGCCGGCGATCGCGAGATGCTGGCCGCCGCCCGCCACGCCCATTGGCGGCCGTTCCGGGACCGGCCGGCCGGGGCGCGCCGATTGCTCGCCCGCAAGATGCACCACGTCCGCAATGGCCGGGCTGGCGATCATATCTCTGTCTGAACGCGCGCTTTATCCGGCCGCCCGCGCTTCGTCGGGCGTATCGAAGCCATATTCGCGCAGCTTGCGATACAGGGTCGAGCGACCAATTCCCAGCCGCCGCGCCACTTCCGTGATGTGCCCGTCATAGGCTTCGAGCGCGAGGCGGATCAGATCGCGTTCGATCGCCTCGAACCGGCGCAAATGCCCATCCGCACCGAAGGCCGGCAAGGCAGCCACGGGTGCGGCGACCGCCTCAATCCCCCGGTCGGCATCGAATCGCAGATCGGCGGCACGGCGCTGTTCTCCGTCCATGCCCGCCAATTGCGGGAAATCGGCCGGTGACAGCTCTGGCTCGTCGCACAAAACCACTGCCCGAAAAATGGCATTTTCCAATTGCCGGACATTGCCCGGCCAATTATAGGCGAGCAACAGGTCGAGCGCCGCAGGGCTCGCGCCTTCCAGTGCCTTGCCTTCTTCGGCATTGAAGCGGCGCACGAAATGACGAACCAGAGCCGGGATGTCCTCGCGCCGCTCGCGCAAGGGCGGGGCTTCGATGGGAAACACATTGAGGCGGTAATAGAGATCCTCGCGGAAGCGGCCTTCGGTTGCGAGAACACCCAGATCGCGATTGGTCGCCGACAATATGCGCACATCGACCTTGACCGGCCGCTTTCCGCCCACGGGATCGATTTCGCTTTCCTGAAGCGCGCGCAGCAATTTCACCTGCATGTCGAGCGGCAATTCCCCGATTTCGTCGAGGAACAGGGTGCCGCCATTGGCCTCCTGGAACTTCCCCTGATGGCGGTCGACCGCACCGGTAAAGGCCCCGCGCTCATGCCCGAACAGGATGCTTTCCACGAGTGTTTCGGGAATGGCCCCGCAATTGACTGCAACAAAAGGCCGCCCGGCGCGATCGGATCCGCCATGAATGGCCCTTGCCAGCAATTCCTTGCCCACCCCGGATTCTCCGAGGATCAGCACCGGGATATTTGAACTGGCAGCGCGTTTGGCGAGTTTGACGGTCGCGCGCATCGCGGGGGCTTCCGCGATCATGTCTTCAAACGCCACCTGGCCCGCAGCCTTGCGCTTCAGGCGCGAGACCTCGCCCTTCAATTCCGTCATTTTCAGTGAATTGCGGATGGAGACCAGAATCCGCTCGGGGCTCGCCGGCTTGACGAAGAAATCCGAAGCCCCCGATTGCATCGCCTCGACCACGGTTTCGATGCCGCCATGGGCCGTAAGCACCACGACCGGAAGGTCGGGCGCGCGGACCTTCATTTCGCGCAGCGCGTCGAGCCCCGACAGGCCTGGCATTACGAGATCGAGCAGCACCAGATCAACGCCGCCCATGGCCGGACCCGACAGGATCGCGAGTGCCTGATCACCATCCCCCGCGGTCAGGGCCGAAAAACCCTGACGCTCGACGGCTGCTTGCAACAGCCTGCGCTGGGTCGGATCGTCATCGACGATGAGAATGGATTTGGCCATGAAACGCCCCGAATTTACGTCGCCGATTTGATCCGGCGATTATTGTTATACGCGTGTCTGCGTCGAGAATTGTGCCGAAGCGGGACGAAAATCCGCTTAACTTCTTTGGAGCAATTTTATCGATCCCCGAAGATTGCTCCAAAAAGATGCAGTCTCATGGTGAATTCCCGTTTTCTGGTGCGAAAAAGCCCGAAGCGAGGCAAATCCGTTCGTCCGTAAGGTTCCCCGGCATCTTTCGACGCTCTACCACCAGAAGCGCCACTTGTGAATCGTCGTGCATGACGAAGCGCTTGATGGCATCGAGCAAAGCCTTCGCAATATTATCAAGGTCGATCATTGGCGGCTCGCCACCATGTTCCACCCGGATCACACACCAGCAATCACCCCGACGGGGGCGGATCATCGTCATTTCCTTACGGAAGAACTCATAGATCAACGGCTTGTAATAGCGCGCCTGGGTGGTGATCCCCTGCACCGTCAGAAAAAACGCCGCACGTGCCTGGCGCGCGCGGACCTTTCCGGTGCCGATCCAGTGATGTGCCTCGCGCTCAAAGGGGTGTGGGCCGGTGAGATCGGCATAACGATCGAGAGCTTCGTCATGCGCGGTGGCGGCAGGACCCAATCCGCTTGCGTTCATTCCAGCGCTGCGTCCAGCAACAGAAACAACCGCCCCTCTTCGGAATTGACCAGCGACAGGATTGCACCGCTCTCGCTGCCGGCATGCAGCGCCGCAGCAAATTGCGGAGCAAAACCGTCCACGAACTGGCGCGCGCTGCGGGCCAGCCGCTCCTCGCGCTGGAAGCGCTTGTCGATCTTGCGAATGAGTTCGCCCGCTATGTCCTGCACCGCCTTGCGCCGCGCCGCCGCACCGTGACGGGCTTTGGCAAGGATGCGGTCGAGATCGACACCCCGGAACACGTGCTGGGGCTTGATCCCCAATTCCTCGGCCAAATGACGCGCGCGGCCCTGATCGCCCGGCATTGCCTCATCGTCGATCGAAGCGAGAAGATCCTTCCAGCTCAGACCGGCACCCGATGCCGGACCGGGCGCTGCCGGCAGGGAACCGGACCAGGCCTGACCACCTTGTCCCGGTTCCGCACGAAACGGGCTCGGGAAATCCGGTTCCTCGCCAAAGGGATCGAATGGCCGCATTGGTCCTCTTGCCGCGGACGGAGGATCGGGCAAATCGCTGCCCAGCCAGTCCGCTGCGTGCCCGGAATCCGGATTCTGATCCAATGTTGCCTCGGGTGCCGAAAACGGCGCTCCAAAATCGGGTTTGACCGGAGCGCGGACAGGTTCACGCTCGAGGCCTCCGGGCGCACCCATGAAATTGGTCCAGCCTGGAGCCGGTTCGCTGGGCGATACCGGTCGGAAGGGCTGCGGGCCGCTGGCGCTCGCCAGTCGCGCCGTCGAATTTACCGGTGCAGGATTCGGGATCGATGGATTCGGGTTCGCCGCGGATGCTGCCGCGGGACGACGTGGTGCCGGGGGTGGTGCCGGGGGCGGTGCCGCCGATGGGGTGACGGGCTGAGGCATCCGCCGGAAGGGGTCCTGATCTCCGCTGGCGCGCCCCATGGCCGCAACCATCGGCGCGGTGTGTGGCGAACGATCGGCGGATTCCACCCGGTCGGCCGTGACCCCCAGTGCGATTGCGGCCTGTTCCATGATCCGCGTGGCTTGCTGGAAGCGCTCCTCGGCCGCTTCCTCCGCCCTGGCTGTCGCGGCCGCAAAGGATTCCGAGATCGCACGCAATTGCGTCTCTGATTCCATGGCATATTTCTGCACCGCAGCACGGGAGGCATCGACCGCCCGCCCGGCGGCCTCTGCGCGCCGGGTGATCTCCTCGAGGTCGCCGGCCGCATCCACGCCCGCCGCATTGGTTTCAGCCCGCACGAATTCGGCGACCTTGCGGGCGTCCTCGAGCGTTTGCCCGACCATGCCCTGGATCGCCTGGGTCGCGCCCTCGGCGGCCGCGACCGCCATTTCCGTCGAGCGCCGGGCAGCTTCCGCCGCGCGGCCCGCGGTCCCCACCCGATCCTCGGTGCGGATCAGCCATTGTTCCAGCGCCTGGGAGCGCGCCAATGCCTCATTGGCGGTTTTGACGATCTCGTCGCCGCGCGCGCGCAAGGCCCCGATTGCGGTGTCGAGTTCCCGCCGCCTTTCGGCAAGCGAGGCCTCCGCCCGCTTCATTTCCTGCTCGCCAAGCCCGGCGGCTTCCGCGGCGATCCGGGCGCTGCGCGACACGGCCTGGGAGACGAGCTGGGCCTGGGACTGCAATGTCTCTCCCAATTGGCCGAGGGCTGCACGCTCGCGTTCGAGGTGATCGGCCATGGCCGCCGATTGCGCACGCGCGCGTGCCGTGGCGTTTTCGATGGCGGTCACCTGACCACCCATTGCGAGTTCGAGGCCCTGGAGCCGCTCCTGGGCACCGCGAATAGCTTGTTCAAAGGCATTGGCCTGGGCGCGGACGGCCGCCCCGAGTTCCTTGACCTCGGCCGCAGCACCCGCCGCCGGTGCCATCAACCGGCGCGCTGCGAGCGTCATGAGCCGCGCCGACATCCTCGCCTTGGCCGCTTCATGCGCCACAAGGCCGAGAAAGAAGATGAGCAGCGCCCCGGTGCCGATCGCTGCCGCCGCCGCGATCTGGATTTCAGGCGACAATGCAAGGACATCATTGTCCGGCGCAACCGCATAGACAAAGGCCCCGGCCGAACCCGCAGCCGCAAGCGCCAGCAGCGCCGCAAGAATCGGCCGCCAGGGACCGGGCCGGGCAGCACGCATCAGTGCGGAATCGGCAGAATCATATTCTGCGCGGTCAAAGCGGTCGAAACTGCGCCCGTCCCGCCCGTTTCTGTCCGGATTACGACCATCCGGATTCGTGATATCGAGATCGCGATTGAGCGCGTTCATCGCCGTTCACCCCATCCATCCGCCATTCCGGCGCGCTGGAACCGACCCATAAACAGACACTTTAGCCGACAATTGCTAATTTTGGGTCGATCTTGCTCGGTCAATTTGAACCTTGCAAATAAAATCATGGCAAAAGCGCGGCAAAATCAGGTCTTGATACGATAGGTCTCGGCTCGCCCCGGGAAACTTCGTTCCTGGACATCCTCGCGATAGCGCGAAGCGGCTTCGGCGATCTGTGCCGCCATGGTCCCGTAGCGGCGGACGAATTTCGGCGTCCAGTCGAATAATCCGAGCATGTCGGGTGTGACGAGGATCTGGCCATCGCATTGCGCCGAGGCCCCGATGCCAATGGTGGGACACCCCACCGCCCGGGTAATCTCCTCGGCAAGACCCTCAGCCACGCATTCGACCACGATGGCGAACGCCCCGGCCTCATCTGCGGCTTGTGCTTCGGCGAGGATCGCTGCGCGTTCGGCATCGCTGCGCCCGCGCGCCCGAAACCCGCCGACCATATTCACCGCCTGGGGGCGCAGGCCGACATGCCCCATGACCGGCACCCCGCGCGCCGTGAGAAACCGGATCGTGGCGGCAATTTCGGGTCCGCTTTCGAGCTTTACCGCCTGGGCACCGGTTTCCTTCAATATGCGTGCGGCATTGGCAAAGGCGATCTCCGGCCCCGCTTCATAGGAGCCGAATGGCATGTCCACCACCACAAGCGCGCGGATCGAGCCCCGCATCACGGCCCGGGCGTGCAGGATCATCATGTCGAGCGTGACGCCCACCGTCGATTCGAGGCCATGCACCGCCATTCCAACGCTGTCGCCCACAAGGATCAGGTCGCAGAACGGATCGATGAGACGGGCAACAGCCGCGTCATAGGCAGTCAGACACACGATCGGAATCCCGTTTTTGCGGGCATGGATGTCAGGCGCGCTCACCCTTGTCACCGCGCTGTCGGGTCTGGACATTTGTTGGGACATGACGCCGAAACCTGTCGAATGAAAGCTGGAGAAAGAAGCCGGACCAGAGAAAGCAGGCGGGCCTGAAGATCGTCGCGTGGATGTATTATTCCCCGACAGCCGTGCCTCATTTCCAGCCAAACGCAAGGCTAATTTCGATGCCCCAACGCTGGTGGATCCCCTTTGACTTTTGCATCCCACTCGACATCAGGCGCGCAAGCAAAGTCACATTCAAAAGATCCGCGAGGATCAATAATTGGCTGGTGGTTCTCATGATTCCGACATTTGCTCGCCGAGAGCTATCAATGGGATGCAAATGTCGGAATCGAACTGCTAGACTGCCATTTCGACGAGGCGCGCCTCCGCCCGGTCATAGCGAAGGAGGAGCCCGGTGCGGGTCTCCCCCGGCGACAGAATTGCCGGAAAAAACGCAGCGATTTCCTCAGGAGCCGGCAAATCATGCGCATCCTCGCCCGGAAACGCCTGGGCGCGCATGGCGGTCCTGACCGCGCCCGGATCGAACAGATTGACCCCGATCCCCGCGACACTCACTTCCTCGGCCCAGGTCATCACCAGCCGCTCGAGACCCGCTTTGCTCGCAGCATATAATCCCCAGAAGGGAATCGCCCGATGCGCGGCACCCGATGTCAGGAACAGGGCCCGGCCCGATTTCGCAAGGCGCAGCAAAGGATCCATGGCGCGGATCAGCCGGATATTGGCCAGCAGATTGACGCCCAGCACATCCTCGATCTGGCGGTGGCCGGAATGGGACACGGGCGCAAGCCCCCCCAATATTCCGGCCGCGGCCAGCAATGCGTCGAGCCGCCCGAAGCGCTCGTACAAGGCCCCGCCCAGCCGGTCGAGCGCCTCCGCGTCCTTGAGGTCGAGCGGCACGATGGTCATGGACCCACCCTCGGCCCTGATTTCATCGTCAAGGCTTTCGAGCGCCTTTTGCGCGCGCGCTGCCGCCACGACGTGGAAACCGGCTTTGGCCAGCGCACGGGCCCCCGCCCGCCCGATCCCGCGCGAGGCTCCGGTCACCAGGGCCACCGGGCGTTCGCGATGGGGATCCGAATGGGTGGAAGCGTCAGAATTCATGCACAAGACCCGGCCAAATCAGGAAACCCGACAGAAATGAAACGCGCCTGACCGGACCGAAGCAGGCAGCAGAGCGCCGCGGCACCGAATGCAAACCGGCCCGCAAGAAGCAACCTGTTCATGACGGCCCATATTCATGACGGCCCATATTCATGACGGTTCTGGCCGTTCCAGCCGGCTCAGGCGGTCGAGCACGCCATTGATGAAGCCGGGTTCCGGATCGTCGAAAAAGGCGCGCGAAAGGCTGACATAGGCATCGATGATCAAAGCGCGATCGAACCGCCAATCGTGACACAATTCGAAGGCTCCCGCCCGCAAAATGGCGCGCGCGACCGACGCCACGCGTTCCAGCCGCCAGTTTTCCGCAAGGGCCATGCGGATCGCCCCGTCGATTTCATCCTGATGGGCCACCACGCCGTCGATCACCCGGTCGAACAGCCCGATATCCATGGGGCCGGACGCCTGTTCCCCCGAATCGAGCCCCAGCCGATTGGCGCGGAGCTCCATCTTGACGGTGGGCACGGTCGCTTCCGCATGTTCCATCTGGTAGAGCGCCTGAACGATGGCCAGTCGCGCCGCCTTTTCGCCGGCCACCCGCCCGGACGGAATCGCGGGCTCAGCCATGGACGCCTTCATATGGCCTCCGCAAGGAATTTTCTGCGCAACGCGATCATGGCAAGGCAGGCCAGAGCGGCCCCTCCCCCCTTGTCCTGGGCTTCAGGTCGCGCCCGGACAAAGGCCTGTTTACGGTTTTCCACAGTGAGTATCCCATTGCCAATCGCGAGCAATTCGCGGATTGAAAGCTCCATGAGCCCCGCCGCCGAGGATTGCGACACGATCTCGTAATGCGTCGTCTCCCCCCGGATGACACAGCCCAGCGCGACAAAGCCGTCATAGCGCAGGCTCTTGCCGCCGTCCTCTGTTGCGCGCGCAGCGAAAGCGATCGCTGCCGGGATTTCCAGCGCACCGGGAACCTCGACATGCTCGAATTGTGCCCCCGACGCAGAGAGCGCACGTTCTGCCCCCTCGATCTGCAATGCCGCAATATCTTCATACCAGGGCGCGGTGACGATCAGAATCCGCAGCGGGGCTATTTTTTCCACCAATGACAGGGGCCCCGTGTGGCGGGCATTGCGTGTCGGCACCATGTCTTTTCCTGATGATTTTTCTTTTCCTGATGATTTCGGCCCCGATGATTTCGGACTTCCCCCGGAACCCATGTCGATCGTGATCCTTCCCAACGCTGATTTTTCCGAAAGAAGTTCAGGAAGAATACCGATCAGTCTGAATTTGCTTCAGGCCGAAAGCGGCACCCGGCCCTCGATTTCCAGATCATAGCCTTCAAGCCCGGCAAGCCGGGTCTCCGAATTGCTGAGCAGCATCATCCGGCGCACCCCCAGATCCATGAGGATCTGGGCACCGATTCCGTAGTCGCGGAACACTTTTTCGCGCGCCGGCGCGCCATTTTCCGAAGAAGCCTCGCGCCCCAGCCGATCGGTCAATGCCGTCGGGTTGGGATCGCGGATGAACACCGCTACCCCCGGCCCATCATGGGCGGCAAGCGCCCGCAAGGCAAGGGCAGCGTAATCGGCGCGGGCACCGGCGGCCCCCAGCACATCGGACACGATATCGAGCCGGTGCATGCGCACAAGCACGCTCTGGTCGGGACTGACCCGCCCCCGGACCAGTGCCGCGTGCTCGGCCCCATTGAGGCGGTTGCGATAGACAAACATCCGGAATGTCCCGCCATGGACACTCTCGAAACGGGTTTCGAGCACCCGGTCGACAAAGCGCTCGGTCCGCCGGCGGGCGGCGATCAGATCCGAAATCGCGCCGATCCGCAGATTGTGCTGGCGCGCAAAATCGACGAGATCCGGCAATCGCGCCATCGCGCCATCGTCGCGCATGATTTCGCAGATCACGGCCGCCGGCAACAGCCCGGCCAGCCGGGCGAGATCGACCGAGGCCTCCGTATGCCCGGCGCGCACGAGGACCCCGCCATCGCGCGCCACCAGCGGGAAAACATGGCCGGGCGTCACGATATCATCGGCACCCTTGTCGGGGGCGATGGCGGCCGCGATGGTGCGGGCGCGGTCATGGGCGGAAATGCCGGTGGTCACGCCCTCGCGCGCCTCGATCGAGACCGTGAAAGCCGTGCCGGTCCGCTGGCGGTTGTCGCCCGACATCGGTGGCAGGCGCAAATGGCGGGCGCGGTCCTGGGTCAAGGCAAGGCAGATCAGCCCGCGGCCGAAACGCGCCATGAAATTGATCGCATCGGGCGTCGCCATCTGGGCGGGAATCACGAGGTCGCCCTCATTCTCCCGGTCCTCGGCATCGACCAGAATGACCATGCGGCCATTGCGGGCGTCCTCGATGATGTCCTCGATCGGCGAAAGGGGGCTGTCGGCGTGGCGCATGGCGGACCTGTTGGTGAATGTTCGGGAAGCGATCATCGCAGTCCGGATCACAAAGAGAGGGCGGAATCGCAAAGAGAGGGCGGAATCGCAAGGGAGCCCGGATCAGCGCTTTCCCCGGACAATGCGCGCGGCAATGTCGCCGGAATGGATCGCGCCCTCAATGGTGGCCGGAAGACCGGTCGCCGTCCAGTCACCGGCCAGAACGAGATTGCGCCAGGCGGTGGTCGGGGCCGCCCGCTTTCGCACATTGGCCGGATCAGGGGCAAAGGTCGCCCGCTTTTCCTTGATGATCCGCCCGGCGGCATAGAGTGTTTCCGCGGATAAATCCAGCGCGCGCCGGGTTTCGTCCCACAAGACCGGCAGGAGCATGGCCTCGTCCTGTTCGGCAAGCGGGCCTGCGGCCGAGATGGTGAGCGAGACATGCAGCCCGCGCACCGCGATCCATTGGGTCGCCGCCCCGATCACGCCCAGAAGATGCGAGCCATTGGGCAATGCCGGTGGTTCATGTTCGAGCCGGAAATGTGCGTTGAGGATGGTGTCGCCATCCTCGGGCGGGATGAGGCCGGGAACCATTTCGCCCGCCCGCGCCGGCGGAACGGCGAGCACCACGGCATCGCGCGGACCGGGCTCGATCCGTTCATCGGCGAAGACGAGCGCGCGCACACGGTCGGCATCGAATTCGAGCGCCTTGAGCCGCGTGCCAAACCGGATCTCCCCGCCCAATGCGCCGATCCGGGCAAGGGTCGGGGTGACGAAGGCATCGCCGAGCCCGGTACGCGCGATCAATGGCCGGCAATAATCCCCGCCGCGCAGAAAGGTGCGGGTCAGCACGGGGGCAAGCAGACGGGCCTGGCTGTTTTCGGGGGCGGCATTGAGCACCGCGATGGTCATCGGCTCCCAGAACCCCCGCCACATGGCACCCCGGCGGCGAATGACATCCGAGACCAGATCCCCCTCCCCCGCAAGGAAAAAGCGGGCCGCCTCGAAATAATCCGGAATTTCGGCACCCGGCGCGCCATGTTCGGGGTGGAACAGCCACAAGGGCGTGCGCGCCCGGCCCGGCCGCACGCAATAGCGTCGCCCATTGGCCAGATCGACAAAGGGATAAACGGCATCGTCCGGGCCGATCAGTGCGTCCTTCGCGCTTACGCGGTCGAGCAGGCCCAGAGCGGCTTCATTGCCGCTCATGATGAAATGATTGCCATTGTCGATCTGCATCGACAGACGATCGTCCCAAAACGACCGGCAGCGCCCGCCCGCACGGGGTGCCGCCTCGAACAGATGAACCCGGTAACCGGCCTCGGCGAGGCCGAGTGCGGCCGCAAGCCCCGCCAGCCCGGCCCCGATCACGAAGGCGCGCGGTGCATCGGGTTCGGGCGTGCTCATCCGCGCCCCCAGCCCGCAAACGCCGCAAAACCGGCCATGAGCTTCGCCACCGCCGGGATTTTTGGCTTGTCGAGCGAGCGGAATCCGTCCCGAATCATCGCCCGCAAGGACAATGAATAGATGGCCTTCATGACGAGCGCGGGCCTGATATGTTTGAAAGGCAGGTCGCGTGCTGCCAGATCGGCTGCGGCAAAAGCCCGCTGCGCCTCTCCGGCAAGTGCTGCCCGCGCCGCCGGAAGTGCAGGATGACCCGGCACTGTCATCGGCTCAGGCGCGATGTCATGCGCAACCAGCAATTCACGCGGGAGATAGAGCCGACCCTCGCCGGCATCCTCGGCCACATCCCGGGTGATATTGGTGAGCTGGAGCCCCTCGCCCATGGCAACGGCAAAGGACCCGGACGCTTCGCCCGGGGGAGCCCCGAAAATCGGCATTGACAATTGTCCGACGGCGCCGGCCACACGCCGGCAATAGGCCCGCAGGCGCGCCATATCGGGGGCGATGATCGGCCCTTCGGCATCCCATTCCATGCCCTCGATGAGCAGGAGGAATTCGGATTCAGGCAAATGATATTCCGCAACCGGTCGCAGCAGCGCCCGGCCGATGGCAGTGCCCGGCCGCCCGGCATAGAGGGCCGCGATTTCGGCCCGCCATGCAGCGAGGCCCGCGCGCTTTTCCGCGACGGGCGCCGGTTCATCGGCGATGTCGTCGATCGCGCGGCAAAAGGCATAGACCGCATGCATGGCCGCCCGGCGCGGTGGCGTCAGGATCCGCATGCCGAGCCCGAAGGAGGTGCCAGAGCGCGCGACGATGGCCTCGACTTCGGCGAGATCCTCCGGACGGGCCGTGATCGGACTTCGACCCGTATTCAGGGAATCATCGCGCATCAGGCAGCCTTCCGGCGCCCGAACAGGCCGCGCAGCACGCCTTCCACCCCCGCCAGCGCAAAATCCAGCTTGCCGAGCGCCACCCGGCGCGCCAGCGGGTCGCCGCGTTCGAGCCGGCGGGTCAGCTTGCGGGCGAGCGCAATGATGACCGCGCTCTCCATGGCCAGACGCGCGCTTTTCATCCGCACCGGCAATTGCCGCGCGAGTTTCAGCCACACCCGGATGCCAGCCGTCATCTGCGCCTTGGTCGCGGCGAAAGCCGGATTCATGGCCGGCTTCAGCACGTCGGTCATCGACCCGCCATGGGATTCGAGCCAGTCACGCGGGATATAGCAGCGATCGAGGCTGCGCAGGTCATCGGCGCAATCCTGCAAATGGTTGAGCACCTGCAAGGCCGAACACAGGGCATCCGAATAGGGATAGAGCCCGCCGCTCTCGCCATGCAGATCGATGAGGAAGCGCCCCACCGGATCGGCCGAGCGGCGGCAATAATCCTGAAGCTCGTCCCAGCTCTGATAGCGCCGCTTCATGGCGTCCTGGCGAAAGGCCGACAACAAGGCGCGCGCATGGGCATCCGTCACGCCGGCCTTGACCAGCTCCGCCCGCAACACATGAGACTTTTCAAAGCCCGCGCCAAGACCGGGCTGGCCGATCAGGGCCGCCTCCATGGCATCGAGCCGCGCGATCTTGTCGGATGCGGTCAGGGCAGCATTATCGGCAATGTCGTCGGCCGCGCGGGCAAATGCGTAAAAGGCCGCGACACAGGGCCGCAATTCGCGGGCGATGAGGAAAGAGCCGACGGGGAAATTCTCGTCCTTCGCGCCCTTGCCGGACGGCGTCTCCGGAGGCCCGGCCGGCGGCTTCGGAAGATTTGCAGCGTTCATGATTACATTCCCGCCCAAAGGCTCCGGCACCGCTTCACGGATTTGTTCACGGCTTTCCTACCGAGCGAGGGCTTGTGGGGTCAAGCACGAAGCGGCAATTGAAAGATCGCGTCGCATCGGATGCGCCTTGTTGCCCGGCCCCCCCATGAGCATTCTGACCCTTCTTGCTTCTGCCGCTTTATTGGCCTGGGGCTATCTGCTGAGCCTGCATGGCGGATTCTGGCGGGCCAATATCCGGCTGGGGCCCGACCGCGCCGCACCCGACGAATGGCCGCAAATTGTTGCGATCATCCCGGCCCGTAACGAGGCCGAAACCATCGGCGACACAATCAACGCCCATCTCGCCAGCGATTATCCCGGAATTTTCTCCGTGATCCTTGTCGATGACCAATCCACCGATGCCACGGTTGAACAGGCGCGGGCGGCGGCCATTCGTGCGCCCGACCGACTCGGCATCATCCGGGGCAAACCCCTCCCCACCGGCTGGACCGGGAAATTATGGGCCCAGGCGCAAGGCGTGGAAGCCGCCTTTGCGCTCGCGCCGCGCGCCCGTTACTTCCTGCTCTGCGATGC
The DNA here is from genome assembly GCA_021731815.1 of Hyphomonadaceae bacterium. Classification (GTDB taxonomy): domain Bacteria; phylum Pseudomonadota; class Alphaproteobacteria; order Caulobacterales; family Aquidulcibacteraceae; genus JAKFWO01. Next base: position 44,431 of record JAKFWO010000023.1, on the reverse strand, counting down.
CGATATCCGTTTCGGGCCGCACACCTTGCGCCGGCTGGTGGCGCGCGCGCTGTCGGAAAATCTCGCACTCGTCTCGCTGATGAGCCGGCTCGATGCGCGCGGGATGTGGGGCGGGCTGCTCATTCCCGCCTTCATCCTGTTCTTCCAGAAGCTCTATCCCTTCGCCTGGGCCAATTCGCGCAAGAAGACAACCGCTGCCGCCGCGGGCGGGGTAATGCTGGTCTCGACGGAGCGCTTGCGAGCGCTCAACCTGCCTGGCGCCATTCGCGGGGCGCTGATCGACGATTGCAGCCTTGCCGAGCGGATCAAGCTTGGGCCGCCGGCGGGGCGCATCTTCATTGGCCTCGCCGAGCCTGACGAAGCGATATCGGGCCGCGACAATCGTTCGCTGGGATCCATCTGGTCGATGGTCGCGCGCACGGCCTATGCCCAATTGGGCTATTCGAAATTGATGCTGACCCTGTGCCTCATGGGGCTGGCCTTTGTCTATCTGCTCGGGCCGGCAGTGCTGCTGACCTGGCCGTGGCACCACACGGAATGGGCAGCGATTGCCGGGCTCGGAAGCTGGGTGCTGATGGCCTTCGCCTTCATCCCGACCCTGAGGGATTATGGAAAACCGCTCTGGCTCGCGCCTTTGCTGCCGCTGGCCGGCCTAATCTACGGCCTCATGACCTTTGACAGCGCCCGCCGTACCTGGGCCGGCAAAGGCGGCGCATGGAAGGGCCGCACCTATCCGGCCCGGGGCGACGGAGCCTGATTCACCGGAGATCGGCATTCCCCGCCTGAGCCGGATGGCGAAAGCCCGGTTAATGCACCACCACCGGAAACAGCCCGTTCCGGGCGGCCGCAACATCGGCCGCATCGCGATCGGTGACGATCGCCAGCCTCTCGCCATTGGCACCGAACACAACCACCACCTTTCGGTTGCTGCCAATCACGAAATCCGCCGGAATGGCGTCAGGTCCGAAGGCCTCGGCAGGACTCATCTCCCGGAAATAGACCACTTCCGGCGCTCCAAGCGCGGCAAATTGCTCCGGGCTCATCGCCTTGATACCGGATTCCAACCTCGCTTGCATGACATCCTCCTGTGTCTCTCGTACCGGCGTCGCGTGGACGGTCATGAACCCGCCCCATGAAACACACCGGATTCATCACATGAGCAAAGCCCGATGGCGGTTCAAGAGGGTGCCGCCCCGATCCGGGCCAATCTTCGATCCCAATCGCGTGATCACGCCCCGCAAAGCGAATTCGCCCTTGCCGCAGGCAGACTTTCGCGTTATTAATCGGCCATGCTTATGCTCACTTGTAGCATAACAAAAACGACATATCTTTACTGCAGCGGAAATCACGTGTTTGGCCCAGCAGGAATCTCTGTGAAGCGATTCCGGATGGTTTCAAAATTCCGCTGAACCGGGTCCGTTTCGCCAGAAATGGCACCGGGTGGGAAAACTCCGCCGCAATTATGCTCTTTTTGAGCAAAAGAGGCCGTCTGTTGCGGCCATCCCGTCGGGCAACATGCCTTCGGGGACAGTGCGAGGACAAGATGGTCCACACCGATCTGGCCGGCGATGCCGGGACCACGCGTGCGCGCAAAGCGCCGACCGGGCGCAAGCCGACGCTGTCGGGCGCGAAGGCGACCTCCGCGCGCGCCAATATCGTCGATTCCCGGCCTGGCTGCGATCTGCGCCCGTTTCGCGAGACGGAGGCGCTCGGCGCACGCGGGCTGGTATTTACCCCGGAAATCGAGGCCGAGACCGCCGCGATCCGCGCCAAACTGCGCCATGTCGTGACGCCGATGGAATGGCCGGCCTTTGCCCCCCTGATTTCGGCGATCAACCGCCTGAAGCGCGAAAAAGGGGCGATCATCCTCGCCCATAATTACATGACGCCCGAAATCTTCCATGGCGTGGCCGATGTGGTGGGCGACAGCCTGAAGCTTGCGCAAATGGCGCGGGCGACCGAGGCTCCGGTCATCGTGCAGGCCGGCGTGCATTTCATGGCCGAGACCGCGAAAATCCTCAATCCGGACAAGAAAGTCCTGATCCCCGATCTGCGGGCCGGATGCTCGCTCGCCGCCTCCATCACCGGGGCGGATGTCCGTCGGATCCGTGCGGAATATCCGGGCGTGCCGATCGTGACCTATGTCAACACCTCGGCCGAGGTGAAGGCGGAAAGCGATATTTGCTGCACCTCATCGAATGCCGTGCCGGTCGTCGAATGGATCGCGCGAGAATGGGGCGTGGACCGGGTGATCGTCATCCCCGACGAATATCTCGCCAAAAACATCGCCGCCCAGACTGAAGTGAAAATCATCGCCTGGCGCGGGGCCTGCGAGGTCCATGAGCGTTTCACCGCAGAAGACATCGCCGAATTGCGCGCGGCTCATCCGGGTGCAATCGTCCTCGCCCATCCCGAATGCCCGCCCGAAACCGCGCAGGCCGCCGATTTCGTGGGCTCGACCGCCGCACTCGCTTATTATGTCGCCGAACACCGGCCGGCGCGCGCGGTGCTGCTGACCGAGTGTTCGATGTCGGACAATGTGGCGGCCTCCTCGCCTTCGACCCTGTTTGTCCGGCCCTGCAATCTCTGCCCGCATATGAAGCGGATCAGCCTCGAAAGCATCTATGATGCGCTGGTCCATGACCGATATGAGGTTCGGCTCGATCCGGCCCTTGGCGCGCGCGCCCGCGCGGCGATCGAGGCCATGCTGGCCGTGCCGCAACCCGCGCAGCCGCCGGCCTTCGATCCCGAAGCACGGGCGAAATTCGTGCCGGTGATCGAGCTCTAGGCCCGGGTCATGGCTCCATCCCTGTACCGGCCGCAGGATGCAGGCGACAGCCTGCGCCGGGAAATCGTCATTGTCGGCGCGGGGCTTGCGGGATTGTTTCTGGCGCTGAAGCTCGCCCCCGCCCGGGTCAGCGTGATGTCACCGACGCCGCTCGGGATCGCGGCGGCCTCTGCCTGGGCGCAAGGGGGGCTTGCGGCTGCCTTGTCGCCCGAAGACAGCCCGGAGGCCCATGCCGCCGACACGATTGCCGTGGGCGGAGGGCTTGTCGATCCGGTGGCGGCGCGTATCCTCGCCGAAGAGGGCCCTGCACGCATCCGCGATCTGCTGGAGCTCGGCGTGGCATTCGACCGCAGCCCGGATGGCAGCCTGCGCCTGTCGCTCGAGGCCGCCCATTCCTTCCCCCGTGTGGCGCGGGTCGGCGGCGATCTGGTCGGCAAAGCGATCATGGATGCATTGACCAACGCCGTCCGGGCCTCAGCGCAGATCGAGATTTTGGAGGGATTGCGGGCCATTTCCTTGCTGGAGGACGGAAAAGGCGGAATTTCCGGCATCGCTGCAACGCGCAATGATGGCGGCCTCGTGCGGCTCCATGCCGATCAGACGATTCTGGCCATGGGCGGGGCTGGCGGGCTGTTTCGTCTGACCACCAATCCCCGCGAGGCCCGGGGTCAGGGCTTTGCCATGGCGTTCCGGGCCGGGGCACTGATCGCCGATCCCGAATTCGTACAATTCCATCCGACGGCGATGGATGTCGATACCGATCCCGCCCCGCTCGCCACCGAAGCCCTGCGCGGCGAAGGTGCCATTCTGGTTGATGATCGCGGGCGCGCTTTCATGGGCGATTACGATCCCCGCGCCGATCTTGCCCCGCGCGATGTGGTGTCGCGCGCGATCGGTGCCGAAATGGCGGCCGGCCGGCAGGTGTTTCTCGACGGAAGAGCGGCGATCGGCGATCATTTCCCCACCGAATTTCCCGTGGTATTCGAAGCGGCGATGAAAGCCGGCTGCGATCCGCGCCGCGCGCCGATCCCGGTCGCCCCCGCCGCGCATTATCACATGGGCGGGATCGTCACCGATCTTCGGGGGAAAACCTCGCTGGACGGGCTCTGGGCCTGCGGGGAATGCGCCGCAACGGGGGCGCATGGGGCCAATCGGCTGGCATCGAATTCATTGCTCGAAGCCGTGGTCTTTGCTGCGCGGATTGCGGAATCCCTGCATGGCGAACAGCGCGACACTGCGCCCGCCAGTGATTTCGCCCCGGTTTCGGTGATGCCGGATGCGGAAATGCAGCCCTTGCGGGCGGCGATGACCGCCCATGCCGGCGTCGTGCGCGATGAGGCAGGTCTTTCGGCCGCGCTGGATCTGGCTGGTCAGATGTCGGAACGCTTTCCCGGCGCGCTGGCGCTGGTGGCGGCAACGCAGATCCTCGAGGCGGCATTGGCGCGGCAGGAATCGCGCGGGGCCCATTTCCGCGCCGATTATCCTGATACCGTCCCGGAAGCCCGGCACAGTTTCCGCCTCCGCACCACCCCGGTGTCGCCATCCCCGGTCGAGGGCTGATCCATGATGGAAACACTGTTCCCGCTTCCCCGTCTTGTCTATGAACCGATCGTGCGTATCGCCTTGGGCGAGGATCTCGGCCTTGCCGGAGATGTCACCAGCGCCTTGTCCCTGCCGCCCGAGGCCCGGATCGATGCGGCAATCATCGCGCGTCAAGCGGGACGGATCGCGGGAATCGGGCCGGCGGCGCTGGCGGCTGAACTGGTCGACCCCGCTATTCGTTTCAACCCCGTCGTGAATGACGGCGCTGCCGTCCTGGCGGGTGCCGAAATCGCCCGGGTTTCGGGCCCCGCGCGCGCGGTGCTCAGTGCCGAGCGGGTGATGCTCAATTTCATCGGCCAATTGTCGGGAACCGCCACGCTCACCGCGCGCTTTGTCGCGGCGATCGAGGGGACAGGTGCCCGCATCCTGTGTACGCGCAAGACGGGACCCGGAATGCGCGCACTCCAGAAACATGCCGTCCGGGCGGGGGGCGGGTTCAACCACCGCATGAATCTCGCAGATGCCGTGCTGATCAAGGACAATCACGCCGCCGCAGCCGGGGGCGTGGTCCCTGCGCTCCGGCGGGCGAAAGAACAGCTTGCCCATCTGGTGGCCATCGAGGTCGAGGTCGATTCCCTGACCCAATGGGCCGAGATCCTGGCTTTGCCGTGTGAACTCTGGCCCCATGCCGTGATGCTGGATAATTTTTCCGTCGCCGATCTCCGGGCCGCGGTCGCGCAGAGAACCGGAACACCGGGCGCGCAAACGATCGCGCTCGAGGCCTCGGGTGGTGTACGGCTTGAAACTGTCCGCCAGATCGCCGAAACCGGAGTGGATTATATATCCGTCGGCGCACTCACCCATTCGGCCCCCGCGCTCGATATCGGGCTCGATGCCAGGCCACTTGGCGGCTGACACGATCCGACCGCCACCTGCCCCCAATCCTGACTTTCGCGGAGCCCGCATGACCAACACCAATCCAGCTGAAGCCGCGACCCGCAACCAATCTCCGCCGGGCGAATGGGGGGCGATTGCGCGGCTTTATATCGGCTTTGCCTCGGACGAGGCCCTGTGGGGTGAGGGTTTTGCCCCCGCCCAGGATGAAATTGCCGCTTTGGCGAATTTCTTTGCGGATCCTGCCGGACCGGGCCAGCCGACGCATGTGACGCTATTTGTCGCCAGTTCACAGGCCGCGCATGCGGCGCGCGCGCGGGTCATCAAATCGGTCGAGATTGTCGAGGCCGCTTTCGGTGATATCTGGCTGCGCGATACAGGACCGATTTTTGCGCGCAATGCAGCGGGGGCCCTTCAGGCGCTGCGCTTCGGTTTCAATGGCTGGGGCGGGAAATATCAATTGCCGGGCGATGCGCAGATCGGCGACCATCTCGCCCGCCACGCCAATGCCGCAATCCGGCCCTTTCCCTTCATCCTCGAGGGCGGAGCGGTGGAATGGGACGGGGCGGGCACGCTGCTCACCACCCGTCAATGTCTGCTCAACCCCAATCGCAATCCGGACTGGGGCAAGGGCGCGCATTCCACTGAGGCCGCAGCCGAAACCGCTCTCAGGGAGGCGTTCGGGATCAGCAAAATCCTGTGGCTCGATGAAGGCCTCGTCAATGACCACACTGACGGCCATATCGACAATCTCGCCCGGTTCATCGCGCCGGGCCGGATCGTTACCCAATACGCGCAAGGGAAAAGCGACCCCAACGCAGCACTTTATGGCGCAATTGCACGCGCGCTCGGGGCAATGAAAGATGCCGGCGGGCGTTCCATCGAGGTTGTGACCATCCCCTCCCCCGGTCTGGTTGCCGACGAGGCTGGCGAGCCCATGCCGGCCAGCCACATGAATTTCCTGCGGGCCAATGGTCGGGTGGCGGTGCCGGTCTATGACCCGGTGTACGGGGAAGCGGCGCGCGCCGCCCTCGCGGCATTTCTGCCCGGCGAGCATGTCGTGGCACTTCCCGCGCTGGCCATCCTGACCGGCGGCGGCGCATTCCACTGCATCTCGCAACATGTGCCGCCAGTGCCCGGACCGGACATCGCGTGAGTCCCAGGGACCAGAGGCAACCCCGGCGCGAAGGCTGTCGGGACATATTCTTGCCAAGAACTGGCTCGCCCGTCTTCCGGGGCCATCCCGTCAGTATTCCGTCCATCGGATGGAATGATCCTTCGTCTGCATTGAAACAAAGGGATGGCTTAATCTGAGCCCACTCATCGCGGGTCCGAAACCGAATCGAATCCCGCTATTCGTGCTCCGTCCCGGCGCGCGAGAGCTGGGCGAGGTCCTGCCAGATATAGGCGACAACCGGAACAGCGGTGCCCTGCATCCGCTCCTCACGGCCACCCTCGCAGCGTCCGCCAAGGGCCTCGTAAAAGGCGCGCGCGCGAACATTGTCGCGCACGACCCATAATCCCATGGAAAACAGGCCCCGCCGCACCAGATGCTGGGCCATCGCCCCCATCATCGCCCGCCCGATGCCGACACCCTGATAGGCGGCGCGCATATAGACCATCGTCACTTCGCCATCGAAGGTCGCGCGCGAATCGCGCGGACGCCCGCACGCCCCGAAGCCGACGATTTCATCGTGATGGTCGGCGACGATGCAGAGTTCGTCATGATCGCTGGCCTGGCGGCGCAAATGCCCGCGCCATTGCCCGACCAGACGCTCGGCCGTCATGCGCTCGAGCACCGGAGCCGGCAACAGGCCGCGATAGGTTTCCCGCCACGCCAATGCCTGCGTATCGGCCAATTCGAAGGCTTCCTCGGCCTCTGCCCGTCGGATGAGATAGGTCATGAAAGGGAGGGTATGCCGGCTTTGGGCAACTGGCTAGGGGTTTGCTTGCGACATTTGCATAAAGCCTTGCGGCGCGAGCACAAAGCCTTGCTCAGCGACCGTGAAAATGCCGGGCATTCTTGTTTTGGCCAGGGCCCCTGCCGCTGTGTTCCGATGGTCAGCGGGCGAGGGCGGCAAAGTCCGGCCCCGCGGCGGCAAGCAGGCGTTCGGCAAGACCGCGCCCCAGATCCTCATCTCCTTCCGCTCCGCCGGAATTGACCTTATGCGCGGAAAACACCTTCGAACCGTCCGGTGTCAGGATCTGCGCCCTGAGCGCGAGTCCCCCGGGTTCAAGGCTTGCCAATGCTGCGATCGGGGTCGAGCAGGATCCGTCGAGCCGCGCGAGAAAGGCGCGCTCGGCCGTGGTCGCACGCCGGGTATCGGGATCCGTCACCAGCCCGAGCAGGGTCTGGATGTCGACATCATCGGCGCGCACGGTCAGGGCCAAAGCCCCCTGACAGGGCGCAGGCAGGAACATGTCCACGGGCAGGGCGATGCAGTCAGGGGCCATCCGCCCCAGCCGCTTCAACCCGGCCATGGCAAGGAAGGTCGCGTCGAATTCGCCTGACCGCACTTTTGCAAGCCGCGTATCCACATTCCCGCGCAAGGGGGTGACGACCAGATCGGGCCGCAGCGCCAGCGCCTGCGCCCGGCGCCGCACACTGGCCGTCCCCAGTCGGGCAGCTTGTGGCAGCGCCTCCCACCCGGAAAAATGCGGGCTTACCAGCATGTCGCGCGGATCCTCCCGCGCCGGGGGGGCCACCAACGCAATCCCGTCGGGCAGAACCGAGGGCAAATCCTTCATGGAATGAACCGCCACATCGATCCGGCCTTCGATCAGCGCCTCATCCAGCTCTTTCGTAAACAGGCCCTTGCCACCCGCTTCCTGAAGCGTGCGATCCTGGATCCGGTCGCCGCTGGTGGTGATCGCCACCACCGGCATGCAGGAATCGAGACCCCCGGAACTGATCAGCAATTTTTGCGCAAGAAGCGCCCGAAAGGCCAAAGTCTGGGCGCGCGACAAGGGCGAGCCGCGGGCACCGATGATCAGGCGATTGATTCCGTATGATTGCATGGTGCGGCCGCGTGAGAGACAGATTCGCCGGTACGTATATCGGTATCTATAATGATCGGGGAAAACCGAAGCCGCCATGCCTTGTTTTCGGCTGTTTCGACGGTCGATGGAGCATGATACAATTGCGCCGATGACGGTGCCATGACAACACTGGGTTTGGTGCCATGTTTCGGCGCGGGCCGGGCATTCGGAGCAGCGGATGCAAGCGCCTGTTCCGGCACTCACGGATGAACCCAAGGCAAAGGAAATCGCCGATCCCCATGCCCGTGTCCCCTGCCGCCGCCTCCGATTTGCCGTCGCGCACCCGAAACGAGCTGCGCAAAGCGCGCTTCGTGCTCGCGATCGAGCATTTCTGGCCCTTCCTTGCGGGCGCGACACTGGTCTTTGCCGGGTTTCTGACGGCAGGGGCGTGGGGATGGTGGGAGCGCGCCGGCGCGCTCGCCCATCTGTTGGTGTGGCTGGGGCTGTTCATTGCTGCGCTGGCCGGATTCGTCATCGTTTTCCGGAGCCGGCCGGATTCCGGACCGGATGCAGTCGCCCGCCGCCTCGAGCGCGATTCGCAGGCGGAGGACCGTCCCCTCTCGGCATGGAACGACCATCCGGCAAGCGGGGATCCCGGGGCGCTGGAATTCTGGCAATTGCACCGGGCGCGGCTGTTTCGTCGGCTGTCGTCGCTGCGGGCCGGCCCCGCCGCCTTGCCCGGCACCCGCCTGGTTGGCGGCGGGATCGGGCTCCTTGGTATCGGGATGATCACCGCAATCCTCCTCACCGGGGCGGATCTGGCGTCGACACGCCTGTTGGGCACGCTCATTCCGGATTTCGGGGCTTTGTGGGGTGCCCGGAATATGGGGATCGAGGCCTGGGCCAATCCTCCATCCTATTCGGGCAGGGCTCCGGTATTCCTCGCCAAATCGCGCAATGGCCCGGCCATCGCCATTCCCGAAGGTACGACGCTTCTGGTGCGCGTGCGGGGCCGCGCGCGACCGGTTCTGGTCGTGACCGGCAGCGGCAAGCGTCAGACGATCAATTTCGAGGTCAAGAGCAAAATCAAGGGCAAGGGCATTTACGAGGCCCGAACCACGATCGCCGAAAGCGTGCGGGTCGGCGTGCGTTTTCTCGGCGAGCGCGCCTCCTGGCGCTTCGAGGCTGGTGAGGATGCGCCGCCTTCGATTGAATTTGACGCACCGCCCCCCCGCCTCGGCCCCCGCAATTCCCTGCTGGTCAAATGGAAAGCCGGCGATGATTTCGGCGTGACCGAAACCTTTCTGGAGATCGAAAGCCTTGATGCACCAGACAAGGGACCTTGGAAGAATGCCGAACGCTGGCCGCTCGCGCTTGCGACGGGAGGGGTGAAAAGCCTCGCCGAGGAAAGCCGGCTCGATCTCATAAGATCGCGTTTTGCCGGGAAGGAAGCGAAATTGCGCCTTCTTGCGCGCGATGCCATCGGCCAGGAGGGTGTCAGTGGGGTGATCAAACACCGGATTCCGGAAAAGACCTTTTCCGATCCGGTGGCGCTTGCCTTGCTGGAAATTCGTGCTGAAATCCTCGGCGCGCCCGATGACTGGCCGAAACTCGCGCCGAAAGCACCGTTGCTGGCCGCCGATCTCCGTCGCTTGCCGGAATTCTGGAGCGAGGACCAGCGTCCCGGCCTGTCGCGCGGACCCAAAGAAGTACGCCGTGCCGCGCGGATGCTCGATGCCATTTCCCACGCGCCAGAGGATCTGTTTATCGGCCATGCGCCATTTCTGGGTATCCGCTATGCGCGCAGCGGGCTCGAGGTCGCGCGCAACCGTGCGGATATTCTTCTGCCTGCCGAATTGTTGTGGGAAGTCGCCGCCGCGATCGAAGGCGACGGGCGGACGGAAGCCGAACAGGCGCTGGCGCAAGCCAAAGCGGCGCTCGAACGCGCGCTCGGCAATGGGGCGAGCCCCGAGGAAATCGAACAGCGCCTTGCCGATCTGCGCGAGGCCACACGCCGCTTCCTCGAGGAACGGGCAGCCCAGGCGCTGGCCCGCGGTGCCGATCCCCGGGACGCGGCCAATTCGGCGCGCATCGACGGTCAGGATCTGGAGGAGCTGATCCGCGAACTCGAGGATCTGGCCAAAAACGGTGACCCGGAAGAGGCACGCAAGGCGCTGGAAACGCTCGCCCAAGTGCTGGAAAATCTGCAATTCAATGCCAGTCCCTCGCCAGGCGACGGCCAGCAGGGCCAAAGCGGGCAGGCCGAACGGGACCGCAAGCAAGACGAGGCGCTCGAAGCCCTTGCCGACGCCGTGAACCGCCAGCGGTCACTGAACGACGAGACCTTCAAACGCCAGCAGAATGGCCAGAGCGGAACCAATCTGTCCGGGCAGCAACGCCGCCTTGCCGAAGAACTGGGGCGCGCGCAAGGGTCCCTGCCCCGCGACGAAAGCAAGGGCAAGGACGGCTCCCCGCGCCCCGGCGAGGCCGATGGCCGCGAAGCGCGCGAGGCCCTTGGGCGGGCACGCCAGGCGATGGAGGATTCGGCGCGCGCACTCGACAATGACAATTCCGAGGAAGCCCTCCAGGCCCAGGAAAAGGCAATCAAGGAATTACGGCAGGCAAATGCCGCCCTCGCGCGCCAGGACCTCGCCGAACGGCTCGGCAAGGAGGGCACTGAACGCGATCCGCTGGGACGTCGTCTCGGCGGGAATCGGGTGGAAGATGGCGAGAAGGGCTATGTTCCGGGCAATGCCGAGCGCAAGCGCGTGCGCGAGATCCTCGACGAGATTCGCAAGCGCGCCGGCGAAACCGGCCGGCCGAAGGAAGAGCGTGACTATCTGAAGCGCCTGCTCGACCAGTTCTGACGTGAGAAGCCTTCCGTCATCGGCTGCGGGGGGTCATCTTTGTCCGCGAAAGCCCTGGGCGACGAGATAAAGCTCGGCTGATTCGGATCGGCTGGCCTTGGGCTTGAAATGGCGGATGGCGACGAAATCGCGCTTGAGCGCTGCCAGCAGTCCCGCTTCTGCACCGCCTTGCAGGACTTTCCCGACAAAGGACCCGCCCGGTGCCAATTCGGCCGTGGCGTATTCAACCGCCATTTCCAGCAATGCGATGATCCGTAAATGATCGGTGCGGGCATGGCCGGTAGCGTTGGGGGCCATGTCTGATACCACGAGATTGGGAGGGCCCGACAAGGCCTCCCGCAATTTCGCCTGGATTTCAGGATCGAGCATGTCGCCCAGAAACAGCGCCGCACCCGGTATGGGAATCATCGGCAAGAGATCGACACCCGCGGCTTCGCGCGCCCCGCGCCGGATCGCGGCCTGGGTCCAGCCGCCGGGGGCGGCACCCAGGTCGATCAGGCGCGTTTCGGGCGTGATGAGCCGGAATTCCTCGTCCATTTCGAGAAATTTATAGGCCGCGCGAGAGCGATAGCCATCGCGCTGCGCCTTTTGCACATAGGGATCGGCCAATTGCCGTTCAATCCATGCCCGCGAGGACGGCTTGAGGCGCTTGCCTGCCCCGAGGGCGGGCGCGATGCCGCGGGCCCCGTCATCGATCGAGAAATCGGTCGCAGCGTCGCCATGTGTTCCGGCGCTCCGGCCAGGTTTCCCGGCTTTTACGCCTTTTGCCGGGCCCTTCCAGCGCCGTTTTTCTTCCTGGCCGTCCAAAATCCTGCTCCGGCGTGGCTTGGGCTCACGAGGCCGCCGCCGTACTCGCGTGCCGGCGGATCAGGGACAATAGCAGCCCCTCACGCAAACCGCGATCGGCAACACGCAGTCTCGATGCCGGCCACAAATCAAGGATCGCCGCGAAAATTGCATAGCCTGCCACGATGAGATCAGCCCGCGCCACGCCGATCGAGGGCAATTGCGCCCGCGCCCCGGTGTTCATGGCGCAGAGACGATCGCCAGCGCGACGCGTTTCCGAAGCACTCAGCCACAGCCCGTCCACGGCGTCGCGCCGATAGCGCGCAAGCCCCAGATGCACACCCGCAAGGCTGGTCATCGTGCCCGAAGTTCCAATGATATGCGCCTCGTTCCGGGAAAAATGCGGCGCCAGCGCCAGCCCCTCCGCCCATTCCGACAACAGGCCCAGTGCATGCCGGCGCATGTCTTCAAAGGCCGATTGACCAAAGCTCTCCGCGAGTGCGACGACCCCGAGCTGAAAGGAACGTGATGCCAGCAGCCGATGATCGCGCGGCCCGCCGCCAGACGGGCGCGTGATCAGCGACAATTCGGTCGATCCACCCCCGATATCAACCACCAAAGCCAGATTTGCCTGCCCATCGACGAGATCTGCACAGGCCGCCGCCGCCAGAGCCGCTTCCTCGGCCGGCGTGACGATCGACAAGGCAAGCCCGGTCTGTTCCCGCACCCCGGTCAGAAAAGCAGCACCATTTTCGGCGCGCCGGCAGGCCTCGGTGGCGATATAGGTCCCTATGACTGACGGAAAGGCCGCGATCCGCTCCGCGCACACGGCCAGCGCGGCCAAAGCGCGCATCATTGCCGCTTGCGAAAGCTGGCCGGTTTGCGCGAGTTCTTCTCCGAGCCGCACGATCCGGGAAAAGGAACCGGCCACCACGAAACCGCCATGGGGATCGGCTTCGGCAATCAGCAGGCGACAATTATTGGTTCCCAGATCGAGCGCCGCAAACAACGGCCCTCCGGAATCGAGGTCGCGCATGGATTTCCGATATTCGGGTCGCAGTGATGAATTCCGCATTGCTTCCTCGTCTGCGCATGTCATGCGTTCCCCGGTGCCAGAATTTTTCCGATCACATGGGATCCATGGATCGAAAGCAAAGTCCCGTGGTCCGGATATTCTTCCTTGCAGCCCCTGCGCGTGCAATTGCCCGCTTCGCATCGGCTTCAGCTCGCGCTAACGATTATGGTATGATCATGGCCTGTTCATGGCATGGTTCATGGCATGGTTCATGGCTCTGGCGGAGAATTCCCCACTGCCCCGGTCCGGCACCTGTATTTTCGTGCCTGTTGGCGGTCGGGCCGGAGAGAGAACAGGAACTATCGGAAACAGCCACGGGGGGCAAGAAAGGAGCATTCGTGATGTCGATGCGCAGCGCGAAATTCGGAATTGGCGAAGTTGTAAAGCACCGGATCTTCCCGTTTCGGGGTGTCGTATTCGATGTCGATCCTGTATTTGCCAATACCGAGGAATGGTGGAATTCAATTCCCGAAGACATTCGCCCCCACAAGGATCAACCATTCTATCATTTGCTGGCCGAAAATGAATCCGGCCATTATGTGGCCTATGTATCGGAACAAAATCTGTTGCACGACGAATCGGGAGCCCCGGTCGACCATCCACAGATTGGCCAGATGTTCGAGGACTATTCCGGGAACCGCTACCGGCAACGCAGTGGTCCCACCAATTAGACAGGCCATCCGTCCGTCGGATTCAGCACCGATCCCAAGGGTAAATCAGGAGATGATCATTGGGCGAGGAAGCGCATGAGCGCCGGCAAACGGTGCCACGCCCCGTGATTCTGGACCAGCACTGGGACCAGGCTTTTCAGAACAGCCCCTTCTGGCTTCGGTTTGAATTGGGAGGTGAGGTCCTGGGCAATCGCGACCAGCCCGTGCCGCGCTTTCTTCAGGCCTTCCATCGGGCAAAGACCCTCTGCGACGCCCTGTTTGCACAATCGGATTCAGTCATTGCCATCCTCGCCGCAGCGCGATGTTCGGCCGATGATCTGTTTGCGCCGGCGGAAAATGCCATGGCAGTGCTGGAAGCCATGGGCTTCCGGCCTCCTCCGCCCTCGGGTCAGTGGACTGCCCCTCTGATCCCGAACGATGACGACGCACCGGTTCTCGACTGGCACGCGATGGATCTCGCAGATCATGTCAGCCGGGACACCCTTGTATGGAACGCCATTGTCTACGAAATGCCCCTCACCCCCAAGGCACCGGTGCTGTCATGGCTCGTCGATTTCGACCGCGGTGTGATGGCGCATATCTATGACGACCGGGGCATGGACATTCACGCGCTGGACCGCGAATCGATTGCGCCGCTGTATCGGCAATTCGCGACATGGTTGCTGGATTTCGACCGCCCGCGAATGCGCGCGGCTTTCGAACGAGACAGCAGTCAAGTCACTGATTCTCTTACATAATCAGAATTGGCTTGCAATTGCCTGGTAAATTACAAAGAAACATTAACAGATTTGGGCGTCTAAGAGCATCCAGGGGAGATCAAGCCGATTCGTCAGATCCACACCGAGGCCGGGTCTCCAGAGCATTTCCAGAAAAATTCGAGCCGGGTTTCTCCGTAAATACCCTGACTGAACAATTTGGAGCGCGTTCTGACGAAAACCGGACTGCATTTTTTCTGAACGCGCTCCAGACCCCGGACGCCAACCGGGGATCCACCAGCGAAACTCCTGGCCCGTCGCAAGCCAAACCAGCCAGGCGCAGCCAGCCAAACCGGGATGAACGAAGGCGTGAAACAACAGAAAGAAAATACCGGGAACCAGACCGCGTCGCGCGTGCTGATCGTTGAGGACAACGATCTCAATATGCGCCTGTTTTGCGACGTGCTCGAAGCCTTTGGAATCGAATCCCTGCAGACCGGCTCGGGGCCAGAGGCCATCCGTCTGGCGCGCGCGCACAAGCCAAGCCTCATCATCATGGATATCCAGCTTGCCGATGCTTCGGGCATCGATATCACCCGCGAACTCAAGCGCGATCCCGAACTTGCCGGCATCCCGGTGCTTGCTGTCACCGCTTTCGCCATGAAGGGCGACGAGCGGCGCATCATGGAAGCCGGGGCGGAAGGCTATCTCTCGAAACCGATTTCGGTCTCAAGCTTTATGGCAACGGTGCGAAAATTCATCGGATGATTCATCATCGGGGTTTCCGGCTACCAGATCATCGCCCGCAGGGGCTTTGGCCATGAGCGCGCGCGTTCTGATCGTGGATGATATCGACGTGAATGTGCGGCTGCTCGAGGCCAAGCTCGCGCATGAATATTATATCGTCCTGACCGCTTTTGACGGGCTTTCGGGTCTGGCCCGTGCGCGCAGCGAACAGCCCGATGTCATCCTGCTCGATGCCATGATGCCGGGGCTCGACGGCTTCGAGACCTGCCGCCGCCTCAAGGAAGACCCCCTCACCCGCCATATTCCGGTGATCATGGTAACAGCGCTGACCGAGCGCGAAAACCGCCTGCGCGGGCTTGAGGTCGGGGCGGATGATTTCCTGACCAAGCCGGTGGATGACCATCAGCTCTTTGCGCGGCTGCGTAGCCTGACACGGCACAAATTGCTGGTCGACGAATTGCTGCAGCGCGAGGCCCAGGGCCGCGCCTGGGGAATTTTCGAGGCCCCCGCTTCCCGCGATTCAGGGACTGGCGCGCGGGTGCTGATCGTCGACGACCATGACCGAAATTGTGACCGGATCAGCCGGGCGCTTGCGGCGGAGCATCTGCCCTTTTCGCTGTCGGAGGTCGAAAATCTGGGATCGGCGGCGGGTGCCTCGCTCGAAATCGTCATTGTCTCGCTCAGCATGCGGATGCTCGACCCGCTCAAGCTCATTGCGTCCTTGCGCGGGAAGGACAATTCCAAATTCCTGCCTATTCTGGTGATTACCGACGAAGGCGACACCGATCGCGCCCGCCGGGCACTCGATCTCGGGGCCTCCGACATCATCACTCGCCCGGTGGATCTCGAGGAACTGGCGGCGCGCGTGCGAACGCTGGTCAAGCGCAAGCGATTTCTGAGTGCCTTGCGCGCCCGGCTCGACCAGGGCTTCGAGCTTGCCGTGACCGACCAGCTCACCGGGCTTCACAACCGTCGCTACATGATCAACCGCGTGCGCTCGTTCCTGCAACGGGCCGTAATGGGCGGCGAGACCCATGCCCTTGCTCTGTTCGACCTCGACCATTTCAAGAGCATCAATGACCGCTTTGGCCATGATATCGGCGATCTGGTGCTGCAGGTCTTTGCGCGGACCATGGCAGGCAATATCCGGCCGAGCGATTTGTTGGCCCGCATCGGGGGCGAGGAATTCGTGCTGCTGATGCCCCATACGGGCCTCGCCGAAGCCAGTGAAATCGCGGGGCGATTGCGCCGGATCTTTGCCGAGACGCCGATCATCCTCCCCCGCGGGGGCACGCGCTTCATGGCGACCGTCAGCATCGGGGTGAGCGTCAATCTCCCGGGCGAGGAGACCGAGCAGGATTTGCTCAAGCGCGCGGATCTGGCCTTGTACCAGGCGAAAGCCAGGGGCCGCAATTGCGTCATGGTCTATGAAGCCCCCGCGGCCCCGCCTGCACCCTTCCTCGCCGGGCTCGCAGCGGAACTGGCAGCGGGACTGGCGGAGGAATTGACACCGGGCGGAGCGCAATCCCTTTCAGCCTGATCGCGCGAATTCGGACGCCGGCCAGGCGAGTGCGGTGACCATAAGCGCATTTCTGCACCAGTCACTGAAACCATTTCCGTGGATTCGCCACTGAAAGCGTGGCCGGCACTTGATCGCCGCGCATCTTGCCAGTGACCGGCAAACCCGGCCGTGGAATATTGGGGGCCGGCACAGCAAAATCCGTTGATGACGAGAAATTCCTCCGCCAGAACGTCGGAGCTGTCGGCAGGATGCCAGAAAAGCACCAGCGATGGCGGTTCTCCCTTTTCGACAGCCTGCAAGGCGAACACATCCTTGACGACCCGTGCAAAGGCTCTATCGCTCCACGATGAAAACCATCCCTTGCTGTTACCCGGGTCGGGATGACACGTACCGGACGGGGGCTCGTGTCGCGACCTATTCATCCCGTGCACTCATTTGACTGATCAGGGGATGAGCCTCTTCCCCACGGTCGCATTCGGAAAACCGGCTCGAATTTTCTTGAAAATGCTCCAGCCAAGCCTTTGCCATGTCCAGTCCCCGCGCAAGTCCCCACGAAAAACTCCGAACGGTAACGGCCGCGACCCTGCGCGCGTTATCCGGGCGCAGAAAGACAGAAATCGCTTTTGGCCCCGGGGGCACGGGTTCCAGTTCGTCCGCAGCCAAGGGTGCCGGAAGCAATGCGGCGGAAGAGGTCGTTGCCATGCCGCCGGTTCCCCGCGACCCGGGGAAAGCCGGGCTCGCCTGTTTTCGTGGCGCGGCGGATGCGGCAGCACTCCGGCTGGCCTTGCATGATCCACGCATTTTGGCGTCCCGTGCACCAGCGGATCCCGACGCCCGGCTGATCTTCGAGGCGCTGGAGGAAGCACGGATCGAAGGGCTTGGTGCGCGCAATTTCGCGGGTGTCGCCGAGAATCTCAATGCGAGGTTGACGGCAAGGCTCGAATCCGGCGCGTCCGGGGACGGGGCAGTCATGGTCGCCGAGACGCTGGCGCTGCTGCTCCGCGAGCGCATTTCCCGCCGCGCCTTGCCCGAGGCAGCACGGATGGTCGTCGATGGCCACCAACTGGCCGCCCCCGAAAAATTGTCACGCTTTCTCGACGCGCTTGAGGGCGCGGCCGGCCAGCAGCGGAATTTTTCGGATGCGAGCCTCAAGGTCCTTCAGGAACTGGGCTTTCTGGGCGAGAGCGCCGATCGGGGCGATGATGATGGCTCTGAACCCGACGAGGAGGGCAGCGAAGCCGGCGCGGGCGAAAGCGCCGATCAGTCCGAAACCGAACAATCGCAGGGCGAAACCGGTTCCAGTCCCGGCGAGACCCGCGAGGGCGATGCTCCGGAATCCGAAGCCACTGCCGTGTCCGCCGATGCGACCGAGGATTCGGAAGACCAGCCCAGCGACAGCGACGAGGCAGAAACCCCCGCGCCGCCCAATTTTCGCCCCGAACGTGATGATCCGCTGCGGAACTATCGCGTGTTTACCCGCAAACATGACGAAATCATCGGGGCGGAAGCCCTGTGCGATACCGACGAGCTCGACCGTCTGCGCGGCTATCTCGAAATCCAGCTCAAGAATTTACAGGGGATCGTCGGGCGGCTGGCCAACCGGCTCCAGCGCAAATTGCTGGCCCAGCAGAACCGGTCCTGGTCCTTCGATCTCGAGGAAGGGGTGCTCGACACCGCCCGCCTGACCCGCGTGGTCACCGATCCCGCACATCCTCTGTCCTTCAAGATGGAAAACGAGACCCCATTCCGCGACACGGTGGTCAGTCTGTTGCTTGACAATTCCGGCTCGATGCGCGGACGCCCGATCATGATCACCGCGGTCTGCGCCGATATTCTCGCGCGCACGCTGGAACGCTGCGGGGTCAAGGTCGAGATCCTCGGCTTCACCACGCGCCAGTGGAAAGGCGGCAAATCCCGGGAGGACTGGATCGCAGCCGGAAAGCCGGTCTTTCCGGGTCGGCTCAATGATCTGCGCCATATCATCTACAAGGCCGCGGATTCGCCGTGGCGGCGGGCGCGGCGCAATCTCGGCCTGATGATGCGCGAGGGCTTGCTCAAGGAGAATATCGACGGAGAAGCATTGTTATGGGCGCATGAGCGATTGCTCGCGCGCCCCGAACAGCGCCGCATCCTGATGGTGATCTCGGATGGGGCACCGGTTGATGATTGTACATTGTCGGTCAATCAGGGATCCTATCTCGACCGGCATTTGCGCGAGGTGATCAGCCTGATCGAGACCCGCTCGGATGTGGAATTGCTGGCCATCGGCATTGGCCATGATGTCACCCGACATTACCGGCGCGCGGTCACGCTCCATGATGTCGAACAATTGGCCGGGGCGATGACGGACAAGCTCGCCGAATTGTTTGCCGAAACCGCGGGGCGCAAATCGGGTACGTTGCCCATTGGTTCCCCGGGCCGGCTGCGTCAGCCACGAAAGGCACGCGGGTGAGACCCGGAAGCTCCCTCCCGACCCTTGCATTCGCTTTGGGGGCGTGTGGCCTCGTTCTGGCGGCGATCGGGTTGACTGGCCGACAGGCCCCCACACCGCGGGCCCATGCCGAGAAGATTACTCCCGTGGTGCCGGCGGTTCTGCCCTTCGAACCGATCCGGGTCCTGGCGACCCCATTGGTGCTTCCCGAAAGCCTGGCCGGTCAGGACATGCTTGGCCAATTGCGGTTTCGGGCCGGATTTCACCTGACCTCCGACGATTCGCGCTTTGGCGGTTTGTCGGGGCTCGAGATCGATGATGCGGGGGGGCTGACCGCTATTTCCGACCGCGGTTTCTGGTTCCGCGCGCAGATCGAGCGCGATCCGGCCGGCCGGGTTTCCGGGTTCCGGGACTGGGGCACCGGGTTCATCCGGGATGCCGAGGGCGCGCCGCTGGACGGGCTTGCGGCGATCGATGCCGAAGGACTGACCCGGCTCGATAACGGGCTCTATGCCGTCAGTTTTGAGCGTCGCCATCGGGTGGTTACCTATGATCTCGATCGTTTTGGACCTGCTGCCCCCGCTCAAAGCGAAATTGACATTCCCGGAATTGCCGGTCTGGGTGAAAATCGCGGGCTCGAGGCGCTGGCGAGCGCCGGGGACGAGCTCCTGACCCTCGCCGAACAATCGGGGCGCACCGCCCGAGGGTGGCGATTCGTGGCCCGCGCCAATTCATGGAAGGGCTGGAGCCTGTCCAAGGGCCCGATCGAGGCCCCGACCGCGCTCGACGCGCTGCCGCGGGATTCGCGACCCGGGCGGGATGTGGATCCGGATGGGGCTTCGCCGGGTTATCTCGGAATTTTGCGGACCTTTGCCCCGGTGATCGGGGCCGAAGCGCGAATGATCTTTCTGCCTGCTGGCGGATTCAGCGAAGACAGCCCGGGGCAATCTGTCAGACCGGTGACGATCGGCGTGCTGCGCGCGCCATGGCCCGTGGATAATTTCGAGGCGATCGCTGCAATATCCCCGCCGGCTTCGGCTGAATCCGCCGCCCGGCCACCGGGAACCGGGCGTGCGGTCCAGATCTTCATTCTGAGCGATGACAATTTCAGCCGTAAACAGCGGACCCTGCTGCTGGTATTCGACTGGATCCCGCCGCTTTCGCAATCAGTCACGGGTGGCGGGCAGCAATAGCCGGATTTCGACATGGCCCTTGTCATCATTGGCGTAATGCCGGGCGCGGGTCGCCAGTCGGGCGAGGTCGCGTTCGGCATGGGTCATCGCCTGTTTCTTGCAGGCCTGAATCCCGGCACGTTCTTCAAGCGGCATGCGCCCGGTGCGATCACCGCAAACGTCCCGCACAGCCTGGATGACCCGCCAATGCGCGGTGTTCATCCCGGCTGACTGCGCGAGATCGAGATCAGACAGATCGACATGCCGGCTTCGCGTGGACAGATCTTCGACAGTTTCTGCGACAGCAGGGGTTGCGAGCGGACCGGCCAGTGCGAGGCTTGCAAGCGCGATGGCAAAGCCAGCGGACGTCGCGGAAGAGATTGAGGCATTCATGACACGCTCCATGGGTGAGGGTTTGATGAAAGGCGATGGCAGATATTTCGGTCGTCGATTGATGAAATGGTGTACCATATCGAAAAACGATATATTATTATTGTTTAGTAATATGGATCAGATTTAATCCGCGACTGCACTGCTTGCGTGGCTGAGCGATTTCGGCTTGGGTCGGACGCGCGCAATTCGGCTGGCGCGGAGGAAACCTGGTGTCCAATCGTCTGTTCTTTTTACTGGCGGCTGTCAGCGCCGGATTGATGATCTTCCTCGCAATGGCCCCGTTCCGGGACGTGACACCGCGCGGTTCCGTCAGCGGAGGCGGGCTTGGTCCCACCCGCCTCGAAATCACCGGCCGGGAGCTTCATCGGCTCCTGCCGGGCGAACAGGACAAGGTCGAAATCCTTGAAACCTCCATGGGGGAGGTCGCGCGCATCCAAACGTCGCGAAACGACGTGCCGGGCTCAAGGGAAACCGCGGGGGCCTATTTCCAGCTCGCGGCGGATCTCGAGGTCTGGTATGGCGGGCGCAGGATTGCCGTGAGTGTGGAGGCGCGCGCACCGAAAACGGATGCGCCAAAGCTTTTCGTAATCTATTCGGCCGGCAAGGTGGGCGCGAGCGGCTGGAAAACATTTCCACTCACCCCGGAATTCCGGACATACGGCTTCGAATATTCGCCACCCGTGCCTGAATCGGAACTGGGCACCGATTTCATCGGTTTGCGGGCGGGTGCCGCCACGCTGCCCGCCGCCATCGAAATCCGCAAGGTGACGATCGAATTATTGGGCTGAGCGGGGGGCTCGCGCTGACTCCGCGCTCAGATTTCGATCCCGAACGCCGCCACCCTGTCCTTCAGCGAAACCTCCGGCCGCGCACCGAAATGGGAGATGATTTCGGCCGCACAGATCGCCCCGATGCGGCCGGCCTCGCCACCATTGCGTCCGCGGGCGAGCGCCGTGAGAAAACCACCCGCAAAGAGATCGCCGGCCCCGGTGCTGTCCACCACCCGCGCCACAGGTGCGGCGGTCACGACATAGACCTCGCCGCCCTCGGCCACGATCGCCCCTTTCTCCGACCGGGTGACGGCGATGGTCGCGGCGCGCGCACGCAATTGCTGAAACGCCTCGTCAAAGCTCTGCAAGCGAAACAGCGCCTTGCACTCCTCCTCATTGGCGATGACGATATCGACGGCCTCGATCAGCGCCAGAAAATCGTCGCGGTGGCGTTCGACGCAAAATGTATCAGACAGGGTAATCGCCGTCGCCCGCCCGCTGGCGCGCGCGATTTCCGCTGCCTTGCGAAAGGCGCGTTTGGCATCGGGCTTGTCGAACAGATAGCCCTCAAGATAGACGATCGCGCTCGCGGAAACCAGCGCGGGGTCGATATCCTCTGGCGCGAGAAGGGTGGCACATCCCAGAAAGGTGGACATGGACCGCTGGCCATCCGGGGTGACCGCGATCAGGCACCGTGCCGTTGCCGGTCCATCGACATGGCGGGCCGAGCCGAAATGGGCCCCCGAGGCGCGCATGTCATGCGCAAAGACATCGCCCAATTGGTCGGCCGCCACTTTGCCGATAAAGGCCCCGCGCGCGCCGAGGCTGACCGCACCTGCCAGCGAATTGGCGACCGAGCCGCCGGAATGTTCTTCCGATGGAGGAAAGCAATCATAGAGCGCAAGCGCCCGGGCTTCCTCGATCAGGGTCATCGAGCCGCGCGTGATTGCATGGGTAATGAGGAAATCCTCTTCAACCGGGGCGAGGATATCGACGATCGCATTGCCGACCGCTGTCAGTTCAAACCGGGAATTGGTCATGGGCTTCCGATGATTGGCTGAATATTCGCTGCGATGGGGTGAAGCCTGCCAGGCGCGTGGCTGCAAGCAAAGAAAGCACAAGGCTTCCGGAAAATCCGGCTTGTCACAGGGCGGCAAATCCCCGAGGGTCGGGCGATCGATCCCCGATCGGAATCCAGCCCGGTGCGAGTCTCCAGCATGGTCGAATCACTGCGCAATCATGTCGCGCGAATTTCCGCTGTCCCGATCCCGGCCTTGTTTGCAGCCGAACCGGACCGTCTCACCCGGATGAGCCTTCCGGTTCCAGGGTTCTTTGCGGATTTCTCGAAGCACCATATCGACCAGGAAGGGCTTTCTGCCCTGATGAAGCTCGCAGGACAGCGCGATGTCGAGGGCCAGCGCGCGGCCTTGTTTTCCGGCGCGCATGTCAATTTCACCGAGGACCGGCCGGCCCTGCACATGGCGCTGCGCGGACCGGAGCGCTGCCCGGCAGCCCTGGGGGACGAAATCTCCGCCGGTCGTGCCGCGGCGCGCGCTTTTGCCGAAGGAATACGCCTGGGGACCATTCCCGCTTCCGATGGCGGGCGCTTCACGCAGATTCTCCATCTGGGGATTGGCGGGTCGGATCTGGGGCCGCGCCTGCTGGCCGACATGTTCGGCGAAAGGGGACATGGCGCGCTCGGGCTGCGTTTTTGCGCCAATGCCGATGCCGGCGATTTCGCGCGCGCCATTGACGGGCTCGACCCGCGTCGCACGCTCGTCTTTTTCGTCTCCAAAAGCTTCAACACCTCCGAAACCCTGCTCAATGCGCAATCGGCGCGGGCCTGGCTCGGCACCGCCCTCCCTGACGCGGCGATCGGCGATCATTTTGCCCTGGCCAGCGCCAATATTCCCGCCGCCTCTGCCTGGGGCGTGCGGGCGGATCGCATCTTTCCCTTCCGTGCCTGGGTCGGCGGGCGGTATTCGGTGTGGTCGGCCGGTTCACTATCGATCGAAACCGCGTTCGGAAGCACGATGTTTGAGGAATTTCTGGCGGGCGGAGCGGCCATGGATGCCCATTTCCTCGACGCCCCCATGCCGGAAAATGCCCCGGTCCTTGCGGGTCTCGTCGAATATTGGAACGCCTTTGGTCTGAATTGCGCCACGCGCTGCGTGGCGGCCTATGCCAATGGGCTCGCACGATTGCCCTCCTTTCTCCAGCAATTGGAGATGGAGAGCCTTGGCAAGCAGGTGGACCGATCGGGGGCCGCCGCGCTTGCCGCCCCTGTCGTGTGGGGCGGAGAAGGCACGCTCGTCCAGCACTCGTTCTTTCAGCGCCTGCATCAGGCCAATGATCCCGTTCCGCTGGATATTGTCGCCGTGGCGCGCAACCCCCATGGCCGTCCCGAGCATGATTATTTGTCGCTCGCCCATGCGCTGGCCCAGGCGGAAGCCTTCATGCTCGGGCGGACCGAGGATCAGGCGGCGTCGGAATTGCGCACGGCGGGATTTGCTCCCGGCGAGGTAATGCGACTGGCACCCCATCTCGTCTGCCCGGGCAATCGCGGGTCGAGCTTTTATCTGCTCGACGAAATGAGCCCTTTCGCGCTCGGGGCCTTTGTGGCTTTTCAGGAGCACAAGACCTTCGTGCTGTCGGTGCTGATGCAGGTCAATGCCTTCGATCAATATGGCGTGGAACTGGGCAAGAATCTGGCACTGCGCACCGCAGCCAGTCTGCGCGGGGCGGGTGACGGGGCCCATGATCCCTCGACCACGCACTTGATCGCCCGGATCCGGCAGGCGCGGGGAGAGTAAACCTGCTGCAATGCAGGATCGCTCTTGCTCCTTGGGCCGCTTTGCGACAAAACCGCGACATGCGCGGGGCGACGGCCCGGCCATCATCCTTTCGGCTGGGGCGTCATCTATGAAACTGCTTTCCGGGAATGCCAACCGGTCGCTGGCCATGGCGATTGCCGATTATCTCGATTGTCCGCTCACCAAAAGCCAGGTCAAGACCTTTGCCGATGGCGAGATCTTCGTCACGATCGACGAAAATGTCCGCGGCGAGGACGTGTTCCTGATCCAGTCCACCTCCTCGCCCGCCAATGACCGGGTGATGGAGCTGCTGATCTGCATGGATGCGCTGGTGCGCGCCTCGGCGCGGCGGATCACCGCCGTCCTGCCTTATTTCGGCTATGCCCGTCAGGATCGCAAAACCGGCGGGCGCACGCCCATTTCGGCCAAATTGGTGGCCAATCTCATTTCCACGGCGGGTGCCGACCGCGTTCTGACGCTCGATCTCCATGCCGGGCAGATCCAGGGCTTTTTCGACATTCCCACCGATAATCTCTATGCCGCGCCGGTCATCGAACAGGATGTGCGCAAGCATTACGGCGAAGGCAAGACGATCATGATCATCTCGCCCGATGTCGGCGGCGTGGTGCGGGCGCGCGCCATTGCCGACCGGCTGAATGCCGATCTCGCCATTGTCGACAAGCGCCGCCCCAATCCGGGCGAGGCCGAGGTAATGAATATCATCGGCTCAGTGGCGGGGCGCGCCTGCATTCTGGTGGACGACATCGTCGATTCCGGCGGGACCCTCGTCAAGGCGGCAGACGCCATCATGGCCCAGGGCGCGACCAGCGTGACCGCCTATGTCACGCATGGGGTGCTGTCCAACGGGGCGGTGAAGCGGATCGAGGGCTCGGCACTGAAGGAATTGGTGATCACCGATTCGATCGAGGCGGGCGACGCGATCCGGGCCTCGAAAAATGTGCGCACCCTCTCGGTCGCCCGCCTGATGGGCGAGGCCATTCGCCGCATCGCGAATGAAGAAAGCGTCTCGAAATTGTTTGAGTGAGGGCGTTCAGCGCTCCCGGCGCGTCGACATCTTCGACTGCCAATTCCGGCGGCTGCGCGAAAAGTCTCGATGAAATCAATGCACGGCTCCGCCCGTTGGGCGGCAATGCCAGCGGCACATCTGGCCCCCTCGGAATATCTGGCCGATAGCGCGGCCGATGCTAAAGCCTGGCAGCGATCGCATCCGCCAATATCTGCAATTCCCCTGAATCGGCGCGAATTCCGTGCCCATGTCCTGCCAGATCCTGCCCCGCATAACGAGGGATGAGGTGGAAATGCAGGTGAAAAATGGTCT
Source organism: Hyphomonadaceae bacterium (assembly GCA_021731815.1). Classification (GTDB taxonomy): domain Bacteria; phylum Pseudomonadota; class Alphaproteobacteria; order Caulobacterales; family Aquidulcibacteraceae; genus JAKFWO01. The sequence continues at coordinate 18,947 of JAKFWO010000023.1, read as the reverse complement.
GCCCGGCCGCTTCGCCCGAAAACTGGGAGAGGATGATCCCGTCGGGCTGGAGCGCGCGGTCCATTGCCTGCGCGATGCGGTGCAGAACCGCCATCACTCCCGCCAATTGCCCGGAAGGGAAGTCGAGCAGAGTGCGCGCCTCCGCACCCTTCGGGATCACCAGCACATGCCCGCGCGATTGAGGAAATACATCCATAATCGCCAGGACATCACTGTTTTCAAAAATTTTTATGCACGGAATACCGCCGCGAATCATGCGCGCGAAGAGATTTTCCGGATCATATTTCCCATGCAGCATCGGCATGCCCCTCACTACCCGGCCCGTAACCAGCGGCGATCACCCGGCCAGCAGGCTGCGCCCGTTCCTGATCACCACCGCATTGCGCTCGACCACCAGCGCCTCGAAGGAAATGACATTGCCGTCGCGCCACATGCGCGTGGTCACGGTTTCGCCCGGAAAGACCGGGGCGGAGAAGCGCACATCATGGGCGCGGATGCGGGTCGGATCCCAATCGGCAAAGGCCCCGAGCACCGCGCGGCAGGTGATGCCATAGGTGCATAATCCATGCAGGATCGGGCGGGGAAAGCCGGCCATGGTGGCGAAGGCGGGATCGGCATGGAGCGGATTGCGGTCGCCCGACAGCCGATAGAGCAGCGCCTGATCCGGCCGTGTCGCAATGGCAAGCTCGGCATCGGGGGCGCGCCCCTCGGGCGTCGGATGGGGCACCGGCCCGCCTTCGGATGGACCACCGAACCCGCCATCGCCGCGCGCCATGATGGTCATGCCAAGGGTCGCGAGTTTCTCCTGATTATGGGCGAGCTTGAGATCGGTCTCCATCACCAGAACCGCGCCTTTGGGGCCCTTGTCGTAACAGCCGGTAATACGGCTGTCGGCAAGGAGCTTCGCCGAGGACGGCAGGGGGCGGTGGATGGTCAGCCGCTGCTCGCCATGCACCACCATGATGTAATTGATCCCCGATTCCCCGAGCCGGCCTGCACCCCAAGCCATGACACTCGCCTGGGTCGGCAGGACACGCAGCCCCGATTCATAGACGAAGGGCAATTCCTGCGCGTTGAGCGGATCCGATCCCATCCCGACGCCGAGCGCATAGAGCATGGTCTCGCGGTCCGAATATTCGAATGGTTCATTGTCGGAATTGAGCGACAGGATCTCGGGATAAGCGATGGGCATGGAATATCCTCGCGCAGGGGCCAAAGGGCGTTGCCGAATTGATGCAGAACCCGGCCGCGCGAGGCAAATGGTTTTCCCCGGCCGACCGGAATTGTGCGCAGATGGGATGATCGGGAACGCGTCTCAGCCTTCCGCAATTGGGCCGGAATTCCCGATTTCGGGTGCCCCATTTTCCGGCTGGCCATTTTCCGGGCGGGAATTGTCGAGCGGATCGCCATCCGGAGATCCGCTGTCGCCGCCCAGATCGACAAGGCGCTCCACCCCCACCACTTTTTCACCCGGTGCGGGGCGAATGACCATCACGCCTTGCGTGGCGCGGCCGGCAATACGCACGCCCGCCACCGGGCAGCGGATCATCTGTCCGCCATCGGTCACCAGCAGCAATTCATCGGCCACCGCTACAGGGAAGGAGGCGACCACCCGTCCCACAGCGCTCAGCCGATGGGCGACGATGCCCTTTCCGCCGCGACCCGTCTTGCGATATTCATAGGCCGAGGCCCGTTTGCCATAGCCATCGCTGGTGATGGTCAGCACGAATTGTTCCTGCGAACCGAGGCTGGCCAGCCTTTCCTGCGACAAACTGGCCAATTCGCTCTCGCTGCCGACGGATTCGCCCTCGGACATTTCCGGTTCTGCGTCCGATTCCGGTTCGGGGGCCACATCCGCACCGCCCTCCCCCGCCGCACGCCGCAAGGCCGCCGCATGGCGCAGAAAGGCACGCGCCTCGGTCGGGACAACATCCACATGGTTGAGCACCGTCATGGCGATCACTTCGTCGCCCGCCGCGAGATTGATCCCGCGTACACCGGTGGAATCGCGTCCCTTGAACACCCGCACATCATCCACAGCAAAGCGGATACAGGCGGCACTCGCCGTGGTGAGCAGGATATTGTCGCTGCGCCCGCATAATTGCACATCGACGATGCCATCCCCCTCATCGGGCTTCATGGCGATCTTGCCCGCGCGGTTGACATTGACGAAATCCGCCAGCGAGTTCCGCCGCACATTGCCGAGCCGCGTGGCAAACATCAGGTCAAACGCCGCCCAGCCTTTCTCGTCCTCGGGCAGGGCCATGACCGAAGTGATGCGCTCATTGGGATCGAGCGGCAGCAGATTGACAAAGGCCTTGCCCTTGGATTGCGGCGCGCCGAGCGGCAGGCGCCAGACCTTGAGCATATAGACCGTGCCCGCCGAGGAAAAGAACAGGACCGGCGCATGGGTTGAGGCCACGAACAGGCGCGTGACATAATCCTCGTCCTTCATGGCGACCGCTGCCCGGCCCTTGCCGCCACGTTTCTGGGTGCGGTAGATCGCGAGCGGCGTGCGCTTGACATAGCCATCGCGTGTAATGGTGACGACCATGTCCTCCTTCTCGATGAAATCCTCGTCCTCGAGTTCGGTTTCGGCCTCGACGATCTTCGTCCGGCGGGGCACGGCAAAGGCCTCGCGCACCGCCAGCAGATCCTCGCGCATGATGGCATGCACGCGCGGGCGCGAACCCAGAATGTCGAGCAGGTCGCGAATGCGCGCCGAGAGTTTTTCGGCTTCCGCCCCGATCTCGTCGCGCCCCAGCCCGGTCAGGCGCTGGAGCCGCAATTCCAGAATCGCGCGCGCCTGTTCGAGCGACAGGCGCAGCCGATCCTCGCCATCGAGTTTCGAGCGCGGGTCGGCGATCAGGGCGACAAGCGGTGCCATGTCACGGGCCGGCCAGTCGCGCGACATCAGCCCCTCGCGCGCTGAATTGGGGTCGGGGGCCTCGCGGATGATGCGGATCACCTCGTCGATATTGGCGACAGCGATGGCGAGCCCCGCAAGCTCGTGCCCGCGCTTGCGCGCATCGGCCAGCCATTTGCGGGTGCGGCGCAGGACAGATTCCTCGCGAAACACCAGAAAGGCCTCGAGGATCGCCTTGAGGCCCATTTGCAGCGGCCGCCCGCCATTCAGCGCCAGCATATTGACACCGAACGAGATCTGCAGCTGCGAGAAGCGATGCAATTGGTTGAGCACGATTTCGGGCGAGGCATCGCGCTTGAGTTCGATCACCACCCGATAGCCGCGGCGGTCGCTTTCGTCGCGGATGTCGGAGATGCCTTCGACCCGCTTCTCGCGCACCAGATCGGCGATGCGCTCCTGCATGGTCGCCTTGTTCACCTGATAGGGGATCTCGGTGACGATAATGGCGTTGCGGTCCTTGCGGATCTCCTCGAAATGGGTTTTGGCGCGCAAAATGACCGAGCCGCGGCCCGTGAGCAGCCCCGAGCGCGAGCCCGAGCGGCCGATGATCTCGCCCCCCGTCGGGAAATCGGGGGCCGGAACGATGTCAAGCAGGTCGAATTCGCTGAGCGCGGGATTATCGAGCAGGGCAAGCGTCGCGTCGATCACCTCGCCCAGATTATGGGGCGGAATATTGGTCGCCATACCGACCGCAATGCCATTGGCCCCATTGACCAGCAGATTGGGGAAGCGCGCAGGCAGCACCAGGGGTTCGAGGCGCGAGCCGTCATAATTTTCGGTGAAATCGACCGTGCCCTCATCGATATCCGCCAGCAGCGCATTGGCCGGTTTGGCCAGCCGGCTTTCGGTATAGCGCATGGCGGCCGGCGGATCGCCATCGACCGAGCCGAAATTGCCCTGGCCATCGACCAAAGGCAGGCCCATGGAGAAATCCTGGGCCATGCGCACCAGAGCGTCGTAAATCGCGTTATCGCCATGGGGATGGTAATTGCCCATCACATCGCCCACGGTCTTGGCGCTTTTGCGATAGGATTTGTCGTGGGTATTGCCGGCCTCGTTCATGCCGAACAGGATGCGCCGGTGCACCGGTTTCAGGCCGTCGCGCACATCGGGCAGCGCGCGCGAGACGATCACGCTCATCGCGTAATCGAGATAAGAGCGCTTGAGTTCGGTTTCGATGAAAACGGGCGCAATTCCGCTCGGCGCGGGAGCGGGCGGCAGGTCGTCGACGGGAAGGTCGGGGGGGAGATCGGACACGGGCGACTTCACATGAGAGGAATTTGGGAGGGGATTTGGTAAGGGCGTTCGGGACAGCGGGGTCGATGAAGCAACCGAAGCCCACCGAAACCCGCCGGGAAAATCAGCGACCGAACCGGCAGTCGATTCTGTCCTGCATGTCTGGTGGAGCGGACCAAACATTCGCTTCCCGCTTTGGCGCAACGCCCGGGTGCGAATGTTTGGTCCAAAAGCTTCACTAAGCCACTGATTGCATAGTAGTTCTTGTGAACCTGACATTTGCAGGCGCGCGCTGCAATGCCGGGATGCAAATGTCAGGTTCGAACCACTAGCACTGACCTGCCCACGACGCCACATGCCCGTGCGGCAATGAGCGAGTGGCGCGGATTGGCTCCGGAAAATTTCGCGGCAAGATGACGCGTTATTATGCCATTGCGGTCGAAGAAATTCCCTTGCGCCCCGGAGAAATCTGAATCATCGTTAACCACCCCGCGGGCACTTGGCCAAACGGGAGAGTGACATGTGCGGTGATCCATTTTTTATAGTGAAGAAGAGGGCCTCTGGATATTTGATACGAGTATCACGGAATGCAGCGAAGCCGACCTGACAGCGCAAATTGGCGGCGGAATTGGGGGAGGAGAAGGCGGCAATTTCTACGACGGAGTTATTTTTGATTCCTTTGCCCCGCCTGCCGCAGTTAATGACCTGGTGGTTATAAATTCTCTCTACCCAACAATAGTTCCCGATGGGGCAAATACGGGACCATATGACCCATCCAATTTTATTTACGACACGCCAGAGCTGCTTCCGCCGCCTGATTTCGTACCAATCGACGTCCCGGAGCTTGTGCCCCTTTCCGCAGAGGAGGAATTTGCTCTTTTTCGTGAAGAGATAAAGCACGAAAATTGCGTCGAATTTTACGTTGGCGCAGATACCTTTGTGGGTGCGCTGGTAGGTGAGGCCATCGGTGGCAGCGTGGGAGCCTTGATCGGCGGAGCAATTGGTGGCCTCTATGGTCAAGTGGACGGGGAAATCAATTGCAATCTGACAAATGACGTCCCTATATTACTGCCTGGTCGCTGACGCTTGGTGCCCAATTGCGGGCCGAAATTGCTGAAGTTGCGAATGGAAAATTTAGTTGATAATTGGGCAGTTGTAAGCATTCGTGATTTCGCGCTCAAGTCCAAGGTAGTTTATTATTTAAATGAAATAGTTGATTTTATGATTATTTGGATTGTCTGCTATAAAGAGCTTGTTGTGTTGAAGCGAGCCAAGACTTGCTTCTTGACGATGTTTTTAACCGGCGCCCACGCATGATTTCGTTATTTACAAATCATAGCTCGTTATTTTGTTGTCATTTTACTTTTATGCATGAAAGCTTGTAGAAAAAAAATGGAGATGTAATGATTGAGAAAATTCGACATATTTACAGAAAGCAACGTTTTGCCATCGGCCTGTCGCTTTCGCTCGTGTTTTTGTTTTTCTCCATTTTTCGTGCCCTTCCCTGGTATGCTTCAGGAATTGGTCTGAAAATTGATTATGCCGAATATACGGGGTCGGCAGATGAGAAGTTTATTGCCTTTCTGCATGGGACAAATATCGAGCCGAATGGAATTATCAGCGTAACAATGATTGGAACCGCTAATGTTCCGGAATCGCGCATCTGTAAGGCGATGCGCGCGAAGAATTTGTCGGTTCATGTTCCGGCGATTTGCGCAGGCGCTTGCTTCAGCTCTGTTTTTCTTTGCGCGTCGAAAAAACTGGTTCTATCCGACGCAATTGTTGGATATGATCAAGACCCTGTCAGCGCGTTGGCAGGGGCCCGCGAGAAATTGGGGGTGGGCACCGATTCATCAGCCTTGGGCGATGCTGAACGCGAAGCCGTCGACTATGCACGTATTGCGGCTGAGGTCGGGATCAATCCTGCGCTTTTTCAACAGCTGAGTGCGCCGCTGGGTCCCTTCGACTACCGGATCATTGACGAGGGGAAGCGAAAGATAATACGACGTACCAACAAAGTGCAATTGTGGGTGCTGGACGGCAGATTATTGCGTAAACTTGGCGTGCCTGACGTGATGCCGTTTCGTGTCAACCCGCAGGCACGGATCGTTCGGAAGGTGCTCGGGTCGCGCTTCTTTCAAGAGGTCGCGAATGGGCGCTCCGGCAATGGGCATGCCGGCGACCGCGCGCATATTATCGTTGGCGAGCGCCAGAGGCCGTTTCAGCCGTAACGTCCATTATTCAGCCCCCCCCCCCCGGCGGCATGAATAATGGATCCCGCATCTCGTATCAAACACGCAAAATTCGAATGCGGGATCTGGGGCGGCAATTTCTACGACGGAATTATTTTTGGTGGATTCCCATCTATTCCGGATTATCAATCTTACTACCCGGGACCGTATGATCTTGATGAGCTATATCCGGTACCGCCACTGCCGGCGGAATTGGAAATTCCGGAGTTTAATGAACTGACTATCGCCGAAAGGACAGCAATTTTAGAAGCGCGAGCCGATGCAGCGGAGCGCGAGGACGCGGAGGAGGATTCATCAGTCCATGTCTTCTGCCTCGGGGTAGCCGGTGGGGTTGGTGCGGCCGTGGGTGGCGTTGTCGGCAGTCCGGCGGGGCCTGGGGGTATCGCCGTGGGAGGGATCCTGGGTGCTGGTTTTGGAGCCGTGATCGGCCACGAAATCTGTTGATTGCCGGTACATGAGCGATGCCCTGCGGGCCGGATATGGATTCTGGAATGTTCATTGATCGAATAAAGGTGCATGATGAATGCATACCCCGCCTGAATTTTTGTGAATGAAATCTTGTGAAATTATCGGAGGGCGCAGCTATGATCGCAGATTTTCTGCACCGGGTGACGGGGTAATCCTCCCATTTTTAGTGGGCTGAGATTGTAGAATTCACGCGGCCATTCGTTGTTTCAGTTTCTGGGCGGGTGTGATGCCGCCGAGCCCCATGTTGGGACGGTCGTTGTTGTAAGTCCACAGCCACTGCGTGGCGTAATCCTGCACCTCCTCAATCGTTGCAAACATGTATTGATCCAGCCACTCATGTCGGACCGTCCGATTGTAACGCTCGACGTATGCGTTCTGCTGCGGCTTACCTGGCTGGATGTGTTGGATGGCGATGCCACGACCTTCGGCCCATCTCAGCAACTGTCCGCTGATGTATTCAGGGCCGTTGTCTACCCGGATGACGAGCGGTGGTCCCCGCCATTCGATGATCCGATCAAGGGTTCGTATGACGCGTGTCGCAGGCAGCGAGAAATCGACCTCAATGCCCAACCCTTCGCGGTTGAAGTCATCCACCACGTTCAACAGCCGGATGACCCGGCAGTCTTCAAGACGATCCGCCATGAAGTCCATCGACCATACCGTGTTCGGTGCATCGGGGACCGCAAGCTCATCAGGCTTCTCGCGTTTGAGCCGCTTCCTCCGCTTGATGCGCATGTTGAGCTCCAGTTCACAATAAATCCGGTACACCCGTTTGTGGTTCCATCTGTGTCCCTTCACGTTGCGCAGATACAGAAAGCACAAGCCGAAGCCCCAAGTCCGTCGAGCCTGTGTTAGCCCTACGAGCAAATCCGCGATCCGCTCATTGTCTTGATCCAGCTTTGGCGCATAGCGATAACAGGTCTGGCTGACGCCAAACGTCCGGCAAGCAAGCGCTACGCTCACGCCCTTTTGCGTCACAGCATCCGCGGCCAGTTCACGACGCCTGGCTGGCCGGGTTATTTTTTTCCAAGAGCTTCCTTCAAAAGCTCATTCTGCATGCTCAGTTCGGCGAACATCTTCTTCAGACGCCGGTTCTCATCCTCCATGGCCTTCATGTCTGAGATCATGGACGCATCCATGCCGCCATACTTCGACCGCCATTTGTAAAATGTCGCGCTGCTGATCGCATGCTCCCGGCATACATCGGCCACGGCTAGCCCGCCTTCGACCTGGCGCAGAACGCCCATGATCCGGGCCTCTGTAAATCTGCTCTTGCGCATCAGAACCTCCTCGTTGTTCATTCCGAGAAAATTCTACCTTCAAAGCCCCTTAACCTCGGGGAGGATTACCCCATGAAAACAATGTCTTTGCCTGACAATGAGTCGTTGCTGGTCTTGCGTCGACGCTGTTTCGGTTCGGTTTTTCACCGGATTTCAGCTATTTGCCGGGCCGGGACAACCAATTGAAAGCCCACATCTGCCTCGGAGCGTCAAACCTCCTGCAAAATGACGATCCATCCCTCGCCGCCGACCGGGAGCGGTCACTCCCGTCGGCCGTGCCAATATCTCCCAATCGGTAGTGAAAGTCATAAGACAAGCATTTTTCAAGGAAATCCGAGTCGAATGTCTGAATTGAAAATGCTCGGATTCAATGATTTGGAGCGCGTTCAGGCGAAAACCGGATCCCGCTTTTCTGAACGCACTCTACTTTTTCTGAACGCGCTCTCGGCGTGGCCCGAAGAAACAGGGCAGGTCAGACAAGCTGGACCGGTGAGCAAGCCTGGTTCTTGCGCGGGCTGCCCATGCGCCCGACGCGTCGATCGACCCGTTCAGTGCATTACCCCCGTTCAGCGCATTACCATTGCGCGCCCGGCTTGCGGCGTGCCCGGAAAAAATCCCGCAACAACGTCGCCGCTTCCGTCTCGCGGAGGCCGAAGGTGATCGCGGGACGCCAATGGCAGGTCGGCTGTTCGAATAAAAGCGGGCCGTGCAGCACTGCGCCGCCCTTGGGATCGCTCGCCCCGAAAATCAGCCGCCCGATCCGCGCATGGCTCATCGCGCCGGCGCACATGGCGCAGGGTTCGAGCGTTGCATAGAGCCATAATCCATTGAGTCGGTAATTGCCGCGCAGCTCCGCACCTGCGCGCAATGCAAGGATTTCGGAGTGGGCTGTCGGGTCGCACAGGCCGATCGGCCGGTTATGGGCCCGCGCCACAATGGAATCCGTATCGGGATCATAAAGGATGGCCCCGACCGGGGCCTCGCCCGATGCTGCGGCGGCGTGTGCTTGTTCGAGCGCCGCGTCCATCAGGCGCAGATCGCGGTTCCGGGTCCCCGCATCAGTGTCGGAATCGGGCAGGGATGCGGTCAAGTCTTTCCTCCGGCGCATGTTTCATGCATCACCATGGCATGGCCCTTACAAGAAAACCCGTGCGCGCAAAAGCGCCCGCCGCGCCGCGTGTGAAAGCCGCGGAAGCGATTCCGTCACCGATGGCCGATATTCCGGGCGAGCGCGTGGCCAAGGTACTTGCGCGCGCCGGCGTGGCTTCGCGGCGCGAGGTCGAGCGCCTGATCGCCGAGGGCCGGGTGCGGCTCAATGGACGCGCGCTCGACACGCCGGCCGTGAAAGTGACCGCCGCCGACGAATTGCGCGTGGATGGCCGGATCGTGGATGGCCCCGAACCGACCCGGATGTGGCGATACCACAAGCCGCCGGGGCTGGTCACCACCCATCGCGATCCGGAAGGGCGGGCCACAGTGTTCGAGGCCATGCCGCCCGATCTGCCCCGGGTAATCTCGGTCGGCCGGCTCGATTTGACCTCGGAAGGCCTGTTGCTGCTGACCAATGACGGCGAATTGTCGCGTTTTCTGGAATTGCCATCGACCGGCTGGGTGCGTCGCTACCGTGCGCGCGCCTTTGGCCGCATCGCGCAAAGCGAACTCGACCGCCTCGCGCAGGGCGTGACGGTGGATGGCGTGCATTATGGCCCGATCGAGGCATTGCTCGAGCCCGGCCCCCCCGGAGCCGCCAATTGCTGGGTGCAGGTGGCAATCGTCGAGGGCAAGAATCGCGAAGTGCGCAAGGTGCTCGAAAAGCTGGGGCTCAGGGTCAATCGGCTGATCCGTATCGCTTATGGTCCGTTCCAATTGGGCCGGCTCGCGCCCGGGGAATTGCGCGAAACCCCGCGCCGGGTATTGCGCGCCCAATTGGGCCCCGCCGCCGGGCGGTTTCAACTATAGGCGGGAACCCATGAGAATTGTCGGCGGCGCATTTAAGGGACGGGTGATCAAGGCACCCCCCGGGCGCTCTTCACGCCCGACCGCCGACCGCGTGCGCGAAAGCATTTTCAACGTACTCGCGCATTCTCCATGGGCTCCCGGGCTTTCCGGCGCGCGGGTGATCGACCTGTTTGCGGGCTCGGGCGCGCTGGGGCTCGAGGCTTTGTCGCGCGGCGCGGAATTTTGCCTGTTCGTCGATAGCTGGGTGGAAGCAAGGCGGGTGATCGCCGACAATGCGGCCGAACTCGGGCTCAGCGACCGGATCAGCCTTGCCCGCCACCCCGCCGAGCGCCTGCCGCCGGTGGAGAAAGTGCCGGTGGAGAAAGTGCCCGTCGGGGCAAAAGCGCCGGTCGGGGCAAGGAGCGTGTTTGACCTGGCCTTTCTCGACCCGCCTTATCATCAGGACCTCGCCCCTGCAGCGCTTGCGGCGCTCATGCAGGGGGGATGGCTCACGCCCGATGCTGTGATCGTCCTTGAAATCGGCGGAACCGATGAATTCAGGCTGCCCGAAGAACTGGCGCTGCTCGATGACCGGCGCTGGGGCCCCGCGCGCGTGCTGTTTCTGCACAGCGCGCAATAATAGGTACCTGCGCGTGCTGTTTCTGCACAGCGCGCAATAAAAGGGACCTGCGCGTACTGTTTCTGCACAGCGCGCGCTAAAAGGGACCATATGCGCTTTCCGGCAGAGATTTGCCGCATTCGGTGCTTCCCCTCGCGGCCCGCACATGCGAGGGAGAACCTCATTCCCGCCCCGGTCCTTTCCTTGTCCAAGCCCAATTTCTGATGACCAAAGCCCCGTCTGTCGCCAAGAACACGCCTGCACCTGCTGCCTCTCTGCCCGACATGATGCCCGATCGCATCATTGATCCAAGGGCGCTTTTTGGTGTCGAGCTCGACATGAAGGTTCCGGCCTTTTCCCGCGCCGATCCCCATGTGCCGGAGATCGACCCTGCCTATCGATTCGATCCGCAGACGACGACAGCCATCCTCGCGGGGTTCGCCCATAACCGGCGCGTGATGATCCAGGGCTATCACGGCACCGGGAAATCGACGCATATCGAGCAGGTGGCCGCGCGGCTCAACTGGCCGCTGATCCGGGTCAATCTCGACAGCCATATCAGCCGCATCGATCTTGTGGGCAAGGACGCCATCGTGCTGAAGGACGGCGTTCAGATCACCGAATTCCGCGAGGGCATCCTGCCCTGGGCCCTGCAGCGGCCGATCGCGCTGGTATTCGACGAATATGACGCGGGGCGGCCCGATGTGATGTTTGTCATCCAGCGCGTGCTCGAAGCCTCCGGCCGGCTGACGCTGCTCGACCAGAACAAGGTCATCAAGCCGCATCCCGGTTTCCGGCTGTTTGCCACCACCAATACGGTGGGGCTCGGAGATGCGACCGGGCTCTATCACGGGACCCAGCAGATCAATCAGGGCCAGATGGACCGCTGGTCGATTGTCGCGACCCTCAATTATCTCGCTTTCGATGCCGAATTGGCCATCGTGCTCGCCAGGGTTCCGGAATATGCGGAAAACGAAGCCGATCGCGCGCAGATCGCCGCCATGGTGCGGGTGGCCGAACTGACCCGCAACGGGTTCATGAACGGGGATATTTCGACCGTGATGAGCCCGCGCACGGTCATCACCTGGGCCGAGAATGCCCGCATTTTTGGCGATGTCGGCCAGGCCTTCCGCCTGACCTTTCTCAACAAATGCGACGAGCTGGAGCGCCCGATCATCGCGGAATTCTACCAGCGCGCCTTTGGCACCGACCTTGCCGAGAGCGTCGCGCGCCTCAAGGCAATGTGAGCATTTCTGCGGCAGCGGCGCTAATTCACGACGAATTGCAAAAAGACTTCCGGCGGGGCCACCGCGACCGGCTGTTCCACGGGCGTGGATGCGATCGCCAACGGGTTTGGAACACGCCTCGTGTCAATGGCGATTGACCCCGGAAATTAAATGCACGAGAACGACGGCCGAACGGATTTCATGTGGTTCCCGGTGGATTCACGATGCGAAGAAGCCCTGAATCCGATATTCAGTTCGCGTCCGGGGATGAACCGGAACCCAAATTTGTCTCTGCGCCGACGGACAATCGGATGGCCGGGACTCGAAATGGGTGGCAGATTTCAGTGAAGGTTTGTGGTCTCGACCCCAAGCCGGTTTAGCTCAGCTGGTAGAGCACCCGCCTTGTAAGCGGAAGGTCGCCGGTTCGATTCCGGCAGCCGGCACCATTTCTGTTCTTTCCGCATTTTCCGGATGCGCGCCTGCCGGATCAGGCGCGCGATTACGGTGTCGCAGTGAAAATTGCGACGAAGTTTTGCATTGCAGATTCCCCTGTAGCATTTCCGGTTCAGAAATCCGTGCCGAATTCCCGGACAGAAACTGCGCGAATTCAATAATTCGGAGCGCGTTCGGACGTAAACCGGATTCCAATTTTACTGAATGCGCTCCAGGCATTCATCATCATTTCAAACCCGCCGAAGATCATGCGCATAAGCGAAACCGGCAGGCGGGCTTCGATGGTGATCGCCTCAGTCATGGGCCATCCCTCCGTCAGAGTGGAAAAATGCCGCTTCCAGCGCGGAGATATCGATCTTGTTCATTGTCATCATGGCCGCCTGCGCGCGCGCGGCGGCGGCGCGATCCGGCGCGCCCAAAAGGCGCGGCAGGGTTTCAGGCACAATCTGCCAGGACAGACCCCTGCGATCCGTCAGCCAACCACAGCGCCCCGGTTCACCTCCATTCGCGATGAAACTTTCCCATAAATGGTCGGTCTCTGGCTGATCGCGGGTTGTCACCACGATGGAGGCGGCGGGCGTGAGCCGAAAATGCGGGCCGCCATTCAGGATCTGGTAGGGGATTCCATCGAGAGAGAACGCAACGATCATGGGCTCCGCCCCATCACCCGCGTCGGTTTCAACTGCGCTGTTCTGAAAAAGGCTGGAATAGAAACGGGCGGCGGCGAGGCCGTCCTTTTCGAACCACAGGCAGGTTCGGACCCTGGATTGATGGATCATCGGGATATCTCCGGTTCGGAAAGATGCAGGGCGCGCTTCATGGCTGCCCCACATGATCCATTTCATCACGCTGTTCCGCGAAGGCTGCCGCGATCGTCAATGGCGCTTTTGGCCGCGCATACATGTCGCCCACAAAGGCCTGAAGGCGCGGTGCACCGGCAGGCTTGCCGGCCTCTCGCGCCCGGTCGAGCGCAGGAGCGGCGTTGAAATCGGCGACGCTCAGGCCGTCGCAGACCAGAAATTGTCTGTGCTGCATGTGATCCTCAAAAACAGCGATCATCGCTCTGCCATCGCGCATGGTGAGCGGCTTTTCCGCCGCCGACGCGAAGGTCGATTTCGACATGCGGGCAGGTAAATCCTTCCGGCCCGATCCAGGCCGCGAAATGCCTTGGGTCCGTCCACATTGCAAAGACCAGCGCTGCCGGCGCATCGACGCGATCGATTCTGGCAAACTCGCCGGAAGACCGCCGGTGTCGTGCACGATACTGATGACGGACGAGGCATAGGTCCTGAGAGCCTCTGCCGCGGCCCGGGCAATGCCCGGGCGGCACGGGTGAACATGATTATTCGGCTGAAGGCGCTCGTCCCTCAGGCCGGCGCGAGCGCGTTGGTCTTGTCGATGGCGCGCTGGAAAGCGGGGCGCGCTTCAAGGCTTGCATACCAGCGCGCGAGATTGGGCGTGGAATCGAAGTCGAACCCCGCATAAGCGCGCCGCCACAACCAGCCAAAATGGGCGATATCGGCGATAGAAAGCGTATCTCCGGCAACAAAGACCTGATTCGCGAGCAGATCGTCGAGCACACCAAGGATACGATTGCCCTCGGTCTGGAAGCGCTCAATTGCACCCGGAATGGGCTCGGGTGCGAATTTGGTAAAATAACCCGAATTGCCGAAGGCCGGACCGAGGCCCGAGGCATGGAAGAATAATTGCTCGAACACGCGGGCACGGGCCGGGCCGGAAGCCGGCAAAAGCTTTCCCGTTTTCTCCGCGAGATAAACGAGGATGGCCGCGCTTTCGCTGAGCGTGAGCGGGCCGCCTTCCGCCTCATGATCGACAATCACGGGCACCCTGGCATTGGCATTTCGGGCGACGAAGTCCGGCGCCTTCTGCGCGCCCTGGCGGATATTCACGTTGTGCAGCGCGTAGGGCAGGCCCAGCTCCTCCAGCGCGACCGGCACCTTGACGCTATTGGGCGAGGCGAAGGCGTAGACATCAATCATGGGGATCTCCTTCAAATTTCGGATTTCAAGGGCAATGTGTCGATTGCGGGATCGCGTGCAGATTCAGTCTCTGGCTGGTCGCCGGTGCGGGTCGCCAGTGCGGGTCGCCAGTGACGAACAGAACCAGGATGTTAAGGACCGTCAAGCTCCGCGCCCGGGGAGGCAAGCGTCTCAGGCATTGGAACGATCCCGGCAGGCTCGAGGCGGCTGCGATAATCAGCATCGACTTTCGATTGGGTGTCAGGCGATGAAACCATAATCCTTCTACCCGTCATCGCCGCCGACATGGATGCGGGCGGCAATGACGAAGTTTCACGGCGAGTTTTCCGCCAGCCTGCGTCACAGGTCAGTATTGGCGATGAAGGTGCGACAGAATGATACGGCGCCCCGGGAACAGCCTCGAATCGCGTGGCATTCCATTTGGGACGCTGGTGAGTCTACGCTACCTTGGGCGCGGGCTGAGTGCGTTCCCGGAACAGGCTGGGTTTCCGTTCCTTCAGAAACTGCACGTCACGCGCTATCTCCTATGGATGGCCGTAACGTTCCATTCCGCGGTCGGTTCCTGCAGCATCGGGCGCGCGCCGGACATCCTGCGCAATCTGCACCAGACGGCCGTGATCACCACTCACAACTTTGGCAATCAAGGCATTGCCCAGATTTCCTGACTTCTTCAGAAAAATTCCGCCTGGTCCAGCCCGATCCGGTCGGGCCTCGCAGCGCGCATCAAAAAACCGTTGAATATCTGCTGCCTGGAGTTGATTTGAGGCGGTTTGATCCAGCGCGATCCAGGCCAAAAAACCCGGCAAAATCAAGCAATGGTGCCCAGGACTGGACTCGAATAGCCGGCCATGCCATTGAAAATAAATGAAGTTATGGTTGCAATTCGCTCTCCCGGCACCACAATTCGCCGGTGTTGGCTGGTGGGTTTCCCGACCTAAAAAATCTGTGGAAAACCGGGTCAGGCTGGATCAGACGGGATCAGCCTCTTCGGAACCGCGTTTTTGTCGTTGCCTGGGGCGCGAAATTCCGCAAGCCATAGTCTCGGCGCGGTCCAGAATTCGGTCGGGAGCTGCAGGTGGGCGCATCAGAGGCGCCGCCGAAACACGATTGGGACGCCTTCGCCGGCGCTATCGCCCGGCGCGTGCACGATCACGGCATGCCGGTCAGCCAGGGCGAGCTGGTGCGCGACATGATGGATTGGTTCGCAGGCCGGGAGGATTTCCCGCCGCCCGACGAACGCACCGTGCGGCGGAAGGTCTCGGCGATTTGGAGGGAGCTGAATGGCTCTCATCCGTGACATATTCGCGATGGCGCCGACGACGGTCTGCCGCTACAAAGGTGAAACTCGTTAACCTTGTCCTCATGCATCGCAAGTATCGTGCAAAATCAACGAGAATTGACGCGCCGGGTGCGGAGCAAATCCAAGCGCCCGGGACACGTTGGGAACCATGACGACCGCCAGGCACATCATTGCCCTTCTCAAGAGCCACATTGCAGGCGACGAGGATAGGTTCCTCGCCACCGCGATGCAGCTTGCCGCGCATGAAGCCCGGCAAGGGCATGGGAAAGTTGCGACCGAACTCCGCGATCTCATCGATGCCGCGAAGTCGAAAGATGCTGCGATCGAGCGGAAGGTCGCACCTGTTCCGATGGCGCAGCCGAAAGGCGAGCTCGCGGGTCTCTTGGCGGTTCGCTACCCTGATCTCCGACTTTCGGAAATGGTTCTTCCCGAGACAATCTCGTCTCGCCTGCAGCGCGTGCTCCTTGAACAACGGCAGCAGGAAAATCTTCGCTCGCACGGACTGCGCCCGCGCAGAAAGCTTCTCCTCATCGGTCCTCCCGGCGCCGGCAAGACGATGACTGCCGCTTCGTTGGCGGGCGAGCTTAGGCTTCCCTTGTTCACCGTCGTCCTCGACGGATTGATCACGAAATTCATGGGCGATACCGCTGGGAAGCTGCGCCTTGTGTTCGATGCGATGAATGCGACACGAGGTGTTTATTTCTTTGACGAGTTTGATGCGATTGGCGCGAAGCGTGCCGAACGTAATGATGTGGGCGAGATTCGGCGGGTGCTGAATTCGTTTCTGCAATTCCTTGAGCAAGATGACAGTCAAGGACTGATCATCGCAGCAACCAATCACCCCGAGCTTCTCGATAAGGCACTCTTCCGCCGTTTCGACGACGTGGTCGGGTATGCGTTGCCAGATGCAGATCTGGTTCAGCGCATACTTAAGGCGCGACTGACAGCATTCGACACCAGAGGCCTCGCTTGGGACGAGGCGGCCGAAGCGGCAGTGGGCCTGAGCCCGGCCGAAGTCGTTCGTTCTGCTGAGAACGCGGCGAAATCAGTTGTGCTTGCCGGAAGAAAGCGCGTCACGTTGGCCGAATTGAAGGATGCGATTGCGGAGCGGCGGGAGGCAACACTCTCAAGCTAAACTGAGCCCGCCATGAATGATTCGCCCCGCAATCGACCGCATCTATTCATCGATGGTGGCGGTCAAACCGAGCAATATCGACGCCCTGCGCAGGCTATGCGTACGCCGCCGTTGCCGGGCAGAGATCGTGCGGCCCACGCGGACGCGTTATCTGCTTCAATCGGCGTTGCGCTTGAGGCGGCTCGCGCACAACTCGGCGCACGGGCGACCGCCGTGGCCGAAGGCGTGCCGGGATTTTATTTGCAAATCGAAGTTCCCGCTGGTGAGAAGGCGGTAATCGATCAACTCGGCAACAGACAAAAGCAGATTGAGGTAGTAGCCGTTCGCGAGCCGACAGCAGAAAACCCTTCAGTGACCGCCACTGTTTTCGTACCGGCCACAGCCGAGGCGTACTACCAAGAAAAGGTAGAAGCCTATCGGACGGAGGAAACGCGAACGGGCCGTCCCAAGAACGAACCGCTGATTGCGCGGATGGAGGTTGTTCGTTTGGCGACGGCAAGATCGTTGTTCACCGACAACGACGCACTCTTTCCTGTCGGCGATGGTGCAGTCTGGTGGGAAATCTGGCTTCGAGACGGACATCGGGATGTCTTTTCGCGGATGGCCGCGAGATTGAACCTTGAAGTCAAGGACCACGCCGTTCGCTTTCCTGAACGCGAGGTTGTGCTCGTCCTTGCAAACATCGAATCCATTGACCGTTTGGTCGCATACAGCGACGTGGTCGCAGAGCTTCGGCGAGCGAAAGACACTCCCGCCTTCTTTCTGGGGCTCGACGGCGCCGAGCAGCGTGAATGGAGCGATGAGGCAGTCGCTCGCGTGACGCCACCTGCTGATGCGAATGTCGCCGTCTGCATTCTGGACAGCGGCGTGACGCAAGCTCACCCACTTCTGTCACTGGCTATCTCCCTGCATTTTTGGGGCACGCCCCCTAGCTTGAAGTTGATACAACCCCAAATCCGACGAACTAAAACATCACGCTGACGCCGCCTAGTTGGCGGGGCAGGGAACTAAATGCAGATTAGCAAACTCCGCATGGACGATCCAGCCATCTTTTTTGCATTTCGCATCCACAGAATCGAATTTATAGTCGAAATGTTTTCGGTATTCATTGGAGGTAATGAAACCGTCCCGGTTTTTGTCGCGGCGGCGCACGACCCTCTCGGCCTCGACAACATCAAGCCGCCAAACATCTCCTTGTGACGTTACGGGCACTTCGAGTGAGATGTGCTCCGCATAGCTGAGCTTGCCGTCGCCATCGACATCGGCAATCAAATAAAAATTCCAAGTATAATTGCGCCACTCATCACGGTCAAGATGGCCATCCTTGTTCAGGTCAGAGCCCACAAACGTAAATTTTTCTCGATATTGCTTACGCAGGGCCGCTTTTTTTTCACGAGGCAAAACATGATAGTCGGGGGGCGGAACCCACCCCGGAGGGGCACTACTTTTCTGGCCAGGAACTGGAGCCGCCCCCCCGGGGGGGATCACTTTTTTGGGCGAAGCCAAGACTGATCGGGGCGCCGCAGCCCAGCAATGCGACCAGGGCGGACGTCACGGAACGCCAGATGAAATGTCGCTTTTCACGCATCACCCGCCCCTTTGTTTCGCCGAAGCCTGACCAAACGTCAGCCCTGGCGCCAGCTCAATCCACGCAATCGGCCCCGCCGGATCGCCGAACCCGGCTGCCTAGCTTCTGGACCTGAGCTTAACCCCCGTTAACCTATCCTGTCCAAAGACGATGTCGCAAAGACTGAAAAAAACACAGCGTCCTATGAATTGGCGCAATCAGCCTCGGCCGCTCTCGCCCGACGCCACCGCCGCAACCACGCGCTCACGCAAATCCAGGGAATAGGGCTTGGCCATGCATGCTGGCCTCCGCCCAGCATGCAATGTGAATCAGAATTCGAGCCCCAAGGGAATCCCTATTCCGATTCAATCAAGAGCGATCACGCTCTAAGTGAAGCGTCTTCTCCAGGGAAAAGCCGGGTGTCCGTCGTCAAAGTTTTTGGGCCAAGGTGGATATCAAAATAGCGGAGAGTTTGGCCTCGATTGTGGTTGATATTAAGCGGCTTGTTTTTGGAATTGCAAGCGTCGGTTTTGCAGGGTCTGGATTT
>JAKFWO010000038.1 GCA_021731815.1 Hyphomonadaceae bacterium | reverse complement strand
GCGCTATGACCTTGCCGAAGCGGCGACGGCCATCGCGCTCGCTTTCGACCGCGCTTTCGCCTGAGCGCCTGACATGAACACTCCGACAATTGCCGCCGGGATGGACTGGGCGCGCGCGCGGGCGCTCGCGGCGGCGCGTTTCGGGCTCGGCCCGCGGGAATTCTGGGCGCTGTCGCTGGCCGATTGGCGGGCCTTGTGCGCGCCGCTCTCATCGGATGCCGGCCCACCGCGCCGCGCCGATCTCGAAGCGCTGTGCGCCCTTTTTCCCGATCGACCAATTCACCGGGCCGATCACCCGATGCATTTGATGGAGCAGGAATGACCGACATTTTTTCCGGCGGATCCGGTGGATCGGGCGTGCCCGGCTCCCCAATCGACGCCCGCCGCTTCGAGGATGATCTCGACCGCGCCGGACGCGCGCTTTCGGGCTTTGCCGAAGGGGAGGCGGCCCAATCACTCGATCGACTGTCCGAACGCTTCCGCGATCTCGGCGAGAATCTGGGTGATGCGCTGGAACGCGCGGCCGCCAGCGGGGAATTGTCCTTCCAGCGGCTGGCGGCCTCGGTGGCGGCCGATCTCGCGCGCATCGCGGCCGAGCAGGTCCTGTCGGGCTTGTTCGGCGGTGGGGGCCCTGGTGCGGGCTTTGGCGGTGGCTTTGGCGCGGGCACTGGCCGGGGCAATCAGGCCTTCACCTTCAATTTCGCCGCGCCATCGGGTGGAGAGGGCGCTGGGCCCTTCCGCGCCCAGGGCCAGATTGCGGCCGGCGTGCTGCGCGCCCTCGATATCGGAGCCCGCTTCACATGAACCCGTTCCACGATATTCGCCTGCCGGTCCAGTTCGGATTCGGCGCACAGGCCAGCCTCGAACGGCGCACGGAGATCCTCCTGCTCGGTTCGGGTCGCGAGAGCCGCAACGCGTTATGGGCGCGAGCCCGGCGGCGCTTCGATATCGGGCCGTCGATCCAGACGCTCGAACGCGCGACCCAATTGATGGGTTTTTTCGAGGCGCGGATGGGCCGTCTCTATGCCTTTCGCTTCAGGGATTTCACGGATTTTTCCAGTGGCGCGGTGAACCAGCCGGTGAGCCCGCTCGACCAGATGCTCGCGCCGATGGAATCCGATCCGCGCCGCTTTCAGCTCCGCAAGGCCTATCGCAGCGGCCCGGGGGAGGTCTTCCGCGACATCACCCTGCCGCTCGCCGAAACCCTGCGCGTGGCGGTGAACGGAACCGAAGCGCGTGCAGGCAGTGATTTCACGCTCGACCCGCTCAGTGGAAGGCTCACCTTCGTGCATGCGCCGCAAGCCGGTGCAGTGGTCAGCGCGGGCTTTGCCTTCGACATCGCCGTGCGCTTCGAGGCCGACCGGCTCGACATCGCGCTTGAGGCCCCCAATGCCGCGCGCGCCATTTCGGTTGGGCTGATCGAGGTATTGCCGTGAGAAATGATATCCCGGCTTCCATCGTTGCCGACCTCGCTGCGGGGGTCAGCACGCTCGCTGCCGCCTGGGTGCTGCGGCCGAAGTCCGGCGAGCCGATCGGTTTTACCGATCACGACCGCGATTTGATGATCGAAGGTGTTCTCTGCCACGCGCTGGCCGGGTTTGACGGGGGCGAGATCGAAAATGCGATCGGGGCCCGCATCGACCAGGCCGGGTTCACCGCAGCATTCGATGATCGGACACTGACCGGGGCCGATCTGGCCTCAGGTCGGTTCGATGGCGCAGACGCCTTGTTCTATCGGATCGACTGGCGGGTGCCGGAGCATTTCATCCTTCTGTGGCGCGGGCGGCTCGGTGCGATCCGCCGCGGGGCCCACGCCTTCGAGGCCGAACTGGTCAGCCTGAAAACCGGGCTCGAACATGTTGTGGGGCGGGTCTATCGCCGCGATTGCGGGGCGCAATTGGGCGATGCGCGCTGCCGGGTCGATGTCGCGGATCCACGTTTTCGCATGGCGGGGGAAGTCATCGCCGTTCCGGCTGCGGGTGAGATCGAAGTCTCTGGCCTCGCGGAATTCGCGCCCGGCTGGTTTGCGGGTGGAACGCTGATATGGGAGACGGGCGCGAATGCGGGCCAGAGCCTGTTCATTCGCGCCGAACGGCGGAAGCCTGATACGGCGCTGCTGACTTTCAGCGAAAATGCCGCGGGGAGGATCGCAATCGGTGACCGGTTCATTTTGACCGCCGGCTGCGACAAGCGCTTTGAGACCTGCCGGACGAAATTCGCCAATACGCCGAATTTTCAGGGCTTTCCCCATATGCCGGGCGAGGACGCGCTGATTGCGGGGCCGGGCTTTGATCCGCGTCGCGACGGACGCTCGCGCTTCCGGTGACGCGGGCCGGGCTGATTGCCGAGGCGCTGGAATGGCGGGGCACGCCCTGGCACCATCGTGCCAGCGTCAAGGGCGCGGGCTGTGACTGCGTGGGGCTGATCGCCGGGCTGTGGCGTCATTTCGCCGGGCCCGAGCCCTGGCAATTGCCGGCCTATGGCCCGGATTGGACAAAACCGGGGCCGGAGCTTCTGCTGGGCCTGCTCGCGGCGCATTTCGTGCCGGTGCCGATCGCAGCCTTGCGCGCTGGCGACATCCTCGCCTTCCGTCTCGCGCCCGATGCGCCATGCGCCCATGTCGCCCTGTTTCTCGGCCCCGAACGCGGTGGCGGAACGCATGATCCCGCCCGCATTCTTCATGCCTATTGGGCGCGCGCAGTGGTCGAGAGCCGTTATGCGCCCGCCTGGTGCCGGCGGGCCGAGGCCGCCTTTGCCTTTCCCTTTCTCCCCGACCTGTTTCCGCCGCCAGAGGCACGACCATGACCACACTCATCGCCAACGTAGCCCAATCCGCGGGGAGCTTCCTTGCCCGGACCGGATTGCGCGAGACCTTGATCCGCACGGGAGCGAATTTCGCGGCCGGTGCCGTGCGCCGCGCCTTGCTGCCAGGGCGGCGGATCGAGGGACGCCGCCTCGATACCCTGCGCGTGACGGGGGCCGAGGAAGGCGTTCCGGTGCCGGAGATTTTCGGGCGGATGCGTGCGGCGGGCCAGCTCATCTGGGCGGCGCGCCTGCGCGAACAGGCAAGTGCCAGTCGTCCGGCGGGCAAAGGCGGTCCGCGTGTCACCAATTACCGGTACACGCTGAGTTTTGCGATCGGCCTGTGCGAGGGCGAGATCGCCCGCATCGGGCGCGTCTTTGCCAATGGCGAGCCGCTGCGGCTTGGCGATTTCGTCCATCGGCTCTATCGCGGCACCCTTGATCAGGCCCCTGATCCGCTCATCGAGGCGATCGAAGGCGTGGATATGGTACCTGCCTATCGCGGGCTGGCCTATATCGTGTTCGAGGATTTCCCGCTCGATGATTTCGGCGACCGGCTGCCCAATCTCGAATTCGAGATTTTGCGGCCCGTCCCCGAACCCGATGGACGGCCGCGGCTTGAGGACCGGATTCGCGCCATCAATCTCATTCCCGGCGCGGGTGAATTCACCCTGGCCACTTCACTGGTGACCGAGGAATCCGGGCCGGGCCGGATCCGTGGCCTCAATCTCGCGGCCAGCCCGATGCGGTCGGATTTTGATTCCTCCATCGACCAGCTTGTCGCAGATCTGCCCAATTGCCGCCATGTCAATCTGGTGATCGGCTGGTTCGGCAGCGATCTGCGCGCCGGCTTTTGCCGCGTCCGGCCGGGAGTGGAGACCAGAAGCCGCCGCACCTCGCCCTTTGAATGGCGGGTGGCCGGGATGGACCGGGGCGCAGCCCATCTGATCAGCGCGACCGATGGGCGCGCCAATTATGGCGGCACGCCGGCCGATGCGAGCGTCGTGGAAGGCATCCGCGCCTTGCGGGCACGCGGAATGAGCGTCGGACTCTATCCCTTCCTGTTCATGGATATTCCTTTGGGCTCTGGTCTGCCCGACCCCTATGGGGCGGCGGCTCAGGCCCCCTTTCCGTGGCGCGGGCGGATCACGGGGGCGATCGCCCCCGGCCGGCCGGGAACCACCGACCTCACGCCCGCCGCGGCGACCGATATCGCTTCGTTTTTCGGCAGCGCGCGAGCGGCGCAATTTGTCCGTTCGGGCGAGGACATCCGCTATTCCGGCCCGGCCGAGCAAAGCTGGTCGCGGATGATCCTCCATTACGCCGCTTTGGCAGGCCTGGCCGGCGGCGTGGATTTCTTCCTCATCGGCTCGGAATTTCGTGGTCTGACGACGTTGCGGTCCTCGCGCAGCGAGTTTCCGGCGGTCGCGGCCCTGCGTCGTCTGGCCACCGAAGCCCGTATCCTGCTTGGACCCTCCACTCAGCTCACTTACGCGGCGGATTGGAGCGAATATTTCGGCCATCAGCCCCCGGATGGTTCGGGGGACGTGTATTTCCATCTCGATCCGCTCTGGGCGGATCCCGTGATTTCCTGCGTGGGAGTAGATTATTATCCGCCGCTCGCCGATTGGCGCGAGGGGCCCGGCCATGCCGATGCCGTTTTCGGCAGCCCGTATGATCCGGGCTATATTGCGGCCAATCTCGGAGGCGGGGAAGGCCATGACTGGTTTTACGCCAGCGAAGCCGACCGTCGCGCCCAGATCCGTACCCCGATCAGCGATGGAGCTTTCAACAAGCCGCATGTTTTTCGCCCCAAGGATCTGGGCAATTTCTGGGGTCAATTGCATTTTGACCGTCCGGGCGGCGTGGAAAATCCGGCGCCCACGTCCTGGCGTCCGGGGCTAAAACCGATCGTCCTGACCGAATTTGGCGTGCCGGCGGTCGACAAGGGGCTCAATTCGCCCAATCTGTTTTATGATCCGCGCAGTTCGGAAAGCGCCGTGCCGCCCTTTTCAACCGGCGCACGGGATGATCTCATCCAGCGTCGGGGGCTGGAAGGGATTTTGGCATATTGGGCGGAGCCGGAAAACTCGCCACCAAGCCCGATCGACGGGCGCGCCATGATCGACCTTGCGTTATCGGCCGTGTGGGCCTGGGATGCGCGGCCGTTCCCGGAATTTCCGGCGCGCGGCGATTTGTGGGGCGATGCGGAGAACTGGCAATTCGGCCATTGGCTGAACGGGCGGACGGGCCTCGCACCCTTGTCGGGCGTGATTGCGCGCCTGTCGGCACTGGCGGGGACCTCCATCCGCATGGAGCAGGTGGAGGGCGTGGTGGCCGGCTATGCCATTGCCGGCGGCACCAGTCTCGGCGACGCCCTGGGTCCGCTTTTATTGGGCTGGCGCTTGCAATTGGCGGAAAAGGCGGGGGCGCTCACCATCGCTCCGCCCACTGCGGGACCCGCTCTCGCGCTCGATCGCGGGAACCTGCCCGCGCCGGAGGAGGGGGTGGACGCCCCTGACGCGCTCTTCTTCTCGCGCGGCGATCCCTCGGATCTGCCGGAAATGGCCGAGATCCGTTATCTTTCCCCGGCGCTGGAGGGGCGGCCGGCGCTGGCGACCGCCTTGCCCGAATCCGGGATCGCCCGGCGGATATTGCGCTTCGATCTGCCGCTGTCGCTCGATGCCGGTCAGGCGCAGGCGCTCGCGATTTCCCTGTTGCACGAGGCGCGGATCGCGGGCGAAAGCGTTTCGGGCAGGCTTGGGCCCGGGGATGTCGCACTCGAGATCGGCGACCGGGTGACGTTCCCGGGCCTTTCGGGCGAATATGGGATCGAAAGCCTTGAAGGCGGGCTTGCGCGCCGGTTTCGGGCCCGCCGGGTTCCCGCAGCAATGGCGGCAGGTGACATTGCCCCGCTGTTTGCGGCAGCCCCCGCCACGGGCACGCCACCGGTTCCGGGACCCGCGCGCCCCGCGTTCGAGCTGCTCGACCTCGCCTGGACGGGCGGTGCCGACGACGATTCCCGCCCCTTTGTTGCTGTGTTCGGTGATCCGTGGCCGGGCGCGGCGGCCTTGGTCGATGCGCAAAATGTGACCCGGTTTTCCGCGCAGCAACCGGCGATTGCGGGCGAAACAGCGACGCTTTTGAGGCGTGGGCCCGTCGGTCGCCTCGATCGGGGAAACAATGTCGAGGTCGTTGTCTATGGTGGCACTCTTCAGGCGGTCCCGGAAGGGGCATTGCTTGCCGGGGCCAATCTCTGCGCGATCGCGACCGGTACCGGCTGGGAAATCGTGCAATTTTCAGAAGCACGGCTGATTTCTGCCGACCGCTACCGATTGTCGGGATTTCTGCGCGGCCGCTTTGGTTCAGAAGCCGAAATGGTCGATGAAATTCCGGCTGGCGCGCGCTTCATCCTGCTGGATGCGGCGGTAGGGCGAGCGGCCCTTTCCCCCGGCGAGCGCTTCACACCGATCGAATTACATGCCGTCGGGCCGGGTGGGGATCCGGGGACCGCCTTTGCCGCGACGGTGAGCTTTGAGGGGCGTGCGTCACGCCCGCTGGCCCCCGTGCGGTTGTCGGCGCGCCGTCTGGCGAATGGAGATGTCCGGTTCCGCTGGATCCGTCAGGGCCGGATCGCTGCGGAAAATCTCGACGCCCCGGAAATCCCGCTGGGCGAAGCCTTTGAAAGCTATCGGATTGAAATCCTCGACGCCGGGATGGTACGGCGCATGGCAATGGTCAGTTCGCCTGAATTTCTCTATTCCGTGACCGATGAATTATCTGATTTCGGGGGGCACCGAAATATGTTTGCTATCCGGGTCGAACAAATTTCGGCATCAGGAATCGCAGGAGCGCGTGCGGAAATGTCCATCCCGGTTCAAATTGTCGGGGCCTGAATCGGGGAGAATCCGAATGCTTCCCCCCTCGCGCGAACGCTACTTGAGCCCACCGCAGAAGCACGATAACATCCTTTCGGAAAATGGTGTCGCGAGAAATTCTGCGCGCCTGTGACGAGGGTCCTGATGAAAATTGCAGTGGCTTCTGCGGCGGTGATATGTGCTCTGGCGGCGACGGCCTGCACGCCGATTCGTGACCAGCACGGCTTTGTGCCTGACGAGGCCCTGCCGACCGAGATCAAACCCGAAATCGATACCCGCGCCACGGTCTTGCAGCGTCTGGGGTCGCCGACCGCGCTCGCCAATTTCGACGAGAAGATCTGGTATTACATGTCCTATACCGAGCGCAGTTTTGCATTCTATACCCCGAAGGTCACGAGCCGGAAAATCACGGTGATCGAATTTGACGAGAATGACGTGGTTCGCAAAGTCAGCCAGGTCGGCCAGAAGGACGGCCACAAGGTGAAGATCTCCCGTCGCGAGACCCCGACGCGCGGGCGGGAGCTTGGCCTGTTCGAGCAGATTTTTGGCACGATCGGGCGCCTGCCGACCGATGGGACAGGGGCAGGACCCGGCGGAGGCCAGCAAAATCCCGGTGGTGGTGGACCCGGCGGTCCTGGCGGGCCCGGACCCCGGTGACGGCGTGTTGAAGATCCCGGCGTGTGCGGTGAACGCGATTCATCCCGGGTGAGCTATTTCAGGAATTGCCGCAGTCCGGTATGGCCGCTCTTGCGGGAAATGGATCGGAAAGTATTCTGACAGTGCTGACAAAACAGAGTTTTTCGCGTGAATCGCTGATCGCCTGCGGTCATGGCGAATTATTTGGCGGCGGCAATGCCCGTTTGCCTCTGCCGCCAATGCTGATGTTCGACCGGATCGTCGCGGTAGAGGATACGGGCGGTGCGCACAAGAAGGGCTATATTGAAGCCGAATTCGATATTCGGCCGGATCTCTGGTTTTTTGGCTGTCATTTTGAAGGTGATCCGGTCATGCCGGGCTGCCTTGGGCTCGACGCATTATGGCAATTGGTCGGCTTTTATCTGGCCTGGCGCGGCGCGCCGGGGCTGGGACGGGCGCTGGGCGTCGGTGAAGTGAAATTTTCGGGCCAGATCACACCGGAAGTCAAGTTATTGAAATATCGTATTGATTTTAAGAAAGTCATTATCAAGCGGCTGGTGATCGGTGTGGGCGATGGAACCGTGTTCGCCGATAATCGCCCGATTTATGCAGCCAAGGACTTGCGCGTTGGTCTGTTCAAGCAGGAAGATTTGGCAAAGCCTGGAGATGGAATCGGCTCAACCGAAGGCTGATCTGGCGGCAATAGCTCCGCCACAGTCGGAATCGTGACAATTGATCAGCCGTGCGACGATCTCACACACTGATTTTGGTGAATGTCAGGGTTTTTGGTTAATGTCAGGGCCGAAACGACATTCAAGTTGGGAGGAATATGCTTGATGCGCCGTGTGGTCGTTACCGGTATGGGTGTCGTTTCATCCATTGGAAACGGGGCTAATGAGGTTCTGGCCTCTTTGCGGGAAGCGAAGTCGGGAATCACCGCCGCCGCCGAATATGTTCAGCTCGGCTTTAAATGTCAGGTCCATGCCGCTCCGCAGCTCGAATGGGAAAGTGCCGTGGACCGCCGCGCCGCGCGGTTCCTGTCCGAAGGCACCGGTTGGGCGCATATTGCCATGGAGCAGGCGATCGCCGATGCCGGGCTCGAGCCAGGCGAGGTCAGCCATGACCGGACGGGGATTATCGTGGGCGAGGGAGGGCCTTCGACACGCGCTATCGTCGCCGCCGCCGATGTCACCCGCGGCAAGGGGGCGAGAAAAGTGGGACCTTTCGCGGTTCCCAAGGCTATGTGCTCGGGACCTTCGGCTGCGCTCGCCACCTGGTTCAAGATCCGGGGCGTCAATTATTCGATCTCGTCGGCCTGTGCCACCAGCGCCCATTGCATCGGCAATGCCGCCGAGATGATCCAATGGGGCAAGCAGGACGTGATGTTTGCCGGCGGATGCGAGGAACTGGACTGGACTTTGTCCGTATTGTTCGACGCCATGGGTGCGATGTCCTCGAATTACAACGACCGGCCGATGGTCGCCTCGCGCGCCTATGATCGCGACCGCGACGGGTTTGTGATCGCCGGCGGGGCAGGTCTTGTGGTACTCGAGGAATATGAACGTGCCAAAGCCCGCGGAGCCCGCATCTATGGTGAGCTGGTCGGCTATGGGGCGACCTCGGACGGGCACGATATGGTGTCACCTTCCGGCGAGGGGGCCGCCCGCGCCATGCGCAATGCCATGGCCGAATCCGGCGGGCGGAAAGTGGATTATCTCAATACCCATGGCACATCGACCCCGGTGGGCGATGCCCGCGAGATGGAAGCCGTTCGTGAGGTGTTTGGTGCCAATGCACCGCTGATTTCTTCCACGAAATCGATCACCGGACATTCGCTGGGGGCAGCCGGCGTTCAGGAAGCGATCTATTGCCTGCTGATGCTGGGCGGGGGATTTGCGGCGGAAAGCGCGCATATCGACACGCTCGATCCGGCCTTTGAGGATTTGCCAATCCTGCGCGCGCGCAAGGATGTGGACCTCGAGACCGCCATGAGCAATTCCTTCGGCTTTGGCGGCACCAATGCGTCACTGATCTTTGCCCGCGTGTGATGTGGAACTCCCGATGAGCGACGGGCAAGCTCCCTGTGTTCATGTGGTGAAACTGTGCGTTGGCGCAGATTCGGTGGAGGATCTTCGCCAGTGGCAGGAAGGGCAGATCGCAGCGCGCAAGGCCGAGGGCAGCCGGCCGCTTCCCCATTGCGGCACGCGCGCCTTTCCGAAACGCCGGGCGGAAATTCTCGCTGGCGGCTCGCTTTATTGGGTCATCCGCGGGGTTATTCTGGTGCGCCAGCATGTTCTGGACATTGGCGATGTGGTGGATGATCACGGCCCGCGCTGTGGGTTTTTTCTCGATCCCGAATTGCATCTCACTGTGCCGATGCCGCGGCGTGCCTTCCAGGGGTGGCGGTATCTCCCAATCGGGGATGCGCCCGCCGATTTCGCGGATGAAGCCGGCGGAACGGGTGTTCTGCCGGAAGACATGCGGCGGGCGCTGATTGCGGCTGGTGTGTGGTGATGTAAGATCGGGCGCGGTTTCGCGCACCGGTTGGGGGCGGATAAAATGAGCGTAATTGACGAAGCCGGGCTGTTTGCGGCCGCCAGCGCCGTGCGGGAGCGGGCCCATGCGCCTTATTCCCGCTTTCTCGTCGGTGCGGCAATCGAGGATGAAGAGGGGCGGCTTCATATCGGCTGCAATGTCGAGAACGCGGCCTTTCCGCTGGGCTCCTGCGCCGAAGCCGGCGCGATTGCCGCGATGATTGCCGCCGGCGGAGGGCGGATCCGGCACATTCTCGTTGTCGGGGGGCGCGAGGAACTGGAAGTCTGCGCGCCCTGCGGCGGTTGCCGCCAGCGCATCGCCGAATTTGCCGATGCGGGAACCACCATTCTCCTTGCGGACGGGAAGGGTCCGGCACGCCGGTTTTCGATGGCCGAATTATTGCCTTACGGATTTTCGCTGGAACCGTGAGCCGTAGCTGGTTTCCATGTCTTTCCCGCTTCAATGGCCGGACCGCGGCGCGGCGGTAATTCCAGAACGATCAGTGTCATCACATTTTCGGTCATGGAGATGGACAGCAGATCGCCGATTTGCACCAGTTGCGCGGCCTTGCTGATCCGCCGGGTCTGGCCATTTCGTGCCAGCCGGATCTTTCCATCGCTCACGGCCTGAATCGCAAGGGCGCGCGTCTTTACAAAGCGTGCCCGGTGCAGCCACAGATCGATCCGCAGGCCGGGTGGAGCAGGGCTTGAATCCGATGCAGTGCCGGGCACGGAAATGCATTCTCTTTGGAGCGTCGCGCCGAAAAGTGGAAACCGGTTTTCGGCAAAAGCGATGCGGCAACAAGGAAACAGAGCAAATCAGATGATCCATATCATCGGCATTTTGCTCTAAAGCGCGTTTTCGGGTCGGAGCATTCCGTGGAACCGGAAAAAGATCTATCCGCCCTTGCCATAAGTCAGGCCGAAGCCGAACGGAAACAGCGGCGCATAGTCCGGATCGCCAATATTCGGCGGAGGCCCGACCGGGGAGGCCGGCCAACTGAACGATAATTTTCCGGAAAAGCCATGCCGGATCTTTCCGGCAGGATCGGAAAAGATCACGTCTGCGATCCCCGCGCCTTCGCTGCCGGGCAACCAGGCGGCGATGAAGGCATCCGCAGCATCGATTTCAGGCGTTACCCAGCGCGGCCGCCCTGAAAGGAAGACCGCGATCGTTGGAATATTGGCCGCTTTCAGGCGCTTCAGGATTTCCAGCGCGCGCTCGTCATCCAGATCGAGCCCTCGCTCACTTTCGAGGTCGCCCTCGAATTCGGCGTAAGGGGTTTCTCCGAACACCACGATTGCGGCGTCGGGCGATGCAGCGGGACTCGCGTCATAATTGCCCGCCTCACTCAAAATAGCGGTCCCGCCGGCGGCTGCCACTGCGTCCCTGATCCCTGCGAAGACAGAAGTCGCACCGGGGAAATCGGCATTGGTATTGTCGCGCCCCTGCCAGGTGATCGTCCATCCGCCCGTCTGGTGGGGAATCGAATCGGCGGCGTGCCCCGCCACGAGAATCTTCTTTCCCGGAGCAAGAGGCAAGATGCCATTGTTCTTCAACAGAACCAGTGATTCGCGCACCGCCTGCCGTGCCAGTGCCCGATGGTCGGGATGGCCCAGCAATTGCGTTTTCCCCGCCAGCGGTTGCTGGGACGGGCGGCCGCGTTCGAGCAGGCCCGCGCGTATCTTGACCCGCAGGATACGGCGGACCGCATCATCGAGGCGTGCCTGGCTGATCTCGCCTTTTTTGACCTGAATACTCGTGTTGCGGATGAATTCCCGCCAGTCGATCGGCACCATGATCATGTCGACGCCCGCATTGACGGCAGCCGGGCAACTCACCTTGAGACATCCGGGAACCTGCGCGTGCCCATCCCAGTCGCCAATTACAAAACCGTCAAAGCCGAGGCGATCTTTCAGGACATCGGTCAGGAGATATTTGTTTCCGTGGGTTTTTACCCCGTTCCAGCTATTGAAAGTTGCCATCACGGTTTGCGCGCCCGCGCCGATTGCGGTCACATGGCCGGCGGCATGAAGCGCCTTGAGCTTTGCCTCATCGAGCACAGTATCGCCCTGGTCGTCTCCCTTGAGCGTGCCACCATCGCCAACAAAATGCTTGGCTGTGGCGATTACCCGTCCCACCCCGAAAGCGTCGTCGAGTGCCGGATGGCCTTGCAAGCCGACAACAATCTCCCTGGCATAATCGGCGACAAGAGCCGGGTCCTCGCTATAGCTTTCATAGGTCCGTCCCCAGCGATCGTCCCGCGCGACTGCAACTGTCGGGGCGAAGGCCCAGCCAATGCCCGTGACCGAGACCTCGCGCGCCGTGGCGATTCCGATATCGCGCATCAAGCCCGGATTGCGCATGGCTCCGAGGCCGATATTATGCGGGAAAAGGGTGGCACCGATCACATTATTATGGCCGTGAACCGCGTCCGTGCCCCAGATGACCGGGATCGCGGTCCGTTTGCCGCGTGGATCAATGGATGCATCATGGAACGCATTGGCCATGACCAGCCATTCGGGGATCGTGGCCTTGCGGTTCTTGTTGGGCCAAGACCCCCCGCCATTCAGCAGGCCGCCAATGTGAAAGCGCTTTACGTCGTTGGGTGAGATCGAATGGATCTCGGCCATGGTGATCTGGCCGACCTTTTCGGCGAGCGTCATGCGCGCCAGCAGGGCGTCGATCCGCGCTTCGGTCTTTGGATCAATGCCGTAAGGGCTTGCGACTTTGGGCCAGGCCTCCGCTGCCATTGCGCGCCCCGATCCCGGGCCAGCGCTGATCAAGATCGCCAGCACCGTCAGCAGACTACGCAAGAACAGGCGATGTGACATCAAATTTGGCCATTCAAGAAACAGGGTTCCGGTCAGGGAACGGGATTCCGGTCACGGGGATTCGATGACAGCCGCATCCAAGGCTTTTTCTGATCGAAAGCAATCATCCGATTGGACCAAAAGCGCTTGCTTTTAGCATTCAGAGCTTCGTCCGATCAAGCTGAACCTGTTTGACCGGACGAAGCTCGCGTTACATTTCAGAACTTGGCCCGCAACCGGACACCGTACAAGCGGGGCGTGGTGAAGAAGCGGGTATTGTCGAACTGGGTAATGATGATCGCCGCCGGTGCCTGGACATTGGTCAAATTGCTGGCATAGCCCTCGATCCGCCAGCGGCCGCTTTCGCCATGGGAATAGCCGATTCCGGAATCCACCGTGACAAAGCCCTTGGTGCGGTCATTGAGACGCTCGGCCGGGTCATCGGGATTGGAAAAATCGATTCCGTTGAAGATGGTCTGGTTCGAGGGCGAGCGATAGCCGACCGAAACCACACCGTCAAAAGCTCCGAAATTGGTGCGGATGGCTTTCGAGATCGAGGAATTGAACTGGACCTTCGGGGTCCGGATCAGGCGGTTGCCCTCGATCGAGCGATTGACGGAATTAGCGGCATCGACATCCGCCTGGAACCGCGAATCCTGGATTTCGATCGAATTGACCACGCGGGCGACCGGCAACCACAACAAAGTGGCATTGATATTCCAGTCGCCCGGCAGTTTCACGCCGCCTTCGAACTGCGCACCGTAGATTTCCGCATCCGAGGCATTGAAATTGAATGCAACGACCGCGCTGCCGGTGCTTTCGGGCAGATTGGTTGCGTCTATGCCCGTGAAATCAATGATCTGCGCGACGGACAGCAGGGTCGAAAGCTGGAGATCGTCATAATCATAGTAAAACAGGGACGTGTTGAACTTGATGCTCGCCGGGCCGACATCAAACTCGTTCTTGGTTCCCAATTCGTACAAACGAAGGGTTTCGGGCCCAAAAGTTGGTGCCAAAGTGTCGGTATCGAACTCGATCGGCGCGTTTTGTGCGGGATTGGCAATGCCAAGTCCGGCGGTGCCCGGAATATTGTCATTGAACCCACCGGATTTGTTCCCGGTCGAGATCAGGAAATAGACCAGATTGTCGGGCGTGATGTCATATTCGAGCCGGACACGCCAGTCGACGAAGTCATTGTCGAGCCGGCCGTTCTGGAGCGCGAAGCTCGAATTGAAGGGCGCGAGCGAAAACGGAACCCGCCCGTCGAACACCGGAACAAAATTGACGCAACTTCCGACAATCGTCAGATTCGCGCAGAGCGGGCGGGTGGCCGGATCGGGAAGGGCGTCCTGAACCTGCCTTCCACCGGGGAAGATATCGTCGATTGCGTCGCGCGCACCAAAGGTCGCCACGCCATTGAACAGGAAGGCCAGCGATTCATTGGCGTCGATCTGGCCGTCAGCATTGGAATCCGGATTGATAATGGTCCGGTCGAGTCCGGCGAACTGGAACCCCTCCGTGCCAAACGCCGCGCCATTGACAAAGCAGCAATCGAAATTCGGTCCGCCAAAGCCAAACCGGTATTGGGCATTGATCCCAAAACGCTGCTTCTGGTCGTCAGTGTAACGAACGCCGCCGGTCACCCGGAATTTCTTCGTCACGTTGAACGTGGCATCGCCATAGAAGGAATAGCTTGTCGTGTCGGTCGTCTGGTTGAACTCGACGCCCTGAAAGAAGGGATTCCGGTCGCCCGTGGTGCCCAGAAAAGTGCGCTGGTCTTCCTTGAAGAAAAAGGCACCCACATTCCAGACCAGACGCGCCTTGTCGTCCGAAAAGATCCGCAATTCCTGGACGAGCGATTCGGAATCCGTGATGAAACGGATACGGTTGAAATTGTCGAAATCCAGCGGTCCCAGCGTATCGAGTACGCCTGGATAAAACGGTCCGGCGGGCGTCACAAATTCATAGTCATAAACAAGGTCGCGGTAGGAGCCGATATATTCGATATTGAAGCCCTTGCCGTCATAATCGAACTGACCCTTGATGCCGTAATGGTCGGTGTTTTCGTCAGGCGTGAAGCCCCGGCCGATCACGTCGCGTGGATTGCGAATGGAATCGGGGTCGATGCCATTGCCCAGCGGATTGGCGAAATTGACGCCGGTGAAACCGGTTCCGGTCTGGGACAGATAGTCCCCGGTCACGGTGAATTTCGCCCGGTTGAACGGTTGAAAGAGCACTGCCGCCCTTATCCCGAAATCATCTGCGGCTTCGGCAACGCCGACGCCTTCATCCGCGCAGGTGGGAATGTCGAGCCCAAGTTCATCCGAGCAGGGCGAGACATTGCGCAAACGGCTGTCATGCTCGCGCGTGAAGCCGGCGATCCGGGCGGCGACCTTTTTGCCGACGGGAATATTGACGACCCCTTCAACGGTATATTCGTTGAAATTCCCGTAGGATGCTTCAATCGACCCATTGAAGACCCCGAGCCCCGGTGCCCAGGGAATGATATTGACCGAACCGGCCGTCGCGTTGCGGCCGCGCAAGGTGCCTTGCGGGCCGATATTCACTTCCACGCGCTGGATGTCGAAAAACGCGGCACCAAAGCCGGCCGGCCGCGGCACATAAACCCCGTTGAGATGCGTGGCGGCGGCGGGATCGCCGAGCTCGGTATTATTGGATGAGCCGACGCCGCGGATATAGACCTCGATGCTTCCGCGATTATTGGCGAATTGTACGCCCGGAATCCGGCCTTCGAGGTCGGTGATGTTCTGAATGCCCTGCCGCTTCAGATCCTCGCCCTGCAGGACGACGGCCGTGCCCGCCAGATCCTGGAGGCTTTGCTTGCGCCGCTCGACCGTAACAATCACGGTCTCGATATCCTCTTCCTCGGCCTGTTCGGTTGCAGCCTGATCGGTGGCCGCAGCATTATTCGCGGTTTGGGCAAAGGCCGGCGAAACCACGGCGGTCGATGCCAGCAATGCCGTCCAAAACGGCGTAAAAGACTTCATGTCATTCCCCTCCCGATTTTTTTCAAAATTCCTGTTCTGCGGGAAAGGCTATCTGCGGGACTCGCGCGCGTCAATGACAACGTTGTCTGATAAATGCATTTTGTCCAGAACTGTGATATTTTAAATTTTCTTTTAAATCATATGGATGTCATGTCCCTGCTGTTTGTCCTGCCGTGTCGGGGAAGCAATTGCATTTTCCGGTGGAGTGACCCGTCACCAGCTCAAAGGGCAGAATGAGAGGGGTGCCCTCGCGTTTTCCACTGATGCTGACTTCGATCAGGCGACGAATGGCAGCCTTGCCCAATTCGCGAATGGGTTGCCGGCAGGTTGTCAATAGCGGCCAGACAACGCGGGAAATCGTTCCGCCGTCGAAGCCGCAGACCGATAATGTTCCCGGAACCGGCATACCCTGTTCATGGGCCCAGCTCAGAACGCCGGCGGCCATCTCGTCATTGCACGCAAAGATCGCGGTCGGGGGATCGGGCAGGGCCATGAGCTGCGCTGCCCCTCCGAAGCCGGATGCAAAGTCGAATTTCCCGGGCAATACCAGATCCGGATCGTAAGCGAGGCCGTGGCGGGCGAGGGCACCGCGATATCCTTCATAGCGCAGCCGGCTGGCCGCATGTCCCGGAATCCCCCGGATGAAGCCGATCCGCCGATGCCCGAGTTCCAGCAGGCAATTGGCCAGATGCTCGCCGGCCTGCCGATCGTCGATCGCGATATAGCATTCGCCCGGACGGGGCTTGTTGGGCGACACGCGGACATAGGGGATATCGTAATCGGCGAGAACAGCGAGGACTTCCATATTGTCGCAGACCGGCGGCGTCAGCATCACCCCGTCCAGCCGCGTCTCGGACAGGAATTTGATGGCCTGTGCCGGCAGGTCGCGTCCGCGCAGCACTTCGACCTGCAAATGATAGCCGCTTTCCCGGCAATGGGTCAGGGCCCCCAGAAGCACATCGGTCGGGTAATCGCCCTTGGGATTGTCATATAGCAGGCCGAGTACCCGCGACTTGTCCGCCCGCAAGCCACGCGCAAACATGTTGCGCTGATAGCCGAGCGCCTTGATCGCCTGGAGCACCTTTTCGCGCGTCGAATCGGCAACGCGCGCTTCCCCATTGACCACCCGCGAAACCGTTTTGATCGAAACGCCGGCACTGCCAGCGACGTCAAGGATGGTTGCCGGCGACATGATTCCCGAGGCCGTTGGTTTCATTCGGTTTCAATCGCCCGACCATTGCACAAGACGACGGACAACCGGCGACAGCATGGAGCCCCACTCCCGACCCGGTCACAGCGTTTCCCCGAAATGGAGTCAAGAATTCCGGCGCATGGACGGGGCGGACTGGCCGGGCGGGACAACCCGGCCTCCGAACCCCTATCGCAGACGCGCGGCGACGCCGTTCAGTGTTTCCGCAAGTGCCGTGAGGCGCTTGCGGGCCACTGCATCCCCCGTGAGAGAAGCGGTTGATTTCGCCAGCGTCTCAAGACGACCAGCCAGCGCCCGGTCTTTGGCTTTGGCATCGAGACGCAAGGTAGCGGCATCGAGCGCCTTCACCAGTTCGTCGGAGGAAGTCAGTGTCTTGCTGCGCATCAATTGGTCGATATAGGCACGCGCAATGATTGGATGGGCCGGCCAGGTCGCCGGAAATTGCTGCTGGGCATTCACGGTCCCGCCGAGATCGGCGAGCTTTGCCGCTGCGATCTCGTTGGCGGTGAGATGCTCGCTTGGCATGAGCGACAGCGTGTCGAGACCGCGGGCGATCTCGGTTGCATAGACCATTCCATTATACCAATAGGCCGACCAGTGACCGGCCACCACGAGGTGCTTCCTGTCGATCGGGCCGCGATCGAACGAGGCGATTTCCACGGGCTTTGCGCTGTCCGTGAAATCGAGCACCGAAATGCCGCCCTGATACCAGGCCTGCACAAAGATGTCGCGTCCCGGAACCGGAACCACCGAGCCATTATGGGCGACGCAATTTTCCTCGTCGGTCTGGGGCGCGGGCAGCTTGTAGAGTCCGCGTTGCGTCAGCTTGCCATCGACAATGTCGTAAATGGCATCCGCACCCCAATTGACCGGGTCGGCGGCCCGGCAGCGCGGCCGTCCGCCGCCACCCCATTCATCCGTGAAGATGACCTTGGTGCCGTCATTATTGAAGGTCGCCGAATGCCAATAGGCAAAGCCCTTGTCGGTCACGTCATCGATACGTTTGGGCTTGCGGGGATCGGAGATGTCAAAGATGACACCATTCCCCGAGCAGGCTCCGGCTGCTATTTTCCGGGCCGGAAAAACGGTGATGTCGTGACATTGGTCCGTGCGGCTGGTCTCCTGGGTATCATCGCCATGATCGCCACCCGGCCATAATCCGGCAAGGCGCCCTGATTTTGGATCAGCGAACACGCCGGGGCTGTCGATGATGCGGGCTTTGGACGGGTCCGCGACCGGAATTTCCACGACATCGATGCGAAACAGGGCCGTGCGATCGTCACCCGGGATATTACCGATACAGCCGGCGAGTTCCTCTTCCTCGCGTACCCGCGAAGTGCCGGAATTATAGACGATGATCCTGCCATCGGTGCCCGGGCCAGAGACGATGGAATGGGTGTGCGAACCGCGGCAGGTCTGGACCTGGCCAACCTGGCGCGGAGCCTTCGGATCGCTGATGTCGAAAATGCGCAAACCGCGGAAACGTTCTGCGCTGACATCGCCGATCACGCCGCCAAG
Organism: Hyphomonadaceae bacterium; assembly: GCA_021731815.1. Lineage (GTDB taxonomy): Bacteria > Pseudomonadota > Alphaproteobacteria > Caulobacterales > Aquidulcibacteraceae > JAKFWO01. The sequence goes on along the minus strand of JAKFWO010000038.1, from coordinate 52,292 downwards.
GCCGCAATCCACCCGGCCGCGGGTCTGCTCCACCGACGTGATGAGCAGATTGCCGACGATCGACACATCGCCTTGTCCGCCCGGGCAAACCACCGAGCTGACCAGCACCGGGGCGGAGGCTTTCGACAATTTGTAGATATTGAAGCCGTGATAATTGCCGGCAACCAGCAGATCGCCCGAAAATGCGAGATCGGTGTTGGAAAAATCGAGCAAAGGCGAGCGCTCGCTGAATTGTGTCTTGTCGAGCGTATCGTCCCCGCGTGCCGCCGGTGCCGTGGCGGCGGGGGGCTTCGGAGCCGCCGCAGGAATGGTTGGCGGAGTGGCCGCCGGGCCGGCATTTGTTGCTGCTAGCGTCGCAGCCTTGTCTTTTTCAGCCATGTCTTTTTCGGTCTTTGCCTTGTCGCCTTTCGGCTTTTCCGGCTTGGGCAAAGGCAGGCCTGCCGGATTGGCCGGGTCGAAAAAGCCGGCGGGCTTGGGCAGGGACGCCACCAAAGTCATGTGCTTCGCCGCCTGTCCGGCATCCCTGAAGCCGGGTTTGAGTTCGGCGCGCGGATCGGCCGACAGACCTGCAAGCAGCAGATTCATTCGCCGGATCTCGGCGACCTGGTCCGATCGCAATTCGCTGATGAAGTCGAACAGCACCGGATCATAGGCGGCACCCGGTTGCTGGAACAATTTCTCGACCATTTTGAGCGCGCCATCGTGATGGCGGATCATCAGGGCAAGAAACATCTTGTCGAAGGCCACGGCCTTCAGCGTCGCGAGCTCCGTCAATTGTGCCGGTGTCGCCATGCCGACCATGGTGTGGGTGCTGCCGGGGCCGTGATGGGCGTGATGGTCATGCCCGGCGGCGGGGGCATTGCCGGCCGCTTGCGAATCATCCGCCGAATCGCGTTCGGCAAGCCAGGTCCGCATGAACTTGATCTCGTCGTCCTGCGAGGCCGAGATCCGGCCTCCCGCATCCACGATCTCCTTGCGATTGGTGCGCTCCTTGATGAGCGCGGTCATCTCGACCGCCTGGGCGTGGTGGACGATCATGTCCTGCATGAAGCGCACATCGTCGGGCGAAAAGCGGGCGCGGGCGATCTTCACCGAATCCTCGGCGCTGAGAATGCGGGGGGCTGCCCCCGGCGCGCCCGGCTGAACGAGCGGAGGGGCCTGAACGAGCGGAGGGGCCTGTGCGGCAACGCTGGTCGCGGCGCTCGCGGCCAATCCAAGTGCAGCAGCCAAAGCAAGGCTGCGGGCGCTGCATCCGGTCAAATGATGTCGCTTCACGGCATGTCCTCTTCATCACAACGGGAATTGAGCGCCGAGTGTGAACGATTACCTGATGGCAGGCAATCCATGCTGCAGATATTGTGCATCCCCGCTCAGATGCCGGGATCAGCCGGCGGGTGCAGTCGGGAAATCATCATCGGCGCGCGCGCAGGCAAATTGTTCCTGAATGATATTCAGGGTTGCCAGGGGGCTTCACTGTGCCCTGCATCGTCATCATTCAGAGGCTTGTTCTCGTTGGCAGGGCAGGGGATGGACTCGCCTTTTATGCTTGCCAGGAGCGCGAACAGGGTCTCGCGCACCCCCATCCCGGTCGCCGCCGAAATGACCCGTGTCGGGCGACCCGCCGCGCGCGATAAGGCGCGCCGCTTCTTCAGCAGTTCTTCGGGTGCCAGGGCATCGGCCTTGTTGAGCACCACGATTTCCGGGCGCGCTGCGAGTTCGGGATCATAGGCGGCCAGTTCCGCCCGCACGATGCGATAGGCCTCGCCGATCCGGTCCTGGGTTCCGTCCACGAGATGCAACAGCACCTTGCAGCGTTCGACATGGCCCAGAAAGCGGTGGCCGAGGCCCGCACCCTCGGCTGCACCCTCGATCAGGCCGGGGATATCGGCCAGAACGAAACGCGCATCGCCGGCCAGATCGACCACGCCGAGATTGGGATGAAGCGTGGTAAAGGGATAATCCGCGATTTTGGGCCTGGCGGCCGAACTCGCGGCGAGAAAGGTGGATTTCCCGGCATTGGGCAGACCGATCAGCCCGGCATCGGCGATGAGCTTGAGGCGCAGCCACAGCCATTTTTCGACGCCCGGAAGACCGGAGCCGGCCTTGCGGGGTGCCTGGTTCACCGGGGATTTGAAGCGCGCATTGCCCCAGCCGCCTTTGCCGCCTTCGCAGATCAGAAAACGCGCGCCTTCCTGGTCAAGGTCGGCGAGCAGGAATTCCTCGCTCTCGTCCATGATCTGGGTGCCGACGGGCACCCGTAACACCACATCCCCGCCATGACCGCCCGAGCGGTCGCGGCCCATGCCATGATGGCCGGTTTCGGCCTTGAAATGTTGCTGGTAGCGGTAGTCGATGAGGGTGTTGAGGCCGTTGACGGCTTCGAACCAGACATCCCCGCCCCGTCCGCCATCGCCGCCGTCGGGGCCGCCATATTCGATGAATTTCTCGCGCCGGAACGAGATGGCCCCGGCACCGCCATCGCCGGATTTTACAAAGACTTTGACTCGGTCAAGGAATTTCATTGCGCGGATGTAGCGCGTTCGTGGCGAAATGGAAGCGCTGTTACCCGATTACTTGTGGGCGGTGCGTACAATATTGGTCGAAAGATTGCGTTCGACATCGCGCGCGTCGAAAGCCGCCGGATCATCGGCCGGTTTCGGGCCCTTGCCGGTCTGGAACTCGGCCTGGGCCTGGTATTTGGTGATTTCGTTCACCGAAAAACTGTCGAAAAAGAATGGGTCGTGAAAGCCAAAAAAGCGCGGATTATGAAAGGAATAGCGGAAGAAACGGGAGCTGCCGAAACCACCAAAGCCACCAAATCCGCCAAAGCGACCGAAACCCGAACCAAAGGAATTCCCGACCAGGCGGCTTTGGGATTCAGTATCGCGCGTCGACAGGATGAAATAATCATCGCCGTTTTGCAGGGTAAGTTCAGCGGCACGATACAAAAGATAATTCTCTACCGTATCCCGCGGGGTGGAGGAATTTCCCTCAAAGGTCACGCGAAAGCGGTTGGCTTCGATTTTGGTGTCGGAATAACCATCGCGGCCGGCTTTGGCAGCCTCGCGATAGGGGGTAGCGGTCACACAGCCCGCGACAAGCGCAGCCATGCCCAATGCGCATGCAAGACTTGCCACCTGCGCCGAAGCGGATTTTCGGCCAGGATGTGCCGTCTCTCCGGAAAGAGCTTCAGGCTCCGAAACCATGTCATGTGCCATTTTCATCACCTTTGAGCCAAATGCGTTGCTCCAAACGCGGCAGCCTGCCCGAAATCCACTATTGTTCCGAATGCCAGAACGTACCGGAATCACGTACCGGAATCGCTGACTGAATCCTGGAGTCGATAGCTTCAACGGATATTATCTCATTTCCCGTCGAAGAAGAAGCACCCCCTGGCGTCCACGGGGGTAACAATTCCTTGACACCGCGAGGATAGCCCAAAGCCGATACCACACGGTAGGGGACGGCCCCGCTTCCTTCGGACCAGTGCGTTCCGAAGACTATCTGGGTGCCTCGGTCCCGGGCGGGGCAAGGATTGGCCGCGATCCCTGGGAATTGTCAGGGATGACGTCAATGAGCTCGATCTGGAAGATCAGGGTTTCATTCGGGCCGATCGATCCCGACTGCCCGCGCTCGCCATAAGCAAGCTTTGATGGAACCCATAATTTCCACACATCGCCCGGCCGCATCAATTGCAGGGCTTCGATCCAGCCGGGAATGAGCGCGCCGACCGGGAATTCTGCCGGCTTGCCGCGCAGATAGGAGCTGTCAAAGGTCACCCGGTCGATCGTCCAGCCCTCATAATGGGCACGCACCATGTCCTGGGGCCGCGGCATCGGACCCGCGCGGTCGCCCGCGCGCATCACTTCATATTGCAGCCCTGATGCGGTGGTCGTAACCTTGGAACGTTTGCCGTTGCGGGCCAGCAATTTATCACCCTCGGCCACGGCCCAGACCGCCCGCTCATTGGCCGCGATCGGGGCGCGTGACGGCTTGCCGCCAATCAGCGAACAGGCCGAGATGAACAGCAAGAGCCCCAAAGCCAGCGCCAGTCCCGGAAGTCGGGGGATCAAATTCGCTGGTACCTTGCCCGCAATATCAAATAACGTCATTTCTTTCATCCCGCTTCCCTGAAACCTGTCGCCCGGAGATGATGGCATTTCCGATGATTTGCAAGCCGTTTTCGCTGAACCCGCGCGCGACGCTCTTTGCCATTCGGGCATTGGTCACATGCCGGCGCGGCGCATCATGTCGGCGGCTTTCTCCGCGATCATGATGGTGGGCGCATTGGTGTTGCCTGAAACCAGCCGCGGCATGATCGAAGCATCCACGACCCGCAGGCGCCTCACGCCCCGCACCCGCAATTGCGGATCGACGACCGAGCCATCATCACCGCCCATCCGGCAGGTTCCCACCGGATGATAGAGGGTCGAGCCGGTTTCCCGCGCAAAAGACAGGATTTCGTCATCCGTCAGCTTTTCCTGGCCCGGGTCGATTTCCTTTTCGATGAAGGCCGACAATGCCTGTTGCCCTGCAATCCGGCGGCCCCAGCGCAATCCCGCCACCAGCGCTTCCTGATCGACCCGGTGGGAGAGATAATTCGGCCGTATCGCCGGATCGTCCCGGGGGGAGGCGCTGCGCAAATGGATGTCACCACGCGACAGGGGACGCAATTGGCATGGTGCTATGGTCAGGCCCGGCTGGCGCTCGAGCTCCATCACCTGGCCCGTCGCCAGTTTCCGGAGGTCCATGGTGGCGGGCAGAATGTGGAATTGTATATCGGGGTCCTCAAGCTCGGGCCTTGTCTTGATGAAGGCCCCGATATGGGCGGCCGACAAAGTGAGCAGACCCTCGCGCTGGGTGAAATAGCGCCAGATCTCGCCCATTAACCGAAGCCCTCGGCTTTGCTCATTGACTGAAATCACATCCGCCTTCAGCCGAAAACGCAAGGCGGTTGCATAATGGTCCTGCAAGTTTTCGCCGACCTGACCCCGGTCAGCGATGACGGGAATGCCAAGGCCCTGCAACCGTGCCGCCGCGCCGATGCCGGACAATTCGAGGATGCGGGGTGAATTCACACTGCCCGCCGACAGCACGATTTCGCGCCCGGCTCTGGCGATCAGGCTTTCTTCGCCCCGGCGATATTGGACCCCGATGGCTTCATTGTTTTCGAACAGGATTTTCTCAACGAGGCATTCCGTCTCGACATGAAGATTGACCCGCTCGCGCAAGGGATGGAGAAAGGCCTGCGCCGTCGAGCAACGGCGGCCGTCGCGCATGGTCACCTGATAATAGCCGACGCCCTCCTGGGCCGGGCCGTTGAAATCGTCATTGCGCGGAATGCCGGCCTGGACGCTCGCCTCGATGGCGGCGTCCGACACGGCGTGGCGGGTGATCATGTCCGAAACATGCAGCGGCCCGCCGGCCCCGTGCAGGGCATCGGCACCATGTTCATAATCCTCGGATTTGCGGAAAAAGGGCAGGACATCGTCCCAGGACCAGCCTTCACAGCCGGCCTGACGCCAGAGATCGTAATCGCGTCTTTGCCCCCGGATATAGAGCATCGCATTGATGGAAGAGGATCCGCCCAGCACCTTGCCGCGCGGCCAGACATGGGTCCGGTCGCGGGTTTCGGGAACGGGTTCGGTCCGGAACAGCCAATTGACCGCGGGATCTTTAAGGGTGCGCGCATAGCCGATCGGGATATGGATGAAGGGCGAGGAATCCCGGGGCCCGGCCTCGAGCAGCAGGACCCGATGTTTGGGGTTTTCGCTCAGCCGGTTGGCGAGAACACAGCCCGCCGATCCTGCGCCGATGATGATATAGTCAAATTGCGCCAAGGGGCATTCTCCGTAAGTGTCGCAGGCGACACCCTTCCCGATGGGTGTGGGCTGATGCCCCGTCTGGCGGTGCCGCAGGAATCGGCATGCGGGCAAGGTTTCGTGTTCTCCCGTTCACATCATCATCCGGCACATGCGTCCAGCGAATGAAATGGTGGAAAAAAGTCGTCATCCCGGTGCCAGGCCCTGTTGGGGTGAGTGATTTTTCGCATAAGGATGTAAAGCGTTTTCATGCGCAACGCCAATCGCGCCCGCAAGGAAATTCCCGTGTCCATGGAATCCATCCCCGAAACTGTCTCATTGACCGATCAACGCTTTCCCGCGCGGGGTCGGGAGGGCAGGGTGATCGACATCGCGACCCGGCCCGAACGCCGTGCGCCGATGGTGACCTTTCCCGAAATCACGATCACGCAGGACAAGGGTCTTGCGGGCGACCACAAGGGCCGACCCGGTTTGCGGCAGGTGAGCATCCTGTTCGTCGAGGACTGGCAGGCGGCCATCGCCAAACTTGACCCGGAAGCGCCATGGACGATCCGGCGGGCCAATCTGTTGCTCAGCGGTCTCGTCAATCCGCGCAATGCGGGGGCGAGGCTCCGGGTGGGGACGGCGCTGCTGGAAACCACGGCCCAGACCTATCCCTGCCAGCGTATGGAGGATTCCCTGCCGGGCCTGCTGAAGGCGCTGGCCCTCGACTGGCGCGGCGGATGCCTGTGCCGGGTGATTGAGGGAGGAATCGCGCGCTCCGGCGATACGGCGACCTTCGAGGGCGATTTGCCGCCGCCGCGGGAAAAAATTCACCTGCCGGGATAGGGCGAAGACCGGTTTCAGACCTTGTCGCTCTGCCGGAGGCTTTCGGGGCCGATGCAATCATGATGAACACCGTTTCCACCGGGTACAGCTCCCCCAACCGGGAGGCGCGCGATCACGCGATCGACATGATCGTGCTGCATTGCACCGGAATGCAGGATGCCGAGATCGCCTTGCGCCGGCTGTGTGATCCCGCACCCGTCGCCGGAAACTATCCCGGCCCATGGCAGATGCCCGATGCCGATCCCGACACGGCGCTTGGCCGGGTGAGTGCGCATTATGTCGTGGCCGAATCCGGCCAGATCTTTCGCCTCGTCGACGAGGAAGAGTGCGCCTGGCACGCCGGCCGGTCCTTCTGGGCGGGGGCGGAAAATCTCAATGCGCGCGCCATCGGGATCGAGATCGTCAATGGCGGGCATGATTTCGGCCTGCCGCCATTTCCCAAGGCCCAGATCACCGCCCTGATCGACCTGCTGGATGATATTGTCGCGCGGCGGAGTATAAAGGGGGCACGATTGCTCGGACATTCCGACATCGCGCCCGGTCGCAAGGCCGATCCGGGCGAGCATTTCCCATGGGCCGATCTGGCGGCGGCGGGGCTCGGCCTGTGGCCCGGGCCGGTGTCCTTCGATCCCGCTGCGCCGGAATGGATCGCCGGGGATGAAGGTCCGGGGATCGCGGTCCTGCAGGCCGAACTTGCCCGGATCGGCTATCTTACCGGCACTGCCGGGCGCATGGATCCCGCGACCTGCGCAGCGCTCGAAGCCTTTCAGCGCCGCTTTCGCCCGCGCCGGGTTGATGGAAACGCCGATCCGGAAAGCCGGGCCCTGGTGCGAGAATTGCTCGCCCTCGTTGCAGCCTGAACGGGTCGCGGGCTGAACGGGTCGCGGTGACACTCGCGGATAGACAGCACGCGACAATATCCATAATCGGTCCGCTCTGCTTCCAGACGCTTGAGGAGACATGTAAGCCATGGCCGTTTCACGCCTCAATATCGCTGTTCTGGGGGCCTCCGGCTATATCGGGGCCGATCTCGTGCGCCTTGCCATCGGGCATCCTTTTGTGCGGATCGTGGCATTGGCCGGCGATTCGCGGGCGGGTCAGGCGATGGCGGAATCCTTTCCGCATCTCGGCTTTTACGATCTGCCGCCCATAATGCGGGCCGAGGAAGTCGACTGGGCGGGGATCGACGCCGCTTTTGGCTGCCTGCCGCATGGGGCCAGCGAAAATGTGCTCTCCGCCTTGCCGGGAAATGTCAGGATCATCGACCATTCGGCCGATTTCCGCTTTCGCGACCCTGCCATCTATGCCGAAACCTATCAGCGCGCGCATTCGCGCCCGGATCTGCTGGCCGATGCCGTCTATGGCCTGAGCGAATGGGCACGCCCCGCACTCCGGAAATCCCCGCGCATCATCGCCTGCCCGGGCTGCTATCCCACGGCAACGCTGCTGGCACTTCTGCCCGGAATGATTGCAGGTCTGATCCTGCCCGAGGATCTGATCATCGACGCCAAATCGGGGGTGTCCGGGGCGGGGCGATGGGTGAAGGAAGCCAATCTTTTCGCCGAGATCGGTGAAAGCGCCCATGCCTATGGTGTGGGCACCCATCGCCATGCACCCGAGATCGAACAGGAACTGGCCCTCGCGACCGGTTCACCGGTGCGGATCAATTTCACCCCACATCTCCTGCCGATGAGCCGGGGCGAAATCGTGACCTGCCATGTCAGGCTTGCGCCCGGTGTCGGGGCCGACGACCTTCGCGCTGCGATCGGGGATCGCTACCGCGACGAGCCCTTTGTCCATCTCGCACCGCCCGGCCTGTCGCCCGCCACCCGCCATGTTCGCGGATCCAATCATTGCCTGATCAATGTTTTCCCCGACCGGATCGCCGGGCGCGCCATTGTGATCGCCGTGATCGACAATCTGGTGAAAGGCTCGGCCGGGCAGGCGATCCAGAATCTCAACCTCGCCATGGGATGGGAAGAAACTTCGGGACTGGGCCAGGTGCCGCTGTTTCCGTGAGGCCCCGGCTACCGATCCCGAATGAGAGCTCCGGGCACAACACTGAGCGGGTTTGGCCCCGGCAAGGAAGAATCGTTATACTTTGTGATAAGGATGGCCTGAATTCCATTTCCTGAATCGCTTTTCCGGACACCAATCTGTTGACCGCTTCGCCTGTCAATTTCGTGCTGGGAGCCGTTTATGGCTTCATCGCGCTGAGCGCGGGGCTCAGTCTCGCGCGGTTCGGCGGCGCGGGTGCGGCCACCGCCCTGTCTTTCGGCGCGGCGGTGTTTCTGGCATTTGTTCAGATGCATGTGCTGATCCTGTTCCGCCGGAACGAGACGCAGCGGACGGATTCACTCGAGCGGATGCGCGCCGATCTCGCCCGCATGACCGAGGAACTGGCCGAAGCCCGGGCCAAGGCCGATGACATCGAGGCCCGTATCCGGATGGAGGCGAAGAAGCGCAGCGAAGTCATTGCCCACGAGATTCGCGGCGTCGAGGAATTGATCGGACGGCTCGGCCAATCCTTCGAGGCCCAGCATGTCCGGCGGGCGGAACCCGCGCCGGATTCTCCCATGCGCATGCTCGATCCCATGCTGGAAGCCGTGCGCGAGGCGCTCAACCAGAGCCGCGTCGATCTGCATCTGCAACCCATCGTGGCGCTGCCCAATCGGCGTATCGCCTTTTATGAGGGCTTCAGCCGCCTGCGCGATGAATCCGGGCGGATCATCATGCCCGCTGAATTCCTTGGGGCAGCAGAAGAAGCCGGCCTGGTCAGTTTTATCGACAACATGTTGTTATTGCGCTGTGTGCAGATCGTGCGCAAATTGTCGCAGAAAGACCGGAAGATCGGAATTTTCTGCAATGTTTCGATCAATTCCCTGCGTGACGAGACTTTTTTTCCACAGTTTTATGAATTTCTGCGCCAGAATTCGGATCTGGAGGGTTCGCTGATCTTTGAACTGGGGCAGAGTGCTTTCGAAGCCCGTACCTCGGTTGAAGCGCGCAACATGTCGCGATTGCTGGATCTCGGCTTTCGCTTTTCCATCGACAAGGTGAAGAATATCGAGGTTGATCTCGCCGATCTGGAGCGTTCCGGGGTTCGGTTTTTCAAGGTGGATGCGAGCCTTCTGCTCCACGAAATCGTCGATGGCGGGGCGCGCCCGAAAACGGCCCTGACCCGCGATCTCGCCGCCCATGATGTGGCGGTGGCCTTCCGCCGTTACGGGATCGAGATTATTGCCGAAAAGATCGAGGCCGAGAAACTGGTGGTCGAAGTGCTCGATTACGACATCCCCTACGCCCAGGGGCATTTGTTTGGCGCACCGCGGCCGGTCAAGGGTGAATTGCTTGACGAAGCGGCCAGTACCGAAAGCGGCCATGCGCCCGGCAGGCTGGCACGGCTCTAGAGCATTTTCAAGGAAATCCGAGCCGAATGTCTGAATTGAAAATGCCCGGATTCAAGGATTTGGAGCGCGTTCAGGCGAAAGCCGGATTCCACTTTTTCTGAACGGGCTCGAGGCGCAAGCCCCGCCATTCCGCAAGCGGGATCGGAGAAATGGCTGTTTTGACGGATCACGTCATGGGCATTGCCAGCATCCGGCCTTGGTGCGCCTTGATTTTCCGCCCGCGCTGACGCAATTTGCCGGCGGCCGCCAGGCTTTCTTGTCGTCCGGATCCGGTTCGCGGGTCCCTGAATCTTTTCCGGCACCGCCCCACCCGGTTCTGCCCTGCATCCCGCTGACAGATCGCTGCCCGCACCCCCGTTCGATGAGAGCTCCCCATGGACGCCGCCCACACCCTTATCCCTGCTTTTTCCTACGAGGATCTGCTCAGCCGGGCCGAAAATCCCCGCTTCCATGAATTTGTGCGCGAGGGGCGGCTCTCGATCGAGGCCGTGAGCTTTCTCAAACAGATGCATGAAGACGCGCTGGCCGATGATCTCGAGGGCATCTCCGCGACCGACATGATTGCGCTCGCCCATGATTTCTGGGGCTTTGGTGGCAAACGCGCCCCTGACCAGCAATTGGTGCGGTTGCGGCCCGGGCTCGGAGCCCTGGAAGCGGGCAATGAGCAGCAGGGTGGCCGGCCGCTCGGGCGCGACGTGGTGGAGATCATCGGCCCTGACATGCCGTTTCTGGTCGATTCACTGATGGGGGAAATGACCGAGCAGGGCCTCAATGTCCGGGCCATGTTTCATCCGATTGTCCATGTCCTGCGGGATTCTGGCGGCGCACGGGCCGATACCGGCCGCGACGTCCAGGAAAGCTATATCCAGATCCATCTCGAACCGGTTCCCGAACATCGCCGCGCGGCCTTGCTCGAGGGGATCGAACTGACGCTGGCCGATATCCGCCTTTCGGTCCAGGACTGGGACCATATGCGCCGGCGGATGACAGCCTGCGCCTCCGAGGTCGAGGCGCTGCCCGCCCGCGACCGGGAGGAAAAGGAGGAAATCGAGGAAGCCGCCGAATTCCTGAAATGGCTGGGTGGCCAGAATTTTGTGTTCGTCGGCGCGCGCAATTACGATTATACCCGGCTTCCGGATGGATCGCTTGCGCCCGAGGAACCGGAAATACTTCCGGGCTCCGGGCTTGGTGTGCTGCGCGACGAGCGGCTGCATGTGCTGCGGCGCGGATCGGAGCCCACGATCCTGACGCCTGAAGTGCAGGCTTTTTTGCGTGAGAGCGATCCGCTGATCGTTGGCAAGAGCAATCTCAAGGGCCGGGTTCATCGCCGCGTCCGCTATGATTATATCGGGGTGAAGCGCTATAATTCGCGCCGTGAACCCACGGGGGAAACCCGGTTTATCGGGCTGTTCACTGCCGAGGCCTATAATCGCCAGGCGGCGGAAGTTCCACTGCTGCGCCGCAAGATGCGCCGCGTGCTGGAACGTGCCGGCAAGGTTCCGGGCTCGCATTCCGACAAGCGGCTGCGGAACATCCTCGAAACTTTCCCCCGCGACGAATTGTTCCAGATTTCGGAGCCCGAATTGCTGCGAACATCGCTGGGCGTGCTCCATCTCATGGACCGGCCGCGCACCAAGATGTTTCTGCGGCGCGACCAGTTCGACCGCTTCGTGTCGGCGCTCGTCTTTGTCCCGCGCGAAAAATTCAACGCGAGTGTCCGGGAAAAGATCGGCCTGTTGCTGAAGGAAGCCTATGACGGCCGGCTCTCGGCCTTTTATCCGGATTTCGGCGAGGGTCCGCTGGCGCGCATCCATTACATTATCGGCCTGTCGCCGGGGCATCCGGAACCCGATCTTCGTCACCTCGAACGTGAAATCATCGGTCTCGCTTATAGCTGGGAAGATGATTTTGACGCGGCCGGCCGGCGGGGCGGATTGTCACCTGAACTGACCGAAAAATACCGTTCGGCGTTCACCGCCGGTTTTCGCGAGGCCTTTTCGGGCGAGGAGGCGCTGGTCGATATCGGGGAACTGGAAAAGCTGGCCGCGGACGCCGATGGCGTGCGTGTGCGGGCTTTTCGCCATGCCGGGGATGACGCAAAAACCCTGCGCTGCAAGATCTATTCGCGCGGCGTGCCGATCGAATTGTCCCGCGCGCTGCCAATCCTCGAAAATATGGGCCTGTTCGTCAAAGCAGAAACCCCATACCGGGTGACAACGCCGCTCGCCAGTTCGAAAATGGGCGGAGGAGTGGCGGTCCAGGCCGACTGGATTCATGACGTCACCATGGTCTCGGCCGATCATTCCGACATCGAATTCGAAAAGGTCGAGACCTCATTCGAACAATGTTTCATCGCCGGCTGGACCGGTCGCACGGAGAATGACGGCTTCAACCGTTTGACACTGAAGCTCGGCGTGACCTGGCGTGAAGCGGCCTTGATTCGTGCGCTGGCGCGCTTTCGCGGCCAAAGCGGACTTGATCCATCCCAAAGCGTTCAGGAAGAGGCCGCGATCCTCTATCCCGGCCTCATCCGGCATATTCTCGATTTGTTTGCCGTCCGCTTCGATCCGGCCAAAGGGCCGGCCAACGGGCCGGCCATCGGGATGGACAGCGGGCCGGCCAACGGGCCGGCCATCGGGATGGACAACGGGCCGGCCAACGGGCCGGCCAACGGGATGGACAAGGCCGCGCGCGACAATGCAGCCGGAATCCTGACCAAGGCCGTGAAAGCCGAGCTTCAGGCCGTGCCCGGGCTCGATCACGACCGCGCCTTGCGGCGGATCGTTTTGCTCGTCAATTCCATCACGCGCACCAATTTCTATCAGAAGGATGCGCAAGGACGGGCGAAGCCATATTTTTCATTCAAGATTTCCAGCCGCGAGCTCGAGGATTTGCCGGCCCCCAAACCCTTCCGCGAGATCTGGGTGTGGTCGCCGGAGGTCGAAGGCGTGCATCTGCGTTTTGGGCCGGTGGCGCGTGGTGGCTTGCGCTGGTCGGACCGGCGGGATGATTTTCGCACCGAGGTGCTGGGGCTGGTCAAGGCCCAGCAGGTCAAGAATGCGGTGATCGTGCCCGTGGGCTCCAAGGGCGGGTTTTTCCCGAAACTCCTCGTGGGGGCCGATCGCGCCCGACAGACAGAAATCGCGAAGAGCGCCTATCTGACCTTCCTGTCGGGGCTGCTCGATCTGACGGACAATATTGTTGAAAATCGAATTGTTCATCCGGTCGATTGCGTGATCCGCGACGAGGACGATCCCTATCTCGTGGTGGCTGCCGACAAGGGCACGGCGAGCTTTTCCGACATCGCCAATCAGAAATCGCGGGAATATGGATTCTGGCTCGACGACGCCTTCGCCAGCGGCGGGGGCGCGGGCTATGACCACAAAAAGATGGGCATCACGGCCCGCGGTGCCTGGGAGGCGGTCAAACGCCATTTCCGGGAAATCGGTACCGATATCCAGGCCACGCCCTTCACCGTGGTCGGGGTGGGCGACATGTCGGGCGATGTGTTCGGCAATGGCATGCTGATGTCGCGTCAGACGCGGCTGCTGGCGGCCTTTGATCACCGTCACATTTTCATCGATCCCGATCCGCAGCCCGAGCCCGCCTGGCACGAGCGCCTGAGGATCTACCGGAAACCGGCCTCGAGCTGGGACGATTATGATCGCGCGCTGATTTCGCCGGGGGGCGGGGTATTTGCGCGCAGCCTCAAGGCGATTCCCCTCAACGACACAATCCGGGGCCTGACCGGGCTTGCGGGCGAGGAAACGACGCCTGCGGCCTTGATCCAGGCGCTGCTCAAGCTGCCCGTGCAATTGCTCTGGTTCGGCGGGATCGGCACTTTTGTGAAGGCTTCCGCCGAGACCCATGCGCAGGCTTCCGACAAGGCCAATGATGCGACACGCGTCAATGCCGAGGATCTGCGCTGTCTCGTGGTGGGGGAGGGGGCAAATCTCGGCCTCACCCAGGCGGCCCGCATCGCCTTTGCCATCGCCGGCGGGCGGATCAATACCGATGCGGTCGACAATTCCGCCGGGGTGGATACATCCGACCACGAGGTCAATATCAAGATATTGCTGGCTGAAGCCATTCGCGCGGGATCACTCGTGGCGGATGCACGCAATGGCTTGCTCGAGGAAATGACTGAAAATGTCGCCGAACTGGTGCTGCGGGACAATTATCAGCAGACCCTGTCGCTGACATTGGGCGAAGCGAGTGCGGCCGAGGATCTCGACGCCCATGAGCGTCTCATGCTGCGGCTGACGGAACAGGGAAGGCTCGATCGTGCGGTCGAAGGTCTGCCCGACAGCGCCCGGGTTCAGGCCCGCGCCACCCAAAGCAAGGGCCTGACCCGCCCGGAACTCGCCGTACTGATGGCCTATTCCAAGATCGCCTTGTTCGATGCGCTGGTGGCTTCGGATGTGATCGATGATCCGCATTTCGAATCCACCTTGCTCGGCTATTTCCCGCCCCAGCTCGGGCGGTTTTCCGCGGAGATGGGCCGCCACCGGCTGAAACGCGAGATCGTGGCCACGACCCTTGCCAATGACATCGTCAATTTCGGCGGGCCGGTATTCATCCATCGGGTGCGGGAGGCTGCCGAATCCGAGGGGCCGGCGATTGTCCGGGCCTTCGAGACCGGGCGCCGGATTTTCCGGATCGATGATTTCCGCGCCGAGGTGGCGGCCCTCGACAACCAGATTCCGGCCGCCGCCCAGACTGCCTTGTTGCAGGATTCCATCAATCTCATGCGGCGTCAGGCCTTTTGGCTGGCGCGTCGGGCGCGGACGACGCTGGCAGCCGAGCCGATCGGCGGGCTGATCGCAGCCTTCCAGCCCGGGGCCGATCGCCTGGGCGACCGGTCGATTGAACTCGTCTCCGGGGTGGAACGCGAACGGATTGACAAGCGCGCGCAGGAATTGCGGATGCTGGGCGCTCCCGACGGCCTTGCCCGAAGGGCGGCGGGGTTCAAGGCGCTCATTCCGGCGCTTGATATCATCGAACTGGCGCAGCAACACCAATGGCCGGCTGAGGGTGCAGCGGCGCTCTATCATTCGCTGGGCGGGGCGCTCGGCTTCGACGAATTGCGCGAGGCCGCGCGCGCGCTGGTCTCACGCCAGCATTGGGACCGGCTGGCAGCGCGCCGCGCGGTCGAGGATTTTTACACCCAACAGACCGAAGCCGCGGCAAGTGCGATGAGAAGCGCCGGCGCGATTGGCGACATCGCGGATGCAGTGACCCGCGGGCGTCAGGCCGGGGCTGATTTTGTCACTAACCGCAAGCCCTTTGTCGATCGCCTGCGCAAGAGCCTGCTCGATCTCAACGCCGATGGCGCCTGGTCCTTTGCCAAAATCACGATTGCCGGTGCCCAGACCCGGGAAATTCTTCAGGCCCGGGCCTGAGCTTGCGCAAGGCCGGGTCCGGGGCCAGAAATTCACTGGATCTTAGGCATATGGGACTAGATTTCCTTGAACTGCGCGATTGGCGCGGCCGGGGAAAAAAATGCTGGTTCTGCTGAATGCACGGGTGGTCAATATTGAGGACGTCACGAAGGCGGCGGCCCTGGCCCAGCGTGCGGCCCCGATGGGACTTTCGCAACTGAACAATGGCCAGGTCATGTGGATGTTGCGGGCGCTTGCTTTCCAGACCGCTGATTTCACCACAGGCGACACGGAAACCATGATGACTGCGGCATCGCTGGTAATGCTCAAATTCGACGTCAATGCCATTCTTGCCATCACGCCAGCCGGCGCGACATCTGGTTCGCACACCGGGGTCAGGCTGGCCGAAGTCGCCCTGCCGATCATTTCGCATCTCTTTTATCTGCAAAACAAGGGCGCACTCACCAATTCCGTGGTGAATTTCGAGGTTTGGGCCCGGGCGGCGTGATGTCCTTCCCGGCGGGTGGCGGAGGCGTCCGGCCCGCGAGAAACCCGTTTTGCCAGCCGACCCACAGGCAGATCAGCGTAGCCATCGGGATGAAGGCATCGAATTGTTCGGTGAGTTCCGCAATCTCGGCAAGGTAGACGAGCCCCGGAAACCCGAACATCAGGACCATGATCCCGGCCACGGGAACTTCCTCGATCGGCACGAGGATCAGGCCGCGACCAATCGTGAAATCCACGAGATCGATCGCAAGGCAGATCGCGAGGCGAATCCAAAATCCGCGCGGCGACATTTTTCTGCCAAACAGCATTCACCATTCTCCGCATGGGACGATTTTCATCCGGGGCTCATCCGGGTTTCATCCGGGGCTCATCCGGGTTTCATCCGGGAAATGCCCGGGCTGCCCGGCTTGCAATCCGGATGATTCTCGCATCCAATTCACCCGGGCGCAATGTGGAGGATACCGGTCCGGGCTGGCGAAACCGGTCGGGGTGCAAGAGGGTGTGGCACTGCGCGCCGACACCCCCCATTTACGACTCTCCCGCCGGGCCATTTGTGGCCGGTCGGGGTTCGATGATCTGATTGTCAGGGATGTGGCTTTCCGCCCGGGAACCGCATCTGATGGCCGATGATCGGGCGAATATTTCCGGCCGGGGGCAAACTCCGGCCCCGAAGCCAAACCTGGCGAGGAGCGCCATATGACCAAAACCCGCATCTATCCCGTATTGCCCCTTCGCAATATCGTCGTCTTTCCCCAGATCATGGCCCCCTTGTTTGTGGGGCGGGAGAAATCGGTGCGGGCGCTCGAGGAAGTCATGGGCAAGGACAAGCAGATCCTGCTCGTGGCCCAGCGTGACGAAGGTCTGGACGATCCCAAAGCCGCCGATCTCTATGAGATGGGAGCGATTGCCACGGTCATGCAATTGCTGAAATTGCCGGATGGCACGGTCAAGGTGCTGGTCGAAGGCGTCCGACGCGCGCGTGTCGTGCGGATGCTCGACAATGATTCCTTTTATGCCGCCGAGGCCGAGGAAGTCGAGGAAATCGGGGCTGATTCGCCGGACGCCCTGGGTCTGGCACGCGCGGTCGTCGATCAATTCGAACATTATGTGAAGCTCAATCGGAAATTGCAGCCCGATATCGTTGCCGCGGTCGCGCGAATTCCCGAGCCCGATGCGTTGGCCGACCAGATTGCACACCATCTCGCGATCAAGATCTCCGACAAGCAATCATTGCTGGAAACGCTCAATGTCGCGGAGCGGCTGGAGAAGATCTTTGCCTTCATGGAAGGCGAGATCGGCATGTTGCAGGTTGAGAAAAAAATCCGCAGTCGCGTCAAGCGCCAGATGGAGAAAACCCAGCGGGAATATCTGCTCAACGAGCAGATGAAGGCGATCCAGAAGGAACTGGGTGAGGGCGAGGAAGGCCGCGATGAACTGGCCGAGCTCGAGGAACGCATTCGCGACGTCCAGCTCAGCAAGGAAGCGCGGCAGAAAGCCGAAGCCGAGCTCAAAAAACTGCGCCAGATGAGCCCGATGTCGGCTGAATCGACCGTAGTGCGCAATTATCTCGACTGGCTGCTGTCGCTGCCCTGGGGGGTGATCAAGCCGGTCTCGCATGATCTCGCGGCGGCCGAGGAAATCCTCAATGGCGACCATTACGGCCTCGAAAAGGTCAAGGAACGCATTCTCGAATATCTGGCGGTACAGACCCGCACCGGAAAATTGCGCGGGCCGATCCTGTGTCTGGTTGGCCCTCCGGGGGTCGGCAAGACCTCGCTCGGCAAGTCCATTGCCAAGGCGACGGGGCGTGATTTCGCCCGCGTCTCACTGGGCGGCGTGCGCGACGAGGCCGAGATCCGGGGGCATCGACGCACCTATATCGGGTCAATGCCGGGGCGGGTCATCCAGTCCATGCGCAAGACGAAATCGACCAATCCGCTGTTCCTGCTCGACGAAATCGACAAGATGGGGGCTGATTGGCGCGGCGATCCTTCGTCTGCACTGCTCGAGGTGCTCGATCCCGAACAGAATTCCACCTTCAACGATCACTATCTCGAAGTGGATTACGATCTTTCGGATGTGATGTTCATCACGACGGCCAATTCGTTGTCCATGCCGCAGCCCTTGCTGGACCGGATGGAAATCATTCGCATCCCCGGCTATACCGAAGAAGAAAAGATCGAAATCTCGAAGCGCCATCTTCTGCCCAAGCAGATCGAAAGCCACGGGCTCAAGGAAGGTGAATGGTCGATCGATGATGACGCGATCCGGGATCTTGTCCGTTATTACACCCGCGAGGCCGGCGTGCGGAATCTTGAGCGGGAATTTGCCAATCTCGCCCGCAAGGCCGTGCGGCGGATCGCCTCGGGCAATGGAGTGACCAGCGTCGCCGTCACCGCCGAAAATCTCGGTGAATTTGCCGGCGTGCGCAAATTCCATTTCGGTGAGACCGATATCGAGGATCAGGTCGGCATCGTCACCGGTCTGGCCTGGACCGAGGTGGGCGGCGAAATCCTGACCATCGAGGCGGTGAAGATGCCGGGCAAGGGCCGCTTTGCGGTGACCGGAAATCTGCGCGAGGTGATGAAGGAATCGATCCAGGCTGCCAATGCACTGGTGCGCGCCAAGGGCTATGCCTTTGGCCTCAAGCCGCGGGATTTCGACCGGTCAGATATCCATGTGCATGTTCCCGAAGGTGCGACCCCGAAAGATGGCCCCTCGGCCGGGATTGCGATGGCGACTGCCATCGTCTCGGTACTGACCGGGATCCCGGTGTCGCGCGACATCGCCATGACGGGCGAGATCACTCTGCGCGGGCGGGTACTGCCGATCGGCGGGCTCAAGGAAAAGCTGCTCGCCGCCTTGCGCGCCGGGGTGCGGACCGTGCTGATCCCCAAGGAAAATGAAAAGGATCTCGCCGATATCCCGGCCAATGTGAAAACAGCGCTGGACATCGTTCCTGTTGCGTCAATCGATGAGGTGCTGGCCCGGGCGCTCACTTTGCCATTGAGCCCGATCGCATGGACCGAGGCGGACGAGGCCGAGGTCCGTCTGCCACAACATGGGCTGGGCGAGGAAGGCGAATCCGCCGGCCAGTTGCCGAATTAGGCAGGGACCCTCGACGGATTACGGCTTGCAACGATCGGATGAGCCCTGACAAGGAAGCGGGCGTCGCCATTTCCTGCCCCCCGGGGCGGGAAGCGGGGGACTGAAGCCGGGGTCCCATCAGGGAATTGTGTCGGATGTCGAAAGCCGGACTCAAGGCAAGAATAGGGTTAACGCCAAAGGACATGATGAATTGTGCGGTGCAATATGGAAAAATGGACGTTTTTAGTGTAAAAACGTGATTTTTTCACAAAAAACCCGCGCTTTTCTTTTGACCGCCCCGTTTTTCTCCGCATATTGAATGCCTCTACAGAAAAGGGGGTTGATTCTCATGAATCGTACAGAACTCGTGGACGCAGTCGCCGGCAAGGCTGGTTTGAAGAAAGTAGACGCGCAGGCAGCGCTCGATGCGATCGTCGAGATCGTAACGGAAGCGCTGGCCAAGGGCGATGAAGTGCGGGTAACCGGCTTCGGCAGCTTTGACATTACGCATACCAAGGCCCGGGAAGCGCGGAATCCGCGCACGGGTGAGAAGGTCAAGGTCCCGGCCAAAAAACGCCCGGTGTTCAAGGCAGGCAAACAGCTGAAAGACGCCGTTCAGCCGCCCGCGCCGCCGCCGAAACCAGCCAAGAAGAAGTCCTGAATATTGATTCCTGCGACGCGATCCGCATCCGGTTCGGGGAATTGGCCCGATATTTGTGCCGGTGGAAACCGATCGGGCCAGGATCGGTGCCCCGATCCTGGCCCGTAAACGGCGTCAGCGGATCGGGGGCCGGGCAATCTCACGATGTCATTGTCGTTCCGACGAAGGGACCGATGTCGCAGGGAATATGCAATTGCCCGCCGGCAAATCATGTGGCCCTCGTTGCGGCGTCCTCACCGCGGGATGATGTGGTCTTTTGGGGCCGGAATGCGTCTGCGGTCTTGCATCCGAAAATCCGTTGGTTCACGACGGGGGCTTGGGCAGGGCACACGATTCCGTTCTATCCGGATCAATCTTCTGCCTCCCCGGGCCGAATCCGTCGGCCGGGAGCCTGGGCGGAGAAATCCGGCCAGACCGATTGCGCCGCCTGTGGAGCGCAGTCTGAACCCGGGAGCTCAGGATGCCGGAAATGGCGTTTCAGGACTATTTCGCCATTGTCAGCGCGATCATCGGCATCGTTCTTGCGGCGGTGTTTTCGGGGCACAAGAAATGGCGGATGGCGGCCGGAATTGCGGTCGGGGTCATTCTGGCAGCAGCGAGTGCTTATTTTCTGCTCTTGCGACCGGAAAGGCCGGTCGATGAAGGCGCGCGGCTGACGGCCGAACGCGAGGAAAATGACCGTGCCGAATTGTCCTCGGGTCTTCAGGCGGCGCTCGGCCTTGAAGATGCGGGCGCGCGTGACATTGCACTGCTTGGTGTGATCCGGGCGGCGGGGCGCTCGGGCTATCCCGAATACGCCGACAGCGCCCAGAACCGCCTGTCGGCAGGCAATCGCCAGGCGGGGGTGGAAGCGCTGATCGATGGCCTGTTTGCCTCGGGCCAGCCCAAATTATGCGCGCGCGCCGTCAGCAAGATCGAACTCGTCACCGACCGGGCCCGGCGGGAAGCCTTGCGCCGTCGCGCGGCCAGTTCCGAAGGCTGTATTCGCGGCTGACCCGCTTGCTCCGGGCACGAAAATGCATTGAACTGAAGACCGGGAACCGGGAACCGGAGACCCGGAACTGAAACCGGCCGCGACTGCCGGCCTGGCAGCCAAAGTCAAAACGAGAGATGATCTGATGAGTGCCTCTTATGATGTGATCGTGGTCGGCGCAGGCCCCGGGGGCTATGTGGCGGCGATCCGCGCTGCACAGCTTGGCCACAAGACCGCAATTGTCGAGCGCGAACATCTGGGAGGCATCTGCCTCAATTGGGGCTGCATCCCCACCAAGGCGTTGCTTCGCAGCGCCGAAGTATTTTCACTGATGCAGCATGCCGAAGCATTCGGTCTGGCGAGTGATAATGCCCGCTTCGATCTCGGCAAGGTGGTGCAGCGCTCGCGCAAGATTGCGGGCCAGCTCAATTCCGGCGTCGGCTTTCTGCTGAAAAAGCACAAGATCGAGGTCATCATGGGCGAGGCCCGGCTGGAAAAGGGCGCACCGGCCCCCACAGTGATCGTCAAGGGCAAGGAAGGCGGTGAGCAAAAACTGGCCGCCCGCCATGTGATTCTCGCCACGGGTGCCCGGGCGCGCATCGCCCCCCAGGCCGGCCTGGCACCTGATGGCAACCGGATCTGGACCTATAAGGAAGCCATGGTTCCCAAGGACATGCCGAAATCGCTGCTGGTCATCGGCTCGGGGGCCATCGGAATTGAATTTGCGAGTTTTTACCGCAGTCTGGGGGCCGAGGTCACAGTCGTCGAAATGCTCGACCGCATCCTTCCGGTGGAGGACGAGGAAATCAGCGCGCTCGCGCGCAAGGCGCTGGAAAAACAGGGGATGAAATTCCTGACCGGTGCCCAGGTCGAGAAAGTGGAAAAATCTGCCGCCCGCGTCAGCGCGACGATCCGCACTTCCAGGGGGACAGAAATCATTGCCGCCGAGCGTCTGATCCTCGCCATCGGCATTGTCGGCAATGTGGAAAATCTGGGGCTGGAGGCGCTCGGCGTCCGGATCGAGAAAACCCATGTGGTCATCGATGGTTATGGCCGGACCAATGTTCCCAATCTCTATGCGATCGGCGATCTGGCGGGCGCGCCCTGGCTTGCGCACAAGGCGTCGCATGAAGGGGTGATCTGTGTCGAGGCACTGAGCGGGGTCAAGGACGTCCATGCGCTGGATCCGATGCGTATCCCCGGCTGCACCTATTGCCAGCCGCAAATCGCTTCGGTCGGGTTGACCGAGGCGGCGGCAAAGGCGACGGGACGGAATGTGAAGATCGGCCGCTTTCCCTTCCGCGGCAATGGCAAGGCGATTGCGCTGGGCGAAGCCGAGGGGCTCGTCAAGACGGTGTTTGATGCCGCGACCGGCGAATTGCTGGGTGCGCATATGATCGGGGCGGAAGTCACCGAGCTCATTCAGGGCTATGTGGTGGCGATGGGAATGGAAACGACTGAGTCCGAACTGGCGGCGACCGTGTTTCCGCACCCGACCTTGTCGGAAATGATGCATGAAGCAGTGCTCGACGCCTATGGTCGGGCAATCCATATTTAGGTGTCTCAGGACCGTCCTGGTTCCCGGCCTGTCACCGGGGATTGCGTATCTTGCAATCGATTGGCAGAGATCCTCACCCGATGCGTGTCGGGGATCGAGTGCCAGTCCGAAATGATGAAAGCAGGTGAATTGTGAAAATTCTTGCTGGAGCCGGAATGATGGGCCGATGGATTCTTGCCGCGGCGAGCGCTGTTTTGCTGCTCGCGGCATGTTCGCAGGGGCCTTCCGATGCCCCTCAAAAGGTCGATGACGCGTTCGGAACCAAAGTCCGGACCTGGCTCCTTGCCAATCCCGAAATCCTCGATGAAATGATCCGGGCGCTGGAAGCAAAGCGCGCGGCAGATCGTCAGAGCGCAATCGCCGGCCTGCGACCGCAGCTTGAAAATGACGAGGGCGATCCGGCGATCGGGGCGGAAGACGCCGCGATCACGCTTGTGGAATTCTTTGATTACCAATGTGGGTTTTGCAAAAATTCGCTGGATTTCATGCGGAAACTCCACGCCGATCAACCCGATATCCGCATCGTTTTCAAGGAATTGCCGATTTTTGGTGAGGATTCTATCCTCGCGGCCAGAGCCGGCCTTGCGGCAGAGCGGCAAGGCAAATATTTCGATTTCCACGGCCGGTTATTGGCGCTCAAAGGCGTTCCCAATCAGAATGCCATCGACAGGATCGCGCGTGAGGCCGGTCTCGATGTCGCACAATTGCGTGCCGATATGCGCCTGCCGGAAATTGACGCGCGGATCGCGACGACCGGGGACCTGGCGCAGAAACTTGGTGTGGATGGAACGCCCAGCTTCTTCATCAATGGGCGGCATGTGCCAGGCGCCGATTTCGCCCGGGTCGAAGCCGAAATCGCCGCCTTGCGCAAGGAATTGGCCCCGGGGCCGGTCAAGGGAAAACCGGACAAGAGCTGAAACCCGTCGGGCGCTTCGGCATGAACGGAATTCCGCGCCCGGCGGACCTGTGAGATGACGATTTGAGGGAATAAAATACGCAGACGGGCGTTGAGCGCTGGGGGCAGGGCTCCCGCAATCGGAAACCCCGGAAACAGAACACCGGTCTGCGGCCAGACCTTGAACCGATGAATGAAAGAACCCGCGCGTGAGCCTTTCGCCTTTCAGCTTTCTGGTTGTGGATGACAGCCCCAGCATGCGGGCGATCATTGCAACCGTGCTGCGGGCCTATGGCGGGCGGCGTATCGTCGAACGCGATGACGGCCCCTCCGCACTGGAAGAATTGGGGACCAATCCCGTTGATTTTCTGATCATCGATTTCGCCATGCCGGGGATGGATGGTGTACAGGTGGCCCGGCAATTGCGGCGAACGCGCGAGGCGGCGTCGAGCATGTCGCCGATCATTCTGATGACCGCCCATACCGACCGCCGCCGGATCGAGGAAGCACGCGACGCCGGAATCAATGAAATCCTGATGAAACCGGTCAGTCCCAAGGCGTTGGTCGAGCGGATCGGATTCATTATCGAGCGGCCGCGGCGCTATATCCGCGCGCCTTTTTATGTCGGGCCGGACCGGCGCCGGCGCGATGACCCGAAACTTGCGACCGCAAGGCGACGCCGCGAAGATCTTGTCGATGATGTATTGATGGAGCTCGACTAGATGGTGGATGCAGCTTCCGGCGGTGGCGCGGCCCCGCGCAAAGCGGTCTTGCCGCTCCCCGACGGAGTTGAGGTGCTGGCACCGTCAGGGCAGTTGCAGCGCAAGCTCGGCGGCAATTCGGTGCGCGCTTTGCTCAACCCGGCCACCGAGCGGGCGGCGCTGCAATCGCTCGAGACCCTGCGCGGGAATATCGAGCGCGTACTGGGCGAGCGGTTGACGGAAATCGAGACCCTGGTGCGCGCCCGCGAGGGCGGCTCGATGGCGGGCATTTACGCAGCCGCCCATGAAATCCGGGGTCTGGCCGGCACTTTTCAGATGGAGGAACTTGGCAGTGCGGCAAATCTGCTCTGCCAATATCTCGACGGGGCGGGTGCCGAACACCGTATGGATCCGAATCTCATCACCTCGATCACCGTGACGGCCCGCCATTGCATGGCCCAGGCCGAGCTTGCCCGCAAGGGCGGTAAACCCGATCGGGAATTGATGGCGGAATTGCTGGCGGAATGTCGGCAGGCGGTGGGCGTGGTGCGCCAGCGCGAGGGCCGGGGGGAATAGGCGGCGATGGGCGAATGGGTTTTGGGGATTATCGGGGGCTCGGGTCTTTACGAGATTGACGGGCTGTCGGCACAAAAATGGGTGCGCTATGAAACCCCGTTTGGTGCGCCGTCGGATGACCTTTTGCATGGAGAATTGGGCGGCGTGCGGCTGGTCTTTCTGCCCCGCCATGGCCGGGGGCACCGGCTGAGCCCTTCTGCGATCAATTACCGTGCCAATCTCTGGGCGCTCAAGGCGGCCGGTTGCACGGATGTGCTGAGCCTTTCGGCCTGCGGCTCGCTGCGCGAGGATCTGGCCCCGGGCATGTTCGTGCTGGTCGATCAGTTCATCGACCGCACCTTCGCCCGGGAGAAAAGCTTTTTCGGAGAGGGTCTGGTCGGCCATGTCTCCATGGCCCGGCCGGTGTGTGCGCGGCTGTCCCGGCTCGCGGCCGATGCCGGGCGGCAGGCGGGCGCAGAAGTGATCGAGGGGGGCACCTATCTCGCGATGGAGGGGCCGCAATTCTCGACCCTGGCCGAATCAAGGCTCTATCGCGCCTGGGGCTGCGACGTGATCGGCATGACCAATATGCCCGAGGCCAAGCTCGCGCGCGAGGCGGAATTATGCTATGCGTCGGTCGCCATGATCACCGATTATGATTGCTGGCACAGCGAGCATGAGGCCGTTTCGGTCACCAATGTGCTCGAAATCCTCAAACGCAATTCCGGTCTCGGGCGCGATCTGGTGGCGAAGCTTGCCGCCGGCCTGACCGGGGAACGCAGCATCAGCCCCCAGAATATCGAGCATGGCCTCGATTTCGGCCTGATCACTGTGCCTTCGGCGCGCGATCCGGCGATGCTGGAAAAACTCGCGCCGATCCTCAGGCGCCGGCTGGCGAGCGAGCAGGGCTGAGCACAGTTCGATCAGTTCATTCTCCAACCCGAGGCCGCGGCGCGGCCGCCTGGGATTTCCATTCCGCGCGCTGGTGGATGAGAAATTCCGGAAAACCCCCGGATGCGATCTCATCGCGAATCCGCGCCATCAATGCCTCGAAAAACGCGATATTGTGCCAGGACAGCAGCATCTGGCCGAGCATTTCGCCGGATCTGAACAGATGGTGGAGGTATGCCCGCGAAAAATCGCGGCTGGCCGGGCAATCAAGTGCGCCATCGAGCGGCGTATCGTCTTCCGCCATCTTCGCATTGCGGATATTGAGTGGACCCTGCCACGTCCAGGCCTGTCCGTGCCGGCCCGCGCGCGTGGGCAGGACGCAATCGAACATGTCGATCCCGCGGGCCACGGCCTCGATGATGTCGAGCGGCTTGCCAACCCCCATGAGGTAACGTGGCCGCGTGTCCGGCAGGTGATCTGCGAGCCCGTCCAGGGTCTCCAGCATGGCGTGATGGCCCTCGCCCACCGCAAGGCCACCCACCGCATAGCCGCCAAAGCCGATATCGATGAGCCGCGCGGCACTTTCACGCCGCAATTCCGGGAACACGCCGCCCTGAACGATGCCGAACAGGGTCTGGTGCGGGCGCTCGCCGAAGGCGGATTTGCAGCGTTCTGCCCAGCGCGCGGACAAGAGCATGGAACTTTCGATCGCTGCGCGCGGAGCCCCGAAAGGCGCGCATTCGTCCAGTTGCATGACGATATCGGCCCCGATCGCATCGGCCTGAATGGCCATGGCACGTTCGGGTGAGAGGAAATGGGCAGAGCCATCAATATGGCTGCGGAACGCGACGCCCTCTTCCGAAAGCTTGCGCAATGCCGAGAGCGACCAGACCTGAAAGCCCCCGCTATCGGTGAGGATCGGACCGTCCCAGCGCATCAGGCGGTGCAGGCCGCCAAGGCGGGTCAGCCGGTCGGGTCCCGGTCGCAGCATGAGATGATAGGTGTTGGCGAGGAGGATATCGGCACCCGCCGCCCGTACCTGTTCGGGATAGAGGCCCTTGACGGTCCCCGCGGTGCCCACGGGCATGAAGGCCGGGGTGCGGATGGCACCGCGCGGGGTATGAAGCGCACCCATGCGCGCGGCCCCGGATCGGGCTGTGATGTCGAAAGGAAAGATTTGCATGGAAGCGAAGGATTGCCCGATTTTCGGGGGAATAAGGAACCAGCGCCCGTGCTTATTGGGACATGGATCAAAGGGGAAGCGGTTTTCCGCTGCCAGAGCCTGCGGCCAGAGCCTGCGGCCAGAGCGTGCGGCCAGAGCCTGCGGCCAGAGCCTGCGGCCAGAGCCTGCGACCAGAGCCTGCGACCAGAGTGTGCAGCCAGAATGTACAGACAGAATGCGTGACAAGAGACCGAATTGTTTCCAGGAAGTGTTCGTGCTTAAAGCCCGGTCGGCGCATGACGAATCATGTCTTGTCCGGGCGACGCGCGCGAAATAATGCGCCGCCCCTGGAACCGACTCCCAATTTCAAAAAACCTTCGCAAGGATCATGTCATGGCGGCACCCGCCCAATATATTTTCTCGATGCAGGGTCTGACCAGGGCTTTTCCCGGCGGGAAAAAGGTGTTCGAAAACATTTGGCTGTCCTTTTATCCCGACGCCAAGATCGGGGTGGTAGGCGTCAACGGCTCGGGAAAGTCGACGCTGCTCAAGATCATGGCCGGGATCGACACGGAATTTACCGGCGAGGCCACGCCCATGGCCGGCGTCAAAATGGGCTATCTCCAGCAGGAGCCGCAGCTCGATGAAACTCTCGATGTCTGGGGCAATGTGGTGGCCAAATGCCCGGAGAAAATCCTGCTCGACCGCTATAATGCCGTCTCGGTGAAACTGGGCGAGGATTATTCCGATGAATTGATGGAGGAAATGACCACCCTTCAGGAGCAGATCGACCTCGCCGACGCCTGGGACATCGATTCACGCATCGAAATGGCGATGGGAGCCCTGCGCTGCCCGCCCAATGAAGCGGGGGTGGCAAAACTTTCGGGCGGGGAGCGCCGCCGCGTGGCATTGTGCCAATTGCTGCTGTCGAAGCCCGACATGCTGTTGCTCGACGAGCCGACCAACCATCTCGACGC
This sequence comes from Hyphomonadaceae bacterium, assembly GCA_021731815.1. Classification (GTDB taxonomy): domain Bacteria; phylum Pseudomonadota; class Alphaproteobacteria; order Caulobacterales; family Aquidulcibacteraceae; genus JAKFWO01. The sequence continues at coordinate 24,884 of JAKFWO010000038.1, read as the reverse complement.
CGAAAGCGTCGCCTGGCTCCAGCATCATCTCGAGAAATTCCCCGGCTGCGTGATTCTCGTCACCCATGACCGCTATTTCCTCGATCAGGTCACCAAATGGACGCTCGAGCTCGATCGCGGCAAGGGCATTCCCTATGAGGGCAATTATTCCGCCTGGCTCGAGCAAAAGGCCAAACGGGTGGCCCAGGAAGACCGGGAAACCGATGCGCGCGCCCGCACCATTGCCCGGGAACTGGAATGGGTGCGCCAGGGTGCGAAAGCCCGGCAGGCCAAGTCCAAGGCCCGCTTGCAGCGTTTCGATGAATTGCAATCGGCGGCCGAGCGCGAAAAACAGACCTTCGCCACGATCCAGATCCCGCCGGGGCCGCGGCTCGGGCAAAATGTCATTGCCTTCGACCATTTGAGCAAGGCTTTTGGCGAGCGGGCGCTGATTTCCGATCTCAGTTTCAAGCTGCCGCCGGGCGGAATTGTCGGCATTATCGGCCCCAATGGGGCAGGAAAATCGACGCTGTTCAGGATGATCACCGGCCAGGAGCCCCCCGATCAGGGAGCGATCGCCATCGGGGAATCGGTAAAGCTCGGCTATGTCGACCAGAGCCGCGATACGCTCGACCCGCAAAAAACCATCTGGCAGGAAATTTCCGGCGGCCTCGATGTGCTGACCATCAATGGCCGCGACGTGCCGAGCCGGGCCTATGTCTCGACCTTCAATTTCAAGGGCTCGGACCAGCAGAAAAAGGTCGGGCTGCTGTCGGGCGGCGAGCGCAACCGCGTGCATCTCGCCAAAACCCTGTTGTCGGGGGCCAATGTCCTCTTGCTCGACGAACCGACCAATGATCTGGATGTCGAGACCTTGCAGGCACTTGAAAGCGCGCTCGAGGATTTTCCCGGCTGCGCGGTCGTGATCAGCCATGACCGCTGGTTCCTCGATCGCCTCGCGACCCATATCCTCGCTTTCGAGGGCGACAGCCATGTCGAATGGTTCGAGGGCAATTTCGAGGATTACGAGAAGGACAAGATCCGCCGGCTCGGCCCCGATTCGATCATTCCGGGCCGGATCAAATTCCAGAAATTCTCGCGCTGATCGGGTGTCTGTACCGAAATCAGCATCTCCATCAGGGCTTTACCAGCGCAAACTGGCCGACATCAATCCGCCCGGTGCGGAAACCGGCCTCGCAATAAGCGAGGTAAAAGCGCCAGATCTGGCGGAAACGCTCGTCAAAGCCGAGCGTGCGGATGTCGTCCCAGGCGCTGGTGAAATTATGAGTCCATACTTTCAGCGTGTCGGCATAGCTGCCGCCGAACATGGATGCACTTTCCCATGACAGGCCGGCATTGCGTGCCTCGGCCCGCAGGCGCTCTTCGGATGGCAGCATGCCGCCGGGAAAGATGAAGCGCTGGATGAAGTCCGATCGCGTGCGGTAGCGCGCGAAGAGATCGTTGCGGATGGTGATGATCTGAAGCGCCGCGCGGCCTCCCGGCGACAGCGCGTCGCGCACTTTGCCGAAAAAAACAGGCCAGTATTTTTCGCCGACCGCCTCGAACATCTCGATCGAGGCGACCTTGTCGAATTGACCCGAAATATCCCGGTAATCGCGCAATTCGAAGGTAACGCGTTCGGCCAGCCCGGCCTCGAAGATCCGCTGGCGGGCGAAATCATATTGGGCGCGGCTGATGGTCAGCCCGGTGACACGCGCCCCGAAATCGCGTGCCGCTGTCTCGGCAAATCCCCCCCATCCGGAGCCGATTTCCAGCACATGGTCATCGGGCGTGAGCGCAAGATTTTCCGCAATCGCGCGATATTTGTTGGCCTGCGCCCGCTCGAGGCTTTCATCTGCGCCCGAATAGCGGGCCGAGGAATAGGTCATCGAACGGTCGAGCCAGGTCCGGTAGAATTCATTGCCGAGATCGTAATGGGCATGGATATTGCGGCGCGATCCCGAGCGCGAATTGCTGTTCATGGCATGGCGCAGCAGATTGAAGATCCGGAACAGCCCCTTGCCGCGCGCGGCCTGCCAGAGGGCATCGAAATTATCCGACAACATGGTCAGCAATCCTGCGAGGTCGGGGCTGTCCCATTCGCCCGCCATCAGGCCTTCGGCCAGACCGATATCGCCCCTTGAGATGATCCGGTTGGCCATTCGCCAGTCCCGCACCTGAATTTCCACGCGCGGTTCGACCTGTTTTCCCGAAAAGCGGAGGCGCGCGCCATCGGGCAAAGTGAAATCGAGCGTTCCGCTTTCAAGTTTTCCCGCCGCACGCAGCATCAGGCGAAAGCCGAGCGGCGCGCCTGCCCGGTCGAGAGCGGCGCTGATGGCCTCGGGCGTGGTCGCGATCGGCCCGGAACTGGAATCCGGCGGCGGAAATGCGGTCATTTTTCTTCCTTTTCCGTCCGATTTCATCCTGCCTGCTTCAGCAGCTTTCCCGTTGGGGACCTCCCGCCAGCCGTCATATTCAGGACGGTGGCACTTCATGGCTGGCGGCCAATGTGACAGAATCTGAGGGCCGCGCCGGTTTCTTCTGGTAATGTGCCCCTTTCAGCCATAAATTCAATGCCTGCCAGTGGATGGCAGCAATGACCTTCAGGGTGAGGAAGGGAAGGGCGACCAGCATTCGTGTAATGGTGGCGTCGGTCAGACTTTTTCTCTCCAGCCGCAGCGTAGCGATATGGCCGATTCTTGTCGCGCCATCCGGGGGGCAGGTAAGATTGGTGACGCGCAACGCAAACAGACCGCGCCGCAGGATCAGCCGGAAATCATACTCGCCTTCCACTTTCTGGAAGGGGGAGACATGAAACGCCTTGCTGGCGACATGCCGGGATACGGACCCTGTATCGGTGGAATCCGGACCGGAATCGAGGGTGCCGGCATAGCAATGACGCTCGCCAAAAGTGTTGTTGACCTCATAGAGCACATTCCGCGGAATTCCCGCCCGGTCATGGGCGACGAAGACGGAGATCGGGTTGAAGACATAACCCAGCACGCGCGGAAGGGTGTAGAGATCGATCCGGCCCCCAGGCGGCGTCAGGCCGGCGCGCTTCAGGACATCCTCGACAAAGCCGCGCAGGGGAACATCCGCCCCCGTTCCATGGTCGCGATCGTAAAAGGCCAGCAGATTGCGCTGATTATAGGAAAAACGCCGCAGCGATGCGGTGGCTTCGGCAATATGGTCGATATCGAGGCGCAGCATGTAGAGCCGATAGGAGAAGACATGTCGGAACGGCAGCAGCCGGGCGTGAATCGTCTGGCCGATCCGGAAATCGGCGATCGGCTCGGGAGGCGACGGATCGGGAGCCGGCTCAATCATCCGGTTTCGGTCTTTCTGCGGGAAATTGCCGCTTCATCCGCCGCCCGCGCAGTTTCGGGCAGGCCAGTTCCCGGCAGGCCAGTTCCCGGTCGGGCGATTGCCCAGGGGATCGCGCCACCAAGCCGTTCGGCGGCGAGCAGCCCGCTGCGCAAGCCATCCTCGTGAAACCCGTAGCCGAGCCAGGCACCTGCAAAGCTCATTCCGTTCTGCCCCTGATGGCGCTCGATCTGCCGTTGGGCGGCTTCGGTCACGGCATTGAACTGCGGATGGGCGAAGCTGAACCGTTCGATCACGCTGTCGGGCGCAATCGCACGCTGCGGGTTGAGCGTGACAAACAGCGGATGCGCCCGGTCGATATGTTGCAAATGGTTCATCCAATAGGTGATTTCCAGCCCTTCTTCCCTGCGCACTACGTTCCAGGCCGCCCAGGTCGCGCGCCTTTTCGGCATGGACCGGGGGTCGCGATGGAGCACGATTTCATTGGTCGAATATTTGATCGCCGAAAGGGCGGCGGCGCGATCGGGATCGAGATCGGGGGCGATCGCCCGCGCTTCGTCCGAATGACAGGCAAAGATGACATGGTCGAACGGCTCTGCCGGGTGATCGGCCCGCTTGACCAGCAGCCGGTCGCCGATGCGGCGCACTTGTTCGATGGCGGTATTTTTCCGGACGATTGGCCCGAGCAGTTTTTCCACAGCGGCGACGTAAGCCTGCGATCCCCCCGTCACCGTTCGCCAGAGCGGCGGGCGCACCGACAATAATCCGTGATTGGCGAAAAATTGCAGGAAAGAGCGCGCCGGATAATCGCCGATATTCGCCCTGGAACTGGACCAGATCGCTGTCGCCATGGGCAGCAGGAAGCGGTCCTGAAAGGCCGGGAAAAAGCGTCCACGGCGCAGATAATCGCCAAGGCTCAGCCCCGTCAGCGGATCGGGCGTGGTGTAAGCGAGATCACGATGCGCTTCGCGCGAAAAGCGCATGAATTCCCCAAGCATGCGCCAATGGGTCGGCGAAAAGCAGTTTTGGGGATCCAGAAACAGATTCGAGGTCGACCATTCGCCGGCTGAATCGGCGAAGGAGAAACTCATATTGGTCTCGACACTGCCAATTCCGAGTTCATCGAGAAAGCGGCAGAAATTCGGATAGGTCACCTGATTGAAGACGATGAAGCCGACATCGACCCCGATCGGTGCCGCCGCCCCCTCGATTTCCACAGTGCGGGCATGGCCGCCCAGCCGGTCTCGGGCCTCGAACAAGGTGGTTCCGGGCAAATGACGGAGCGCCCAGGCCGCGCCGAGGCCGGCGATTCCGCTTCCGATGATCGCAACGCGCATAATGTTTCCCGAAAATACCGATCCCGAAATGGACCATCTGAAAGATGCCCTGTCAGGAGCCAGTTTTTCGCAAGGAAGCGAAGGCGTCCAGTGCGCGCTGCCGTGCGAAGCTGTGATCGACCATCGGCAGTGGATAATCCCGGCCCAGCCTGATTCCGGCCTGTGTCAGCAATGTGGCGGGTGCCGTCCATGGATGATGGATGAAGGCGGTGGGCAGAGCCGCAAGTTCCGGCACGAATTTACGGATGAAACTGCCGTCGGGATCGAATTTTCCGCTTTGCAGGACCGGGTTGAAGATGCGGAAAAAGGGTGCCGCATCAACACCGCACCCGGCCACCCATTGCCAGGAAAAGGGATTGGTCGCGGCACTGGCGTCGAGCAGACAGTTCCAGAACCAGGATTCGCCCCGCCGCCAGTCGATCAGCAAATGCTTCGTCAGGAAGGAGGCCCCGATCATGCGCCCGCGATTGGACATCCGGCCGGTCTGCCAGAGGCAGCGCATCAGGGCGTCGATGATGGGATATCCCGTCTGTCCGTGTCGCCAGGCGTCGTATTCGGCCGGGGCCTCGCGCCACGGAAACCGCCCGAAATCGGGCTGGAGCGGCGCATCGGCCATATCGGGACAATGCGCGAGCGCATGATGGGAAAACTCCCGCCACAGCAATTCAGAGGTGAATTTTTCACTTCCGGCGGCCAGTTCCGGGCGATGGACGAGATTTGCGAGATCCGTCCACAGGCGGTGGACGGAGATTTCGCCCCAGTGCAGATGCGCCGACAGGCCCGAGCCGCCCTCGCCGTCGATAGCGTCGCGACGATCGGCATAAGTGGCGAGGCCATTCTCGAGAAAACGCCGCCAGCGCGCCAGGGCGGCCGCTTCACCGCAATCGCGGGCATCGAAGCCGGCCGCCCAATCGGGAACTCCGCGATAGAGATCGGTCGCGACCAGAGGCCTGATTTTCGGAAGGCTTTTGCCCAAGGGCAAAACGAAAGGCTGCAATTCCGGGCGACCGGCGGGGGATGAGATTCGCGAGGCCGCGATCTGCGCCGCGCGGGCGAATCCGGAAAAGCTGCGGCGGAACCGCGATTCTCCCGCCGGATCCGCGGGTGGCGGAAAGAGCAGCGCGCTGTCATGGAGGACAAGTTCGAGGCCCGCTTCGGCCAAAGCCGCACCAAGGATGGTCTCTTCGTCCTGGGCGTCGGGTTCGGGGATGCGATTGGCGCAGATGGACCGCGCGCCGATGGATCCGGCGATGGATCCCAGGATTGGCAGCGCCTCACCCCGCGCCATGACCAAATTGATCCCGTCCCGCCTGAGATCGGCCTCCAGCGCCTCGAGTCCGCGCAGCAGGCGCCATTTTGCGGCACCTCCCATGGGGCGGATTGACGCGGCCGGGCGGGCTTGCGCCTGCCCTTCCTCCCAAATGAACACGCCCAGCACCGGTCTTCCGAGGGACGCGGACAATGCCGGGTTATCCGCGCGCCGCAAATCGCGCCGGAACCAGTGGATGATTGGTGGATTCATCAGGGCAGCCGGAGACGTTCAGTCATGCGGATGGGTCAGGTTTGAGGCAGCAGAATCGGCAATTTCGACTTCTCCGTGCGACCCAAAAGGGTTAACCGTCAAGGCAGGAGTTTTCGGCGATTGCCGGCCAATCCGCCAGTCGATCCTGAAGCCGAACACTGCGCCTGGCCTTGTCTCTCCCGTGGGAGAGAGTATAGGCAGAGCCGCATTGTGTCACGGCATGGATTCGGATTTGGTCCGGCTCCGGGCGCAGAACCGGCACGACGCAGGACGCCGGAAGAAAGACGCGCCAGAAGAAAGACGCGCCAGAAGAAAGACGCGGAAGAAGGAAGACGCGGCAGAAGGAAGACCCGATGGTCAGGCTCATCGTTGACTCTGTGGAAATCGATGTGCCGGGGGAGATGAATCTCCTCCAGGCCTGCGAGATCGCCGGCGCGGAAATCCCGCGTTTCTGCTATCATGAGCGGCTGTCGGTGGCCGGCAATTGCCGCATGTGCCTCGTGGAAGTAAAGGGCGCGCCGAAGCCCGTCGCTTCCTGCGCCCAACAGGTGCGCGACCAGCGCCCGGGTCCCAATGGCGAGCCGCCGGTCATTCTCACCACCTCGGCACTGGTGCGCAAGGCGCGTGCCGGCGTGATGGAATTCCTGCTCGCCAATCATCCGCTGGATTGTCCCATTTGCGATCAGGGCGGCGAATGCGATCTGCAGGACCAGGCCATGGCTTTTGGCCGCGCGCGCACCCGCTTCGACGAGACCAAGCGCGCCGTTGAGGAAAAGCATTTCGGACCGCTGATCAAGACGGAGATGACGCGCTGCATCCAGTGCACGCGATGTGTGCGCTTTGCCACCGAAGTGGCTGGCGTGCCCGAACTGGGTGCAACCGGGCGTGGCGAGGACATGGAGATCACCACCTGGCTCGATCAGGTGGTCACCTCGGAATTGTCGGGCAATCTCATCGATCTGTGCCCGGTGGGGGCCTTGACCTCGCGGCCTTATGCTTTCAATGCCAGGCCATGGGAATTGCGCAAGACCGAGAGCGTGGATGTGATGGATGGCCTCGGCTCGGCGATCCGGGTGGATGCGCGCGGCCAGGCCGTGTTGCGGATTCTTCCGCGCATCAATGAAGCCGTCAATGAGGAATGGATTTCCGACAAGGCCCGCTTCATCTGGGATGGTCTGGCCCGCCAGCGTCTGGACCGGCCGATGCTGCGCGAAAACGGGCGTTTGCGTCCGGCCGAATGGGCCGAGGCGCTGGCACTGGCTGCGCAGCGGCTTTCTGCGCCCGCCGGTTCGGTGGCAGCCATCGCCGGCGATCTCGCCAATGTCGAGGGCATGAAGGCGCTACTCGACCTGCTCAATTCATTGGGGATCCAGAACCGCGATTGCCGCTCGGCCGGCGAAAGACCGGGTGCCGGGCCGCGGGAAGGTTATCTTTTCAACAGCCGCCTCGCCGGGGTTGAGGCGATGGACGCGCTTTTGCTGATCGGCACCGATCCGCGGCGCGAGGCGGCGGTGCTCAATGCAAGGATCCGCAAGGCGTGGCTGTCGGGCCAGCTCGCGCGTATCGCGCAGGTCGGTGTGGCGACGGATCTGACCTATCCGGTCGAGGATCTTGGCACGGGACCTGATATCCTCGAGGCACTGGCGGCGGGAACGCATCCCTTTTTCGGGGTACTGGACAAGGCGCGTCGACCCGGGCTCATTCTGGGCGCGGCAGCGACGGCACGGCCCGACGGTGCCCGGATCCTGCGCCTCGCGGGCACCATTGCGGCGCGCGCCGGGCTCGTGCTGCACGCCAATGTCGAGGATGGGCCCTGGAACGGGTTCAATGTATTGCATGCCAATGCCGCCCGGGTTGGCGGGCTCGATCTCGGCTTCCTGCCCGGCGCGGGCGGCCGCGACCGTGAATCCATTGTGACGGGCGCGCAGCAGGGTTCGGTGGAAACGGTCCTTCTCCTCCATTGCGACGAGATTGACGGCAAGGATCTGGGTACTGCCTTCGTGATCTATGTTGGCAGCCATGGTGATGCGGGAGCCTCGCGCGCTGATCTCATCCTGCCGGCTGCGGCCTTTACCGAACAGAACGGCCTGTTCGTCAATACCGAAGGCCGCATTCAGGAAGCCCGCCGCGCCGTATTTCCCAAGGGCGAGGCGCGGGAAGACTGGGCAATCTTCCGCGCTTTGTCGGCGCAGATGGGCAAGGTCCTGCCCTATGATTCGCAGGGGCAATTGCGCAAGCAGCTGGCGCTTGATCACAAGGCCTTTGCGGGAGCCATGGGCGATCCGGCGTTCAATCCCGAGGCCCTGGGCGAATTGGGGCCGGTCGACGCCATTCCCTTTGCTCCGGCACCGAATTTCTGGCTGACAAATCCGGTCGCGCGGGCCTCGCGCACCATGGTGGAATGCGCGGCAGGGGCGCGTCGTTCCGTGTCTCAGGCGGCGGAATAGGAGCCGGCCATGGTCAGTGGATTTCTGGAAGGGCTCTTCAACCGCCAGCTTGACCCGGCCTGGGCCTGGTCGATCGACAAAGTGTCGGGCATCCTGCTGCTCGTCGTCGGAGTGCTGATTTCGCTCGCCTTCATCCTGCTCGCCGACCGCAAGATCTGGGCCGCCGTGCAGATGCGCAAGGGCCCGAACGTGGTCGGCCCCTTCGGGCTTTTGCAGAGCTTTGCCGATTTCTTCAAATTCGTGTTCAAGGAGATTGTGGTTCCGGCCGGGGCGGACAAATTCCTGTTTCTGCTGGCCCCGCTCATCTCCTTCATTCTGGCCTTCGCGGCCTGGATCGTTGTGCCGGTGGCCGATGGCTGGGCCATCGCCAATATCAATGTCGGGATCATGTATCTGTTTGCGATCAGTTCGCTGGGCGTTTACGGGATCATTATCGGCGGCTGGGCCTCCAATTCCAAATATCCGTTTCTGGGCTCCCTGCGTTCGGCCGCGCAGATGGTGAGCTATGAGGTCTCGATCGGCTTCATCATCATCACGGTGATCCTGTTGTCGGGGTCGATGAATATTGGCGAGATCGTCAATTCCCAGAAAGGCGGGCTGACGCAATGGCACGCCTTCGCTTTTCCGACGATCTTCGTTATGTTTCCAATGTTTGTGATGTTTTTCATCTCGGCCTTGGCCGAGACCAATCGCCCGCCTTTCGATCTGCCCGAGGCCGAATCCGAACTCGTGGCCGGATATCAGGTCGAATATAGCTCGACCCCCTATCTTCTGTTCATGATTGCCGAATATACCAATATCGTTTTGATGTGCGCGTTGCTGGCGCTGCTGTTTCTCGGCGGCTGGAGCTCGCCGATCGCCGGTTTCGTGGAAATCCCGTTTCTGTGGTTTGCGCTGAAGACCCTCGCGATGTTTTTCCTGTTCGCGCTCGTCAAGGCCATCGTTCCGCGCTATCGCTATGATCAATTGATGCGGCTGGGCTGGAAAATTTTCCTGCCGACCTCGCTGGTCGCGGTGGCGGCAATTGGCTGGTATGCGACCTTTGTCGCCCATCCTGAAATCGGAGGCCAATGATGTCGCGTGTCGTCCAGGCGATCAGGGGTGCCTTGCTGCTGGATTTTGCAGGTGCCGCAATGCTCGGCATGAAATATTTCTTCGCCCGCAAGGCGACCATCAATTACCCCTTTGAAAAGGGACCACTTTCGCCACGTTTTCGCGGCGAGCATGCCTTGCGTCGCTATCCCAATGGCGAGGAACGCTGCATCGCCTGCAAATTATGCGAAGCCATTTGCCCGGCACAGGCCATCACCATCGAGGCCGAGCCGCGCGCCGATGGCAGTCGCCGCACGACGCGCTATGACATCGACATGACGAAATGCATCTATTGCGGCTTCTGTCAGGAAGCCTGCCCGGTAGATGCCATTGTCGAGGGGCCGAATTTCGAATTCGCGACCGAAACGCGTGAGGAACTTTTCTACGACAAGGACCGGCTATTGGCCAATGGCGATCGCTGGGAACGGCAGATCGCAAAAAATCTCGAACTCGACGCGCCCTTTCGCTGATCACGCGCGGCACGCCGCTGGGATCAGCGGGGGCGGAACACCAGACCCGGAAGTTTTCGCCCGGAACAACGGGCCCGGAGCGACCATATGAATTTGACGGCAGCAGCTTTTTACATTCTGGGGGGCGCGACGATCCTGTCGGCCTTCTTCGTCATCGCGGCCCGCAATCCGGTCCACGCCGTCTTGTGGCTGATTGCGGCTTTTTTTGCGGCTGCCGGATTGTTCGTGCTGATCGGGGCCGAGTTTCTGGCGATGTTGCTGATCGTGGTCTATGTCGGCGCGGTTTCGGTGCTGTTCCTGTTTGTGGTGATGATGCTGGATGTCGATTTTGCCCGATTGAGGCAGGGGTTTCTGAATTATCTGCCGCTCGGGGTGCTGATTGCGGGTCTGCTGATCGCGGAATTGTTTCTGGTCGGTGCTGCTTTGGGCGAAAACGGGGCGGCGAGTCTGTCGGAAGGAAAGATCGAGCCCAGTCCCGGGGCGGTGAACAATGTCACGGCGATCGGGCGTGTGCTTTACACGGATTACGTTCTCCATTTCCAATTGGCGGGGGGGATTCTGTTCATCGCCATGATCGGTGCCATCGTGCTGACCTTGCGCGAGCGGCCCGGCGTGCGGCGACAGGATGTCGGACGCCAGGTCGGGCGCCGACCGCGCGATGCCGTCAAGCTGGTCGATGCACGGCCCGGCCAGGGCCTCCAGATTCCGGAGTGAGCATCAGTCATGAGCATCGGTCTTTCGCATTATCTCTTTGTCAGCGCGGCCTTGTTCACGATCGGCGTGTTCGGGCTGTTCGTTAACCGCAAGAATGTCATCGTCATTTTGATGTCGATCGAGCTCATCCTGCTCGCCGTCAATATCAATCTCGTGGCATTTTCGGTGTTTCTCGGTGATGTTTCGGGGCAGATCTTTGCCATGTTCGTGCTGACCGTTGCGGCTGCGGAAGCTGCGATCGGGCTGGCGATTCTCGTGGCCTTTTTCCGCAATCAGGGCTCGATTGCGGTGGAGGAAATGAATTCGCTGAAGGGATAAAGCATGGGCCGGCCAGACGGGGTCGGCCAGGCCAGGTCGGCCGGAACGGGCCGGTTTGACCAGGATGTGACGATACAGGGGATTGTGTCAGGACTATTTTGGCCGGAGGAATGAGGGCATTCCATCGGCGCGGAAACTCCGGAGCGTGCGTGCGGCGGCATTTTCGTCGCGCGCGTCTGCCATGGTTTGGGGCTGAGAGCGGGCTAGATGGAACTGTTTATCCTTTTCGGTCCGCTATTGGCGGCGGCGATCGCGGGTCTCGGCCAGCGATTTATCGGCGACCGGGTGGCGCAAAGCCTGACCACCGGGGCCGTGATGCTGGCAGCCGGTTTTTCGGCGGTCATTCTGGCGCGCGTGGGCTTCCGGCACGAGCCCGCTTACACCATCGAATTATTTCGGTTTCTCGATATCGGCCCGCTGCAATCCATCTGGTCGATCCGCATTGATACGCTGTCGGCGGTGATGCTGGTGGTGGTCAATGTCGTGTCGGCATTGGTGCATCTCTATTCCTGGGGCTATATGGCCAGCGACCCCCACCGGGCGCGGTTCTTTTCTTATCTGTCCTTGTTCACATTTTCGATGTTATCGCTGGTGACGGCCGATGACTTCATCCAGCTCTTTTTCGGCTGGGAGGCGGTTGGCCTCGCTTCCTATCTGCTGATCGGTTTCTGGTACAAGAAGCGGAGCGCCAATGACGCCGCGATCAAGGCCTTTGTGACCAATCGGGTGGGCGATTTCGGCTTTGCGCTCGGAATCATGGCGGTTTTGTTCGTGTTCGGCACGGTGGAATTCGACGCAGTCTTTGCCGCGGCACCTTCCATGGTGGGCAAGGTCGTGGAATTCGGCCCGATATCGGTGCCGGCGCTCGAACTGATCGGGTTCCTGCTGTTTATCGGCGCGATGGGCAAATCGGCCCAGTTTTTCCTCCATGTCTGGCTGCCGGATGCGATGGAAGGGCCGACGCCGGTTTCAGCACTCATCCATGCCGCGACCATGGTGACGGCGGGGGTTTTCCTCGTCTGCCGTTGCGCGGGGATCTATGAACTGGCCCCGGGGGCGGCGACCTTCGTGACGGCGATCGGGGCAGTGACAGCGCTGTTTGCCGCGACTGTCGGCCTTGCGCAGAACGACATCAAGCGCGTGGTCGCCTATTCCACCTGTTCGCAGCTCGGCTATATGTTCTTCGCCGCCGGGCTCGGGGCCTATCAGGCAGCGATGTTTCATCTGTTCACCCACGCCTTTTTCAAGGCGCTGCTGTTTCTCGGGGCCGGGGCGGTCATCCATGCCAGCCACCATGAACAGGACATGCGCCGCATGGGCGGGCTGTGGAAGCGACTGCCCTTCACCTGGAGCATGATGGTCATTGGCACCCTGGCTCTGACCGGGCTTGGAATCGCCGGAACCCTGTTCGGATTTGCCGGCTTCTTCTCGAAGGACGCGATCATCGAAATCGCTTATGCCGGGCAGGCCGCTTTTGCCGGCGATCCGGCACGCGCCGAGGTGGCGGCCTTTGCCTTCTGGGCCGGGATCGGAGCCGCCCTGTTGACTGCCTTTTATTCCTGGCGGTTGATCTTCATGACCTTTCATGGCGAGGGCGTGACCAGGCACATATTTGCGGCGACAGCCGAGGGCAAGGCTGCGGAAGCGGCCGCCCATCATCACGATGAACATGCGCCGGATCAACATGGGCCGGATCAACATGGGCCGGATCAACATGGGCCGGATCAACATGGGCACGGGGATCATGCCGCCGATGAGCATGGACATGCCCATGCCGTGACGGATCATGGCACCGCGGCACCGCAAGGCAAGGCGGCTCCCCTGGTTCCGTGGACCATGCGTCTGCCATTGTTTCTGCTGGCCTGCGGAGCTGTTTTCGCCGGCGTGTTGTTCGAGCCGTTTTTCATCGGCCATGACCAGGCGAAATTCTGGGCGGGGGCGATTGCCACGCTGGCCGACAACGACATTCTCCATCTCCGCCACGAGGCTCCCCCCTGGGTATTGCTGGCACCCGGGATCGTGATGGCGGTCGGTCTGCTGTTTGCCGCCTTGTTTTATATTTTCTTCGAAGGCAGCGGCGCGAAGATCGCCGCCAATCGTGGCCCGCTTCACGCCTTCCTGTCGCGCAAATGGTATTTCGACGAGCTTTATGACCTTGTTTTTGTGAAGGGTGCCCGCGCACTCGGCGATTTGTTCTGGAAAACCGGTGACAAGCGCATCATTGACGGGCTGGGTCCGGATGGCGTGACGGCGCTGGCCCGGGCGGGGTCGCGGATCACCGCGAGGCTCCAGACCGGCTATGTCTATCATTATGCCTTCATCATGCTGGTAGCGTTCATCGCTTTCGGTGCCTTTATGCTGTTTGGACGGGCGGGCGGCGGATCATGAGTGCGTTTCCGATTCTCACCGGTCTGGTGATTGCCCCCGTGGTGGGAAGCGCGCTGATTCTGGGCGTGCAAAGGCTGTCGGGACCAGGAAAGGCCGACGGGGCCGCCCGCTGGATCGCGCTTGTGACCACGCTCGTCACGCTTGGCATGGGCATTCAGGCGCTGATCGGCTTTGATCCTTCGGTGGCCGGTTATCAATGGGTGGAAAACTACGCCTGGTTCGGTACTGCGCGCTACAAGCTCGGCGTGGACGGCGTTTCGCTGCCGCTGCTGCTGCTGACGCTGGGGCTGATGCCCTTTTGTATTCTGGCGAGCTGGAAATCCATCGAGCGCCGCGTGCCGGAATATTTCGCCTTGTTCCTGCTGCTCGAAACCATGATGATCGGCGTGTTCTGCGCGCTCGATCTCATTCTGTTTTACGTGTTCTTTGAAGGCGGCCTCATTCCGATGTTTCTCATCATCGGCGTGTGGGGCGGCAAGAACCGGGTCTATGCCGCGTTCAAATTCTTTCTTTATACGCTGCTCGGCTCGATCCTGATGCTCGGGGCGATCATCTATATGGCGCTCGCGGCTGGCTCATCGGATTTCGAGGTGCTGGCCAAACAGGATTTCGCCCCCGATATCCAGACCTGGCTGTGGCTGGCCTTTTTCGCCTCCTTTGCCGTCAAGATGCCGATGTTTCCGGTCCATACCTGGCTGCCGGATGCCCATGTCGAGGCCCCGACTGCCGGTTCGGTGATCCTGGCCGGCGTATTGCTGAAAATGGGAGGCTACGGGTTCATCCGCTTCAGCCTGCCGATGTTTCCCGATGCGTCCCTGTTGTTCCAGCCCCTGGTCTTCGTGCTTTCGGGGATTGCGATCATCTATGCCTCCCTGGTCGCGTTCAGGCAGACCGATATCAAGAAGCTGATCGCCTATTCCTCGGTCGCCCATATGGGCTTTGTCACCATGGGGATTTTCGCGGGCAATGAGCTGGGGTTGCAGGGCGCGACCTTCCAGATGCTGTCGCATGGCGTGATCTCCTCGGCCTTGTTCCTGTGCGTGGGTGTCGTCTATGACCGCGCCCATACGCGCGAGATTGCCTTTTATGGTGGCCTTGTGCATCGCATGCCGGTCTATGCGGCGATCTTTCTGTTGTTCACGCTCGCCAATGTCGGCCTGCCGGGTACCAGCGGTTTCGTGGGCGAGATCGTGTCCATGATGGGCGCGTTCGAGGTCTCGACGGGGATGGCCATTGCAGCAGCGAGCGGCGTGATCCTGTCAGCGGTCTATGCACTCACGCTTTACCGCAAGGTGGCTTTTGGCGAATTGGTCAATCCGGCGCTGGCCGATATCAGGGATCTCGACGCCCGGGAATGGCTGATCTTTGTGCCATTGGTGGCGGCGACGCTCATTCTGGGCTTTTATCCCGCTTTGGCCACCGATCTCGGCGAAGCAAGCCTGCGGGCGATCGTCGCGTCACTGGCGGGGACGTGACCTGTGCTCATTTCTGAACCAACAAGGTCTCCCAATGGTTGATTCCCTACGCGAAAGCATCACGGTCGTTGCGCCCGAACTGGCAGTGCTCGGCGGGGCGACCATCGGCTTACTGGGCGGATTATTCCTGCCGAAGCGCATGGGTTCGGGCTTTGCCACTTTCGCGGCGGTGATCGGCCTCATCCTCGGTGCGGCGCTGGTGCTCTACCATTTCCAGGGCGACCCGCGCGCGGAATATTCGGCCTTTGGCGGAGCATTCCGCTCTACTTCCTTCATCGCCTTTGCCAAGATCGTGGCGATTTCCTGCGCGGCCATCGTGCTGCTGATGGGGGAGGGGCATCGTGCCCGCTTCGGATTGTCGGGCTTCGAATTTGCCCCGCTGATTGGCCTCGCCAGCGCCGGGCTCATGGTCATGCTGTCGGCCGATGACCTCATCGTGCTCTATCTCGGGGTCGAGATGCTGAGCCTGCCATCCTATGTGCTGGCGGCCTTCGCCCGCGACGACCGCCGCGCGACCGAGGCCGGACTCAAATATTTCGTGCTGGGGGCGCTGGCTTCCGGCTTCATCCTGTACGGGTCCTCGCTGGTTTATGGCTTTACCGGGGCGATCGATTTCGCAGGCATTGCCGCCGCCACCTATTCCGATATCCCGCTGCTGTTCGGGCTCGTCTTCATCATTTGCGGGCTGGCCTTCAAATGCTCGGCGGCCCCCTTCCACATGTGGACGCCGGATGTCTATGAGGGCGCACCTCTGCCGGTGGTCGCCTTTTTTGCCTCGGCGCCCAAGATGGCGGCGGTGGCCATCTTTGCCCGGGTATTGTTCGAGCCCTTCGGTCCCGCTTTTTCCGATTGGGCGGGCGTTTTGCAGGTCATTGCTGCGATTTCCATGGTCTGGGGGGCCATTGGTGCCCTGACCCAGAAGAATATCAAGCGGCTTTTGGCCTATTCTTCGATCAATAATGTGGGCTTTGCCCTGATGGCCATTGCCACGGGCCCCGCTTTGGGGGGGCAGGCCGTTCTGCTTTATATGGGAATCTATTCCCTGACCGTCGTGGGGGTGTTTGCGGGCCTTGCGGCTTTACGCGGACCTGACGGAGCGGTCGAGACACTCGACGGCTTCAAGGGCCTGTCGAAAAGCCGGCCGGGCATGGCGATTGCCATGACCATATTGTTCTTTTCGATCGCCGGCGTGCCGCCGCTTCTGGGCTTCTGGGGAAAGCTTTATGTCTTCACCGCGGCGCTCGAGGCCGGATATGTCGCCTTGTGGGCTATTGCCTGTGTGGCGACGGTGGTGGCGGCCGGCTATTATCTCATCCTCATCGCCCGTATGTGGTTTGACGAGCCTGTCGTGGAAATCGCGCCGCGCGGGCCTGCCACGGCGCTGACCATGGACCTCGCGGCGATCTTCGTGCTGGTCGGCCTCGGCTTTTTCGGTATCATCGAGAGCGCGGCGCGGATCGCCGCCGGGCAATGATCCCGCCCGGATTCTCGCCCTGCCGGATGCTGAGGCTCGCGGAATCCGGTTCGACCCAGGACGAGGCACGCAATCACGCGATCGCGCCATGGCAGGCGCCGCTTTGGATTTCCGCCCGAATCCAGACCCATGGGCGCGGGCGCCGTGGCCGGGAATGGGCAAGCGCGCCCGGCAATCTCGCTGCCACCTGGCTTCATCTGCTGCCTGGTCCCCGCTCGCGCCTTGCGCTTCTGGGATTTGCACTCGGCCTCGCGGTGTCGGAGACGCTGGAACGGGATTTCGGCGTCCCCGACATCAAGTTGAAATGGCCGAATGATCTGCTGATCGGGGGGGCGAAACTGGGCGGCATTCTGCTCGAATCCTGGGTCGCGGATGGTTCCGGGGAAACGGAGGGGCCCTTCTGGCTGGCGGCGGGGATCGGGCTCAATCTCGCATCCGCGCCTGACCTTGACGGATACCGGACCGGCTCCGTGTCTGGCCATGTCGCATCCGCGCCGGACCCCGATTCCATGCTGAATGCCCTCGCGCCCCGCTTTGCCGGCTGGAGCGAAATCCTGTGGCGCGACGGCTTCGCGCCCCTTGCCACGGCCTGGACCCGTGTGGCGGCCGGCCTTGGTGAAACGGTGACAGTGGATCCGGGCGCGGGCCAGATCAAAGGCCGCCTGCGAGGGCTGGATGCGGACGGGGCACTCCGGCTCGAGGTCGAAGACGGAACCGTTCTGGCGATTGCGGCTGGCGACGTGATCGTGCCCCAATCCGCGCTCTTGCCCGCTGCACTTGCTTGAACAAAGGGAATGTCGATGCTTCTGGTGGTCGAACAGGGCAATACCAACACCAAATATGCGGTTCATGACGGCACGGATTGGCGGGCCCAATGGCGAACCGCCACCGATTCCACCCGCACGGCCGATGAATATGCGGTGTGGCTGTCGCAAATGGCGAGCCTGTCGGGGCTTGATTTCAAGACTTTCACCGATTGCATCATTTCGAGCGTAGTGCCGCAATCCCTGTTCCATCTGCGCAATTTCTCGCGTCGTTATTTGTCGGCCGAACCGATCGTGGTCGGGGAGAATGCCGTACTGGACATCGAAGTGCGGATCCCCAAGCCCTCCGAAGCGGGGGCCGACCGCCTGATCGACGCGATCGGCGGGTTCATCACCTATGGCGGACCGCTGATCGTCATCGATTCCGGCACCGCCACCACCTTTGACGTGGTGGGTCCCGATGGTGGTTTCGAGGGCGGGGTGATTGCGCCGGGCATTAATCTGTCGATGGAGGCGCTGCACCGGGCCGCCGCAGTGCTGCCCCGCATCGCCATTCGCAAGCCGGCCGATGTGATCGGCCGCGATACGATCAGCGCCATGCAATCCGGACTGTTCTGGGGCTATGTTGGCCTGATCGACGGGCTGGTTACCCGGATCAAGGCCGAATATGGCGCGCCGATGAAGGTCGCAGCCACCGGTGGTGTGGCGTCCCTGTTCGAGGGCGCGTCCTCGACCATCGACCATTACGACCAGGATTTGCCGATTCGTGGCTTGCTGGAGGTCTGGCACCGCACCCGGGCGCGGCGATGACAAAGGCAGAATAACTGAATTCATGCGATCCCCGGCGAAAACCGGACCGGCAAACTGCAAATCCCGCTTTCATAATAATGTGGCCATGCAATCTCCGTTCTTTGGGAGCGGGCTTTGCATTTCCCGTTCGCCCGCCACGATCTGCGGGGAATATTTCACCTATCCGGCGGTGAACCGCCTTTTTCAGGAATCAATGAATGGCCGCGCGCCGCAAGACCCTCGACGATGCCGAATTTGTCTTTCTGCCGCTCGGTGGCTCCAACGAGATCGGGATGAATCTCAACGCCTATGGCTATGGACCGCCGGAAGCCCGCCAATGGATCATCGTCGATATCGGCGTCACCTTCGGCGATGCAACCACGCCGGGCATCGATATCATCATGGCCGATCCGGAATTTCTGGAAGACGAGGATGTCCTTGCCATCGTGCTCACCCACGCCCATGAGGACCATGTCGGTGCAATCGCCCATTTATGGCCGCGCTTCCGGGTGCCGGTTTATGCAACACCGTTCACTGCTGTTCTGGCGCGCGAAAAATTGCGCGAGGCAGGGCTCGATCGCCTCGTGAAAATTCATGTCGAACCGCTGGATGGCCGGTTTTCGATCGGCCCGTTCGACCTCCAGCTCATCACGCTCACCCATTCGATTCCCGAGCCCAATGGGCTGGCCATCCGCACGCCGCTGGGGCTCGTGCTCCATACCGGCGACTGGAAGATCGATCCCGATCCGTTGATCGGAGCCGTCACCGACGAGACTGCCCTGCGCGCGCTGGCCGACGAAGGCGTGATCGCCATGATCTGCGACAGCACCAATGTGTTTGTCGAGGGCCATGCGGGATCGGAGGCCGATGTCCGGGCCGAACTCATCCGCGTTGTGGCCGAGCAGAAGGGCCGCGTGGCCGTGGCCTGTTTTGCCTCCAATGTCGCGCGCTTCGAAAGCGCGCTGCTGGCGGCGGAAGCGGCGGGCCGCAGCGTGTGTCTGGTCGGGCGCTCGATGCGCCGCATCTATGGGGCGGCGAAGGAAGTCGGGCTGTTGAAGGCGGCGGCACCCGTGATCAGCGAACAGGATGCCGCCCATCTCGCCCCTGAAAATGTGATGCTGTTATGCACCGGTTCGCAGGGGGAGCCCCAGGCCGCCCTGTCGCGCATTGCGTCCGGCAATCACCCGACAATGCGGCTCGGACTCGGCGATTCTGTCCTGTTCTCCTCGCGCGTCATTCCGGGCAATGAGCAGAAGATCTTCGATCTCCAGAACCGCCTTGTCGAATGCGGTGTGCAGGTGATCACCGATCACGACCGGCCGATCCATGTGTCAGGTCATCCCTGCCGCGAGGAATTGCGGCTGATGTATCAATGGGTTCGACCGCGCGTCGCCATTCCCACCCATGGGGAGCGGCGCCATATTCTGGAGCATGCAGCACTTGCGCGCTCCCTCCAGATCAGCGAGACGCTGACCCCGCGCAATGGCGACATGATCCGTCTCGCGCCTGGTCCGGCTGCCGTGATCGACGAAACCCCGGCGGGGCGCCTGTTCCTCGATGGCTCGGTCTTGACGCCGGAGGGGTCTGAATCCCTGCGCGAGCGTGCAAAGCTCGCTTTTGCCGGGATCATCCACCTGTCGCTGGCGGTGAGCGAATCGGGGAAATTGCTCTCAGGCCCGGAGCTCCGGGTGTCGGGCCTGTCCGCCAGCACGGCGGCCCATCAGCATTCGGCGCTGGAACGGATCGAGGACGCGGCCGAGAACAGCTTTCTCAAGCTCGACCGCGGCCAGAAGGACGATGACGAGGCGATTGAGAACGCATTGCGCCGGACGGTGCGGCGCGAAGCCGAAGCGGTGTGGGGGAAGAAACCGCTGGTCGAAATCAGCGTGCTGCGGGTGTGAGGTTTTGGAGCGTGAGAGGAGAGCCCGGCCGGAAATGCGCCGGCGCCACCTCACGCAGCCACGGGTTAATCCGAACCCGCTCACGTCACCCGGACATAGTCGCCCGGGGCATCGCCCAGCACCGGCAGATCGTGATCGCCGGGCTCGCGGGCGGGAACTTTCGCCCCTGAGCGCGGGGCGAGCCATTCGAGCCAGCTCGGCCACCACGATCCCTTGCGCTCTTCGGCTCCGAGCAGCCATGCGTCCGCTGTGGCGGGAAGCGAATCATTGATCCAGTGCTGATATTTACCCTGCGCCGGATGATTGATGACGCCGGCAATATGCCCCGAACCGGCGAGCATGAAGCGCACGGGCCCGCCGAATTTCCGCGCCCCCTTGTAGATCGAGCCATAGGGCGCGATGTGGTCCTCGCGGCCGGCCTGGAAAAAGACCGGGATCCTGATGTCAGCCAAATTGACGCGCTTGCCGAGAAATTTGAGTTCGCCGCGCGACAACCGGTTGTTCCGATAGTAATTATCGATGTAATACAGATGGGTGCCGCGGGTCATCCGGGTCTGGTCGGCGTTCCAGTACAGGAGGTCAAAGGCCGGCGGCGTCTTGCCCAGCAGATAATTGTCCACCCAATAGCGCCAGATGAGATCATTGCCGCGCAAGAGATTGAAGGTGGCGGACATATATTGACCGTCCAGAATACCGTCATTGCGATCGATCAGGTTCTGGAGATAATCAAAAGCCATATCATCGGTGAAGATCAGCAAATCCCCGGCTTCGGAAAAATCGGTCTGGGCGGCGAAAAAAGTCGCCGATTTGATGCGCTTGTCGCCGGTCTGGCCCATATAAGCGAGGGTCGATGACAACATTGTCCCGCCAATACAATAGCCGATGACATTGCAATCCTTCTCGCCGGTGGCTTGCGCGACCGCCTCGAGCGCCGGGAACACGCCTTCTTTGGCATAATCCTCGAAAACGAGGTCCTTGGTGCTTTGGTCGGGATTGGCCCAGGACACCAGAAAGACGGTGAACCCCTGATCGGTCAGCCAGCGGATCATGGAATTAGCCGGCGTCAGATCCATGATGTAGAATTTATTGATCCATGGCGGAAAGATCAGAAGCGGCGTCCGGAATACTTTCTCGGTTGTTGGTGAATATTGCAGCAATTCGATCAGGCGATTGCGGAACACCACCTTTCCGGGTGTCGTGGCGATATTCTTGCCGACTTCATATTTTGTGAAATCGGTCTGGCTGATCTTCAGGTTCCCCTGTCCACGTTTGGTGTCATTGATGTAATTCTCGATCCCGTCCAGCAGGCTTTGGCCCTTGGTGCGAATGGCCTCGCGGATGATCTGGGGGTTGATGCCGGCGAAATTGGCGGGTGACAGGGCATCGAGCTTTTCGCGCGTGAAGAACACCGCCTTGCGCTTTTCGGCTTCACTCAGGCCGGGTGCGGTCTCGGCCTGGCGCAGGAAAAAGTCCGAGACCGCAAGATAAGTGCGCACCAGCAATTCATATTGCGGATTCTGGGACCATTCGGGGTCCTTGAAGCGCTTGTCGGGCGCGGGCTTCGCCGGATTCCCCGATAGCCGCCCGAGATATTCGGTCCACACGCCCGACAGGGTATTCCACAATTCGGTCTGGGCGGTGTGGATACGCATCGGCTCCTGCCAGAGGGCGGAAGCAGCGCGCGCGATCGCGGGATTGGCTCCGAACGGGTCCGGCCGGTCATAGAGCATGCCGCGTGGCGCATTGGGATCGACCGTCAGAAACCCGGCCTCGGCAAGGCGGGCAAAGACCGATTGAAAACTTCCGACCAGACCCTGAACGGTTTCAGGGTCAAGGCCGCGCAATTCGTCATAGAGGCTGCGTCCCGCAGGCGCGACAGAGGTCCCTGCCGGGCGGGGGGCAGCAACATTGCCGGCCGGTGCGGGGGCATCCTTGCTGATCGTGCCGGCGGGCGGAGTGGTTCCCTGGTCAGTCACCGAAACGTCACCCGTTCCGCCTGTGGCCCGCAGGTGAGGATGTTCTATCATTTTCGCCGTCCCTCTTCACAAACGCGTAAAACATGCAATGACATGCGCAAATACCCGGTTCGAAGCACCGAATTGCGGGCGTTGTTCCCAACGAATGGTTCCATTCGTTGGGAAAAAGAGCCAGAATGCGTTCTCCGTCGAATTGGTTCAGGCCTCCCGACCCGAACCTGTTATCCCCGGCAGGGCTGATCCCTGCATGATTGCGTCAGATCCGGGCAAATCCCGGTAAATATCGTGTTCCTCACGGACAAGGAAAGTGTTCCACAATGAAGGGAACTCGACAAGCGACCAGACGATTGGCCAACAGGACTTTGGCTATTCCGGGGGCGATCATGGCGAGCCTTGGCGTTCTGACTGGATGCGCGTCGATTTCCACGCCGGCAGATGCACCGGACTGGTACAAGAATCGGGTTAATGAAAAGTCAGCAAAGCGCGTGCCGCGTTTTGCGGAACTTGTGTTGCCCGTGGCTCCGTTGCGGACAACGCCCGAATGGCAGGGATTTGGCGATGATCTGGTTCGTATCCGGGCTGTCCTGGCGGCGCGTGCACTCGAACTCGCTGTCCCGCCCGGAGAGCCGGTCGAAAATTTTCGCACCCGTGTGGCAGCCCTGATTGCTCCGGGTCTGGTGCCGCTGGCCAATGATGCGCCCCCGGTTTCGCCGCCGCGGCCACTTCCGGCTTTTGCGGAATGATGCTGCGTATCCTTTCGCTCCCGGTTCCCGAGTTCAGCCCTGAAACATGCCCGAAATCGTGAAAGCCCTTCCCGGCCTGCCGGATTTCCACCAGATCCGCCGTCTGCCGCCCTATGTTTTCGAACCGATCAAGAAAAAGGCGGCCGAGCTCAAGGCAAAGGGGGTCGATGTCGTCGATCTGTCCATGGGCAATCCCGATCTGCCTTTGCCGGCCCATGTGATGGACAAGCTGATCGAGACGGTGCGCAAGCCGCGCAGCAACCGTTATTCCGCCTCGCGCGGGATTCCGGGTCTGCGCAAGGCATTTGCGGGCTATTATCAGCGCCGCTTCGGCGTGAGACTTGATCCCGACCGCGAAGTGGTGGCGACTTTGGGGTCGAAAGAAGGCTTTGCCAATCTCGCCCATGCCATCAGCGCGCCGGGCGATGTCATTCTCGCGCCCAATCCGTCTTATCCGATCCATGCCTATGGCTTTATCATGGCGGGGGCGACCATCCGCCATATCCGTGCATTGTCGGCAGAGGAATATCTGTCGGGCCTCGGGCGGGCGGTGCGCTATTCGACCCCCGCACCGATCGCCATGATCCTGTGTTATCCGTCGAACCCGACGGCCGAGACGGTCGATCTCGATTTCTACAAGGAAGCCGTCGCCTTCGCCCGGGCACATGGGCTCTATATCCTGTCGGATATCGCCTATTCCGAGATCTGGTTCGATAATCCCCCGCCATCGATCCTCGAGATCGATGGCGCAAAGGATATTGCGGTGGAGGTCAATACCCTGTCGAAATCCTGGTCGATGGCCGGGTTGCGGGTGGGCTGCGCGGTGGGCAATGAGCGGCTGATCGCCGCACTCGCGCGGGTGAAATCCTATCTCGATTACGGGGCCTATACGCCGATCCAGGTGGCTGCGGCTGCCGCCCTCAATGGCCCGCAGGAACATGTCGACGAGGTGCGCGACATCTATCGTGCCCGGCGCGATACGCTGGTGGATGCTTTTGGGCGTGCGGGCTGGTCCATACCCGTGCCAAAGGCCTCGATGTTTGCCTGGGCACCGATCCCGGAGGCCTGGCGCGAGGCGGGCTCGATGGCTTTTTGCCAGAAATTGTTGGAAGCAGCGGGTGTGGCCGTTTCCCCCGGCGTCGGTTTCGGCGAATATGGTGAGGGGTTTGTGCGCTTTGCGCTGGTGGAAAACGAGCACCGGATCCGCCAGGCCGCGCGCGCCGTGAAGAAATTTCTGTCGGATAAAGTGTCCTGAATCAGCTTCGGGCAAAGGGAGCGAGGAGGCAAATGACATTGCGTATCGGAATTGCAGGTCTCGGCGTGGTGGGGGAGGGGCTTCTGCGCCTGCTCGCGCGCATGGAAGGCCCGGATTCCGGGGCGATCATGGTCGCCGGAGTGTCAGCCCGTCACCGCACGCGGCCGCGCGGCGTGGATATTTCCGGTTTTGCCTGGTTCGACGATCCCGTCCTCCTGGCGCGCGACCCGGGGATCGACGCCTTTGTGGAACTGATCGGCGGTTCCGACGGCCCCGCCAAAGCGGCGGTCGAGGCGGCCCTGGCCGCGGGCAAACCGGTGGTCACCGCCAACAAGGCGTTGCTGGCCTTGCACGGAACCGCGCTGGCGGAACTGGCGGAAGCCCGGCAGACCTCGCTTTTGTTCGAGGCCGCAGTGGCGGGTGGGGTGCCCATCGTGCGCGCCATGCGCGATTCGCTGGCGGGTGCCCAAATCGACACGGTGGCAGGTGTCCTGAACGGCACCTGCAATTTCATCCTCTCGGAAATGGAAGCCACCGGCCGAAATTTTGCCGACGCGCTCGCCGATGCCCAGGCCCGTGGCTTTGCCGAGGCCGATCCCATTCTCGACATTTCGGGGGGGGATGCAGCCCACAAGCTCACCATCCTCGCGGCCTTGGCCTTTCAGGCGGCACCGAATTTCGCGGCGGTGACGCTGGAGGGAATCGAGCGGGTCAGCCCCGCCGATTTCCTGTTTGCCCGTCAATTGGGATTCCGCCTGAAACTCGTGGCGAAAGCGGTGCGCCGGCCCGAGGGTGCCGTCTTGACCGTGCGGCCAACCCTGCTGCGGCTGAACCATCCGCTGGCGCAGATCGATGGCGCGCTCAATGCCATCGTGGTCGATGCCGACCCGATCGGCCGGCTGTTATTCACTGGTCC
>JAKFWO010000032.1 GCA_021731815.1 Hyphomonadaceae bacterium | reverse complement strand
AGACTGGCCCCCCCCAGACGGCCCCCCCGGAAACCGCGACCGGCAGCGGGTCTGGGCCGCCTTGCTGATCATCGGCGACGAGATTCTGTCCGGCCGCACCCAGGACACCAATCTCCGTGCGCTGGCAGATTTTCTGCGCCCGCTCGGTGTTTCCTTGCGCGAGGTCCGCGTGGTGGCCGACGACCACGACGCGATCGTGATGGCGATCAACGCATTGCGCGCCGCCAATGATTATCTGTTCACGACCGGCGGGATCGGTCCCACCCATGACGATATCACGGTGGATGCGGTGGCTGCGGCCTTTGGGCGCGCGGTGATCGAGCATCCCGAGGCGGTTGCGCTGCTCACCGCCCATTACCCGCCGGGGGAATTGACACCGGCCCGGCGGCGGATGACGCGGGTGCCGGAAGGCGCGGCGCTGATCGCCAATCCGGTCAGCAAGGCCCCGGGCTTTGTCATCGGCAATGTGCTGGTGCTGGCGGGCGTGCCGCGGGTGATGCGCGCCATGCTGGAGGATGCGACGCGCTTCATTCATGGCGGAATCGTCACGGCGGCGGTGGAATGGCGGGCGGTCGGAGCCCTCGAAGGCAGGATCGCGGCATCGCTCGAGGCGCTGGCCGGGAGCCATACGGAATTCAGCTTCGGCTCCTATCCATTCTACCAGGACGGCCAATTCGGCGTTTCGCTCGTGGTGCGCGGGCCAGATGGACCGGGGCTCAATGCCGCGGGCGAGGAACTGGCACAATTGCTGCGCGCCGCCGGTCATGCGCCCGAACTGGTCACGCGCTGAGGACTTATGAGGCCGGCCATCCCCCTGCCAGTCCCGGACCCAGCTCTATCCCTGAAGGAAGAAGCGCAGCAACGCCCCCCCGCCCTTGCGGGCAAAGACGAATACCAGAAGCGTCGCGCCGATGACCATTGCAAGGCCCGCCCAGCGCCCGCCGGCACCCGCGACCCGCGCTTCAAGCATCATCCAGATTCCACCAGCCGCAAGCCCGATTGCCCCAAACGCGCCGACCAGGGTCCGCGCATGACCTGGACGTTGCTGCCGGGCGGCGGGCGCGAGGGCGGGCTCGGATGGCAGATCCGGCTCCTCGGGCCAGAAACCGCGACGCGCCGCGGGACCGACATGAACCTCGAGTTCCGCGGCCTCTGGCGCTGGAAGTGGTCCGGACGGGGCGATGTACGAGGGCATCGGCAAAGCGGCGTGATCGGGGTCCGCATGGCTGGCCCCCGGATGCCCATCCGGGGACAAGGCAGGCAACACAAGTGCCGCCGGAAATTCCGCGCAGAGGAAATTGGCCTTCTCGGTGGCGCGGCGCAACGCCTGGGCGGGAAGATCGCCCACCAGATCGAGACCAGGCCCCCGCCATTCATCGAAGCCATCGGCGGCACCGATCCAGTCGCCCGCCCGGAAACATTCCCACAGCCGCGACCCCGCCAGCCGTGCCATGCCGATATCCTGCGCAAGCGAGGCCAGCGCATCGAACTGACAAGGCTGCGTCCCGCCCGGAACCATTGCCGACAATATTGTCTCGATTTCAAACAGATCGTAGCGCAACAGCGCATGGGCCTCGGCCGGCGTGACCTCAAGGCCGGCACGCGCAAAGCGACGATGGCCATGCCCCACCACATATCCGACGGGCAAAGCGGGGCGCGAAACTGCCGGCGCGAGCGCGACCGCCTGCCCGAGGAAGCCGTAAAGCCCCTGGATCATCCGTATGCCTTCGCGCGAAACCCGCATGCCAGACGCAATTTCCCAAACCCGGCACCGTCAGGTGCCGGAAATGCCATGCACCAAGCAAGATCCGGTCCGGTGTCGCAAGGCGTGCAATTTCGGGAAACATTCGGGCCGGAATTTCAGCTCGGGAATGACCGCGCTCAATTCGTGGAAATTTGCCCGGGCCGGGATACGGATTGCATTCCTGCCTCGAGGCGCTCAAGGATGGCATCGCCAAGCTCGGTCAGGAAGACCGAGCCCTTGACCGTGCGGATCACCAGCACATTGCGCCGATCGGCCATGTCGCGTTTTCGCCGCACGAAACCATGCGCCGACAGCGTATCGAGCGCCCGGGTGATCACCGGCTTGCCGACATCAAGCCGCGCCGCCAATCCACGTACCGTATGGGGTGCGGGCTCGAGATAGACGATGAGCAACAAAGCGATCTGGCGGGGCGAAAGATCGGGAGAATCGCCGCGCACCGTGCCCAGCGACACACCCGCCCAGAGGCGCAAGGCAGCCTGGCGATCGAATTCCCGCCTGTGGAGAAAGGGTTGCGACATCACGGCCTCTGATCGTTTCGGAGCATTCATCGGGTGCAGCGATTAGAAGCTGATTTGCCGCACCCGGCAAGGCTTCTGACCCCGATGACTTGCCAGCCGGGCGTGAATGGGCTCAAGTCCGCCAAACACACCAAAGCGCGCAGGTCGCCTCGCGGCCGGGGAGCATAATCCATGCAGAAACATCTGACCGTCCTGATCTTTGTCGGCTGGGCGCTGGGGATCGTGGCGGGGTTTCTGATCCATGAAAATGTTGCCGATCCCGCGCGGCTCACCGAGATCTCCGGCTATTTTTCGATCGTCACCGATATTTTCCTGCGGCTGATCAAGATGATCATCGCACCTTTGGTGCTGACCATGCTGATTTCGGGCATCGCGCATCTGGGCGACGGGGCGGCAATGGGCCGGATCGGCCTCAAGACCTTGCTGTGGTTTGTGTCGGCCTCGATCCTCTCGCTCTCTTTGGGGGCGCTGCTTGCCTCGGGGCTGATCGCGGCGGGCTGGTCGCTGCCGCCGCCGATCGGGGAATTGTCGACAACGATTTCGGCCCAATCGCTCGGATTCAAGGAATTCCTCACCCATGTGTTTCCGCGCTCGATCGCCGAAGCCATGGCGCAGAACGAAATCCTCCAGATCGTGGTCTTCGCCATCTTTGCCGGCACGGCCGCGATCGCGCTCAAGGAGAAAGCCCGGCCCATGGTCGAGCTCGCCGAGAGCATCAGCCATGTCATGCTGAAGATCACAGGCTATGTGATGCTGACCGCACCGCTCGCAGTATTTGCAGCCATTGCGGCCGTGATCGCCAAAAACGGGCTTGGCGTGCTCGACGAATATGGAGCCTTTGTCGGTGGCTTTTACGGATCGCTGCTGCTGCTCTGGATCCTGCTGCTGCTGGCGGGCGCGGTCGTGCTGGGGCCGGCCATTTTCCGGCTGATCGGCCTGATCCGCGAGCCGCTGCTGCTGGCCTTTTCGACCGCGAGCTCGGAGGCCGCTTATCCGAAGACGCTCGAGCAATTGGAGAAATTCGGCGTTTCCCGAAAAGTGGCGGGCTTTGTGCTTCCGCTCGGCTATTCGTTCAATCTGGACGGGTCGATGATGTATTGCACCTTCGCCACCCTGTTCATTTCCCACGCTTACGGGGTCCATCTCACGCCGGTGCAGATTGTGACCATGCTGCTTCTGCTGATGGTCACCAGCAAGGGCATGGCCGGCGTGCCGCGCGCTTCGCTCGTGGTAATTGCGGCGACGCTGAGTTTCTTTGGCATTCCCGAGGCCGGCCTCGCGCTCATCCTCGCGGTCGACCAGTTTCTCGACATGGGGCGTTCGGCCACCAATGTCGTGGGCAATTCAGTGGCGACGGCGGTCGTAGCGCGCTGGGAGGGGGAGCTGGCTCCCGTCAGGGCACAGGCAAAGGCGGGGTAGAAGCCTGACACGGCAGAAGCCTGGCGGGGCAGAAGACTGGCGGGGCACGCCACAAACCGGGCAGGGATTGGCGTCCGGGAACAGGATCGGTACCGGGAACAGGATCGGCACCGGGCAGAGGATTGGCACCGGGCAGAGGATTGGCGGCCCCACAAAACCGTTGGGCTTCTCATCCCCTGTGACCTGAAGTTCAGGTGGGCACCATGTGCCGGAAGTCATCAGCCGCAAGGCCATCACCGCCGGCAGGGACAGTTCCCTTAGGGTGAGTTATGGTCGCAGGGATGTTTGTGCCCGTCCGCGAGTCGCAGAAGCCGCCAAGGCCAGAATAGCGCGCATTCCCGAATTCTGGCAACCGGTTTTCGCGTGCCTCGCGCCTGGGCAGAAGTTTTTCCTGTCGAATCCTTTCAATCGATTGGATTCCACACCCGGATTCCACACCCGGATTCGACACCCGGATTCGACACAAGGTCCCTGTTTGCGCCAGGGCAAACTTTTCGGCGCGGCATGTTTTCGTTCTTCGGACGGACCAATTCATTGTTTTTATGAACACAAACCCTTGCCACACAACCGGCACGGACGGGGCTGTCGCTCGCGGCAAAAATGTTGAGGCTCCGCGGTTACGCGCCGCCAAAGGCCGCGAGCGCGCGTTCGGCCACTACATCGCCCTGTTCCTGAACGAAATGGCCGGTTTCCGACATTTCGAAGGGCGGCGGACAGCCCCGGATCCCCGCCGCCAGTGCCGTCATGGCTGGCGGACCCAGAACGGGATCCTTCATGCCGATCGCCATGAAAGTGGAGCCCGTCCATTCCTCGGCCCAGAATCGCCGCGCGCGCTTCGAGACCTCCACTCCCTCCATGTCCGGACTGGTCATCACCAGTTCGGGAAAACGGCGCATCCCGGCCTTGTAGCGAATATCGGGAAAGGGCGCATCATAGGCTTCTCGCTCCGCGGGCGACAGGCGCGGCTCGGCCCGGCCCATAAGACTTCCGATATCGAGATCGGGCTGCGAGCGCGCATAGGCCCGCCACGCCTCGAATCCCGGGCCCGGCGACTGCCCGGTCGCGATGCCGGTATTCATGACAATCAGCCGCCGCGCCAGAGCGGGGCGATCCACGGGCAAGGTCAGGCCCAGCAGCCCGCCCCAATCCTGCACCACCAGGGTGACGCCCGACAATCCAAGGCGATCGATGAAGGCCAATAGAAAGCGCCGATGGAAATCAAAGCCATAGACCTCATCCGCCACCGGCTTGTCCGAACGCCCAAAGCCGAAGAAATCCGGCGCGATGACGCGTCCCCCCGCCCGGGCAAAAACCGGAATCATTTTCCGATAGAGAAACGACCAGGTCGGCTGCCCGTGCAGGCACAAAAAGACATGCCCCTCGCGTGGACCTTCATCGAGGTAATGGGCACGCAGGCCCTCATAGCCCGGCAGGTCCTCGACATAATTGGGACGGAACGGAAAATCGGGGAGGCCCCCGAACCGGGATTCGGGCGTGCGCAGGGCGATGATGGACATGACGAATTCCGGGAAACTGGACAAGGAATGGACCGATCGGTGCTCAGACGCACATATCCGCGTCCCCGATCACGGTCGGGCTTTCGGGGAGAATGCTGGCACGCGACCGGCACCTTGTCTATCGTGTGCCTATCGTGCGGCTTTCGCGGCGGTGCCGCCTTTTTCAGGCTTCCCGGTTTTCTCTGCCTTCCCGCCCTTTTCCGATTTCGCGGCATTGTCGGGGGTATTGGAAATCCATGAACGGGACCCAAATTCGCCCTGGGCTGCGGGATCGATGAGACGGGGCGTAAAGCCGGCCACACGGGTGCGCACGCTTTGGGCACGCTCGGGGGCAAGGCTCGCCTTCAGTTCGCCGACCCGCTTCCGGGCATCGCCATCACCCGCCCGTTCGGCCAGAGTGAACCAGAACAAAGCTTCCTCGGGATCGGCTTTCACGCCAAGTCCCTGATCGTAAAACACGCCGAGATTATATTGGCTATCCGGAAGTCCCCGTTCGGCGGCACGGCGGAACCAGCGCGCGGCCTGGGCGAAATCCTGCGGTCCCCCCTCACCCTCGGCAAAGAACACCGCGATATCATGCATGGCCTTGCGATTGCCGCCGGCGGCGGCGTCCTGGGTCAATTGGCGCGCTTTGGTGAGGTCGGGGGTTCCATTCTCCCCGCGCTCATGCATTTTGGCCAGCCGATATTGCGCGGCGGGCAGTCCCTGCGCGGCGGCGCGCCGGATAAAGGCGGCCGCCTCCTCGCGCGCGCCGGCCTCGAATTTCTGCAAGCCGAACTGATATTGCGCGATCGGGTCGCCTGCCTCCGCTGCCTCGGCGACGGTGCCCGGACGCTCGCCATTGATGCTGCGCGGCTGGGCATTGCCGACGGGAGATGCCACAGAACCCTCCGCGGCTTTGGTCGCGACCGGGTTTGCCCTGGCTGTCGGCTCCCCCGTTTTCGGCTGCGGAAGCGCCGGCGCGGCAGGCGTGGTTTCCGCGGCCTTATCCGGCGTCCCCGCCACGGTCGCGTCGGGAGATGTTCGGCCTGATCCAGCGGGATCAGAGCCAGCGGGACCAGAACCAGCGGGAACAGGGCCAGCGGGAGTGGCAGTGGCACCGGTTGCAGCCGGAATCTGCGCGATTGCCGTTTGACCGCCGGATGCAGGTGTGGTCGCCTTTTGCGCTTCAGGCACCCCGGACTTTGCCGCGGGGGCGGGTTTTGTTTCGCTCAGTTTGGGTCCGGAAACGGTCGGTTGTCGCACGCGCCATTGCTGCCATGCCACGCCGCCAACCGCCACCAGCGTCACCCCGATCGCCACGAATTGCAGCGCCCGCCGGCCCTGGCCAAGCTCTCCCGCCTCGCGCGGGGCGCGGGTGGCGGCGCGCGGTTCCGCTCTGGTCTTGCCACTTGCGCCCTCGCGCGCGGCACGGCGCGCCATCTGGAGGAAATCCTCGCTGCTTCCCGAGGCGGGTGCAGGCATTTCCTTTGCCGGCATTGCTGCCAGCGGATCGAGAAACCGTTCCGGAGACACAGCTACCGCGTCCTCTGGCCCCGGGGCCCCGCTCCGAAATCCGGCCCGGCCAAATGCTGCCAGCAGGGGATCGGCTTCATCCCCTTTGTCGTGATCAGGGGCAGGAACGTCCGCTTCCCCACGGCCCTCCGAATAAAGCGCGAAATCGTTCTCCGTGTCTTCGGAAAAATCGCTTTCCTCGAAATTCGGTGGCTCCGGCAGATCGACCTGCGGCATCCGCGCCGCCATCATGTCCCCGGAACTGGCCGATCGCGAAGCCGTTTCAGAATGCGCAGGCGGTGCCCCGGTCTCGCGCGAAAATTCCTCGAGCGATTCGAGTCGCCGCGCCAGGGCCGCCACGGCGCGCTGCACCGGACTGACATTGGCGATGGTTCGCGCCTCGGCCTCATCCATGCGGGCCTGGACGGCCGCGAACGCTTCGTCGAGCTTTTGCCCGGCCCGCGATTCACTGTCCTTCAGACGCTCGGCAAGGGTATTGGTCGCCGCATCCTGACGGGTTTGCAGCCGCTCGGCTGCCTGGGCAACCTGCTCGCCAATCTGTTCGATTGCATCGGCATTGCGGTTTTCAACTTCGGTGAGACGGCTCTCGAGTCGCTCACCCAATTCATTGAGCCTTGCCTCGATTTGACCGCCGATTGCCTCCCCGCCGGAATCTGGCCGCGATTCAAGCGCTTCAAGTCGCGCGCCGAGGCTTTGTGCGACATTGCGCATTTCCTCGCCCGCCGCGCGCAAGGCGGTATCCTGAACGCGCTCGAGCCGCGAAAGGCGCCCGGCAACCGCTTCGATCGCCTGTTCGATCGCGCCCGATTTCAGCCCGTGCAGGGCAGCTTCCAATTCCTCGGCCAGTTCGTTGCGGACGCCTTCGACCATGGCCCCGAGTTCGGCGGCCAGCCCATCGACCTTGCGCGCCACCGACGCCGAGAGGTCGGGTGACAAACCGGCCTTTTCGGCCTGGATCAGGCGCTGATCGAGATGGGTGAAAGATTTTTCAAGCGCCTGAATGGCCTGATTGGTCATGCCTTCGGCGCGGTTGAGACGGTCGGCAATCCGCCGCACGCTTTCTTCGATGCCCTCGACCGCACCGGCCATGCGGTGCTCGGCATCGCGGCCCAATTCCCGGGCCTGGTCGCGCACCTGATCGGCGACGCGGCGCTCGATCCCCGTCAGCGCCTGTTGAAAATTCCCGGCCACATGGGCGAGGCTGTCATTGAGCTTCTGGTTAAAGACCTGTTGGCGGTCCGCAGCCTCAGCAGCGATGCTTTCGATGGCCTTTTCGTTTTCCCCGGTCTGCCGCGCCAGACGGCTCAGCGCTGCTTCCATGGCGCGCAGGCCAGCCAGATCCGGCCCGGAGCCCGAACCGTCGCGTTCAGCCCGGCGGATACGGTCGGCGATCTGGTCCTGGGCTGCGCGGATTTCGCGAAGCTGTTCCTCGATGCGCAGTGCCTCGCGCTGGGCCCCGCGGTCGCCGCCTTCCATGCGCCCGAGAATGCTCGATACCGATTGCTCAATATCCCCGATCGCGATGCTCGAGCGCCGCTCGGACGCCTCGATGCGATGCGACAGCCGCTCCAGTGCCCGGCTGACGCGCGCCGAATCCTCGAAATCATAGCCATAGGGATCACCAGGGCCGCCCTCGCGCCAGCGCGACGAGGCAGCGAACTCGTTCCGGGCGGCATCGCGCGCCAGCTCCCGAGCGATTTCGCGGGGCATGTCGCGCGCCGGTTCGCGCGCCGGAGCGCGTCCGGCCTCGCCGTGCTGATCCGGACGATCTTCACCCAAAGCCGGTTCGAGGATCAGGCGGTTGAGATATTCGCCAAGCGTCAGACCTTCGCGGCGGGCCACATTTCGGGCGGCATCGCGCGCGCGCGGATCGATCCCCTTAACGCTCCACGGACTTACGGGCGGCATGATCGCACTCCGACAACTGGCCCGGGGCAATTGGCCCGGAACGAATGACCCCGGACAACCCGACCGGAATCATTGACCTGGCTGCCCCTCGAGGCGCGCGAACAGCCGACGGCCGAATCACGCATCCTCCCGGATACTGAAAATCCCGGTCCCGCGTTAAGACGTGGTTAAAGTTAATGCTTTCGGAGGGCCCGCGCGACGAAATGCGAGCGTTCGGGCAAAAGCCAGCGTCAAGGCCTTGCGCCGCATCGCCGGCAGGGGATGCAAGGGTGCCGGCCGCACAAGGCCCCCGCCAAAGCCATCGGCGACCACCCAGCCCGGTTCGGGTGGCATCAGGCTTTCGGGAAAGCCCATTTCGGTTACGAAATAAAACTGGTCCGAATATTCGGGATAGTCGGTCCATTTGCGGTCGGCGCGAAAATCCTCGGGCCCCGATTTGATTTCAAACAGCCAGATCTCGCCTTTTGGCCCAAGTCCGGCGGCATCGGCGCGCCGGCGATTGGGAAGCCCGAATTCCAGAAGCGGAGCGAAATTGAGATCGACCAGAAAACGTACCAGCCCCCGTTGCAGGCTGCGCGTCACCTCGGGCCGGCCTGGCGGCAGGTATCCATCCATCGGCGCAAGATCCGCCGGCTCCTCATTCCCGGAGACGGAATCAAACGGCAATTGCGTTCCGTCCTTGCCCAAACCACTACCGATCGCAACGGAGCGAGGCCCATTCCGGGTCCCTCTGGTGCTGGTGATAATGGCACGCGTTCTTTCTTTGTTCAAGCATTTTCATGCGCCCCGCTTGACGCCCGGAAAGTGTCATCGGAAAAGAAACCGCGCAATTTGCGACCGAAACCGGATCTCCGTCGATGACTTCTCCTGATCAGTCGCATGCCGCCACGGCCCCGCCGGAAAATATTGCGCCCATGGCGGAGCCCGACCGGCCGGCGCCGGTAGCCCCCGGGATCATCGAGGTGTTTCCGGTGATGCCGCAACATTGGCCGATCGTGCCCGGGCGGCTCGAACGGCCATGGATGGAGGCCTATCCCCAGCGCCACGCCTATCGTTGTCTTCCCCTCAACATGGCCAATACGACGGGCTGGGAGATCCTGTGCCCCGTGGGGCTGACGGCGGAATGGAATGGCGGGCCGCTGTCTACCGACATCACAATCATTCCCGACGATCCCGATTTCCCGATCGAACATCTGGCGAGTGGCCATTTCGCCTGGGGAATCATGACCTTCCATGTCAGCTATCTGTTTCGGACGGCCCCCGGCTGGCGGCTTTGGGTCATGGGACCGCCCAATTGGCCGAAGGACGGGATTTATCCGTTGCAAGGCCTGGTCGAGACCGATTGGCTGCCCTTCCCCTTCACCATGAACTGGCATTTCACGCGGGCCCATCACAAGGTCCGCTTCGAGCAATTCGAGCCCATCGCCTTTGTCACGCTGATGCATGATGCGGCGATCGAGGAGGCCCAACCGCAATTGCGTTACATGGTCGAAGAACCCGCTTTGCTGCGCCAATATGAAGGCTGGCGGGAATCACGCACCAATTTCAACGACAGGCTCAACCAGCGCGACGAAGCCACGATCAAGGCCGGCTGGCAGCGCCATTATTTCGTGGGCGAGCGCGCAGACGATCCAAGTGTCAAATCGGTCAATCATGTCAACCGGCGCCGGCTGAAACCGCTGGCCCGGATGGAGCCGGCAACAGGCAAAGCCGGAAAGTCGCAAGGGGCCAAAGGCGCTCCCTCCGGCAAAGCCGGCGCAATCCGGCCGCGCGGTGGCGGAGGCGGCGGAAAAAAACGCCGCTGAGTTTCAGCTTTTCTGATGCGCTGCGAGCGCTTCTTACGAAGGACCAGCGCCTTTTTCCGAATAAATGAGATCATTCAACCGGAACAAAAACTCCGGTTTCAGATGTTCAGAGCGTCGCACCCTGATCAAGCTGAACCTGTTTGATCGAAGGATGCCGCAGGAATTGGGAGCTCAGGGAATTGGGGCTCAGGGAATTGGGGCTCAGGGAATTGGGGCACAGGGAATTGGGGCAGCCCGCCCCCAACCCCATTCTTGATCCGGAAATGACCGCCCGCAAAACAGGACGCTCAAATCCTTTCCACCTGCCCATATTCAAGCTCGACCGGGGTTGCACGCCCGAAAATGGAAACCGACACCTTGACCCGCCCGCGATCGTGATCGACATCCTCGATCGTGCCGGAAAAGCTCTGGAACGGCCCGTCATTGACCTTGACCGCTTCACCGATCTCAAAGCTGATGATCGGGCGGGGACGCTCGGCCGTTTCCACCATCAGGCCAAGAATTCCGGCCACTTCGCGCTCGGATACCGGGATCGGCGTCTTGCCGCTCCCCAGAAAGGCCGTGACCTTCGGCGTATTCTTGATGAGGTGATAGGTGGAATCATCAAGTTCCATCTTCACCAGAACATAACCCTGAAACATTTCCTTCTTGCGCGTCTTGCGCTGCCCGCGCTTGACCTCCACCACCTCCTCGGTAGGTACGAGGACCTGTTCAATCTTGTGGGCCAGCCCATGCTCGGCAGCCTGTTCCTGAATCGTGCGGGCCACCTTTTGTTCGAAATTCGAATAAGCGTGGACGATATACCATTTGGCAGTCATGAATTCCGGCGATCCTTAGAGGGGAAACCATATCGGGACGAAAGTGGACGGCATGATCACCGCCACGCGGCGATCAATTGGCGAGGCCGAGAATGAGGCCGAGCCCGATGCGGATCACCCAGTCCACGATCAGGAAAAAGATCGAGGCCGCCACCACCATGATAAGCACCATGATGCCGGCCACAACCGTTTCGTTACGGGTGGCCCAGGTGACCTTGCGCGCCTCCGCCCGGACTTCACGGAGAAAAACCAGCGGGTTGGTACGCTTCTTCGACTCTTCCATCGGAATGCCTTCGCCAAAGGGCGGCTCCCTTCCCGGTCACCGGGCGAGGGATCGCGTCCGCGCGGGGTGATCGCCGCGCCTTGTCATCTGTGCCGGATATGGGCTGAGCGCTCCAGTTTGCA
The DNA here is from genome assembly GCA_021731815.1 of Hyphomonadaceae bacterium. Classification (GTDB taxonomy): domain Bacteria; phylum Pseudomonadota; class Alphaproteobacteria; order Caulobacterales; family Aquidulcibacteraceae; genus JAKFWO01. Next base: position 65,428 of record JAKFWO010000032.1, on the reverse strand, counting down.
AACCTTTCGCCTGCGGTCAAGTCTCAATGACCGAAACCGGGCAATCAGGGGATTTGCGTGGCAAACCGGTGCGCCGAGATCCCCGCGAGAGAGGATCGCGCGCCGAAAATGGCCCTTTGGAAAACTGGCCCATGGGAAAACTGGCCCATGGGAAAACTGGCCCATGGGAAAACTGGCCCATGGGAAAACTGGCCCATGGGAAAACTGGCCCATGGGAAAACTGGCAGGAGTGGAGGGACTCGAACCCCCGGCCCTCGGTTTTGGAGACCGATGCTCTACCAGCTGAGCTACACTCCTTCACCGCATGCGGCGGGGCACCCCACCGGCAGCGATCCCGCCCTATGCCATAGCGCGGTCGCGGCGGCAAGCAGGCGCTGGCTCTCTCCGGCCGGCGAGCCTTCATGGACGACCACGCCCCGATCAGTCAATGTTCTGCCGGTAATGCTTGAACCAGTCGAGAAATTGCGGAATCCCGACATCAATCCCCACCCTTGGGTCAAAGCCAAAGCGCGCCCGGGCACGGGTGATATCGGCGCAGGTCGAGGTGACATCGCCGGGCTGGGCGGGAGCGAGGATATGGGGAACCGTGCGACCGATATTCCGCTCTATAACCCCGATGAGGTCCAGCACGCTGCTGGTTTTCGAATTGCCGAGATTGAAAATCTCGTGGGGCGCATCATCGCCTGGTGCCTGCGTCGTCATGGCGAGGATGGCGGGGGCCACATCGCCGACAAAGGTAAAATCGCGGCGCAAGAGCCCCTCGCCGAACAATTGCACCGGGCGGCCCTCGCAAATCGCCTCGGAAAACAGCCAATAGGCCATATCGGGCCGACCCCAGGGGCCATAAATCGTGAAGAACCGCAGCCCATATTGCTTGATGCCATAGAGCCGCGAATAGGATTCGCTCAGCAATTCGCAGCTTCGCTTGGTCGCTGCATAGAGCGAATTGGGATGGTCGCAGCGATCGGTCTCGCGAAACGGCCCCTCGGCGCGGTCGCCATAGACCGACGACGACGACGCATAGAGCATGTGGCTTAACCGGGGCGCGGCTCTCGCCAGTTCAAGCATGCTCAGATGCCCGCGCAGATTGGCTTCCTCATAGGCGAAAGGTGCCTCGATCGAATGCCGCACGCCGGCCTGGGCCGCCAGATGAATGATGACCTCGATCGCATTCGTGTCGACGGCGGCCCGCACTTCCGCTGGTTTGGAAATGTCGCAGTGGATGAAGCGAAATCCCTGCTTGGCATTGAGGATTTCAAGGCGTTTGTGCTTGAGGCGCACATCGTAATAGGCATTGAGGGAATCGAGCCCGTCGACATCGGCTCCCGCCGCCAGCAAGGCACGACAGATGTGAAAGCCGACAAAGCCCGCGGCCCCGGTGACGACGATCACAATGTTTCCCTGATCCGGAATGGGCGCGAAAGGGCGCGGCGCACTTATTGTCCGGTTCATGCCGCCGGGCAAGCGGCCAATGCAATCGTGGCTGGCCGTACATAAACCCGAACCGGCCGCGCGAAACAGGTTCGCGCGGTCGGCCTCCGGGAGGAAAAGGTCAGAACTTTGCCGAGAAGCGGCCGCCAATCACCCGCGGGGGATTGATGAAGCCGATATTGACGAAGGCATTGATGATCTGGCGCTGGTTATAGGCCGTATTGGTCAGATTGGTGACGTAACCATCGACACTGAAACGCTGATCGGGACCAAATTTGCTGCCCCAGGTGACATTGAAGATCGCAAAGGGCTCGGTTCGGTCATTGAAGAAGCGCCCGTCGCCAAGTCCCTGTGCCGGCCCGAAGGGCGTCAGCGCGAGATTCTCAAGCGCCGTCGGATTGCCGTTGATGTCGAAGCCCTGGCTGTTGAACGGGGTGGAGAAAAACTCCCCGCGATAGGAGGTGGTAAACCGCCAATAGGCACTGCCCCATGGCACGTTGAGGTCCTGACCGAAGGTCGCAGTCAGGGTCAGCGGCGAGGTGAACAGCAATTTGTTCCCGCCAACATTGATATTTGGCGGCGCAAGATCCTGTACGCCATCGCCATTGGTGTCGCGGGCCAATTGGCGGCCATCCGAAATCAGGGCATCGGAAAATTCGGCGTTGAGATAAGTGGCGTTCCAGTCGAACAGGAAGCCATAGGGGAATTTGGCGCTGCCTTCGAGGGTCAGGCCAAAAATCCGCGACCGGCCGGCATTGATATTTTGCACTTGCAGATTGGCATTGACATTGACCGCGCCGGGTTCGAACGCCCCGCCATCGGCGGTCGCGGCGACTTGCAGCACCTGATCACGGAAGCGGTAATAAAAGCCCGAGACGTTGAAATTGAGCGGATAGCCGCCAATGACAAAGGTGTTTTTCGTGCCGATCTCGAAAGCCAGCAGATTTTCGTTGTTGAAGGTCTCGTTGATGCGCTCGCCGGCCACGAGGATCGGATTATTGATCCCGCCCGACCGGGTGCCGGTCGAGATTGTTGCGTAGACCAGATTATTCGGCGTCAAATCATATTCCGCGCCGACCCGCCAATCGACATAGCCCTCATCAATGGTCTGAGTGAACAGGCCGAGATTGCTGGTGCTGGTGACCACCGCCGCATTGGGGTTGAGCGCCAGTACATCGTCAACACTGTCGCGGCCACCGAACCGCGCAACAAAATTGTTGAAGAAATCGGCGGCCGTCGCGGTGGCGGGGTTGAGAAGCTGCTGATCTCCTGCCCGGACGATCTCAAATCCCGGCGTCGAAAAACGCAGATCATCGGCGTCCAGCGTGCCATCGCCATTGAAATCCGAGAACAAGGCCGGATTGAAATTGAACTGGATTTCGTAACCCGACCGGGTTTTGCTGTCATTGGTGTAGCGGATCCCGGCCTTGACCCGGAACTTCTCCGTCACATCAAAGGTGCCGTCGCCATAGAAAGAAAAAGAATCATTGCCGGTCGCGAAGAAATCCGGGCCGCCGAGATTGTTGAAGAAGAATTGCCGGTCAGACGTGTCCCAGCGGAATTCCGCCTGATTTTCATTGAGATAGAACCCGCCCAGCGACCAGCGGAAGCGTGCGTCATTGGCCGAATAGATCCGCGCTTCCAGCGTCAGCGATTGGTCGTCATCCGAAATATAATTGGTGTTGAAATTGTCGGGATCGAAGGTGATCACCGCATCCACATCGCCTGGCAGGGCGGTCGGATTGGGCGTGCCGAACTGGAAGGGCCGCCGCTGATTGACCGTCAGATTGCTGTATTCGCGATAGCCGGCGATGAATTCCACCGCCGCCGGGCCGAAATCCCAATTCGCGGTCGCAATATAGGAATTGATCTTGTTGTCGACAAAACCGGGCGTGAGAAAATTCTGGAGAAAGGGATCGACCGGATTATTCTGCGGGGTGAAGCCGCGGCTCTGTGCCTGGCCCTGAAAATTCCCCGGAAAGCCCGTGCCACCCTGGCTGAGATTGTCATAGACAAATTCCAGCGTCAGCGAATTGGTCGGCGTATAGAGCACGGAGATCCGGAAGGCTTCCTCATCCTCAGAGCCTGCACCATCGGATGGTGCAAAGGTCAGCCCCTCCAGCGCGTTGCGGAAATAGTTTTCATGCGCGCGGGAGAAATAGGCACCGCGAATGGCCAGCTTGTCGCCGATCGGCACATTGACCGCGGCATCATATTCGCGCAGCCCGAAACTGCCGAAACCGAAGGAGCCCTTGGCTTCCCATTCATCGAGAATGGGTTTCTGCGGGATGATATTGATCGTTCCCGCCGTGGCATTGCGGCCGCGCAAGGTGCCCTGGGGACCGACATTGACCTCGACCCGGGAAAGATCGAAGAACAAGGGCCCGATGCCGCGCGAACGCGGGATATAGACGCCGTTATAATGGACGGCGGTCGGCTGCTCCGAGGTCGATGAACTGTCCTGCGAGCCGATGCCGCGCAGAAAGATTTCGGTAAAGCCCTCATTGAACGAAATATTCAGGCCGGGCACGATCTGCTGGATGCTCTGAAAATCGGCGCCGACGCCGAGCTTGTCGAGCTGGTCCTGGCTTTTCACCACTGCCGTGCCGGCGAAGTCCTGAAGCTTCTGCTCCCGCCGTTCCAGTGTGACCACGATTTCGTCGCCGATCTCCACCGCATCGACCGATATGTCGGCCGGAGCCTGATCGGTTGCAGGCGCTGTCTGGGCAAAGGCGGCACCGCCACCCAGCCATAGCGCGAGCGCAGCGCATCCCGACATCATCAGTGATTTCAGCGAATTTTTCGAGCGCTTCGTTCCGGACTTCATGGCGCAATCTCCCTGTGCGTTTCCCCGACCACCGGTGTCACGCCAATTGACAGCGCGCCCGGTTTTACCTGTCCTTGCCATTTCCCCGATGCGAATTTCTTCGCCGCCGGGGCCTCGAGCATTTCCAAAGCAATTCGTGCCGAACTTATTTGAAAATGTTCAGAATCAATAATTTAGAGCGCATTCGGACGAAAAACCGGATTCCACTTTCTCTAAACGCGCTCTGGGTCGATTCCCGGAATGTCCAGGGTCGATGTAGAATTTCCACAGCTTCAACCATATTGCATTTTTTTGCAACACATTAATTTGACATTTTTGCAGAAGCCGATTTGCCATTTTTCCAGATATGTGAGAGGTTTTTCTGGTTTCCCCTCGGCCTTCAGGGATCTCATTCTGGATTGAACCCGATATGAATCCGAAGGAGCAATGCAAATTTTTGCACTAAAGTTCCGAGCCGGAAGCGTTTAAATTCCGGCCCAAAGGGACCTGTTAAAATTCAGTATTCCTGGGCAATGCGATCATCGCCCCAGAGCGCATTCAAGAACCCGAGCGCGCATTCAACAAATGGAATCCGGATTTTGGCCCGAACGCGCCCCACCTGACCCGACCGGAAGCCATGCGCCCCGACACTGTGTGGAACCGGAATCAGTGCAGAATGGAAATTGTCAGGATTCCGACATGCAAGAGTGCGATAGAACAACCTCCCTGCTTTCCCGAAACGCCGCGCGATCAGCGAAACCGCAATTGAGGCTGTCGGGAAGAAAAGGGAACGAAAAGACGGAGCTGCCGAATGAATATCGTTACGCCCAGGAACAAGCCGATTCACGGAAAATCGGCATCATCCCCCTCCGAATCAACCTTACCCCATGCCCGAGGGCGGGACGCCTCATGGTGGCGCGGATCGGTGATCTATCAGATCTATCCGCGCAGTTTTGCCGATTCGAATGGCGACGGGATCGGCGATCTGGCTGGAATCACGCGGCATCTCGACCATGTCGCCAGGCTCGGCGTGGACGGGATCTGGCTCTCGCCCTTCTTCACCTCGCCCATGCGCGATTATGGCTATGATGTTGCCGATTATTGTGATGTCGACCCGATTTTCGGAACGCTCGCCGATTTCGATGCTCTCGCTGCGCGGGCGCGGGCGCTGGGGCTCAAGCTGATCATCGATCAGGTCTGGTCCCATACTTCCGACCTCCATCCCTGGTTCTCAGAAAGCCGGGCCAGCCGCGATAACGCGAAGGCGGACTGGTATGTCTGGGCGGATCCGAAGCCCGATGGCAGCCCGCCCAATAATTGGCAATCGGTGTTTACGGGACCGGCCTGGACCTGGGATGCCCGGCGCCAGCAATATTACCTCCACAATTTTCTGCCGGGCCAGCCAGACCTCAATCTCCATAATCCGGAGGTGCAGGACGCTCTGCTCGCGGTCGGCCGCTTCTGGCTTGATCGCGGTGTGGACGGCTTCCGGCTCGACGCCATCAATTTCGGCATGCATGACCGCCTGCTGCGCGACAATCCGCCGGCACCGCCGCCAGTTCCGGGCGATGGCCGCCGCGTCAAGCGGCCGTTCGACATGCAAAGGCAAGTCCATTCCATGTCGCAGCCGGAAATCACCGGCTTTCTCGAGCGCATTCGGGCTCTGACCGATCTTTACGACGACCGTTTCACCGTGGCTGAAGTAGGTGGTCCGGAACCCTTGCAGGAAATGAAGGCGTTCACCGCCGGCGAGACCCGGCTCAACACCGCCTATGGCTTCGATTTCCTTTATGCGCCCCGCCTGCCCCGGGATTTGCCTGAACGCGCCTTGCGGGCCTGGACCGGTGCGCCGGGCGAGGGCTGGCCCTCCTGGGCGTTTTCCAATCACGATGCCCCGCGCTGCGTCAGCCGCTGGGCGGCCGAGGAACATCGCGAGATCGCCGCACGCTGTTATCTGATGCTGCTGCTGACCCTGCGCGGCAATGTGTTTCTCTATCAGGGCGAAGAACTGGGTCTGCCCCAGGCCGATGTCGCCTTTGAGGATCTGAAGGATCCCGAAGCCATCGCCAATTGGCCGGAAACACTCGGTCGCGACGGGGCGCGAACGCCCCTGCCGTGGTCGTCCACCGGGCGTAATGCCGGTTTCTCGGCGGGAAAGCCCTGGCTGCCGCTCGATGCGCGGCATGTGCCGCTGGCGGTGGACATACAGGAGGCCGATTCCTCGTCAGTGCTCCAGTTCACGCGGCGGCTTCTGCATCTGCGCCGGGAATCGCCCGCCTTGCAACGCGGGGAGATCGAATTCATTGCCGCCCCCGACCCCATCTGCGCCTTTATTCGTCGCCTCGACGGCGAGGAATGGATGTGCGTGCTCAATCCCGGGCCGGAATGCGTGACCTGGTCTCCGGATGATGCGGAAGAATGGCAGGTCCGGCAATGTGCGCGATCGGGTCGGCCCGACGTCCATTCGGCCGCCAGACCTCCATCGGTGATGATCCCCTATGCGGCCTGGCTCGGCCGGCGCAAGTGACACAGGGGATTGGCCGGGGATGGCGATCGCCCGGCGGGAATCGTGAGAGGCACGCGTTTACCGCGCGCTCATGCGCGTCGGGAAATCCTGAAGGCGAGCCAGGCCACAGCATCGGCCGCCAGCAATCCGCCCATGATGTGCCAGGACGTCGGTGCCCCCGTCGTGGCAGCCAGCGTCTCGGCGACAAAGGCCGCCATCAGCACCGGCACCGCGATTGCCAATGCCAGCATTTCCGCAACGAAGGGGTGGCGGATTGTCCAGGTGACATAGAGGCATAGTCCGCCAAGTGAAGCCGATGCGCCACCGATCAGCTTCATCAATGCGAGATAGAGGGGCAATGCCGCCGCACGCGCGGTCTCCGGCACAGCGGAAGCGTGAAACGGCAGATAGGTCCCGACGCCCGCATAAAGCAGCCCGAACAGGATCAGGAACAGGCCGAGCACGCTGAACAGAGCAAGACTGAGCCGTCGCAACGCCATCTGCATTTCACGCCTTCCGCACCGCACGGGAATTCCGCGGCTGGCTCATGGGTCAGGAGTAATCTCAACAATCAGCAACATCGCCGGAACATTGCCTGCGTTTTCCCATGCATGGGTCACATCGGCGCGGGCCAGAACCGTGTCACCCGCCTTGTGGGCAATCGATGCCGGTGCGCCCTCCCGGATTTCCAGAACCTCCCCCGCCGTGACATGGGTAATGGAAGGTCGTCCGGCATGTTTCATGATCCCGGTTCGCCCGCCCGGCGGCAGCTCGATCTGGCGTGCCCGGAAAACATGACCCGCGGCCGCTTCGAGCCCCGGAAACGCATCGGAGAGCCGGATTACCTGCTCATCCTTCGTCTCCGGGCCGGGATGGGGATCTTTATCCTGCCCATGGCTCATATGCGGAGCTGGCTCGGGCGCAGCCTGCGCATAAACGGTACCAGCCGCCAGCCCGCACAACACAGCAGCGATCATCGCACCACGAATCGTCACCGCGAATATCCTCTTTGCGTTTTTCATTCGCCCGCTTCGCCTCCCGTACGGTAGATGTCGACAACATACCAGCGCGCCGTCTGGTCGGAATTGTTCTTCCACCAATGCCCGATATTGTTGTCGGCGGTCAGCGCGCCAGCCTGATGCGCAATGGCCTCTTTGGGTCGGTCGCTGCGGTGCTGCGTCACCGGCGCATTGACGACATAGCTGAAGGCCGGCCGCCCGGTGTGGTCGTGAATCCGGATATGGCCACCGGGCTTCACAAGCACATAGCGCGCCCGCATATTGTAGCCCGCAAGTCCTGGAATCTCGGCACCCAGCGCGATTTCATCGATCGCCTCGGTCGAGTTTCCATTGCCGATGGCCGGACCGCTGAGCCCCGAGATCGATCGCGGAATGATCCGGGTGGCGGCGCATCCGCTGACTGCAACCACCATCACGAGCCCGATGACGAGCCGGATTACCGGCCGTGCGGCCAGCAATTTTCTGTCCATCATTGTTTTGTCCTGAGAACGACCGGGTGGGCACCGGCCAGACGGGTCGGCGGGCGAGCGCCCCCAAAAAGAGCCTGAAGGGGATGACGGGGTTCATGTCGGGCCTGCCCGCCCGCAAGTCCATGCAAAACAGCACACATTGGCGCGTTGGCGCTCATTTCGGGGGCAGGATATCGGCGGAGATGAGCACGACCATCCGTCGCGAATTATTGCGCCACCAATGGGAAATTGCGCCTTGTTCGGCGACGGCTTCGCCTTGCCGGTGCTCGATCGGGGCTGCGCAATTGCTGCGATATTCGGTGATGTTTCCCTTGATCACATAGATATGTGCCGGGCGCGATTCATGGCTGTGCCAGGGCACAATTCCGCCGGGACTGATCTCGAGGCGGCGCATGCGGAACTGCCGATCGGGAACATTGTAGCCCTGGCCGAGATCGATCGAGGAAATGACTTCGTCCTTGAGCCCCTTCGGCTCCGAGGGGCCCGGCGGCGTGACATTGTCGCCGGACTTGCCGGCCGGGCATTCACCGGCGATGGCGGCGGGGAACAGGAAGAGGCTGAACAATACCGCGGATCCAGCGGCACGGAGAATGACGGACAAGGACATGTCGAGGCTCACTTTGGTTTCAGGGAACAGGCAAGGATTACACTCAAACCCGGGCCTTCCGGCCTTCAGGTCTGAAAACTCATGTTTTGGCGGTTACGGCCCGACCATTGGCTTTCGACATTTGGCCATGCGGCGGTTGCGGTTGGGGGTCTTCATCTGCCGGGACGGGTGCCTGAACAATCGGCGGCACGGACAGCATTTGCTGTGTCAGCATCGCCATGGTTTGGGTCAGAAAACCGAGCAAGGCAAGATTGCGCTGCATCCCCGCCTGCATATAGGCCGCACAGGCCCGTGCCACGGCCGTAGGGTCACTGGTTGTTGACGTCGCATCGCTCAGCAAAACCCTGACATCGGACATGGATTCAGTGAGATGCTGGACCTGGCGCGCCGCGATGGCCTGTCCGGCCTTCGTCGCCGCATCATTCACGCGCGATATCATCATTGGACCGTTGCGCAGGGGCTCGCTCAGGCCCTGCAAATCCTTGCCCCAGGGCACGGGAAACGGAATCGGAAACTCATCTGGTTCAGGCATGGCCCTCTGCTCCGCTCGAAACACATTGGATTTATCGGCAAAGTAGCGGAGCAATGTCAGGCACGGATGAGGCAAATGTCAGGATTGCGTCAGGATTTCATGACAAATCGGGTGTTTTGGTGATTTTTTTCCAGGACATGGCTGTTTTTTCGCGGAAATGGAGAATTTCCTGACCCGCCGCCCAGGGTCCATTCCAGGCGACAGATCGCGGTTACGCGGGTTTCAGCGGCGGCAAGATGATCGTGATGACAGTTTCACTGTCCGAACTTTGCGCCGCGATCGTACCGCCCTGCGCTTCGACCAGCTCACGCGCAATGGCAAGGCCAAGACCCGCACCCCCTTCCCGCGACCTCGCGCTGTCGGCGCGATAGAAGCGATCGAAGATGAGCGGCAGATCGGCTTCCGCAATCTGCGGCCCATCATTGGCGCAGGAAATCCCGATCCGGCCCGCGCGCATTTCCGCCTTCAGCCGAACAATGCTGCCCGAATGGGCAAAGCGCGTGGCGTTTTGCAGGATATTTTGCAGCGCGCGCACCAGAAGATCGGAATCCGCAAACAGGATCGCTGCCTCCGGCGCGACCGAATGCGCGATGGTGACATCCCGCGCCGCGGCATCATGGGCAAGGCCACGGGCGCTCTGGGCGAGGACCGATTCGGTATCGACGGTCGCCATCTGCAGGCCGTGCCGGGCGGCCTCGGCCAGAGTGAGCTGGTGGAGATCGCCCACAAGGCGGATCAGGCGCCCGATTTCGCCCTCCAGCATCGCAAAGACATTCGGCGCGGCGGCGACCACGCCCTCGCGGATTCCTTCGACATAGCCGCGAAGATTGGTGAGTGGAGTCATCAGATCATGCGCCAGATCCGAGACCATGCGTTTCCTGGCCAAATCGACATGCTGCAAGCGGGCGGCCATCCGGTTGAAGGCGTTTCCAAGCGCATGGACCTCGCAGCGGCGCGACACCCGCGCCACATCCACACGCACATCGAAATTCCCCGAGGCCACTTCATCCGCCTGGCGCGCCATCAGGCGAAAGGGTGCCAGAATGCGCGGTACAAAGACCGATCCCGCGACGAGCGACGCCCCGACCCCCACTGCCGCCGCCATCATCAAAGAGCGATGCAGGGAATCGACAAACATCCGGTGGGCGATATCCATATCAACGCCATATCGTTCGCCGAGCACCGCGCCATATCGGCCGGCCAGCGCATCTGACAACAGCCAGCTCGCACCGATAGTCAGAAAGATCATCGCGCTGCACAATAATGCGATCTGCCAGAACAGGGAGGGCCGCGCGAGGCCACGGGCAAAGGCGGTCATCGTGGACGGCGTGACAGGGCTCATTGGGGATTCTCCTTCGTTTCATCACGGCGCAAGCGGTAGCCGATACCCCTCACCGTCTCGATCATCTGCGACCCCGGAATCCGCGCCTCGAGCTTCCGTCTCAGATTGAGAATGTGAACGTCAATCGCCCGGTCGATCACATCGCGCTCGCTTTTCGACAGGGCATCGAGCAATTGATCGCGGCTCAGTACCCGTCCGGGCGCGCCCATCATGGCTTCGAGGATACGAAATTCGGACATGGTGAGCGCCAGCGCCGCATTATTGATACGCACCTCGAACCGCGAGGGCGTCAGGGAAATTCCCCCATGGCGCAGAACCCGGTCGCGCTCGGCGGTCGGGCCGGCGGGCAGTCCCGCCGGTCCCCGCCGCAACACGGCCTTGACCCGCTCGACCACCTCGCCGGGGCTGAAGGGCTTCACGACATAATCATCCGCCCCCAGACGCAGCCCGGTGATGCGGTCGGCCTCGTCGATCCGCGCGGTCAGGATGATGATCGGGATGGTCGAGGCCTGACGCACCTGGCGGCAGATTTCCCAGCCATCGAGCCCAGGAAGCATGATATCGAGCAATACGAGGTCCGGCTTGCCGGCAAAGACCTCGCGCAGCGCAGCGGGGCCATTGTCACAGACGCTGAGGCTGAACCCGTCGCGTTCGAGATAGGCCTTGAGCAAGGCCGCGACATTGGGATCGTCTTCGGCCAACAGAATATGGCCCATCATGGCTCCTGTTCCCGACGCTTTTTCCGGGCGGGGACGGAGGCCGCTTTATCGGCACCCGCACGCCACCCTTAAAGCGGCAGGCATTTTTCCGGCGCAAGGCCCAGGACGCAGTGTTGATCGGGGCCAGGCCCGGCCGGGTGCAATAAATCCTGTATCCGTGTCTGTTTCGGGCCCAAATTTCACGCTGGAGCATCGCCAACAGGATCCGGGCCGGATTTCGTTGGGCCCGACGCTCCATTTGAATGCTCCATGTAATTGAATCTGCGCATTTTCGGACACAGACCCGCGGCTACACTTTTGTTGAAAATGCGCTAGTTGAGCTGACCAAACATTCGCTACCCACTTGCGCGCCAACCTCCGAGCCGAATGTTTGGTCCATAAGCTCCACTAAGCCCATGTTTACAGAGTGGTTCTTATGAATCTGACATTTGCAATCGCGCACGGCCAAAATGGGATGCAAATGTCAGATTCGAACCACTGGCATCTGGTTGGCTGACACCATTTTCTGCCCCTCACAGCGAAGGTCTGCACATGACCCACACGGCCACCCGAAACATCGAAATCGTCGAGGTCGGCCCGCGCGATGGCCTGCAAAACGAATCCACCTTTTTGTCGACGGAACAGAAACTCGACTTCATCAACCGCCTGATCGCAGCGGGTGCGCGGCGGATCGAGGCTGCCTCCTTCGTCAATCCCAAACGTGTGCCCCAAATGGCGGATTCGGCGGCGGTCATGGCGGCAGTGCCGCGCGGCAATGGCGTGTCTTTTATCGGGCTCGCGCTCAATGCGCGTGGTGCCGAACGCGCGATCGCGGCCGGTTGCGATGAAGTGAATTTCGTGATCTGCGCCAGCCGGGAATTCGGCATCCGCAATCAGGGCGCGACGGCCGAAGAAAGCCTTGCCGAACTGCGCCGCGCGGCCCCGATGGTTGCAGACGCCAAACGCGCGCTGTCGGCCACCATTTCGGTGGCCTTTGGCTGCCCGTTCGAAGGAGAGGTCGCCCAATCCACGGTCGCAGACATCGCCGCGGCCGCTTTTGCATTGGGTGCGCAGGAAATCGCGCTGGGTGACACGATTGGCGTCGCCGATCCATGGACCGTCCGTGCCCGCATCCACGCCGTGCGCGCGGCCGCACCTGATTCACTTCTGCGCCTGCATTTTCACAATACGCGGGCCAGCGCTCTGGCCAATGCCTTTGCCGCGATCGAGGCCGGGGCGAACATCCTCGATTCCTCCTGCGGCGGGATCGGGGGCTGTCCCTTTGCGCCGAAGGCGACGGGCAATGTGGCGAGCGAGGACCTCGTTTTCATGCTCCATCGCGCCGGGTTTGAGACTGGATTGTCACTGGACGCGCTGATCGCGACCGCGCATTGGCTGGAGGGGGCACTTGGCCACCCGGTTCCGGCGGCGCTCGGCAAAGCGGGCATTTTTCCCTATAAACGCCCGGATGCCTGAGTGAGCGCGGGCAGTTTTGCCGTCCACGACGCTTTTAAAGGCACAATTAACATTAATGCGCTACGCTCTACCTTCGTGCCGGCGATCCAATTGCGGGCACAAGATGGCGGGCGCGTGATTCATGCGCCCTTCCAGCGTAATTCCGGGGACAGCATGTCAAAACAGTTTTCGCCGCTCGCCTTGTCTGAAGCCAGTCCCAAAGTTCGGCAAATGCTGAACGAGATTGACCGGCGCTTTTCGAGCCTGCCGAATTTTTTCTCGACGATCGCCCATTCCGAGGCCGCCTTGTTCGCGACCTCCGCCTTTCACGGGGCGTTGTCGGACGGGAATCTCACGGCCCTCGAGCGCGAGGCGATCATCCTCGCCATTTCAGCGCAGAACAAATGCCAATATTGCGTCTCTGCCCATGCCACCTTTGCGCGGCAATTGGGGGCGGAACGCGATGAAATCATCCAATATTCCCGCGGTCGGTCGACCGATGCCCGAACCGATTCCATTCTGCGGATCGCAAGCGCAGTAGCGCGGATCGACCGCGAAACCCTGCCGACCGAGATGGACACAGGGCGCGCGGCTGGCCTGACCGAGGCCGAGATCGTCGAAATCGTGTGCTGGGCGTCATTCTCCCAATATCTCAACCATGTGGCCGAGGGCCTCGGCATCATCATCGATTATCCGCGACCAGAGGAATTCGGGTTCGAAATCGACGATGCGGCCTGAGCGTTTTCTGCACGTTCCGGTGACTGAAAATAAGATCGCCGGCGGCGAAAGGGTGGCGTAAATTATCGCCATGAGAAACATCGCCGCCGCTTTCGCTGCTTCCCTCGCCAAAAGCCGCCCGCTCGCGGCCAACCCGCTCGGTGCCTTGCTGTCACCCGGGGAGCGGGCGCTGTTTGTGCGCAATATCCTCGAACTCTCGGCCGCGCGCGGCTTTGGCACCGTCCCCGTCATCGAATTTTTCGCGACAACCGGCCTGCCGGCCGAAGATATCTATGATCGGGCGCGCCGCGCCTCGCTCTATGACCTCGTCCAGGACCATTGGGATTCCCGGCTGGTTGCGCCCGGAGCGTCAGTGAGCGCAGAGTTGGCACCGGAAAAATCCGACGGAGATCCCTCCGAAAAATCGTTCGCCGTTCAATCGACCGCCTTGCGCGATGTGTTTTTCGACCTCGCCATGAACCGGTTCGAGGCGATGGAGGAGCAGCGCAAGGGGGCCCTGTCGCTGCTCAATTGGCCGCTGCGCAATCTCGCGGGGCCACCAATCATGGCTGGCGCGGCCTTGCGCACGGCGCGACGGCTGTTCTTTCTTGCAGGCCAGGACAGCCTGCCGGCCGATCCCCGTCATGCCGCGCTGGCGGTCGTATTGTGGCGGGCCGAACAGGCATGGCGGGGGGACGAATCCGGCGATTTCGCGCGCCTGATGGCGCGGCTCGATGGTGATCTCCGTCAGATCGAGGATCTCGCCCGGCGCGTGCGCCGCTTTGGTCGACCCGACGGGCAAGCCCCGGCCTGACACCGGTAATTGAGGGCGGCTTGCGCTCCCCCCCGCATCGGCCTAAGCGGTCGCATCTGTTTTCTCGCAATCTCCGGATATCTGATGGATCGCATCATCATCAAGGGTGGGCAGCCATTGCTCGGCACGATCCCGGTGTCGGGTGCCAAGAATTCAGCGCTCAAGCTTCAGGCGGCGGCCCTGTTGACGGCGGATGAACTCGTCCTCGGGAACATGCCCAGTCTCGCCGATACGCGCTTTTTCTGCGATCTGTTGGCGACGCTCGGCAATCCGGACGGCGGTTCGGTCGATTGGCCGGCGGGCACCAGCGTCGCGCGCTTCCGCTTCGACCGGATCGGATCGACCTTTGCGTCCTATGATCTGGTGCGCAAGATGCGCGCGAGCTTCAACGTTCTGGGTCCGCTTCTGGCGCGCGAGGGCGAGGCAAGGGTCAGCCTGCCGGGCGGCTGTGCGATCGGGGCGCGGCCGGTCGATCTCCATCTCAAGGCGCTGGAGGCACTGGGCGCCGAAATCGCGCTCGAGGATGGCTATGTCATTGCTCGCGCCCCCCGGGGATTAAAGGGTGCCGAGATCATTTTTCCCTTCGTCTCGGTCGGGGCCACCGAACATGCCATGCTCGCTTCCGTACTGGCGGAGGGCGAGACCATCATCGAAAACGCCGCGCGCGAACCCGAAATTATTGATCTCGCCGAATGCCTGACTGCCATGGGGGCACGGATCAGCGGGGCCGGGGGCACCACGATCCGCATCACGGGCGTTTCCCGGCTCCATGGCGCGCATTTTGCTGTCATGCCCGATCGCATCGAGGCCGGCACCTATGCGCTGGCCGCGGCGGCGGCCGGCGGCGATGTGCTGCTGCACGGCGCGCGGGCCGGACATTTGTCGTCGCTGCTGCAGGTGCTTCGCCAGTCCGGGGCCCGGACCAATATTGAAGCCGACGGCGTGCGGATTGCGCGCGAGCCCGGCCGGCCGAGGCCGGTCGACATCGAGACCCGCCCCTTTCCCGGCTTTCCCACCGATCTGCAGGCCCAGTTCATGGGCTATGTCTGCACCGCGGAAGGGGCCTCGATCATCCGCGAGACGATTTTCGAGAACCGGTTCATGCATGTGCCGGAGCTGATGCGCATGGGGGCCGATATCCATATCCGCGGCAATGAAGCCGTGGTGCGCGGCGTGCCCTTGCTGCGTGGTGCCCCGGTAATGGCGACCGATCTCAGGGCGTCGGTCTCGCTGGTCGTGGCGGGGCTTGCCGCCCAGGGCGAGACCCTGGTCAACCGGGTCTATCACCTCGATCGCGGATTCGAGCGGCTGGAGGAAAAACTCACCGCCTGCGGAGCCAAGGTAGCGCGGATTTGATCCGGGAGTTCGACACGCGCCTTCAGGCAAAGGGGTTTACGGACGCGGGAGCGCCGAAAAGCTCGAAAACTGCACATTGCCCGTGAGTCCATTGCCCGTGAGTCCATTGCCCGTGAGTCCATTGCCCGCGAAATTGCCCGATCCCCGGGCGCTGGTCAAACGCGGCAAGGCGTCATCGGGAGAATCACCCCAAATTGCGAGGCGCTCGACCCATCCCTTGCGCTTGTCCACCTCGATCTCGCACCAATCGGCCTGACAATAAGCGATGCGCGCCACCACGCCCGGAGCAAGACGTGCAATGGCGCGTCCCGCCGCGCCCGGGGATTTGCGCAGGATCGCCTTGATTTCGCCGGTCGGCATGACCAGGGCGCCGCGATGGTTCTCGATCATGCTCCGATGCACCCAGGCCTGATCGCCCCAGGCGTCACGCACAAGGCGCCAGTCGCCCGAGGGTTCCAGCACATAGACCGGCAGATTTTTGCGCTGATATCGCCAGAGCACGGGGAAACTCTCCCCCGCGCCGCCGCGCGCGCGCACATCGTCGAATTTCAGCCGCGCAAAGCGGGGAAAGCTTTCGCGTGCGGAGGGATCATTCTGATCCGGTTCCGCTCTGGCGTGGCCTTGAGTCGCAACAACGAACAGGGCCAGCGCCGCAATCATCAAGCGTCGCATGTGGGGTCCGATTTCTTCGAGAGACATCCCTGATACAGATCTATGTTGAATTTCCGGTTAAATGACTGAATAAAATTGCAATCAATCGAATTGCCGGGCAGGTGTCATTTTCGGCCGGCGCGGACACAAGGTGGCGCTCAGGGCGCAAAACCGGTCGGCGGATGATCGGGGCCAAACAGACCCGGTGATGCCAGGGCTATCACCTTGAACAGCCCCCCCATTTGGGAGGCATGAATCAGCCGCGCCAGCGCCCGCGCGATCGCCGGAGCCTGGGCAGGCGATGCGTTGGCAAGGCGGGCCGCGCGCGTCTCAATGCCAAGCCTGTTGAGGAAGATTCCCTGCGGGACCGGGCCAAACACCGCGAGCCCGAGGGATTTTCCGTACCGCTCCAGTGCCGAAAAATCCACCCAGGCGGTGAGATCTGCCTCGCCCGGATCGGTTAGCGGGTCTGATTTCCGGTGACCACGAAGCGCCTGGAGCGTATCTCCGGGACCCGGGCGCGCTTTGCCATAATCGATGAACAGGGCAATTCCCGGCGCACGCTGCATGGCATGCGCCAGCAGTCCAAGCACATGGTGATCGGCGGTGCGGGTTTCGATGATTTCGCCATCCGGATAGAGCGCGCGGGGATGGCTGAATTCATTGGGGATTCCGGGCTCGGTCCATGCCGGAACCCATTGAAACACCAGTTTCCGGTCGGCAAGGGCCACGCGGCGTTCTTCAAGCTGCGCACCTGGAGCATCGTCGACAAAATCCGAGCCGGATTTTGTTGGGTTCGATGCTCTATTTGTTTGAATCTGCGCATTTTCGGACACAAAACCGCGACTACACTTTTGTTGAAAATGCGCCAAACGTCGCCATTGGCGAACCGGCAGGCAATCGAGAAACTCATTGGCCAGCAGAATGAAGGGGAGCGGTTCGCTTTCGCCCGGTCCGAGCGCTGCATCAATGGTTTCCCACCACCCGACCGGCGCATCCGCCAAGGCCTGCGCCTGAACTGCGCGCAAGGGATGACTGCGCTCGACCAGCCGGATCTGCGCCGCCGTCCGGAAATCCGGCACGAGCCGCGCGACGCGCCAGAGATCGGCCATCATCGTGCCGCGCCCGGGGCCGGGTTCCACGAGGCGGAACCGGTCCGGGGCGCCCATTCCACGCCATGCCTCGATCGCCCATGCGCCGATCAGCTCGCCAAACATTTGCGAGATTTCCGGCGCTGTCACGAAATCGCCTTCCGCGCCCGGCATCGCCAGACCGGGATGGCGGGCATAATAACCATTGGCCGGATCGTGAAGCGCGATCTCCATGAAACGGGCGAGTGTCAGCGGTCCACAGGCCGCGATCTCATCAGCGATGGCGGGAAACAGCGCCGATGTCACGCCGGACGGGCGGCAGAGCCGGCCGGGCGCAGCGCGCGCCACACCATAAAGGCCCCGATCGCCACCATGGGCAGCGAGAGCAGCCCGCCCATGGTCAGCGACCCCTGGAGAAATTCCGGAAGATAATCATCCGGCTGGCGGAATTGTTCCATCGCAATTCGAAAAATCCCGTAAAACAGCAGGAAGAGCCCGCAATTGAGCCCGGGGCGGCGCAAGGATTTACCCCGGACCGTCGCCGAGAGCAGGATCACTGCAAGCGCGATGCCTTCGAGCCCGGCCTCATAGAGTTGGGAAGGATGGCGGGGGTCGGTGAATGCACCCGAACCGTCGGCCGCCGGAAAGACCATGCCCCAGGGCAGGTCCGTCGGCCTTCCATAGAGCTCGCCATTGACGAAATTGGCCATCCGCCCGAAAAACAGTCCAAAAGTAGCCGCCGGCGCACAGATATCGGCAAGGGTCAGCAATTTCACCCGATGTTGGCGGGCGACCAGCACGACGACCAGCGCCACGCCAAGAAATCCGCCATGGAAGCTCATCCCCCCATTCCATAATTGCAGGATTTCCGCCGGCCGGGTCCACAGGATTTCGGTATTGTAGAACAGCACATGGCCGAGCCGCCCGCCCACCACAATCCCGAAGATCGCCCAGAAGCCGAGATCGTCGATCGCCTCGCGCGACGGGGGCTGGGGATGGGCAGGCGGGCTCGCCCACAGGGATGTCGCCGTGACCAGCCGGCCGAGACAAATCCAGGCACAGATGATCCCCGCCATATAAGCAAGGCCATACCAGCGAATGGGCAATCCATCGATTCCGAACAGCCCGAAAGTCGGGATTCTGAACGCCACGGGATCGAGATTGTGGAAGGGCAGCGCCGCATTTGCGGCAAAATTCAGGGCCGCGTCTGCGGCAAGATTCAGGATGTTACTCATGCTTGCGGGCCTCGGCTCTGTCCCTGAATGCCACCGGAAAGCGGGGCCTGAAACAATTTCCTTTATCGGATCCCTTTAACTGGTACCTGTAGGTCGTACCTGTAACAGTTCTTTGCGCCGGATGCGAAGCAGCCTATATTCCACGGGACAGCTTCGCCGACCGAAACATGCGGGCCGAAACACGCGGGCCGAAACATGCGGGATTGGCATTGTCGACCGGCCCCGATCCTCATAATCGGGCGTTATGCCCGAAAGGAAACCGTTCATGCAATCGCAAAATCCCTTTGTGGACGACATGGCCCAATGGATGACGAGCGCCATGGGCATCGCGCAAGGGGCGGCGGAGGAAACCAAAACCTTTGCGCGCAGCCAGATGAACCGGGTGATCGCCGAGATGGATCTGGTCCGGCGCGAAGAGATGGAAGTCCTCAAGGCGCTGGTCGCCGATCAGGGCAAGCGCATTGTCGCCCTTGAGGCCGCACTCCAAGCCACGGCCGGCGAAGCCGCTGCCGGCAGCAAGCCAGTGAAATCACCCCGCACGACGAAGGAATGACGCCAATGAGCACCGATCTGGCTGAATTGGGAACCACCGGATCGGGTCACCCGCTGGCAGGTGTGGTCCGGGGTCCCGTCCGTCTCCATCCGCCGGAGGCCTTCGCCTTCATGCGTGTGGCCGGGCGGCTTGCAGCGCAATGTCTCGACATGCTGGCCAGCGAGGTCAGGGAAGGAATTGCGACGTCCCGGCTCGACGATCTCGCCCGCGAATTTGCGCTCGATCACGGGGCGATCCCGGCCTGCATCAATTATCGCGGCTTTCGCCACACGATCTGCACCTCGCTCAATCATGTGGTCTGCCACGGCATTCCGGGCGAGCGGGTGCTGAGGGCCGGCGATATCCTCAATATCGACGTCACCCTGATCGTCGATGGCTGGCATGGCGACACCTCGCGCATGTATGCCGTCCCGCCAGTCAAAAAGGCCGCATCCCGGCTCATGGAAGTCACCTGGGACGCCATGATGCGCGGCATCGCCGAGATCCGGCCCGGCCGGCGTCTGGGCGATGTCGGCCATGCCATCCAGACCTTCGCGGAATCCCATCGCTTCTCCATGGTGCGCGATTTCTGCGGCCATGGTATCGGGCGCATCTTCCACGAAAGCCCGAATATTTTGCATTACGGCCGGGCGGGCGAGGGAATCGCGCTTGAGCCCGGGATGTTCTTCACGGTGGAGCCGATGGTCAATCTCGGCAAGCCCGGGGTGCTGGTGTTACCCGATGGCTGGACTGCGATCACCCGCGACCGCTCCTTGTCGGCGCAATTCGAGCATACGATCGGTGTGACGGAAGACGGGGCGGAGATTTTTACCATGGCCGCCCCGGGCCTCGAACAGCCGTGGCGCGCGGCCCTCGGCGATTGAGCGGCCATGGCAAAGGATGCGGCAGGGTCTCCGAAATCCGGGCTGTCGGGTTCCAAACCCGCGAAACCGGAAGCATCGGAAACCACCCCTTCGCCCGCCGCGCCGCATTTTCATGGCCATCGTGACCGGCTGCGCGACCGTTTCCGGCAAAGCGGTGCCGATGCGCTGGCCGATTATGAATTGCTGGAACTGGTGCTGTTTCGCATCCTGCCGCGCCGGGACGTGAAACCGGTCGCCAAATCGTTACTCGCCCATTTTGGAACTTTGTCGGAAATCCTCGCCGCTCCCGCCGCACGGCTGGCAGCGTTCAATGGATTGGGGCCGGCGGCGGCGCTCGAGCTCAAGGCCATCGAGGCGCTGATCCTGCGCGCGGCCAAAGGAAATCTCATCCAGCGGCCGGTGATTTCCGGCTGGTCGGCGCTTCTGGGCTATGTGCGCCTTGCACTGGCCGCCGCCCCGCGTGAGCAATTTCGCGTCTTGTTCCTCGACCGCAAGAACCAGCTCATCGCCGACGAGATCCTCGGCGAGGGAACGGTGGACCAGGCCCCGGTCTATCCGCGCGAAGTGCTCCGCCGCGCGCTGGAACTTTCGGCCTCCGCGCTCATTCTCGTGCACAATCATCCCTCCGGCGATCCCAAACCCTCGCGCGAGGATATCGAGGTCACCCGCCAGATCGCCGCAGCCGCCAAAGTGCATGAGATCGCCATTCACGACCATCTGGTGGTCGGGCGTGAGGGTGTGGCGAGCTTCAAGAGCCTCGGGCTCCTGTAGACGCGGATGCCCGGACCTGCCGGTTCGAAGGGTGGGTCAGGCTTTGAGCCGCCAGCCGCGGGCGAAGACCGAATGGCTCAGCATGACGAGCACGGCGGTCAGCACAAAGGTCGCGATGGTCCCGATGGCGATATTGCCATCCGCCTGCCCGACCAGCCCATAGCGGAAACCATCGATCAGAAAAAACACCGGGTTCCAGTGGCTCACCGCCTCGAGAACCGGCGGGAGATAATCGAGCGAATAAAACGTGCCCGACAAAAAGGTCATTGGCGTGATCACAAAGCCGGTAAAGGCGGCCAGATGGTCGAATTTTTCTGCCCATACCCCGCCGATCACCCCGATCGCCCCCATCATCACCGAGGCGATGATCGCGAAATAGAGCACCGCCCAGAGATGGGTGATGCTCAATTCGGCGAAAGGCGCACAGACCAATGCCGAGGCCAGTGCCACCAGCACGCCCCGCGTCGCGGCACCGCCGACAAAGCCGGCGGTCAGCTCCCAGGGCGTCAAGGGCGGGGTGAGGAAATCCACCGTGGTCCCCTGAACCTTGGCGATCTGGAGCGAGGAGGAGGAATTGGCAAAGGCGTTGTTGAGCGCGCCCATCAGGATCAGTCCGGGGGCGAGGAAGGCAGTATAGGCCACGCCCTCAAAAGGCGAGGCGCGGTCGCCCATCGCCACCGCGAACACCATCATGAACAACAGGGTCGAGACGATCGGCGCAAAAACGGTCTGCACCGCCACTTTCAGAAAGCGCCGGATCTCGCGCACATACAGCGTGCGCAGGCCGATCCAGTTGACGCCGTCATAGCGGCGCGGGGCGCGTGGCACTGCCCGTGTCACGGGAATGGTGGCGGGAGAATCCGCCGGCGCGATTTCGACTTCGACAAGGGTAGTGGGATGAGCCTGCGACATGGCCCGCTTCTAGGGGCGCCTGGCGCAATCTTCAAGCGTCCGCCACCGCATCTCCGGCCCCATGCCCCGGATGGCGTGCCGCGTGGTTTCGACACAATATGTTGATAACCCGGTTTTCGGAGATGCAATCCTGAATCCACATCTTGCTGAGCGGTAAATTTTTGATACCATATGTTGTAGTTAATGAGCGGGCACAGTGTTTATCCGCTCTACATCTGGTGCCGACCGGAGAATTCCGATCTTGCGCCGTCAGGATGGGTTCGGGACAATCCCGCACCCGGATTGCAGCCGCTGGGGAGCAAAATGAGCTGGACCGATGAACGTGTGGAAATGCTGCGCAAATTATGGACCGATGGCCACAGCGCCAACCAGATTGCGCGGCAATTGGGCGGTGTCACCCGCAATGCCGTGATCGGCAAGGTGCATCGTCTGGGCCTGTCGGGCCGGATCACGCCCGCCCGCCCGCCGAAGCGCATTCCCCGCCCGAAGCTTGTGCGTCCGCAGCAAAATGTGACGGGGACGGTCCCCGCATTGCCGCGCCAGCCCAACCCGCCGCGTCCGGCCCCGCAACTGGAAACCATCGAACCGGCGCGACTGTCCGATGGCAGCCTGCGCAGCCTGCGCGATCTTTCCGAGCAAGTTTGCAAATGGCCGATCGGCGACCCCGCCGAAAAGGAATTCGGCTTTTGCGGTCGGGAAAAGGCGTGCAACTCGCCTTATTGCGCCGAACACGCGCGGGTGGCCTTCCTGCCGCAGGTGCAAAAGAAGAAGCGCTCGCCCGATGCCTGGCTGCGCGATGAGATGCGCTGGGCGAGAGTGGCCTCGCGGTGAGCCATGCGCCCGATCCGGCGCGCAATTTTGCAGATTCGAGGGATTTGTCGGCTCAGGCCGCCAAATCCCTCAGCCTGTATGAATTCTTTGCCGGCGGCGGGATGGCGCGACTGGCGCTGGGTACGGATTGGGACTGCCGCTTTGCCAATGACATCGACCCGGACAAGGCCGCGGCCTATGCAGCCAATTGGGGCAATGCGGAATTGCGGATCGGCGACATCGCGGGCCTCGCAATCGGGGACCTGCCACTTCCGGTAAACGGGGCGGCACCCGATCTGTTCTGGGCGTCCTTTCCCTGTCAGGACCTGTCGCTGGCCGGAAAGGGTTTGGGCATCGCGGCCGGCCGGTCGGGTGCGTTCTGGCCGTTCTGGCAACTCTGCAGGGATCTGGCGACGCTGGGCCGGGCCCCGCGTCTGGTGGTGCTCGAAAATGTCCCCGGCCTTCTGGCTACCCGCAAGGGCGCCGATTTTCCGGTTCTGGTCTCAGCGCTTGTGCAAATCGGCTACCGGGTCGGTGCCCTGGTGCTGGATGCCGCGCATTTCCTCCCGCAAAGCCGACCGCGATTGTTCATCGTGGCGAGCCTGGATCCACCGCCCCAATGGGCGGCCGCCGAATCACATCCGGCGAATCGCTTCGGCACCCAACCGGCACTCGATGCGGCGATCGCGCGCCTGCCGGAGGATCTGCGCGACCAATGGGTGGATTGGCACTTGCCTGCACCCGCGCGTCTCGCGGTCTCGTTACGCGACATGCTGCTGCCTGACACTGGTGCCAAATGGCGCAGCCCTGCACAGACCGCGCATTTGCTGGGCTTGATGGCCCCGCTTCACCGGGCGCGGATCACGGCGATCGCGGCCTCTGGCCGACTGACTTATGGCACCGTGTTTCGCCGCACCCGGAAGGACCCGAACGGGCAAAGACAGCAGCGGGCCGAAACACGCTTCGACGATTGCGCCGGCTGCCTGCGCACTCCTTCGGGCGGGTCCAGCCGCCAGATGGTGATCCGCATCGAGGGTGAGGACATCCGCACGCGCTTTCTTACCGGACGCGAATGCGCCCGCCTGATGGGCTTGCCTGATTCCTATGTCCTGACCGGCAGCGAGCATGATGCGCAATTCCTGACCGGCGACGGATTGGCCGTGCCGGTCGTTGCCCATCTGGCGCGGCATTTGCTGGTTCCCTTGTTGCGCGAGGGGTGAGTTCGGGCCCGGACTGCATTTTCGACCCTGCTATCCCTTCACTGCTGCGGTTTTGTTGATTCTCCGGATTTGGCCTATAATGGCTGCCAGCGCCTAAACCCTGCGCCCGGATGTGCCGACGCAGGAAGAAAGGAACCAGGATCCCACCATGCAAGGGGCGTGCGACAGGAAAGATTCCGGGCCCGTTGCGCGGGACTCGCGCCATGTTGCGGCCCGGCGCATGACAGGCCCCCGATTCATAATAGGCCCCCAATTCATAATAGGCCCCCGACGCATAAAAGGCCCCCGACGCATAAAAGGCCTGTGTCTCGCGGCCTTGTGGACGATCGGTGGCCTGTGGTTCGCGGTCCCGGGCCGGGCACAGGATCCCGACACGGCCGGAATCCCGTCCGACGACCCGGCAGGGATCGGCCACAATTTGAACGGTGCCCTGCCCAAGGCTCCCGGGACAGGGATTTCGGACTATATCACCGATTATACCCGATTACCGCTGGGCGCATTTCCACGCAGCGAGCAAGGCGCGCTCATCTATGAGGGCCCGCCGGTGGTCGCCGACGATGCCAGCCGGCAGATCGAAGCCCTGAGCGATCTGCGCCAGGTGAATTTTGCGGGTTTCGGCCCTCCGGTGAAGGGCGAGCCCAGCGCGCTTGTTCTGCTGCGCGATGCCGAAACGCCGCAATTATATGTCATCCCCACCCCGGGCGCGTTGCCCGTCAAGCTGACCTCGGGGGAGAACCGGGTGTCGCTGGCCCTCGCCCGGCCCTGGCGGCGCCAGATCCTGTTTGCGCTCGACGCAGGCGGAGACGAGGATTTCCAGTTCTTCCTGCGCGGCGAAAAGGCCGAATCCCTTGCGCAATTGACCGAACCCGGGACGCGCAATCTCACCCCCCTGTGGTCGCCGGATGGCAAGCAATTATTGTGGGCGGCCGCGCGCAGCGAGGACCCCAATTACGATCTCGTCTGGATGGAGCCCGACCGGCCGGCGAGCCGCAAGGTTTTGATGCACGGTGTCGGGGCGATCGCGCCGCTGGCTTTCTCGCTCGATGGCCGACGGGCGCTGATCGGGCGCTATCTGTCGATCGCCGAGAGCGAGCGTTATGTGGTGGATTTCGAGACGGGAAAGGTTACGCAGATCGCGCCTGAGCTGCACACATCCTATCTGGGCGGGGTGTTTTCGCGCGACGGACATTCGCTCATCGTCGCCACCCATGAAGGCGGGGAGTTTCTGCGCCTGATGCGCGTCGATATCGCATCCGGTGCGATGCAATTGATCGCCGATTTCGGGGCCGATGTCGAAGCCTTTGCCGCCTCGCCCGATCTGCGGACGCTCGCTGTGGTGGTCAACCGCAATGGGGCAAGCGAATTGTGGTTCCTGAAAAACGCCGATCGGCGCAAGCCCGGTAAGCCCCAGCGCGGGCCATTGCTGTCGGCCGGCGTGGTCGAGGAACTGGTCTTTGCCCCCGGCGGGCACCATGTAGGTTTCAGTTTTTCCGCCTCCGACCGGCCGGGGGACGCGTTCCGCTATGATCTGCGACGGCGCATTCTCACGTCCTGGACCGTGCCGGATGCGGAATCACTGGCGGAATTCCGCCCCGCCGAGGCCATTCATTACCCGACCTTCGACCCCGGGGACCCGGCCGATCCCGGCGAGAAGCGTCAGATTCCGGCCTGGATCCTGCGCCCTGGCGGGCCGGGGCCGCACCCGGTCATCATCCTCGCCCATGGCGGGCCCGAAAGCCAGGCGCGGCCACGCTTCAATCCGACGCTGCAATTTCTCGCCCGGCATTTCAATGCCGTGGTGATCGAACCGAATATTCGCGGTTCCTCGGGTTATGGCAAAAGCTTCCTCGCGCTCGATAATGGCGTAAGGCGTGCCGATGCCGTGAGGGATATCGGGGCCTTGCTCGACTGGATCGCCACACAGCCGGAATTCGACCCAAAGCGCGTGCTGATCATGGGCGGATCCTATGGCGGATTCGTGACGCTTGCCGCGCTCGCCGATTATTCCGACCAGCTTGCGGGCGGGATTTCCATGGTCGGGATCGGGGATTTTCCGCGCTTTCTGGCCAATACCAGAGGGTATCGCCGCGAGCTGCGCCGCGCCGAATATGGCGACGAGCGCGATCCCGTGATCCGCGCGGCACTCGATGCCGTATCGCCGTCCCGACATGCGCATCGCATCCGCAAGCCCTTGTTCATCCAGCAGGGGTTGAACGATCCCCGCGTCCCGGCGGGAGAAGCGCTGACGCTCGCGGCCCGGATCCGCGCCTCGGGCGGGGAGGCCTGGATGTTGCTGGCGCGTGACGAAGGCCACGGCTTTGTCCGCAAGACCAATAACCAGTTTCGCCGCCAGGCTGAGATGGCATTCATCCGGCGTTTGTTTGGCCAGCCGGAATCCGTGCCCGAACCGGTCCCGGCCAAGGAGCAAGAATGATGGTGCGACGATTATTGCTGGAACTCGCTTTGTTTCTGGCCCCCTTTGTGTTGTTTGCGCTCTATCGCCTCGCGCTCGGCCGGGCCGACTGGCTGAGCATTCGCGAGCGCAAGGCGGCACCCGTGCTGTTTTTTGCGGGCATCGCATTGTCGATACTCGGTTTTATTGGACAGGCGATGTGGGAGGAAGGGTCGCAACGCGCGCCGGATGAGAAATTCATCGCGGCGCGGTATGAAGACGGAAAGCTCGTCCCCGGCTATTGGGTCGATGAACAGGGCCAGCCGGTGGACAAGGCTGGCAAGGAGCGCGGTGCCACGAAAGGAACCGACCAGGGTCAGGGCAAGTGATCCCGGATCCGCTATTGTCAACGACATCGGCACCGATCCTTCAGGCGGAAGCAAAACTGGCACGCGCGGAATTCCTGCGTGAGCCCGCCGTGTTGCGGGTCATGGCGGCCTTGTCGGATGAAAGCGAGCCTTCACCATCGGCCCGCGCTGCACGTTTCGTCGGGGGCTGTGTGCGCAACGCGCTTCTGGGATTGCCGGTCGACGATATCGACATCGCCACACCGCTGGTTCCGGCTGAAATCGCCGCGGCGGCGCGGAAAGCCGGAATCAGCGTCCACGAAACCGGGATCGACCATGGCACTTTGACCCTGAGCTGCGAGGGCCGCGCTTTCGAGGTCACCACCCTGCGCGCCGACATTGCGACGGATGGCCGGCACGCCATTGTCGCCTTCACGCAGGATTGGGCGGTGGATGCAGGACGGCGCGATTTCACGATCAATGCGCTTTATGCGGATTCGCAGGGCAATCTTTTTGACCCTACGGGCGAAGGCTTGCGCGATCTCGCGGCGCGGCGAATACGGTTTATCGGCGATCCCGACCGGCGCCTCGCCGAGGATCGCTTGCGGGCCCTGCGCTTTTTCCGCTTCCATGCGCATTTTGGCGCGGGGCCGATGGATTCCGCCGGGCTCGCGGCCTGTGCGGCGCTGGGCCCTGACATTGCGGCGGTGAGCCGGGAGCGCATCTGGCGCGAGTTCCGCAAATTACTGACGGCCAACGATCCGCGCCTGGCGATCAGGGCGATGGCGGAAATCGGCGGTTTGGCGCATCTGGCACCCGAATGCAGCGATCTGCCGCGATTTGACGCGCTGGTCGCCAATGAGCTCGCGACATTTTCGCCGCCCGATCCACTGTTGCGGGTGGCGGCATTCCTGCCCGATTCACCGGCGGGGGAGCGTTTTTCCCGGGAGATGCGGCTGTCGCGCGCCGAGCAATCGCGGTTGCTCGCGGCACTGGCGGCGGAGCCCGCGATCCTTTCCTGGGCTTCGGCGCGCGAAGTGCGGCGCTGGCTCTATCGTTTCGGGCGGGCGGCGGTTCTGGACCGCATCCGGCTCGCCTGGGCGGCGCAAACGGCCGCCGGGATAATTTCGGGGGCCGAGATGCAATGGCGCACGCTCATCCCGATGGCGGAAACCTGGACCGCGCCGGCCTTTCCCATGTCGGGCGACAGCTTCATCGCCGCCGGCATCCCCGAGGGCCCGCTGATCGGCAAGGCGCGCGCGGCGCTCGAATCCTGGTGGATCGATCTCGATTTTCCCGACGATCCCCTCGCAATGGAGGAACGGCTGAAGGCGATCGCCCAGGGGCTCGGCGGCATGGCCTGATCCGCGCGCGCGACATCCTTCACCCGATCCGGGTCATCCCGCCCATATAGGGCACGAGGCAGGGGGGCACGGCGATGGTGCCATCGGCATTCTGGTAATTTTCCATCACGGCCACCAATGTCCGCCCCACGGCAAGGCCCGAGCCATTGAGCGTATGCACGAACCGGGTCTTGCGGTCGCCGGCCGGGCGGTAGCGGGCATCCATGCGCCGGGCCTGGAAATCCCCGCAATTGGAGCAGGAGGAAATCTCGCGACAGGTATTCTGGCTCGGCAGCCAGACTTCGATGTCCCAGGTCTTGCGCGCCTGAAAGCCCATATCGCCGGTGCAGAGCAGCATGGTGCGGAACGGCAGATCGAGCCGCTTCAGAACTTCCTCGGCGCAATGGACCATGTATTCATGTTCCTCGCTCGAATTTTCCGGCGTGGTGACCGACACCAGTTCGACCTTGTAGAACTGGTGCTGGCGGATCATGCCGCGCACATCGCGCCCCGCCGAGCCCGCTTCGGCCCGGAAACAGGGCGTGTGGGCGGTCATGCGCATTGGAAGGTCGGATTCGGCAAGAATCGTCTCGCGCACCAGATTGGTCAGCGACACTTCCGATGTAGGGATGAGGGAGTGCTCCGAAGTGGTCCGAAACAGGTCCTCGGCAAATTTCGGCAATTGGCCGGTGCCATACAATGCCTCGCTGCGCACCAGAAGCGGCGGACTGATTTCGGTAAAACCGTGCTCATTGGTCTGGAGATCGAGCATGAAAGCCCCCAGCGCCCGTTCCAGCCGCGCGAGCCCGCCCTTGAGCGCCACAAAGCGCGCGCCTGAAATGCGGGCGGCGGCGGCGAAATCCATGAGACCGAGCCCCTCGCCCAGCGCCACATGGTCCCGGATGAAGAAATCAAAATTGCGCGGCGTGCCCCATTCCCGGACTTTTTCGTTGCCATGTTCATCCGCCCCGTCCGGAACATCTTCGGCCGGGAGATTGGGGATATTGGCGAGAATTTCCTCGAGTTCGGCACTCGCTGCGGCCTCGGTTTCGGGCAATTGCGCGAGGTCATATTTGGCACTTTCGACCTCTTCCATCAGCCTCGCGGCTTCGGATTCGTCCTTGCGGGCTTTGGCGAGGCCAATGGCTTTGGAGGCCTGGTTGCGACGGTTTTCCGCCGCCTGTTTGGCGGTCATCGCGGCGCGGATCAAAATGTCGAGTTCGACGATCCGTTTCGCAGCCGGCTTCAGGCCCCGGCGCGCCAAAGCGTCATCAAACGCCTGTGGGTCGTCGCGGATGAGTTTCACATCATGCATGTTCGGGAGTCCCTTCTTCGGGAAGCGAGGCCCGGCCATGGCAAAGCCGGGCGGAAAAAGCAATTGTCGTGCGCAATGGGACCGAAAATCCTCGCACCGGGCCCCCAGGATCCCGAACCTTTCAGTGGCCCGATCCCGGACTAAAGCCCTGACTCCGGCCCTGACTCCGGCCCTGACTCCGGCCCTGACTCCGGCCCGGACTCGCGGTTTGCCGGAAACCTGATAGATTCGGCTCCGGTCGGCCTGCCCGCCATCTTTCACGGGGCTATTTGATGATTCCTGCAACTGATTCTGCCGCGTCCTGTTTCGATCTTACCATCGCCGACGGCATTGCCGAGCTGACCCTCAAGCGGCCGGAAGCCCATAATTCCATGACCAGGGCATTCTGGCAGGAATTGCCGGAGATCATCGGCCGGATCGACCATGAGGCCCTCGCCCGCGTGATCCTGATCCGGTCGCTGGGCAAGCATTTTTCAGCGGGCATGGATCTTTCCGTCTTTGCCGAGGGCGCGCTCACCGCCAATGCCGCCGATGAACGGAACCGTGCGGTGCAGCAGGAAGCCTTCCGACACAAGGTCAAGGCGCTGCAGCACACCTTTTCGTGCCTGGCCGAGGCCCGCATGCCGGTGATTGCCGCCATTCAGGGCGGCTGCATTGGCGGGGCTGTGGATTTCGCCACGGCCTGCGATCTGCGCTTTGCCAGCCGCGATGCGTATTTCGTGATCCAGGAAATCAATATCGGCATGACGGCCGATGTCGGCACTTTTCCGCGGCTGCTGCGGCTCATTCCCGATGCGATCGCGCGCGAGCTGGCCTTTACCGGCCGCAGGATGGGGGCGGAGGAAGCCCATCGCTGGGGGCTCGTCAACGCGCTCGCCGAGGATGCCGAAGGCGCGCTCGCGCTTGCCCGCAATGCCGCGCGCGAGATCGCCGCCCGCTCGCCCATCGCCATCGCCGGGACCAAGCGCATCATCAATTACGCGGCCGACCACACGGCCGAAGAGGCACTGGATTATCTGGCACTTTGGCAGGCCGGCATGTTCAGCCCCGCAGATTTGGCAGAAGCTTTCGCTGCGAAAAGCGCCGGGCGACCCGGAAATTTCCCCGATCTTTTGCCCAGACCGGAAGGTTTGTAAGCTGAAATCTGCCCGTTTTCGGGTTTTACAGTTTTTTATTTGTCAAATGCCTGAAGGGCACTGGCTTTTCCCGGAAAACCCGTCTATAGCGTCGAACGAGCAGCGGTGGGCGCATCCGCCCCCGCAGGAGCAACCGGCCCGCGGCATTCCGGCTACTGGCCTTTCTCCTGACATCAGCGCGCAGACGCACCGTGGCATTCGCCGCCGGATTGACGCTGCGCAGGGGCGATTAATGACGACTTTCTCCGAACTCGGCCTTTCGGCCGGGCTTTTGGCCGCCGTGACCAATTCCGGTTACACTACTCCCACACCCATTCAGGAAAAGGCCATTCCGCTGGCATTGGCCGGGCGTGACATTCTGGGCATTGCCCAGACCGGCACCGGCAAGACTGCGGCCTTTGCACTTCCGCTCATCGACCGCCTTGCGGCCGGGCGTTCCAAGGCGCGGATGCCGCGCGCGCTGGTACTGACCCCAACCCGCGAACTCGCAGCCCAGGTCGCCGAGGCCTTTGCCGTCTATGGCAAGGGCGCGAAGCTCAATTATGCGCTGCTGATCGGCGGGGTTGGCATGGCCGACCAGATTGCCGCCCTCACCCGCGGCGTGGATATTGTGATCGCGACCCCGGGTCGCCTGCTCGATCTGTTCGAGCGCGGCAATGTATTGCTGACCGGCGTGCAATTCCTTGTGGTCGATGAAGCCGACCGCATGCTCGACATGGGCTTCATCCCCGATATCGAGCGCATCTTCCGGATGACGCCCCCCGGGCGCCAGACCCTGTTCTTTTCGGCCACCATGCCGCCGGAAATCACCCGGCTGACCGAAGCCTTTCTCAACCGGCCCGAACGGATCGAAGTGGCGCGGCAGGCCTCGACCGCCGAGACCATCCGCCAGGTGTTCGCCAGAATTTCGCGTTCCGACGGGCGGATGAAGCGCGCAGCCTTGCGTCATCTGATTACCGAAGCGGTGGATCTCAAAAACGGGATCGTGTTCTGCAACCGTAAATCGGATGTCGATATCGTCGCCAAATCGCTCCAGAAACACGGGCTCAATGCGGCACCGATCCATGGCGATCTCACCCAATCGCTGCGCACCCGCACGCTCGACCGCTTCCGCTCGGGCGAACTGACCGTGCTGGTGGCCTCCGATGTCGCCGCGCGCGGGCTCGACATTCCCGATGTCGGCCATGTCTTCAATTACGACGTGCCGATTCACGCCGAGGATTATGTCCACCGCATCGGCCGCACCGGGCGGGCGGGACGCTCGGGCGTTGCGACGACCCTTGTCGGCCCGGCCGACAGCAAGTCACTCGCCGGAGTGATGAAGCTGATCCGCAAGGAGGTGGAGGAGATCGTCCTTGATATCGACGCGCCTGAGCCCGAGCCCGGCCGTGCTGGACGCGAGCGCCCGGGCGGGCGCGGCGAACGGTCGGCGCGGCCCGAGCGCAGCGCGAGACCCGAAAGCAAGGCCAGATCCGAAAGCAAGGCCAGATCCGAAAGCAAGGCGAAACCCGAACGCAGGGCGGAACCGGCGCGGGGGGAACACGAAACGTCTTCCGTCGGCGACACGCCAAAGGCAGGCCGCCCGGCCCGGACCCGGCGGGTCCGGAATGCAGGCAGCGGCGCAGCCTCTGCGGCTGGCGGTCTCCCCGAACGCGCCGGCGCAGACCGGCAAATGTCTGACCCACGCCAGACAGGCAGGGGCCAGACAGGCAGGGGCCGGTCTCAAAATATCAGGCCGGATCAAGCCGGGCCAGATCGCGCCGGAACCGAAAAAAGCCCGCCGGTCAACAGTCGGCGCGAACCAGCCCGTCCGGAGCGGTCGCGCCCCGACAATGGTCGCGCAGCGCGGGACCAGGGCGGCGATTTCCCCGACAAAAAGGGCTTTGGTTCCGACGTCCCGGCCTTTCTTCGCGCCGCACCCAAGGTCAGCGCGTAACCGGCCCTTTGTCGGTCGCGATCAGCCTTCAGGTGGGGCCGGTGTCACCAGAGCGGCGTCGGCGAGCATCGCGGACAGCGCAATGCGGGCACTTGTTCTGGACGCTTCATCGCGCGCGCGGGCAAGATCCCGCCGCTTCTTCTCCAGATCCTTGACGATGCCGCGATAGATGCAGGCGAGATCATGCGGTCCGCCCTCGCGGTCGAGCCTTTTGGCGAGCGCGGCCATCCCGTCGCCAAAGGCATCGAGTGCGGCCGGATCATTCGTGCCTGCGTCGATATTGGCCGAGAGCGCCGTGGCCTTCGCGATCACACGGGCATAATCGGCACCGAACAGGTCGTAGCGATCGCCGGGCGCGGCCGGGCCAGCCTGGGCAATGCCACCGAGAGCCAGCACAGCAGCGCCAAACATCATCCCGATCCGGTTCATCATGCGCCGGTTCACCATAGAAGTGACTCCATTCGATCAGTTACATCTCTCGTGCGGAAGCAAGCATCGTGCCGGGTAGCCACCGGTGACGCGGAGTGCGCCGGCACCGTTATATTCACGTTCTCCCGATCCGTCCGCCCCGCCAATTTCTGTGGGCGTGCCATTTGAATTTTCCTCCGGGCTTGTTAGGCTGGACGTCAAACCCTTCCGACCGGAGTCCGCGCCGATGCTCAAGCCAATGATGATGTCCCTGACGCTTGCTGCGAGCCTCCTTCTCGCGGGCTGCAAACCCCAGCCGATTGAACAGAAAGCCGAACCCGTGCCGCCGATCGCCGAACGCAAGGACAAGACCATCACGCAGCTCGGCCGCACGCGCAATGATCCCTGGGCCTGGCTCAAGGATGACAGCTGGCAAAAGGTGATGCAGGCACCCGACAGCCTTCAGGCCGATATCAGGGCCTATCTCGTCGCGGAAAACGCCTATCAGGAACAATTGCTGTCCGAAACCACGGGGCTTCAGGAGCAGATCTTTCAGGAATTGAAGGGCCGGATCAAGGAAGACGATTCAACGGTCCCGACCAGGGATGGCGGCTTTGCCTATTGGCGGAAATTCGAGACCGGGGCGCAATATCCGCGCGTGTTGCGCGCGCCGGTCAACGCCGATGGCGAGGTTTCGGGCCCCGAACAGATCCTGTTCGATGGTGTCAAGGAAGCCGGCGGCCGGGCCTTTTTCGACTTTGCCGGCCTGTCTTATGCACCCGACCAAAAGATCGGAGCCTGGGCTTTTGACGACAAGGGCTCGGAATTCTACACGATCCGCTTCCGCAATCTGGAAACCGGGGCCGATTTCGGCGAGGAGATCCCGAACTCGCAAGGGGATTTCGTCTGGGCCAATGATTCAAAAACTCTGTTCTGGGTGTGGCGCGACGACAATAGCCGACCCTCGAAAGTGTTCCGCCATGTGCTGGGCACCGACCCGAAAACCGATGTGCTGGTCTATGAGGAAAAGGATCCCGGCTTTTTCCTGGGTCTTGGCAAGACCGGTTCGGATAAATTCATCCAGATCGTCAGCGCCAATCAGGTGTCCTCGGAAATCCGCCTGATCGATGCCGACAAGCCGGCCTCGGCCCCGCGTCTGTTTGCCGCCCGCGAAGACCAGCTGCTCTACGAGATCGAGGACTGGAACGGCGGGTTTCTGGTGCTGACCAATGCCGATGACGCACCCGATTTCAAGCTGATGACCGCGGCTTATGGGGCGAATGCGCGCAAGGACTGGAAGCCGTTCATTCCCGCGCGTCCGGGCGTGATGGTCGATGGAATCTGGGCCTACAAGAATTATCTCGTGCGGCTGGAGCGCGAAAATGCCCTGAAGCGCCTGATCGTGCGCGCCAATGCCGACGGAACGGAGCACGCGATTACCTTTGACGATCCGGCCTATAATCTGTCGGGTCAGGGCGCGGCGGAATTCGACAGCACCAATTTCCGTTTCACCTATTCCTCGCCGCGGCAACCGTCGCAGACCTTTGATTACGACCTCGAAAAACGCAGCCGGGTACTGCGCAAGACCCAGGAGATCCCGGCCGGGCACGACCCGTCGCTCTATGTCGTGGAGCGCTTCGAAACCACGGCCAGGGACGGCACACAGGTGCCGGTCACGCTGTTGCGCAAGAAGACGACGCCGGTGGATGGCTCGGCCCCGGTGCTGCTCAATGGCTATGGCTCCTATTCCATTCCCAGCGATCCCAATTACGGAAACCGGCCTTATCCGCTGGTCAATCGCGGCTGGATCTGGGCGATCGCCCATGTGCGCGGCGGCGGCGACAAGGGACGGTCCTGGTATCTTGACGGCAAGCTTGACAAAAAGATCAATACTTTCACCGATTTCGTTGCAGTTGGCGAAGACCTCGTGGCGCGGAAATATGCCACAGAAGGGCGGATCGTCATTTATGGCGGTTCGGCCGGCGGGCTGCTGGTCGGGGCTGCGGCCAATCTCGCACCCGATTTATGGGGCGGCGTGATCGGACAGGTTCCCTTTGTCGATGCGCTCAACACGATGTCGGATGCGAGCCTGCCGCTCACCCCGCCGGAATGGCCGGAATGGGGCAATCCGCTAACGGACGAAAAGGCCTATGACTGGATTGCCGCTTATTCGCCTTATGACAATGTGACCGACCGGGCCTATCCGCCGATCCTTGCGGTGGGGGGCGTGACCGATCCGCGCGTCACTTATTGGGAGCCCGCCAAATGGATCGCGAAGCTCCGCCATGAGGCCCCCAAAGGCGGACCCTATGTGCTCAAGATCAATCTCGGTGCCGGCCATGGGGGCGCGACCGGGCGGTTCGATTCGCTGCGCGACGATGCGCTCGACCTCACCTTCGCCATCTGGGCCATGGAACGGGGCCGGGCGGATGCGGTGAAAAAACCGAGGGCCTGATTTCGGGGCCGGAGTGAATTCGGGCCGGGGGCGATCCCCGGCCCGGCTGTCATGTCTAAAAGGGTATTTTCTGCCAGACAATATTTTGCCCGACAATATATTGCGTTTGCCCCATAAAACCTGGAAATCGCCCCGGGCATGCGCAAGAATGTTTCCGTGAGAACAATGGATTGCTCCGTCCGCTGGACGAAAATTGACTGCAGGTGGATTTGCGGCCTGTCGCGCAATCACCATTCTCTGTTGGGGCAGGACATCTATTGCGCCGCATGGGCAGCAGCGTCATGGCCATAGAGCCATGACAGGCCGCGCGCGGAGAATTCCGGGGCCAGTGCCCGCGCCAGCCGCAATGTGCCGTGGCGCAGGAATTTTCCGGGCCCCCCGGCATGGAACAGGCCACGATTGGCCCAGCTTGTCCGGTGCACGCGGCGGACACGGTCCTGACGCAGGCTCTCATATTGCAGGAGTGCCGGTTCCAGCGCAGACAGGGCCACAGTCTCACGCTTCCGGAACACAGGCGCGAGGCAAAATGCCAGCACCGCAGCATCCTCGAAGGCCATGGCCGCGCCCTGGGCCATGAAGGGGGCCATCGCATGGACCGCATCGCCGAGCGCGGTCACCCGCCCCGCCGACCAATGATCGGCCACCCCGCGCTCCACCAGCGGCCAGGCTGAACATTCGCGCGCGGCAGCCAGAACGGCGCGGGCCGAAGGCGTGAAATCGGCGAAAGCCCGGCGCAGGGGTTCGACATCCCCCGCCTTTTCCCAGAGCGGCGTGGCCCGAAGCGAGATACCGGCCGGGATATTGCCCGGGGCTGGCAGAAATCCGTGTTCGGCCACCGCCACAAAACTCAGCAATTTTCCACCCCGCACATAATAAGCGACGAGATGGCGGCCGGGTCCGATCCACACATTGGCGCAGGGGGCAACACCGGCAAAGGGATCGCCCTGCCCCGGGCTGAGTGCTTCGACCGGTGCAAGCCCGCGCCAAGCGACAAGGCCGCTCGGCCGGCCGCGGGGCAGCGGATCCACATGCCCGAGCAAACGCGAGCCGATGCCGTCGGCCAGCACAACCAGATCGGCTTCGATCGCCGCGCCCTGGGCCAATTCGAGGCGCACCCCGTCGGCGCAGGTTTCGAGACGAACCACTTCTGCATTCACGATGATTTCGGCACCGGCCTCTTTCGCCACACCCGCCAGCGCGACGATCAGATCGCCCCGGTGCATATGCAGATAGGGCGCGCCATAGAGAGTGACCGAGGTTTCACCCAGGGGGGCCTCGAACAGGATCCGGCCGCTCCGCCCGTCGATCAGCCGCGCCGAACGCGGGCGGAACGCGGCCGCGAGCACCGCATCGTCAGCGCCGATCGCCCGCAAGGCCTTGACCGCATTGGGGCTGAGCTGGATACCGCCGCCGAATTCGCGCAGATGCGGCGCGCGTTCGAGAACACGCACCCGCCTTGCACCCGCGCGCATCAGTGCACTCGCAGCCGAGAGACCGGCCAATCCCGCACCAATGACGACAATATCCATTCAAAACCCCTTGCCGGCGCTTCCCGCCCCCGACCCGATTAATTGCCGCAGCGATAAATCCGGGTCATATGGCGTCCAAAAGGAACAAGGCCCCCGAAAATTCCTGCCACCCACAGAGGGGCAGAGATCACCGCGGGCCAGAGCTGAACCGGCTCATAAAGTGCATCGAGCCAGCCGCCTCTGACTTTGGCGTAAGCAAGCGCTGCGCGCAGATTGTGGAACGGGACAAGGCGGTCGCCGGCAAAGCCGCGCCATTGGCCCGACAATTCCAGCCCGCGCGCGGATGAAGCAGCATCCAGCGCCCGCGCCGAGAAGATCACCCGGTGGAATGGCTGGTGGAGGTCCATTATCATGGCGTCCGGGCGCATGGCATCGGGCCGGGGCAGATTGATCCGCCCGGCATCCGGCGTCGCGATGACCAGGTACCCGCCGGCATTGAGCGCGCGCATTGTCCAGTCGAGATGCGCGCCCGGATCGGCGAGATGTTCGATAACGTCCTGGCTGACGATCCAGTCCCAGCGTTGCGAGAGCAAAGAGGCATCGGAAAATCGCGCATTATGCGGATCATAGCCGCTCGCATCGATGCCGCGCGCCCGCAGGAAAGCAACGAAATCGCCATCGAGACAGCCGAAATCCAGTATCCTCTGGCCCGGACCCAGACCAAAGCGCCGGAGAAGCCTCCAGCGGTCGATCATCATATTGCGGGCAAAACGTCCGACATGGGCGGGTGCGCTTCCCCCGCGCGCATCCCGGCGCATGGGATAGGATTGATAGGCTGAAACCGGATCAAAAGGGCCCGCCGCGAGGATCGAGGCGCAGCCGGGGCAGCGCCAGAGCGGGTGAATCTCCGCCCCCAGCGCCCGTATATTGGCGCGCACAAAGGCGCGCTCGACCTCGTCGGGGGAACTGTTCTGACCGCAGGCGGCGCAGAAAAGCGGGTCAGGCGGGAAAGGGAAGGCGCCGGGTGGCGGATGCCGCAATGATTCCGGTATTTTGTGTCGGGTCTTCATGACCTTTCCCCCGACCGGAAACCGGATTGTTCCGGAGTACGGATTCCCATATCAGGATTCAGACCTGATCGGGGATCAGAATCCGGTATTTTTCGGCAGCACCGGTGCGGCATGCAACAGCACGATGGAAATCCGCCGATTGCCCGGTGCCGTGGGGTCGTCGGGAAACAATGGCTCGGACTGCGCCTTGCCCGAGACCTGGAAGACCCGGCCGGGATCGATCCCGCTGCGCTCCAGAATCCGGCGGGCCGAATTGGCGCGGTCGGCCGATAATTCCCATTCCGAAAATCCGGCCCCGCTGTTTTTGGGGCTTTCATCGGTGTGGCCACTGATCGAGATGCGATTGGGCAATTGCTCGATGACCCTGGCCACCAGCCCGATCAGCTTGTGCGTGCGCTCGAGCGGCTCCTTCGCGCCGGGCGCAAACATCGAGCGGCCCTCCTGATCCACCAATTGAATGCGCAGGCCTTCGGGCGTCTGGTCGATCAGCAAATGCTTTGACAGCTCCGCAAGCTCCGGCAGATCGTCCAGCGCCTGGCGCAGCGATTGTTCGGCGCGCTCGAATTCGGATTTCTCGCGCAATTCCAGCGCCTTTTTCAGCGCCTCGTCGGAAATCTCTTCCTGGGTCTTGACACGCTCGGGTTGTTTTTGTTCCTCAATGGCCTCGGTCTGGGGCGCATCCGGCGACAGGCGCTCGACGATCGAGGATGCCCCGCGCGAGCGGGTCCCTTCCTGGGCGATCTCGGTGCCGCCCAGAATTCCGCCCGAGCCCGAGGACGACAGGGCCACGCTGGCCGGGGCGAAATAATCGGCAATGCCGCGCTTTTGCTCCGGCGTCGTGGTGTTGATCAGCCACATCAGCAGGAAGAACGCCATCATCGCCGTCACGAAATCGGCATAGGCGACCTTCCACGCGCCGCCATGATGACCGCCCGAGATCTTTTTGATCTTCTTGATGATGATGGGGCGCCCATTGCTCGCCATTCTGTATATTCATCCAGGATTCCGGCCGTTCGGCGGCCTTCCGCACTTGGACTTGTAACCGATGGCCGTTAAGTCTCGGTGAAGCCCGGTGCGGGAAGCCCGGTGCGGGAAGCCGGGTGCGGGAAGCCGGCGAGGAAGGAATTGCGAAGCCGATGAGCCAGGTGATGGACCAAACCCTTTCGCCAGGCGGCGACATCATGGCCTATCGCGCCGCGCTCGGGCGATTTGCCACCGGAATCTGCGTCGCCGCCATCGGCGGGGGCGAGCGGGGACCAATCGCTGCCATTACCATCAATTCCTTCGTGTCCGTGTCCCTCGCTCCGCCGATCCTTGGATGGATGCTGGGAGATCAATCGGGGTATTTTGCACGTTTTGCAGCGGCCGACGGCTTTGGCATCAGCGTGTTGCGGGCCGATCAGGCCGAACTCGCGCGGCTGTTTGCCCGTACGGTGCGCGACATTGTGCCTGAAAACCTGTTCGATGCGGAGATGCCAGGCGGACCGGTGCTGCGCGGGGCGCTGTCGGGGTTTGGCTGCGCGGTCCGCGCACGCGAACGGCATGGCGACCATCTGGCGATCTATGGCGAGACTCTGGCCGCGCGCATGGGGCCGCCCGGCCCGGCTTTGGGCTTTTTCGGCGGGCAATTTCGTAATTGGGACTGGGCGGAAGCGGTGCCTCCCGACATCCAAAGGCCGGAGCAGGACGACAAATGAGCCGGATCGCTTTTATCGGGCTTGGTACCATGGGCGCACCAATGGCCGCCCATCTCGTCGGGGCGGGCCATGAGGTCACGGGCCACAACCGCTCGGCCGAAAAAGCAAAAGCGTGGTCGCTGAAGACCGGCGCGCGCTGCGCCGATCGGGTGGAGGACGCCATCGCCGAAGCCGAATTCGTGGTGAGCTGCTTGGGCAATGACCAGGATGTCGCCGGACTGGCGGGAATGCTCGCCTCCGCAGCCCAAAGCCGCGGCGCATTGTGGATCGACCACACCACCATCTCGGCGAGCGGGGCACGAAACTGCGCGCAGATCGCCGGGCAGGCCGGGATCGGTTTTCTCGACGCGCCGGTGTCGGGCGGGCAGAGCGGGGCGGAGAACGGCACGCTTACCGTGATGGCCGGCGGAAATCCGGCAGATTTCGCGCGTGCGGGTCCGGTGCTCGCCGCCTATGCCAGGAATGCGGTGCTGATGGGGCCCGTGGGCGCAGGTCAATTGGCGAAAATGGCCAATCAGATCGCCATTGCCGGAATCGTGCAGGGCCTGTCTGAGGCGCTCAATTTCGCGCTGGCCGCAGGGCTCGACCCGGAAAAGCTGATCGCCGCCATCTCGCAAGGGGCGGCGCAAAGCTGGCAGATGAATAATCGCTGGAAGAGCATGGTGGAAGGCCGCTTCGGGTTCGGCTTTGCGGTGGACTGGATGCGCAAGGATCTGGGCCTTGTGCGCGACGAAGCCCGGCGCATCGGCGCGCCGATCCCGGTGACCGAACAGATCGACCAATTCTATGCGGAGATCCAGGCCACAGGCGGCGGGCGCCAGGATAGTTCGAGCCTGATCACGCGCCTTCGGCCGCGTTCCACCGCCGCAATAATTCGTGCCCCCGATTCAACGGGACACCCGCCTGCCCTTGCGCTGCCGGGCTTTGCCGATATCGAGGCCGCCGCCGCCCGCCTCGCGCCCTTTGCCATCCGCACGCCCTTGCTTCGCGCCGATGGTCTGGACAAAATCTGCGGGGCCGAAATCCACGTCAAGCCGGAAAATCTCCAGCGCGGGGGGGCATTCAAATTCCGCGGCGCGATGAACCGGCTGGCCGCACTCGGTACCGCGGAACGCAAAGCCGGCGTGGTCGCGTTCTCGTCGGGCAATCATGCGCTGGCGGTAGCGAAGGCGGCACAAATCCTCGGCATTGAAGCGAGTATCGTCATGCCGGCCGATGCACCCGCCCTGAAGCGGGAGGGCGTGATCGCCGCCGGCGCGCATTTGCGGCTCTATGACCGCCTGAGCGAAAGCCGGGAAGCCATCGCCGCCGACATCGCCCGGGGAAAAGGGGCGGTGCTGGTGCCGCCCTTTGACGATCCAATGATCATTGCCGGGCAGGGGACAAGCGGGCTGGAGATCGCGCTCGACCTCGCCGATCGCGGCATGTGGGCCGATGATCTGGTCTGCCCGACCAGTGGCGGAGGGCTGTTGTCGGGCATCGCGCTGGCCTTTGCCCGCCTGTCGCCACAGACCAGATTGTGGGCGGCCGAGCCCGAAGGGCACGACGATTACCGGCGCTCGCTGGCGGCCGGCATGCGGGTGGAAAATCCGGCCGGAATTCGGACGATCTGCGACGGACTGATGGTTCCCGCGCCCGGCGATCGGCCCTGGGCGATCCTGCGCGACCGGTTGGCGGGCGCGATCCCTGTTTCCGATGCGGCGGTCAAACAGGCCATGGCGCTGGCGTTTTCCCGCCTGAAACTGGTGCTGGAACCCTCCGGGGCGGCGGCGCTCGCCGCGGTTCTCACCGAAAGAGAGCGCTTTGCCGGCCGGCGGGTGGTCGTCGTGCTGTCGGGCGGCAATGTCGATCACGCCGATTATGCCCGCTGGCTGGCCGAGGGGATGCTCACACTGCCCGTTCGGTGACGATCTTCGTCCCGTCCGGCGAGAAGGCGGCGCTCGGGGCATGTTTTGTCGCTCATCATGCATTCCCCTCTCTCCTCCGGCATTGCCTGATGGATGACCATCAACGCTGCCGAATCGGCAAGCGCCGCCCGGGGCGATTGCCAAGCCGCGTGCGCCTGCTTAAGACGGGCGGTACAGCATCTTTCCCGCCCCCGCTTTCCCCCCAGATCTTTTCCGAGGCCATCATGTCCATTCTGGTCGATCATTCCACGCGCGTCATCTGCCAGGGCTTTACCGGCAAGAACGGCACCTTCCATTCCCAACAGGCCATCGCCTATGGCACGAAAATGACCGGCGGGGTCAGTCCGGGCAAAGGGGGAACGACGCATCTGGGCCTGCCGGTGTTCAATTCCGTGGCCGAGGCGCGCGACAAGGCCGGCGCGGATGCGAGCGTCATCTATGTTCCGCCGCCGGGTGCGGCCGCCGCGATCGAGGAGGCGATCGAGGCTGAAATCCCGCTGATCGTCTGTATCACCGAGGGCATTCCGGTGCTCGACATGGTGCGGGTCAAGCGCCGGCTCGAGGGCTCGAAATCGCGCCTGATCGGTCCCAATTGCCCGGGCGTGCTGACGCCGGGCCAATGCAAGATCGGGATCATGCCGGGCTCGATCTTTGCCAAAGGCAGTGTGGGCGTGGTGTCGCGCTCGGGCACGCTGACCTATGAAGCCGTGTTCCAGACCACCAATGCCGGGCTCGGCCAGACCAGCGCCGTCGGCATTGGCGGCGACCCGGTCAAGGGCACCGAATTCGTGGATGTGCTGGAGATGTTCCTCGCCGATCCGGAAACCAAATCGATCATCATGATCGGTGAAATCGGCGGCTCGGCCGAGGAAGAGGCTGCGCAATTCCTGGCCGATGAAGCCAGAAAGGGCCGCCGGAAACCAATGGTCGGCTTCATCGCCGGCCGCACGGCACCGCCCGGCCGCCGCATGGGCCATGCCGGCGCGATCATTGCCGGCGGCAAAGGCGGGGCGGAGGACAAGCTCGACGCCATGCGTGCCGCCGGCATCCGTATCGCCGACAGCCCGGCCTCGCTCGGCTCGACGCTCGCCAATCTGCTGGCCGGGCGCTGACCGCTTCGCCGGCTGGGGGCGAAAAAGTGTTCGCGCAACCCGTGATTTCTCTGCGCAAGCGCATGGTGCAGGTCCGGGTGACTTGGTAAACCTTGGCATTGCATCTGCGCCATGCTGCGCGGATGATGTGTCAATCGTCGCCGGCGGGCGCGTTCCGCCCGCGACGGATCGGGATGATGTCATGGCGGATGACGGGCGA
The DNA here is from genome assembly GCA_021731815.1 of Hyphomonadaceae bacterium. Taxonomy (GTDB): domain Bacteria; phylum Pseudomonadota; class Alphaproteobacteria; order Caulobacterales; family Aquidulcibacteraceae; genus JAKFWO01. Next base: position 22,783 of record JAKFWO010000032.1, on the reverse strand, counting down.
TCGAATTTCAATCAGGCCCTGCTTGAGACAGGTTTTCTCGACGGTGCCAATGCGCTCTATGTCGAGGAGATGCTCGCCCGCTTCAAGGCCAATCCCGACAGCGTGGCCCCTGATTGGCGCGAGATGCTGGCCCGCCTCGCCGAACCCGAGCCCGACCGCAAGGCCTCCTGGGCGCGGGCCGATTGGCGCGATCCGGCGGCGGATGAAATGGTCGCGGCGCTGACCGGCGCACCGCCTGCCGCCAAGCCCGCCTTGCGCGAGGCCCGCACGCCAACCCCGCTCGCGGTTGCCGCCCCCAAGGGCGCGCCGGTCGATGTCCAGCAGGCCGCGCGCGACAGCGTCAAGGCGGTGATGATGATCCGCGCCCATCGCATGCGCGGGCATCTGGCGGCCGATCTCGACCCGCTCGGGATCCAGATTCCGGGCAGCCATGAGGAGCTCGATCCCGCCCATTATGGCTTCGGCGCGGCCGATCTCGACCGTCCGATCTTCATCGATGGCATGCTGGGATTCGAAACCGCCACCGTCCGCAAAATGCTCGAGGTCCTGCGCAAGGTCTATTGCAGTCGGATCGGCTTCGAATTCATGCATATTTCGGATCCCGCGCAGAAATCCTGGCTGCAACAGCGGATCGAGGGTGAGAATCCCGACCAATCGGCGAATTTCACCCTGTTGGGCAAGAAGGCGATCCTCAGGAAACTCACCGAAGCCGAAGTGTTCGAGCAATTCATCCACCGCCGGTTTCCGGGCACCAAACGTTTCGGCATTGATGGCGGCGAGGCCATGGCTCCGGCGCTCGAACAGATCATAAAGGTCGGCGGGAAATCCGGTCTGTCGGACATCATTCTGGGCATGCCCCATCGCGGCCGGCTCAATGTCCTGACCGCGGTGATGGGCAAGCCCTATCGCGCCGTGTTCAACGAATTTCTGGGCGGGGACGGCAATGCGGAAGCCGCACTCGGCACCGGGGATGTGAAATACCATCTCGGCTGGTCGTCGGACCGCGAATTCGATGGCCTGATCGTGCATCTGTCGCTGACCGCCAATCCCTCGCATCTCGAGGCGGTGGATCCCGTGGTGCTCGGCAAGGCCCGCGCCAAACAGGCGCGCGGCATTGCCAGCCTCGAAGCGCGCGAGGAAAGCCGGCGGCGTACTTTGCCGCTTTTGCTGCATGGCGATGCGGCCTTTGCCGGCCAGGGCATGGTGTCGGAATGTTTTGGCCTGTCGGGGCTCAAAGGCTATCGCACGGGCGGGGCGATCCATTTCATCGTCAATAACCAGATCGGCTTCACGACCGATCCCCGCTTCTCGCGTTCCTCGCCTTATTGCTCGGATGTCGCGCTGATGGTTCAGGCGCCGATTTTTCACGTCAATGGCGACGATCCCGAAGCCGTGGTGTTCGCCACCCGGGTCGCGACCGAATTCCGCCAGACCTTTCAGAAGGACGTGGTCATCGATCTCGTCTGCTATCGCCGCTATGGTCACAATGAGGGGGACGACCCCACCATGACCCAGCCGCTGATGTATGCCAAAATCGCGCAGCAAAAGCCGGTACGCGCGATCTATGCCGAGCGTCTGATCGCCGAGGGCGTGATCAATCGCGACGAGGCGGATGCCATGGTCGCCGAAATGGAGGCCCTGCTCGATTCCGAACTCGAAGCCGGCAAGACCTATCGGGCGCAACAGGCCGACCGCTTCGACAAGGAATGGTCGCATCTCGGCCTGCCCCGGGACGATGACCGCCGCGGGCGCACTTCCGTGGACATTCCGGTGTTGCAGGCGATCGGAATCGGGGTCAACACCCTGCCTGATACTGTCGCGCCGCACCGGACGGTGGCGCGCGTGATCGAGGCCCGGCGCAAGGCGATTTCCGAGGACGGGCCGCTCGATTGGGCAATCGGCGAGCAATTGGCCTTCGCCACCCTGCTCAAGGAGAAATTCGAAATCCGCCTGTCGGGTCAGGATTCGGCGCGCGGCACGTTCAGCCATCGCCACAGCCAGATCGTCGACCAGAAGACCGAGGAGCGTCATACGCCGCTCAACCATCTCGCGGATGGTCAGGGCGTGTTCGAGGTCTATGATTCGAGCCTCTCGGAAGAGGCCGTTCTGGGCTTCGAATATGGCTATTCGCTGTCGGCCCCCAACACGCTTGTCCTTTGGGAAGCGCAATTTGGCGATTTCGTGAACGGGGCCCAGGTCATCATCGACCAGTTCATCGCCTCGGCCGAACAGAAATGGCTGCGCTCATCGGGCCTCGTGATGCTGCTGCCGCATGGCTATGAAGGCCAGGGACCCGAACACAGCTCGGCGCGGCTGGAGCGTTTCCTGCAATCCTGCGCCCAGGACAATATGCAGGTCGCCAATGTCTCGACCCCGGCCAATTATTTCCACATCCTGCGCCGCCAGATCCACCGCGATTTCCGCAAGCCGCTCATCCTGATGTCGCCCAAATCGCTGCTGCGGCACAAGAAATGCGTGTCATGGCTCCGCGAAATGGGCCCCGATACGACCTTTCACCGTGTCCTTGCCGATGATGCCGAGCGTGGCTTCGATCTGACGCCGATCCGCCTCGTTCCGGACGACAGGATCCGCCGGGTGGTCCTGTGTTCGGGCAAGGTCTATTACGATCTGCTCGAGGAGCGCGAAAAGCGCGGCATTTCCGATGTCTATCTGCTGCGGGTGGAACAATTCTACCCCTTCCCGCACCAATCACTCAAGGAGGTGCTGGCGCGTTTCGCATCGGCCGAAATGGTCTGGTGCCAGGAAGAGCCCCGCAATATGGGGGCCTTCAGCTTTGTCGAGCCCTGGCTTCAATCCGTGCTCGAGGAAATTGGTGCACGGATGAAACGTGTCGCTTATGCCGGGCGACCGGCCAGTGCATCGACCGCCGTGGGTCTGGGCTCGAGCCACAAAACGCAATTGGAGGCGTTTGTCGAAGCGGCACTCGGCGAAAAACCCGCCGGCAGTGCAACCGGCAAATAATTCCATCTGCGTCAATTTCTGATCTGTCCTGTGCGGGAGCTTCTGTGATGGCCGATATTGTGGTTCCCCCTCTGGGTGAATCGGTGAGCGAGGCGAGTGTCGCCAAATGGCTGAAAAAACCGGGCGATGCGATCGCCAAGGATGAGTTGCTGGTCGAGCTGGAAACCGACAAGGTCGGGCTTTCAGTAGCGGCCACGGAAACGGGTGTGCTTTCGGAAATCCTCGTCGCCGAAGGGGCGAGTGTGGGGATTGGCGCAATCCTCGGCCGCACAAGTTCTGGCGCTGGCAATGTTGCTGGCAAAAATGCCGGCAACGGGGCTGCTGCAAACGGGATGAAAGCCGGCCCCGCAGCAGCCAATGCGCCAATGGCCGCGCCCGCTCCCGCCGGGAGTGGCGTGAAAGTCGACGTGGTCATCCCCCAAATGGGCGAAAGCGTCGCCGAAGGCACGGTCGCGCGCCTGCTGCGTCAGGCGGGTGATGCGGTCAATGCCGGCGATGAACTCGCCGAGATCGAGACCGACAAGGTCGCCGTCATGGTTCCCGCCCCGGTCGCCGGCCTCGTCGCCGAATGGCTGGTGGCACCGGGGGCCCAGGTCGCTGTAGGGACGGTCATCGCGCGAATCGCCTCGGGCGCAGCTTCCATGAGTGCTGCACCGTCTGCCGCTCCGGCACCCGCTCCGACACACATGGCCGCACCAATGGCAACGCCGATGGGCGAGAAAACCGCGCCCCCCTCGGTGCAGCGGATCGCGGCTGAAAACAATCTCCCGCTTGCGGCGATGAGCGGGTCGGGCAAGGATGGGCGACTGACCAAGGCCGATGCTCTGGCTGCTCTGGAAAAAGGTTCTCTCGTGTCCGCTGCTTCCGTCCCTGCGATCCCCGCGACCTTGCGTCCGCTTCTGGCCAATGAAGAGCGGGTGAAAATGACCCGTCTGCGCCAGACCATCGCGCGCCGGCTCAAGGAGGCACAGAACCAGGCCGCGATGCTGACCACCTTCAACGAAGCGGATATGAGCGCCATCATGGCCGCCCGTAACCGTTACAAGGAAGGGTTCGAGAAAAAGCACGGGGTCCGGTTGGGCTTTATGAGCTTTTTCGTCAAGGCCTGCGTGCTGGCGCTCAAGGAAATTCCGGCGGTCAATGCCGAAATCGATGGCGATTCCATCATCTACAAGAATCATTACGATATCGGGGTCGCCGTGGGCACCGAACGCGGGCTGGTCGTGCCGGTTCTGCGCGGGGCCGACCACAAGGGCTTTGCCGAAATCGAGAAAGAGATCGGCGATCTCGGCCTCAAGGCGCGGGATGGAGCCCTGTCGATCGAGCAATTGACCGGCGGCACCTTCACCATCACCAATGGCGGGGTCTATGGGTCGCTGATGTCGACTCCCATTCTCAACCCGCCGCAATCGGGCATTCTGGGAATGCACTCGATCAAGGAACGCCCGGTCGCCGTCAATGGCCAGGTGGTCATCCGCCCGATGATGTATCTGGCCCTGTCCTATGACCACCGCATCGTGGACGGGCGCGAAGCCGTGACCTTCCTTGTGCGCGTCAAGGAATGCCTTGAGGATCCCGAGCGCCTGTTGCTGGACCTGTAGACTGCGCCGATGATCCGGACCGCTTTCATCGCCAGCCGCGTGACGCTGCCTGACGGGCGGCGCAGCCGCGCCCATGCCGTGGAGCATGATCTCGAGGTGGCAAATCTCACCCCCGCTTTCGCCGCAATCGGGCGCGCCCTGATTCCGGTGTCTTGGGATGATGGCGGGGTCGATTGGGCGGGCTTCGAGGCTGCGATCGTTCGCACGACCTGGGATTACGCCACGCGCCTGCCGGAATTTCTCGCCGCGATGGACCGGATCGCCGAACAGACCCGATTGTTCAACCCGCCCGCCATCCTGCGCTGGAATGCCGACAAGACCTATCTGCGCGACCTCGCTGGCCGGGGTGCGCCCTCGATTCCGACGCTCTGGGCCGACAGGGTGGATCGGGAGAGCGTTGCGACGGCCTTCGCCGAATTTGGCGGCGAAATATTGGTCGCCAAGCCCCGGATCGGGGCGGGTGGCTGGCGCCAGGCCCTGGTTCGTCGGGATGGGCCATTGCCCGCGGAAGCCGAGCTTCCACCTGGCCCGGCTTTGTTGCAGCCCTTTTTGCCCTCGGTGGTCGAGGAAGGCGAATATTCCTTCGTCTTTTGCGGCGGGGAACTCAGCCACGCTTTCGTCAAACGCGCGGCCCCGGGTGATTACCGGGTCCAGCCTTCCTATGGCGGCCGTGAATTCCCGATCGCGGCTGGCCTTTCCGACCTTGCGCTCGCCCAACAGGTGCTGGCGGCAATTGGCGAGACGCTGCTTTACGCCCGGGTCGATATGGCCCGCCTGCCGGATGGCCGGCTTGCGGTGATGGAACTGGAGGCGGTGGAGCCCTTTCTCTATCCCGCTGCCGGCCCGCAAATCGGTAGCCATCTGGCCCGCGCCTATCTGCGCCTTCGCGCGCCCGCCACACCGTCCGGGAATATGCGGTGAGCCGCCATGCTGCGCCTGTTCGCCGCCCTTGTGCCGCCCGATTGGCTTTGCGATGAAATCGCGCAATTGCAGAGCGGCCTTGATGGCGCGAAATGGCGCAAGCCGGAGAATTTTCACGTCACCTTGCGTTTTTTCGGCGAGATGGATGAGCGCCGGGCCGAGGATCTCGACACCGAACTCACTCAGATCACACGCCCGCGTTTCGATCTGCGGCTCAAGGGGGCGGGTCATTTCGGCGGCGCGGAGCCCACGAGCCTGTGGCTCGGTGCAGAATCGACGGGGAATGAACTCCAGATTTTGGCCGAAAAATGCGAACGCGCGGCGCGGCGTTCAGGTCTTCCCCCCGAAAAGCAGCGCTTCCGGCCGCATCTGACGCTGGCTTATCTGCGGCCGGGCATCGAACTTCCCGAAGTCATGGCGTTTACCCGCGGGCTCAGCCTGTTTGAAAGTCCCGTATTCACCGTGGAAAGTTTCGGCCTTTTTTCAAGCTGGACCGGCAAGGGCCAGTCGCAATATGTGCTCGAGCGGGAATATCTTTTGGTGTGACCGGGCTTCGGATCCTGGAGGGTGTTCAGAAGAAAGAGAGTCCGGTTTCTCGCCGGAACGCGCTCCGAATGATTGAACCAAAGCAATTTCAGTTTGGAAATCCGGCTCGATTTTTTCGAAAATTCTCTATGGCCCGTCAATGGTGAAGCCTTCGGCCTTGAGCCGATTGAGCAATCCCTTGTCGGTGCGCACGACCGAGGTCATGTCGGCCAGTACGAAAACGGATTTGTGCTTCGCGGCGGCTTCCATCAGATTTTTGAACACCAGCCCGTCGCCCTTGTCGCGCAGATGGCGAAGCTCCGGAATAGCGAGCACCGGATCGCCGCAGGCGGTTTCGGCCTTGTTCTCGCGGCTGAGCGCGCGAATGGTTTGCACATCGCCGGCGGCCCAGGCAAAGGCCTTGCGCCGGACTTTGGGCAAATCTTTCTCCAGTGCAGTGATGGTTTCCGAAAAACAGGCGAGTTCATCGGTCGGAGAAACCTGATCGAGCTTGCGGAGAATTTCCTTGAAATCCAGATTTTCCTTGATCTTCGTTTCAAGGATCGGCTTTTTTTCTTTCTTTGCAATCTTCATGGCCTGAGACCATAGAAAGTCACCTTGCCGAAGCTTGTTTTTTTCGAGCGCCTGTTCGGTCAATTGCAAACCGGCAAAGGCCGGACGGAATTCCTCCCATTCATCATTGTCGGCACCGAATTGCTTTCGCAGCGCGCTGAAGCGGGCATAGAGATCGGCGGGCACCAGATCTTTCAGCCGCGCTCCGTCATCATTCTTCGTTACCTTTCGCGCGCGGAGCAGAAGCCCGATCCCCTTGAACACTCCAACGCCTGCATCGAGCTCCCAGCGGAAGGGAACAACAATATCGGCCTCGGCAATCACTTTCCCGACATCCGAAGAATCCCATTTCAGACCCTTGGGGCCCGGGGACTGGATCCCCATGATCCACATTTCGTGCCCGGCCTTCTCGGCGAGCCACAGATTGGGGCCTTTGCGCGCCTGTTGAACGATCAATTCCTCCGCGGCCTCCCCGACCGGGTCGATTTGGGCGTCCTGGGCAAGTGCCGAATGGGCCATCACAGAGGCTGCCAAGCCGATCAGGGCATGAATTCCACGCCTGCAATTGCCTGAAAACATGTTCGACCCTTATGTCAGGATGGTGGTGGCAAGCCCGGATATCGGGTATCTGGACGACGCAATCCGATCCCTTCCAATGGATGGATTTGCCCCTGCCCGCAAATGAAGTTTCGGTGGGGACGGGAATATGCACGACTTCGCCCTGCGGATGAATTCGCGCCACAGGGGCATCGCCTTGCAGGCACCGCAAAAAAGGTTCAGGATCAGCCTGCGATTATGATGCGCGCAGTGTTCCGAATGGCCGCGCCGGCGGATTCAGGTGAATTCCATGTTGTTTTCCAATGATTTTTCTGCGAGACCGGGTCGAAAGAACGGATCTTTGGCCATCGTGCTCGCCGCCGCTTTGGCCGGTGTGGCGCTCGCAGCGTTGATCGCGCCCGCACCGGCCGCTTATGCAGACGGCCTCGAGCGAAAGAAACCGCGCCCGGTCGTAAAGCCCCGGCCGGCGGTGCCGATTGCCCCACGCGCTGCACCGGCACCTGCGCCAGCCGTCGCGCCCGCATCTGAGGCCCCACCGGTCGTGATTACGCCGATTTCCACCGACATTCGTCTGTCGGACGGGTTTTTCAATGGCTCGGGCGGGGTCGGATCCGGCGTTGAAGGTTCCGGCAATTCAGTGGTTGCGGGGGGAAGCATTTTCCTTAATGGCGCGAACCGCTTTTCGGGCATTGGCGGGGTGAGCATCGTGCGCACCGGTTTCACCTTTGGCGGCCGTTCGGGCAGTATCGGGCGCAGCGGCGGTTCATTTGGTCATGCATCGGGCGGAAGAAGCGGCTGAGGCCGACCGCGCAGCCCCTTGTCAGACCGTTTCCTGAATCGACTCATCCCTCCGGCGGAAAGCGCGCGTGGCCGGGCAGGGATGGCAGGCCTGAAAGCCAGTCCGGGGCGTCGGCGAGCTGGATCGCTTCCTGTGGTGGAAATGCGTTCGGGTCGTCGAGCGTGCCCGTGCTGACATCGACTTCGTCGGGAAACAATTCGGCATTGCGATAGAATAATCCGGTTCCGCAATTCGGGCAAAATTCCCGAAGCGCCGCCGCCGAGGACTGATAGCGCGCCAGCACACCACGGACCTCAAGGTCGACGTCGCGGACCGCGGCCCAGCCCACCATGGGCGCGCCCGCGCAACGGCGGCAATCGGCGCAGTGGCAGACCGAAACCCGGCGCGGGGCCGCGCGGATCATGTATCTCACGGCTCCGCAATGGCAGCCGCCGGTGATGTCAGTGCTCAATCATGCCTCCCGAAAATAATGGATCCGATCGTCAGACCGACACATATCGATGTATCGTTGCAAACATAGTTGAACACATTTACACGACCCGTTTTCGGGAAACTGCAAGGTATCATGATTGTCGTCCGCTTCGTAATGACCAGCGAATTGGCCGGCCCTGCAAGGGCCAGAAGACGCCCTGAAGGCGAGGCCGCTGATCGTCCCATTATCAATTGGCCGGGGCGCGCGCCATCGGCAGGCCAGCAGCGGCGGTAACCATGATCGGATGGGCCGCACAGCAGCACATTCCCGCTCCCTGGAGCGCATTCAACCGATTGATCGGACGAGGACAATTTTGCGCAAATGCCTGCCCTGGTCGAAGTCGGTTCGCTCTGCCCAATCATTACGAGCATGCGCCGAACACACGCGCAAAGATGCGGTCGATATAAGCGAAATGGCGGTCGAGCGAAAAGATCCGGTCGAATTCCGCAATGCCGAGGGTCTCGGCGATGCCAGTTTCCGCCTCCAGCAATGTGCGGAAGGCATCGGGTCCGGAAACCTCGCCGCGCCACGCGCGCATGGCCGCCTTCTGGACGAGCGCATAGGCGATTTCGCGCGCCATGCCGGCCTCGGTCAGGCTGAGCATCACCGCCTGTGAATGGTACAGCCCGCCGGATTTTTCGAGATTGGCGCGCATGGTGCCAGGATAGACCACCAGGGTTTCGATGAGTTGCGCCAGGCGGTGCAGCGCGAAATGCAGATGCGCTGTCGCATCGGGGGCGATCGCACGCTCGACCGAGGAATGGGAAATGTCGCGCTCGTGCCACAGCACCATGTTCTCGAGCGCAGGTGCCAGTGCCCCACGCACCAGCCGCGCGAGCCCGGTCAGGTTTTCGCTCAGCACCGGATTGCGCTTGTGGGGCATGGAAGAGGATCCCTTTTGCCCTTCGGCGAAAAATTCCTCGACCTCGCGGATCTCGCTGCGCTGGAGATGGCGGATCTCGACAGCAACGCGCTCCACCGCCCCCGCCGTCAGCGCGAGCGCCGCAAAGAAAGCGGCATGGCGGTCGCGCGGAATGATCTGGGTGGAGACGGGTTCGATCCGCAGGCCGAGCCGTGCGGCAATTGCTTCCTCGACCCGCGGATCGATTTCGGAATAGGTTCCCACCGGCCCGGACAATGCGCAGACCGAGATTTCCTCGCGCGCCACTCGCAACCGGGTCTCGACCCGCCCGAATTCCGCATAAAACCCCGCGAGCTTCAGGCCAAAGGTGACCGGCTCGGCATGCATGCCATGGCTGCGGCCAATCATCGGAGTCAAGCGGTGCTCAAAGGCGCGCTTGCGCAATGCCGCGCGAACCCGATCGACGCCAGCGATCAGCAAATCGGTGGCATCCCGCAATTGCAGCGCAAAGCCTGTATCGAGCAGGTCGGAGGACGTCATGCCCCGGTGGAGAAATCGCCCCTCCGGCCCGACATGTTCGGACACCGAGGTCAGAAAGGCGAGCACATCGTGCTTGATTTCTGCTTCGATGACCGCAATGCGGGCCGGGTCAAACCCGCCGCGCGCCCGAATCGCTTCTGCCGCCGCGGCCGGAATAGCGCCGATCCCGGCCATCGCCTCGGCCGCCAGCGTCTCGATCTCCAGCCACAGCGCGAATTTATGCGCCTCCGACCAGATCCGGCTCATTTCGGGGCGGGTGTAACGGGGGATCATCAGAATTTCCGGGTCGTGAAGGACAATCTGCCGCGCGCGACATGCATCGCGACATAGAGCGCCGCCAGCGCCAGTGCCAACCCGAACCAGGTCAGCGAATAGCCGATATGGGTTTCCGGGCGCAGCAATTGCGCCGCCTGTGGGTCGGCCCGGGGATTGGGCCGTCGGACTCCCGTTCGGGGATCGACGAGTTCGGGGGCGGCAAGGTAATATCCCGGCGCGGCGATCGGCAATCCCGCGCGGTTCAGCATGGCGTCCGGGTCGATCCAGTAGAATTCATCGGTCTCCGGCCGGTTGGGAATGCCGAACCGGCCCGGCAGGATGCGCTGACGCAGGACGAGACGATCGGGAAATGCGCATGGCGCAGGGAATCGGTGAATCCCGGCCGGACCCTCGGCGATATGGACGAGCAAATATCCCTCACGCGCATCGCCGACTGGCAGCAGATATTCCCGGTGCCCGGCATCCGAAACCCGCAGCGCCTGCAGAAAAGGACCGCTTCCCGCGCTCGCACAGCCTTGCCCTTTTGGGGGGGCAATCGCGCGCCATTCGGGGATCTGCTCCGGGCGCTTCAATTGGTTCAGCGCATCCTCAAAGGCGAGTGCCGGCCGGCTGGCGGCTTCCGCGAGTGCTGCAATGGTCGCCCGCTTCTCCCCGGCCCGACGCCATTGCCATTGACCCAGCCCGAGCAGCGCGACGAAAGCGAGCAGCGAAACCGTGCTCAGCACCGGCAGGGGACGAAAACGCATCATTTTTCCGTGGGGGTCTCGAAGGCATCTGGAATCATTCAATCAGGGCATAAGCGCGATTTCAGGTCAATTCGCACATGTGAGAGCCTGGCGCGGAACTTGCTGACCCTGACGCAAATCAGATATAGGACGATCCCGTTTCGTGAGGCGACATGACCCCTTTTTCCGATTCTGTCGAGGATTTTCCAGGTCTCACCGCGGGGCCCAACGGGGTGTGGGACGACCCGGTCGGCCGGTGCGAGGCATTTGCGCATTCAGAACAATTTCGCCGGCTGTTTTCAGAGGGCATGGCGCTCATGGAAACCAGCGCTGCCTTTCTCACGGGCCCCGGCAGGGTCTTTTCGCGTGATCTTCCCCGGCTGGAGGCGCTGGCTTTTGCCGCCGAAAGCGCGCGGCTGACCACGCGCCTGATGCTGGCGGCCGCCTGGCTTCTCGTCGTGCGCGGGGTGCGCGAGCAGGAAATGCCGGCTTCGGAATTATTGGCACCCCGCCACCGGATCAACGCGCCTGCCTTGCTGCAGCAGGAGCCGCGGGAATTTGGCAGCGATCCCATGGCCATCACCTTTGGTGGCTTCGTGTCGGACGCGCGCGCTTTGCTCGACCGGATCACCCGCTGCGATGACGCGCTTACCGCACCCTTTCCGGAAACGAGCCCGGTCGCGCAGCAATTGCGCCGCCTGCGCGAGAAGCTCGGTATGCCCGAAGGGGGCCTCGCCGGCCAGGACTGACGCGCCGATTCGGAGAGCATCCGGGACAGGTCGATGACCCAAGCCGGTGGAATGTCGGCACGCCGGGCAACGGCCAGCAGAACCAGCGATCGTCGCCTGGCCCATCCGGGCCGCGAAACCGGCACCAGCCGGCCGCGAAACCGGCACCAGCCGGCCCCTCGCGTGCATCCACGTCGCTTCTTCTGTCCCGTCGGGTTCCGATCCTGATGCGACATCGCGTCGATATGCGCAGAATGTCCCGCACAAACCCTGCCGTGCACTCTTGCGTCAAGGCCGGTTATTTATTAATATCCCGACATCAACGATCAGGAAAGTCAAAGCTCCTGACGAACCTGGGGACGAATTTTGGCGGGGGCGGTTCTTGGGATATCATGCATGGATCAGACCTGAATTGAGGGTCCCGGGGCGAGTCGGGCCATATGGCAGGATATTTGGCTGTATTGTATTAGCTATCTCAATTTCGTCGACACCTTCCCTTGCGGACAGAACAAATGATGCGCACGGGGCCGCCTCCCGGCGACTGAAGCAATTTGAAGGACAGGCGCTGTATGCGATCGAGCCCGGCTATCGCTGCACGGGGCCGGGGCCGGGCGCGGCGGCCATTGCCAGTTGGCGCGGCAAGCTCGAAATCCGTGACGGTCAGGTCATCGACTGGGGCGATCGCTGCAATAATGAGGGCCTCCCGGCGGCGACGAAGGATATCGCCTTCGGTTTCTGGGGGCGGAGCATCCGGTATCGCGGGCTCGTCTATCGGCCAGCCAGGGATATCGAGCGCAAGCTTCAGGCGGAATAATGAACAATCCGCGAAAGCTGGTACCGGCGTGGTCGATGCGCGGTCGGTCAGTGGAAATTGCTGGTCCAATCGCCCGGCCACAGGAATCTTGCGGGGTCTGAGGGCAAACCAAAGCGGGTCGATCACCTGTAGGTCGGCACAAGGACGGGCTCACCGGGGGGTGTAATGAGCAGACATGATTTGAGAAGTGCGGTGGTCCAAATTCTGCGCGCACTGGTTTTGACTGCGCCACTATGCGTCGTTTCAGGTGCCGTGGCCCAGACAAGTGACCAATTGACCCTCAAGGGCGAGCCCTTCGTCATTCCCGGCCCGGGAGAGGCCGTTTCCAAGGCTGCGACTCTCGAAGAAGTCATCTGGCGACAGTCTGAAATCCCCGTTTGCTGGGAGATCAACACGCCGGAGCATGAGCCCTTGCGGCAATTGGTGCGCGCGGCAGTTTCAGGTAGCTGGGAAGCCGCTTCCGGCGTCCGGTTTCTGGGCTGGGGGGCTTGCGAGTCAGGGCAGCGTGCTGTGCGGATCGCGGTGGGCCCGCAGGAATGGCCGCGGGCGATCGTCGGACGTGCGGCACTCGGGACTCGCACCAGCGTCTATCTCAATTTCAACATGGCCCAGCACCCGGGATTCAGCGGATGCGTGAACAAGCAAGAACGCTGTCTGCAATTCACTGCGATTCACGAATTCGGGCATGTTCTCGGCCTGATCCATGAACAAAATCGGCCGGACACACCCGATGAATGCCGTCTTTCGCAGAATAATGGTCAGGCACCGGGCCGCCCCCTGCCGGGATTGGTTCTGCTGACCGAATATGACCCCAATTCAGTGATGAATTATTGCAGCAAGGATGGGTGGGATCCGCGCAAGCCACTGGTCCTGACCGACAAGGATATTGCAGGCATCCGGACCCTGTTTCCGCGGGTTGATGCACCGCCCGTTGTCGCCCCACCCCCTTCGGTCACCACCGTAGTCACGCCTGCGGTGGTTACGCCCCCTTCAGTTACCACCGTAGTGGCACCGGGCGTTGTCACGCCCCCTGTTGGCGGAGACGTTTCGACTGCCGCACGGGAGGAAGCGAAAAAACGCCGGCTGCCGATTCCGGTGCTCGATTGACGCCCAATTCCGATTGGCAACCACCGAAATGCCTCGACTACGCAAGTTCTGAATCGCGCGAACAGGATAAATTGGACCCCAGATTGCCCCCAGAGGCCAGATTGCCCCCAGAGGCCAGATTGGCCCCAGCGGAAAGACTAATTCTCCTGGATCGGCCCTCGAGCATTTTCATGGAAATCCGAGCCGAATGTTTGAATTGAAAATGCTCGGATTCAATAATTTAGAGCGCGTTCAGGCGAAAACCGGACTCCACTTTGTCTGGACGCGCTCTGGTGTTGCACGAAGGACAACTTTCGACTTCGGAATCTGGAGTGACGACACCAATAAATCCCCTGCACATGAATCTTCCACAACGAAACACAAATATTTCAGTCTTGTCACGAAGCCCCGCTGGAGAAAACAAATGACCCGAATTCTACCCGTTTCCCGGTTCCCGGCGAACAATTCACCATCGGATGCCCAAATCCGCGCATTCGCCTGCATTGCGGTCGCCTCGATCGCTCTGGTGCTCGCTTCATCCCCGGCCCTTTCCCAAGTAATACAGGTTGGCTCCCTTGACGGCAAGGCTGTGCAGGTCGCCAGCGAACGGTTGCTATTGCAGGTGGAAGCCCGCAAGCCCCATTATGACGTCAATGAGGAGATCACGTTGCGCGTGACGCTCAATCGTCCGGCTTTCGTCTATTTCTATTCGCGCGAGACGGATGGAAGCGTGCGCCTGCTGTCCCCGGGCAGCGAGGTCGACAGCGAAAAACTCGACAAAGGCGTCCAGATTTTGCGGCGCTTCCTTGTGGTCGACAAGCCGGGTACGGCGGAAATCGTTGCCTTCGCCTCCGATCGCAGCCTTGGCCTGCTGACTGGCGGAGCGTCCGCGCGCGGCGAGCCGCGGGGGCCCTTTGAGGAAAAACTCGCACGGCTCGGCGTCAATGTCGGATCGGCAGCCGGAGCCGAAGCCGTAGCGGGCATTTCGGCACCGAAAGTGCTGACCCTGACCATCGGGAATCGCACCGCCCAGCCCGTGGTAACACCGGCTGTCGCAGTGGTTCCGCCGGCAGTTGCGCCCCCCGTGGCGCCCCCTGTGGTGCCCCCTGTCGCTCCGGCCATTGCTCCTGTCGTCCCGCCGCCGCTTCCGCCAGTGGCTCCCCCCGTGGTGGTCCCGCCAGTTTTGCCTGCGGTTACCACAGTGGTCGTGGCACCGCCGGCACCCAAACCCGATCCCGCCACGCCCGCTCCGGCCGCACTGGCGCTCGTCACTACGGACAAATCGGCCTATAAATCCGGTGAGGAAGTGCAATTGGTCTATGGCGTCAGCCAGCCCGGTTTTGCCCATCTGTTCGTGGTCTATCCGGACGGCATGATCGAGGAACTGACCAAAGACCGGTTTGATGCTGCCGGCACAAAAACGGTGGCCGCGACGGCGGAAAAGCCCTTTGGCGAGCAATCGGTGGTCGCGATCTATACCAAAGACGGTGCGCTTTCGGTCGATGAATTGCGCCGCGCGCTGAAGGCCAATGGCCCCGACCTCGCCAGCAAGGGCCTCGCATTGCGGGACGCGACGGGCAGCCCTCGGCCAGTCACTATTCGCAATCTCACGATCAAGGAATAATCCATGTTGAATCTTGCCCGCTTTGTTGCGGTGCCCCTGATGCTGGCGGCCTTCGGGTCGCCGGCTTTGGCGGCCGATCGTGCGCTGATTATCGGGATTGGCAATTATTCCTCGCCGGATGCCCGTTTGCCAGGCATCGACAAGGATGTCGCCCAGGCCAGCGACATTGCCAATCGCCTCGGCTTCGCCAACCCGGTTGTATTGGTTGATCAGCAGGCCACCCGACGCGGAATCCTTACGGCGCTGAAAGCGGCCCTGATCGAGAATGCGGGAGCGTCTGACCGGGTGTTCATCTATTTTTCCGGCCATGGTGCGCCGGTCTTCGATCTCAATGGCGACGAGACCGACAGTCAGGACGAAGCCCTTCTGGCCGCGGATTTCCAAATTCTCGCGGATGGCCAGGGCGGCACGCAATTGCGCGGCGCGGTCATCGATGACGAGATCGGCGATCTGATCACCAAAAGTCCGAGCCGCAACATCATGCTGGTCATCGATGCCTGCCATTCAGGGACGGTGGACCGGTCGATCCGCCTCGGGCGGCCCTTGCTCGGGGAATCACAGGCGGTTGCCAAATATTTTCCGGTGGCCAAGGACGCCAAACTCGACCGTTCCTTTGTGGTCAGCGAAAACGGGTCCGGAAACGATGCCAGCGACCGTTATGTTGCGCTCAATGCGGCGGGCGACCACGAACAGGCGATCGCCACGCCCAATGGCAGCGCCTTCACGGTTGGCCTTGCCCAGGCAATCAAGGAGAAATCAGCGTCTGGAACGGTGACGCCTGCGGAAATGGTGTCCATTGCCAGCGACTATGTCCACAGCCGATTGTCCGGCAATCAGCGCTTTACGCCACAGATCCAGGGCAGCGCGCAATTGCGGCAGCAGGGCATAAGGCTGACCAGCACATCCAATGGCGGCGGGCCGAATTGGCGGCGGGTGGAGGAAGTGGCCCGCGGCCTGCCCGGGCTCGCCATCACCAATGTCAAGGACCGTTATGTGGAAGGCGAGCCGCTCGAGATCGAAATCGATGTCCGCGAGTCCGGCTATCTCAACGTGATCAATGTCGGACCCGATGATGCCACGACCCTGCTGTTTCCCAATGCCTTCAATCCCGATAACCGGGTCGAGGCCGGGAAATTGCGCCTGCCCACGCCGCAGATGAAATTCAACCTGACGGCGCAGGCCCCGTTCGGAAAATCCATGATTCTCGCGATCCTGACCCGCAAGCCGGTCAATCTCGCGCAATCGGCCACGGATGCCAATAGTAGTGCGGCGCTCAACAGCCCGGCACTGGGTACGATCACCAGCCTGAGCAGCGATGTCTCCAGCTCACGATCCTTCGCCGCCACACCACGCAGCGACGCGAGCGCCTGGGCGGCGAAGATTGAGACCCTTGTGTGCCGATCGGCCGCAGAACCTTGCCAATGACCCCCGCCAATGAATACGGAGACGGGGTCATGACTCATGCACAGCACAGGGGCGGGACACGATGAGACGACGCGAGATCATGGCCATGATGGCCGGGGCCATTCCCCTGTTATGGGCAAGCAATCCGGCGTCGGCCCAAAAAATCGGACCGATCTGTGCGTCTGACGGTTTACCGACCGAAAATGCGCCTGAAGCCGGGGCCGGGTTCCTGGAACTTTGCGCCCGCAACCGCGCCGATGGCAGCGGTCATCTGGTCACCGAATCCACGCTGCTGCATTTTCTGGGGCTGAGCGTCACCAAAGCACAACGCGATTTCGAGCGTGCAGAACTCATTCCCGTGTTCAACCAATGGATTTCCGCTGTGGCCGCCGCCGCAAAGGCCGGGGCGGGAACAAAGGCGACACTTGCGGGACGCTTCGCAGCCTTCGTCGCCAATCTTGGCAGCGGCGAGACTTTCCGGGACGGGCCGGAGGCCGCCGAATTCCGGCTGATCACAATGGCCGAGGGGCCGGCGCAGTCACCGATCCTCGGGATCATGATCGATTATTCAGGCCTCAGACCGCGGGGCCATTATGCCACCGATCCCGATCTGCGACGTTTTTTCGTGGCGAGCCGCTACGCGGCCACCGCGCCCTTCCTTGTCCGGGCGTCCGGTGCCACCCTGGTCAGCGAACAGGGCGCGCAAAATCTGTTCGCGGCAGCGCATCAATTGTCGCAATGGATGAATGCGGGTGCTGCGGGCGATTTGACCCGCCGCCTGTTCGCCCGGCTGGAAACGGCCTTTGGTCGCACCGAGGATTTCTCGGCCCTCGATCTGGTCGGGGACGCACGCGCGCCGGAAGCCATCCGCGCCGATTGGGCGACGAGCGCTGGACGCCGCCAACGCCTGCCCGGCGTGCTCGACGTGGTCATGGATGTCAAAGCGCTCGGTGGCGAGGATGCGCGCTCTGCGGCCATTTCCTGGCGTTATTTGCCGGGACGTCGGCAGGGGGAATCCGCGGCCTTCCAGGCACTGACCTTCCCCAATACGGGTGCCGCGCTCGATCCGGCCGCGCAGGCCTTTGGGCTCGGCACGATCGGCGGCCAAAAAGTCAAGGCCTATGCCGGGCTCGACGATTATTTTGCCTTGCTGGGCGTGGATACGGGCCGGAAGAGCCGGGAAGCCGGATTTGCGGATTGGAACACGGCGTTTGAACGCGCAAAGCTGGAATTGCTGGGCGAAGCGGGACGTGACGCTTCCGCCTTCACCCGGTTTGCGCAGGCCGTACTCAAATTGCCCCGCCCGGGTCGGCTCGAAGCCGTGGCGGGGCATTTCGTACATGAGCGGCATGCGCGTGCGCTCTATGACAAACAATCGGCAACCAGCACGCCCAAAGGGCTGCGGTTGAAGGTCGAGCAAGGCCCGCCTTTATTGCTGACGGATCCTGCTTTCATCGAGGCCTTCGCCGATCTGGCCAGGGCCCGGGCCGCCCAGTTTCCAGGTGCGGGCTGGGAATTGTGGATGCGCTTCATTGCCGGTCTCCCGGCCATCATCAACGCGCAATCGGCTGGCTGCCTGTCGGGTGCCGCCGCCGACCGGCTCAACGGCATCGATCGCGAACTGGAAGCGACCTGGGATGCGACCGACGACCATCCGATCGTGGTCGATATCCACACGGCCGGCGGTGAGAAGAAAGTTGTCGAGATCGGTATTGGCTGGCCGCGCATTCTGAGCCATGCAGGGGCCAGAGGCGGGATGTTCAGGATCTGTCAGTTCAAACAGCCCCAGGCCAATCGCCTGACGGATGCGGAATTTGCGGAAATGCTGGCCAGGAATGGCACCGCCAATATGGTCTGGCCGCCGCTGGAAAAATCGTGATGCGCATGAAATTGACCGGTGGGAATCGAACGGGCCCGCGATCTGGCCCTTCGGAGAGAGGACGCACCGCCCGCGTGCTTCTCCTGGCGGTGCTCGCACTGAGCGGCTTTGTCCTGAACGGATTTGCAGTCTCCCCTGCGGATGCCCGGACCATTGCGTTGCTGGTGGGAGTGGGGGCCTATCCCGAGGCACGGCACCGCCTCGATGGGCCGGTCCACGATGTCGCGACCATGCAAAACCTGCTGACGACCCGGCTCGACGCAAAGGCCGCCGATATAAGGACCCTCGTGGATGCGAAAGCCACGAAGGCGGCGATCATGAAAGAACTCGCCGCTCTTTTGCCGCGCAGTGCGCCCGGGGATCTGGTCTTCATCTATTTCTCCGGACATGGCACCAGCGCGCGCGACCGCAATGTCGCCGCTGATCTGCCCTATGGAACGGGGGCATTCATTCCCTTCGACGGCACCACCAATCCGGAAAAATCCTTGCGCAAGCGACTGATCGTCGGGCGCGACGATCTGCAACCGGTGGCGCTGAGGCCGCTCGATGCAGGCGGACGCAAGGTCATCGTGATGGTCGACGCCTGTTATTCCGGGAAATTTGTGCGCGCAATCGGCAAAGGCGGGAAGGACCGTTATGCAATTATCGGCACCGGCACGGATGAATTCGCCACGCCTGCCCGCGGCGAAGCGGCCGCGCCTGTCGCACCGGAACCATGGCCATTCCGCAATGTGATCATGCTGTCGGCGGCCGGCGACTATGAGGTCGCGAAGGAAACCGGAACCCCCGCGGAATCGTTTGACGGCAAGCCCAAAGGCGTATTCACCGACGCGTTTGCCCGTATCCTGCAGGGCGATATTGGCGCGGATCTGGACGGCGATGGCACGGTGTCCTTCCGCGAATTTCGGGATGCAGCCCAGGATTTCATCGGCAGGTCGGGCTACGCCCAGACCCCGCAATTGCTGCCAGGCCTCGCCGAAGACACGAATGGCGCGACCATTGCGGCCTTTGCCGGCCTTCCCGCCATCGCCGTCTCGCGTTCGGCCGCGGCAAAAACGGGGGTCATGCTGACGCCCGCCGCCGAATCCGCGCGGGCCGCCATCGGTCAAAGCGGGGCCGATCTCTCGGCGGCGCGGCCCGATTTCCGGCTCGACCGGATTGGCGCTATCTGGAAATTGTCGACAGCGGCCAATGATCTCGTCTTTGCCAATGAATCGCTCGATGCCATGATCGCGCGGATCGAGGCCGAAGCCCTGCTCAACCGAATCCGGGCGGGGGCCGATCCACGCGTGAAGCTCGCAGTGGAGCTCGAACCGGCCTCGCGGGCGGGAACCTTTGTCATCGGGCGTGACGGGCTCAATATCCGCGCGCAAGTCAGGAAGGGAGCACGGCTGCTGGCGGTGGATTTCCAGCCCTTTGGCGGGATCACCACCTTGTTCCCCACCAGTGCGGGTGAAAATCTGGCAGTCGGCGCGGAAGGCTGGAAGCGATTTCCCGAAGACGGGCGCATCGCGGCTACCGCGCCGGCCGGTCTCGACCGCCTGCTGGTTCTGGCGTTTCCGACCGATCCGCCCGGCATGGAGGCATTTTTCGAGATCAATGGGACCGCCAAAAGCAGCCAATTGCGGGATTTTGAGACCTGGCTCGGCGGGCTCAAGAGCGGCTATGGGGCGGCTCTGCTCGACATACGCGTCGTCGAACCACCGACGGAAGGCGCACCATGACACGCAGATGCACCATGACACGCACGCGCACCGGGAAAAGCAGTGGTGAGGTGCCATGAAAACGGGTGTTTCCATGCTTGGGCGAGGACCCGGAAAGGGCGCTATTTCAGCAACGCTGCCGAAATTTATGGGGCTGGTATTTGGGTTGGCCGCGGGAGCAGTTCTGGCTGCCCCCTCTGCATTGGCCGCTGATTTTTCCTGCGCTGCCGCCTTTACCGCGCCTGTGCCGCTGCCCACGGGCAACGCGGAGGATTTCTATCGACTTGGCCTCGAGAACCTTGCGGCCGAACGATTTTCCGACGCCGACCGGCTTTTCCGCACGGCCTTTGTCCGAATCTCCGACATGACCGACCGCGTTCGCGCGCAAAAGCTCGAGGAGGCCACACTCGGGCGGATTCTGGAGACCAGCCTCGCCCGGAACCGGCTCGAGGACGCTTTTTTCCAGCTCCAGCGCTTGCAGGAAATGACCCGCGATCGCCCGCGCGCCGCGTGGCTCGATCAATTGATGCGGCTGGCCGATGAGCGCACACAGAAGATTCCCGAACAGGTGGGCGTGATCACCGCAATCAGCAAATGCCGCGCCTTTGGCGTGCAGCCGCGGGTCAATCTGCGGATCCTGTTCGAGTTCGACCGCGCGGATCTGACGGCTGAAGCGCGCGCCACTCTTGCAAGGCTGGCGGGCGAGTTGGGACGCTCGGATGCTGAGCGCATCGTGGTCCGCGGCCACACCGATGCCTCGGGATCGGCAGATTATAATCTCGCATTGTCACAAAAACGCGCACAATCGGTGGCAGATTTCCTTTCCGTAAGCGGCGGCGCGCCCTCCGGCAAAGAGATCATTGCGCAAGGAATCGGCGAAAGCGAATTGCTTTATCCTGCGGGCGCAAATGATGCCGCTGCGGCACAGGCGACGGGTGGGGCCGCGGACGAGAATATCGCGCGGTTGGAGCGGCGTGTCGAACTGCAACTGGAAAGTCGGCCGCCCCCGGGCAAGCAATGACGCGCCCCCGCAACCGGCGACAGAGGTCGAAGACGCGACTGGCGGTGACACTGTCCCTGGGTGCAAAAATCGTGATGAGGAGACATTTGGCGGTGGCTTTGGAGTGATAAACAGGTTAACATTGACGTAACCATTGTGCGGATCGCGTGGTTTGCGCGAATAGCCGGGGCAGGACGTGAGGCATCTCGGGGCCCGGCTGCAAGCGTTGCGGCAGCAAGGATGCCGGGTCTTCAGCCTGGGTCTGATGAACGGGGTCACCGAATCATCGGCGTTGACCCTCCGGATCGGGCTGGGACCGTGCGCCAGGCTATGGGGGAAGTGTCGAAGCGGGGCGCCGACCATTCAGCATTGGAGGTCGGCAACGTTCGAGAGACGGGAATACGCGCATCGCGAGTGTCGTGAGTGCGGTGGCAAATGGCGACGGCGAGATCCCGGGAAGCATTTTTGCCCCTGTGCAGAGCCATATCCCCCATGGGTGGGCGTTTCGCATGGATCCGGGACCGGAGACAGGGTTTGGCGCGAGGGGCCAGGCGTGCAAAGGCAATTGACAGGATTTGGCAGGGAAGTTTCCAGCGTGACAGATAGGAAATACCGGAGAAATCCGAATTGGGCGGCGGCCGTTCACCGGTCCATCGTCCGGCGGATCGTTCTGCTCGCGACCGGGCTTGTTTTGGCGTTGTCCGGGATGGCCTCAGCGGAATCGCGGGTGGCGCTGGTCATCGGCGTGGCGAAATACAAGGAGAGGCCGCTGGTCAATCCGGCCAATGATGCCAGGGCGATCGCCAAATCGCTGCGTCAGGCCGGGTTCGAAGTCACGGAACTGATCGACCCCGATCGCCAGGCCTTGTTGACGGCACGGTCGACCTTTGCCCAAAGGGCCAGGGGCGCGGATGCTGCAATGATTTACTATGCCGGGCACGGCGTGGAAATCGACGGCGTCAATTATCTGCTGCCCGTTGATGTCAATCCCGCCGACAAGGATTCTCTCAAGGATTCTTCCATTCAGGCAGCATCGCTCAAGGAAGCATTGGGTGGGGCGAAGCTGGTGCGTTATCTCATCCTCGATGCCTGTCGCGACAATCCTTTCGCTGATCCGACCAGGCGCAGCGGCGGGGCCACCATCGGTAGCCAACGGGGACTGGGGCGTGAAGCGGCGAAGACCTCAACCAATGAAGGGGTCGGCGTGCTGTTTGCGACCTCGCCGGGGGACACGGCGGCCGACGCGCCGAACAAACCCAATTCGCCCTTTGCAGAATCACTGTCACGGCTGATCGGCGAGCCCGGCCTGCGTCTCGCCAGCCTGCCCGGGCGCATCGCCAAGGATGTCAAGCAGGCGACCGGGCGGGACCAGGCTCCTGATTACCAGGGAATTCTTGAAAATGCCGAGGATTGGGCATTCATCCCCGGAACGGACGCGACCTCACTGGAAAACGCGGCATGGCAAGCCTGCGCGATCGCCCGCAGCCTGGCCCCGTGCGAAGCCTATGTTCAGAACTATCCCGCCGGGCGATTTGTGCAAGTGGGGATTGGCCGTATCGCGGATCTGAAATCGGGCGCACCGGCACCGGTCGAAGCCATCCCGAATGTTCTTGAAACAATAAAGTCGCTTGGCATCAGCGTATCCCAGGGCGGAATCCCCGGGTCCATCCTCGTTGGCAAGATCGCCCCGAAATCGCCTGCCGAGTTTCAA